>DBXO01000049.1:0-24531 GCA_002309635.1 Ruminococcus flavefaciens | reverse complement strand
GTGCTTATCGAGAACGAATTCGGTCAGATAGGCATTGACGGCGGCTTTTTGCAGGACGCAGGCGTTGAGATAACCGAAATGAACTCAGGCTGTATCTGCTGCAGTTTAGTCGGCGACTTCGGCAAGGCACTTGAAAAGGTCCTCGCTGATTATGCTCCCGACCGTATCCTTATCGAGCCCTCGGGCGTAGGTAAGCTCAGCGACGTTATCCGCGCAGTTCAGAACATAAACGCTCATGATGTCGAGCTTGACGGCTTCACAACTGTAGTTGACGCAAAGAAGTACAAGATGTATATGAAGAATTTCGGTGAATTCTTCGATAATCAGATAACATACGCAAGCTGTCTCATACTCAGCCATACAAGCGGCCTTTCACAGGATAAGCTTGACGACTGCGTAAAGAGCCTTCGCGAAAAGAATCCTGCTGCTCCTATTGTAACAACAGAGTGGGACGAGCTCACAGGCAAACAGCTCGTTGACGCTATGACCCGGAAAAACACACTTGACGACGAGCTTAAGGAGCTTCTTGAGGAGGCTGCACATCACGATCATCACCACCATGACCACGATGAGGAACACGAACATCATCATCATGATCACGATGAGGAGCATGAACACCATCATCATGATCACGATGAAGAGCATGAACACCATCATCATGATCACGATGAGGAGCATGAACATCATCACCACCACGACCATGATGAAGAACACGAACATCATCATCACCACGACCACGATGAAGAACACGAACATCATCACGATCACGGTCCTGACTGCACCTGCGGCTGTCACGATCATAACCATGAGCATCATCATCACCACGCCGATGAGGTATTCACAAGCTGGGGCAGGGAAACTACAAGGACCTATACCACTGAGGAGATACAGTCTGCACTTGAGGCTCTTGGCAATGAGGAGAAGTACGGTATGATACTTCGTGCAAAGGGTATCGTTGCAGGATCTGACGGCAAGTGGATACACTATGACTACGTCCCGGGAGTTCCCGATGTACGTACGGGCAGCGCCGGTACTATCGGCAGACTTTGCGTTATCGGTTCAAAGATAAACGAAGAAGCAATTGCCGAGCTTTTCAAGGCTTGATCGAAAGGAGCGTTTACCGTGCCTGATCAGAACGATGTAATACCGATATACCTGTTCCTTGGCTTTCTGGAAGCGGGAAAGACAAAGTTCATACAGGAGACTCTCGAAGACAAGCGCTTCAACAAGGGAGAAAAAACACTTCTGCTCGTTTGTGAAGAGGGCGTTGAGGAGTTTGATATCTCCCGCATGCCCAAGAAAAATATAGTAATCCACGTTATTGACGATAAGTCAGAGTTTACTATGGAGAACTTCACAAAGCTGCTGAAAGAGAGCGGTGCAGAGCGTATCGTCTGCGAGTACAACGGCATGTGGCTCATGGACGATTTCTACAAGGCTATGCCCGATGATACTACCATAGCGCAGACCATGTTCTTTGCTGACGCAACTACATTCAGCAACTACAATGCTAACATGAGAAGCCTTGTAGTTGATAAACTAAACGTGGCTGAAATGGTCATATTCAACCGCTTTGATGAGAAATTTGACCCTAATGAGTATCATAAGATAGTCAGGGGAGTAAGCAGAAGTGCGGAGATAGTTTATGAGTATACCGACGGACGGGTTGCATACGACGATATCGAAGATCCGTTGCCTTTTGATGTTGAGGCTGACGAGATAACTATCGAAGACAAGGACTTTGCACTGTGGTACAGGGATATCATGGACGATCCGTTCAAATATGACGGCAAGACCATGACATTCAAGGCTCTTACTGCCAAAAACGATAAATTCCCTGCGAATACTTTTGCAGTCGGCCGTCATATAATGACCTGCTGTGTTGAAGATATACAGTACTGCTGGCTTGCGGCGCAGATAGATGACGGAAACGAGCCTGCAAACAAGTCATGGGTTACTGTTACCGGAAAAATAAGTGTGCAGAAGCACAAGCTCTACCGCGGAAAAGGCCCTCTGCTGCTTGTCAGGGGTATCGAGCCTGCTGAAGCTCCAGAGCAGCCTGTGGCTACATTCTATTGATAAAAGAAACGCTCCCTTAACAGGGAGCGTTACTTTTAACATCTATTTCAACATGTTGTTGAAATAATATTTTTTATATTGAAAAAATATAGTAAAAACACACATTGTTCATAGTGCTGTCTTATACTTTCAATATTCTATTATTTCGTTTTCGCAGCAGTATTTGTACATGTCAATGACGATATCCTTGCTGCGGTAATGTACTGTTAGCTTTGATTCTTCATTTATATCCGATAATCGGCTGCTACGTACCATCCCTTCACTTTCGGTTATATCTGTCATATTTTTAATGAGCTCAGGATCAATACCTTTTCGTATTGAGAACTCTCACAGCATTGAGAATGCATATCATTGCAGCTCCCGAATCAGCAAATACAGCGAACCACATGTTCGGGTGACCCAAAAGTCCGAGAACTATGACCGCAGCCTTTATGCCCAAGGCAAAAATGATGTTTTCATAGGAGATGCGCATTGTCTTATCGGCGATCTTCTTAGCCTTGACCACAGATTCGGGTTCGGAATTCATAAATACTGCGTCAGCCGCTTCAAGTGCGAGATCGGAGCCGTTCTGCATAGCTCCGCCTATATCCGCACCTGCAAGTACGGGACCGTCGTTGAATCCGTCGCCTATGAACATAACGGAACCGTTTTTACTGCGGATACGTTCTATCTCTGCAAGCTTTTCATCAGGTAAAAGATCGGCCTTGAACTCGTCAACGTCCGTCATTTTGGCAACAGCTTCAGCGTTATCGGCTTTGTCACCTGTGAGCATAAATGTCCTTAGACCAAGCGCCTTAAGATTGGAAATTGCTGAAGAAGCAGTCTTTTTTACAGTATCCGAAACGATTATCTTGCCGGATATTTTGCCGTTTACCGCAACGTAGACCACACTTCCCATGGGTGTTTTATCATCGGGAATGGCAATGCTGTTTGCTGTCATAAGGCGTTCACTGCCGCATAGTACTTTTTTTCCGTTTATAATTGCCGAAACTCCCTGACCTGCGGTCTCTTTTGACTTTTCAGGCTCGCTGAGAGCTATGTTGTTGTTTCGGCAGTATTCAACGATACTTTCTGCAACAGGGTGTGACGAACACTGCTCACAGCTGCCTACGAGACTGAGAAGCTCATTCTCACTTATATCGCCGTATTTTTTTATATCAGTAACGGAGAAGCTTCCGTCGGTGAGAGTGCCTGTCTTGTCAAAAGCAACTGCCTTTACTCTGCCGAGTGCTTCTATGGCATTTCCGCCCTTAAAAAGAATTCCTAATTTTGAAGCAGCTCCGATACCCGAGAAATAGGTGAGGGGAACGCTTAAAACAAGAGCACACGGACAGCTTATGACGAGGAAAGTAAGAGCTGAATATACCCATTTGCTCCAGTTTCCGGTTATAATAGACGGTATTAAGGCAGTCAGTACGGCTATAGCTATGACTATGGGCGTGTATACCTTTGCAAATCGCGTAATGAAGCGGTCTATGTGAGGTTTTGTGGCAGAAGCGTTCTCTACGGCATCTGCTATTTTTGAGATCATGGAGTCGGAAGCCGCAGCCGTAGCGCGGAGAGTAAGAGTTTCCGAGAGATTTATACAGCCCGAAAGAACGCTGTCTCCGGTTTTTACGGTAAGAGGAACGGGCTCGCCGTTTACAGCGGAGGTATCAAGTCTTGACTCTCCCGATTCGATGATACCGTCTGCTGCTATTCTTTCGCCTGCTTTTATGCGAAGTATATCGTCTGCTTGTATTTCATCGGAATGAACGCTTACAAACTCGCCATCGCGTAGAACCTCAGCTTCTTCAACTTTTAGTGCGGCAACATCAGTGATAGATTTTCTGCTTCGTGAAACGGCGTAGTCCTCGAAAAGCTCGCCTATTCTGAAGAAAAGTACAACTCCCACAGCCTCCGGGTACTCACCGAGGGCGAAAGCGCCTATGGTAGCCACAGTCATAAGGAAGTTCTCGTCAAAAAAGTTTTTAGCTCTGATATTCTTTAGTGTGGCAAGGAGTATATTATGACCGAGTACAATATAAGCCGCAGCGTAGAGAATAACGGGGAGAAGCTTGATGTCCGTAAATCTGCCGCATAACAGGGCGGCAGCGAATAATATCGCGCCCAGAGCCAGGGACACAAGCTCATTTACTGGGAAAAGGCGGGTTTCGCCGTCCCCGTGGGAATACTTATCATGATGCAGATGTTCATGGGAGTGACCGCAGCCGCATTCATCATGGTGATGATGTTCGTGGGAATGTCCGCAGCCGCATTCGTCATGGTGATGATGTTCATGGGAGTGACCGCAGTCGCATTCATCATGATGTTCATTATGCGAATGGTGGTGATGATGACCGTGCTCGGCAGGGGATATGACGACTCCCGCTTCGATGGAATTAGCGGTCTTATTAATTAATTCAATGAGTTCAGCTGTGATATCGCCCTTTATTATGAGTTTTTTCAGCGGATAATTGAGTACAGCGGACTCTATGCCATCAATATTGTTTAAAGCAGTTTCGATCTTGGCGCCGCAGTGAGCGCAGTCGAGATTATGAATAATAAAAGTTCTTTCCATAGGATCACTTTCTTTCTTGTAACATATGAACAACTGTTCACACGTACAGTATATCATACAAAGTAATATTTGTCAATAGCTGTAGTTTATTTCTTGAAATTTATTTTTTTATGTGGTATAATTGCTGTATTAATTGGTTATTTCAGTGTAAACCTTATGAAACGAAGAGGTATGCGGCTATTGACAAGGATCACTCCTCGGGAATGATGGATGCTATTGCAGAACTGAGAGAAAAGTACGATCTCTATTCGACCATAGAACGCTATATTCCGGACGGAAACGGTATACCTGCTAAAACCTGCAGGTTTATCATATATTAAAACTTATATTCACGAAAAATTTTTTAGAAATTTCAGTCTTTTTTGGCTCCTGAAATCACTTATATATGAAAGCTGTTGACAGAGCGTGCTGCACCATGGCTTAATATACTATTTTTATTTTAGGAAGTGATATAGTGGAAGCTGAAATAAAGACCTTCAGCGGAGGTGACGGATCAATAATTCCCGTATTTGTTTCAAAAAATAATGCTGCCGAGAAGGATAATACAGTAAACGAACTGATATCAGAATGCTCAAAGTCCAAGGCGAGCCTTGAAAAGCTGTATAAAATGTTCAAGGATACGGTGTTTGCAGTAGCGTTCAGTATCACGCAGGATTATCATCTTTCCGAGGACTGCGTTGCTGAGACCTTTGTAAGACTTACGCAGGTCAAGCGCTTTTCTGCTTCAAAAGGTAACGGAAAAGGCTTTATACTGACAGTTGCGAGAAATGTTGCACTGGAGATCCGACGCAGATATAAGCGTCAGTACAAGGATGAAATCATAGATAATTACGGCGACACAGCAAAGACCGTTGAGGACAGTATTTTTATAAAACAGCTGCTGAGACATCTAAATGATAAGCAGAGACAGACGGTAGTACTCAAGTGCTGTGCGGAAATGACCTTCAAAGAAATCGGCAGAATAATGAAATGTCCCGAATCAACTGTAAAATCAAGGTATCAGAAAGCGATATCCGTATTAAAGGAAAAGGCAGGTGACGATAAATGAGTAATAATGAGATAAATCCCAATAGCGAGGTTGAAAAGCTTTTAAAGAATAAAATGAGCGAGTTATCGTCAGGTGTAAACTGCTTTGACAGGATATCGGACAGGGCTTTCCCTGAAAATGACGCGGAATTTGAGGTAACTGTAAGCGAGGTCGAAAATGTATCGGGACGTGCAAGAATCCCATTGCCTGTAAAACTTGGAGCAGCAGCTGCGGCTGTTATAGTGTGTGCGGCAGTTATACCGCATACCGCACCGTTTCAGAATTTTCTTGCAAATGTGTCCGATTGTAACGGCAGGGAGTACAGCTCGATTGTTTCTGAGCTGAATGCCGAAACAGACAAGAATAGCTATAAGCAATACGATATGCTGCTGAGGGATTATGCAAAATACGATATTATGTACAATCCAGTCTGCAAGTGTCCCTTTGAGTATGTGGAGGGCGACGAGGATACAAGAGTACGCCTTTTTGTAAGAACGTTTAATGATATCCCCACAGATCAGATGTATGCGGTTGAATATTCGGAAAGCTACAAGCCCTCGAACTTTATAGCCGTTGCGGAGACAGATTCAAAGTTTACGCAGGAGGAACTTGAAGAGCTTGGTATAACCGATAAAGAAGCTGAGAATTATATGATAACGAAGGACGTTCGGCGGGCGTTGAGCGACATTGCGGTGCAGGCAGCCTTTGACTCGGACAGATACGGAGAGATCATTGATAAAAACGGTGATACGGTCACAGTTGCTTCATATGTATACGATAACATCTGTAAGTGTAAAGATGAAGTCAAAAGAACTCCCATTAACGTGGTATACTTCAAAAAAGATAATGAGAACGTTTATAATTATGAGATCATTTGCGATGATGAGCACAGTATCAGCTGGAAACGTTCGCTTTACACCGATGATACGAGCGCTATGCCTGTATCGGATGCATCACTTTTCAAAACGGATGATTTCGTAGAAAAGGCGGAGGAGAAAATTTTAACTGACACTGCTGAGAGTTTTGTGTATTATGAGCCCTACAATTCGTCAGAAAGCCTTGAAAAAGATGACAAGATCGATTCATTTGAAATAAAGTACAATCAATTTGACAGAGAATTTGCTGTTCCTGCCGATAAGAGCTGTAAGAGTACAATGAGGATATATATGCCGCATATTAATTTTATGAGCTTTTCTTCTTTAAGTGACCCAAAATTGGAGATCAGTATTCCCGAAAGCGGAGAATCGATCAGTATCCACTCCTATGACTTTTTAGGTGACGGTATTATCAGCTGGAGAATGGCTGATTCGACATTATGGAGCAGTGATAGTTCGATAGATATCTCGGTTGATAAATATATATATCCGGAGCTGCAAAAAGAGATAGAAGACTCATTGACAGACGCTTTGAAAGATGAACTGAGCAAAAGAGATCAATCATAAGAAAGCTCAATTATATTATGAAAAAAACCCTTCGGCGTATGCGCACACATAACCGAAGGGGATTTTTTTCAAAAAAAGTGCTGTCTGCGAGAGAATAGCAGACAGCGGAGGTGAGGATTGTGTATAGAACGACTGCGTATCAGTCGGGATCATGCTGCGGATTTTAACTTTTTATGCCTTATCACGGGCGATTTCAGGTTTGATCTCAGAGTGTGCTCAAATGCAGCCATATTCATAAGCATAGCACCTATCCATGCAGAGGCTTCCGCATAAGCTGTTGCGGAGAAGCCCACAACAGGGATAAACAGCGCAATAACTCCGACTCTGAGAGCCATTTCGAGAATCCCCGATATCATAGGAACAAGAGGTTTGCCAAAGCCCTGGCAGCCGTTCCTGAAAACAAAGAGGTAATCTACTCCTATGAGACATGTGCCGCATATGGGGAGGTATGTTTTTGATATCTCGATAGTCTCCTTGCCGCTTATCATTATACCTGCAAGCTTAGCAGGGAAGAATACCATTATCGAACCGAGAATGATATAGGATACAGTTGCTATAGCAAGACATACGTGAAGTCCTTCCCGTATTCTTGCGTATTTTTTTGCGCCGTAGTTCTGACTTGTAAAGGCAGACATTGCAAAACCCGCTGTGCAGGCAGGCTGCATAAAGAGATTGATGAACTTGCTGCAAGCCGAATATACCGTTGTGTATGCAACTCCGAGGCCGTTTACGAAGTACTGTATAACCATGCAGCCCACAGCTGTTATGGAATTCATGAGCGCCATTGGCAGACCGTTTTTGAAAAGTTCGATATACAGTGAGCCGTTGCCCCTGAAATCCTCCTTAGTGATATTCAGTACATCTATTTTGCGTATCTTCAGCCAGCATATGAGAGAGGAAACTATCTGCGAAGCTATCGTAGCTGCGGCAGCTCCTTCAACTCCTGTTTTAAGGACGAAGATACAGAATGTATCAAGGAGTATATTTACTATTGTGGATATGATTATAGCTATGAACGGTGTTTTGCTGTCTCCGAGAGCCCTGAGTGTGCATGCGCAGAGATTATAGGTTATAGTTGCTGTAAGTCCGCCGAAAATGCAGTATCCGTAGACAAGGCCGTCATGCATGATAGCCTCGTCGGTACGAAGAAGATGTAATACCGGCTTTAGAAAGCTTACACTCAGCGCAGTCAGCGCTATTGCTATGACAATGCACAGACGGAACGAGGAAGCCACCGAGCGGCGGAGCTTTGAGTAGTTACCTGCTCCGAAGCTCTGAGCCGTTATGACGGAGAATCCGTTTGCGAGACCCATGGAAAATCCGAATATAAGGAATGTCAGAGAAGAAATATTGCCAACGGCTGCAAGAGCATTATCGCCCAGGCCTTTGCCCACAATGGCTGTATCAACGATATTGTACATCTGCTGGAGCATATTAGTCAGCAGCATAGGAAAGTAAAATTTAAGTATTATGGAAGTAACCTTGCCGTTGGTAAGATCATTCGCTTTTGCCATATATTTACCTCCTTTTGTCGCTTATACGTTGTTTTTCATTGTGTTTATTATAATCAATCGCACAAAGAAATTATATCAGAAATATTGCATTTGTATCAAAAATGGGCTATAATAGAAATATAACAAAATATGCTGAACCGGAGCAAAAAAGAGGTGAGCTTATGAAAACAGACCGCGATCTCAACTACAGGCTATACATACAGCGGAATTACGGCTTTACAAGAAGTCCGTTCGAGCGTGAACTGAATGTTTACAGAATGGTGAGGGCAGGTGATACAGAGGCGGTTAAGGCAAATTTTGAGAGGATCAGGAAGAATTTCTTTGACGGAAAGGGCAGACTTTCCGACGATCCCGTCCGCAATATAATGTATCATTTCGTCACTTCTGTGGCAATGGTCGCACGTTTCTGCGTGGAAGGCGGTCTCGGGCATGATACTGCCTATACTCTAAGTGACATATACATACAGCGGGCCGACAAGCTGAGCGACGTGGAGCAGATAATAGACCTTTTCCTTGAAATGCAGCTTGATTTTGCCGAGCGCATGAAGGCGCTGAAAAAGGACAATGTAATATCCATACACGTGAGAAAGTGCATAGATTATATATATGAGAATCTGCATGAGGAGCTGACCCTTAAGCTGCTTTCCGAACAAGTGGGGTTAAATCCGTCCTATCTCTCAAAGCTTTTCTCAAAGGAAACGGGAATGAGCATAAAATCATTCATTATAAAGGCAAGGATAACCACTGCGGAGAATCTGCTTGCAAGCTCGGAGTTCTCATGCCTTGACATATCACTGGCTCTCGGTTTTTCCTCACAGAGCGCTTTCATAAGCGTTTTCAGAAAGGTGAACGGCATTACGCCAAAAAAATACAGGGAAATACACTATCTTAAGGTGCTTGATGAAAAAGAAAGCAGGAAAAAGGTGCAGAAATGAACATAAAAACAGAAAAAAAGGGATTTATCACAAGCTGTATCGCTACAGCTGTATTTTCGGCAATAGTTCTTATAGGACTTATCTTCCACGAAACATGGTACGACGAGGTTCAGGCATATATGATAGCCCGCGACGCTTCGCTGCATGATATATTGTTCTATCTCCCTCATTATGAAGGTCACCCGCCGCTCTGGCATCTTTTGCTGAAAGGCGCTATTGCGTTGGGGATACCGTTCCCGTTTGCCCTTAAGGGAGTGCAGTTTGCTTTGTATGCAACTGTTATTGCCATAATACAGTTCCGTTCTCCGTTCAGCCGGCTGATGAAAACTATCATTCCCATGAGCTTTTATCTGATGTACCAGTATGCTGTCGTATCGAGACCTTATATACTTCTTGCTTTAGGCTGCCTTCTGACTGCAATGGCTTATAAAAAACGCAAGGAAAAGCCTGCTTTTTACATTATCGCCCTTTTTGTGATGTGTCTGAGTCATTCATACGGCATCGCTCTTGCGGGCGGAATCGTTTTATCCGACATAACAGGCGAGTGCATAAGACAGAGAAGCGTTAAAAACGGAGCCCTTGATGTGCTGAACAATAAAAAGCTCCTTGTAAGCTATATAATTCTTCTTGCGGGAGCATTGCTTCTCATTGCTGAGATAATACCGCGTTCCGACGCATTCGGCACAAGCATAGTACGTTCAAGTAACCACAGTATAATAGTATCGTTCCTGCTGAGCTGGTTCTATGTTCCGTCGGAGAATCTGTTCACATCTTTCTCCTCGCAGCTCATCAGCCTGCAGAACGAGAACAACCCTATAGGCGAGGTGATAGGCGCTGTTGTTATATCAACGGCTATATGGGCTGTTCTTCTCAGGATATGCTATAAGCGTAAAATGGTCGCCGAGCTGCTGATACCTTATCTTTGTGTATCGTTTCTGATAACTTCATATTCCTATGCACATCATTTCGGCGTATTTCTGATGTTCCTGCTGTTCATTCTCTGGACTGCCACTGACAAGGAGCCCATACTCCTGAGTGAGTTTACGGAGCCTCTTGCTAAGGCAGGCCTTTCCGAAAGCTTTGTCAGAAAGACTGTTCCCGCAGCAGCTGCTGCATTTGTATGCATAAATCTTTACTGGAACGGCTGCAGTTATTACCGAGAGCTTACTATGCCGTATGATGCTGCTCCTGCACTGGCTGACTGGATAAAGGAGAACGGACTTGAGAACAAGAAGCTTCTTGCAACATGGAGCAAGACTGATTCGCATGTATTTACCGCTTCTGCCTATGCCTCTGAGGCGTATTTCGATAAAAACATATACTACAATATCTACAAGGACCTGTCATATATGACCCATATTATGGCTACGGATGAGGATATGGAGCAGGAATACGAGTATATGAGATCATTCGGAGCACCCGATTATATTATTTGTGATTCTCCCTCAGAAACTATAACTGTCTGCGATATACTCGGTCTTGACGAAAAATATGTTGCGGAGGCGTATACGGGCAAGGGAAGAAAGATATTCAAGGACAAGGATATACAGAACGACGTATTTGTTTACTGCACAAATGAGACCTACAGAGAGCTTTACGGTAAGGATTATGAGATACCATCATATAAGAAAGGCTGAGTTTATAGACCGCCCCAACAGATTCATAGCAAATGTCCTGCTGGACGGCTCGGTGCAGACTGTTCATGTCAAGAATACCGGCAGGTGCAGGGAACTTCTCGTGAAAGGCTGTACGGTATATCTTGAAGGCTCGGACAATCCTATGCGCAGGACGAAATACGACCTTGTTGCTGTGGAAAAGGAGAATGAGGGCAGTCCTGATATGTTGGTCAATATGGATTCGCAGATACCCAATGAAGTTACGGAGGAATGGCTGAGAAAGGGAACACTGTTTTCAAGAAATGCAGATATAAGGCGTGAATACACATACGGAGCATCGCGCTTTGACTTCCGCATAGAGGACAGAGGAAATATAACATTCCTTGAGGTCAAGGGCGTTACTCTTGAATATGACGGTACGGCTTATTTCCCCGACGCTCCCACAGAACGGGGGCTGAAGCATATAAACGAGCTTATAAAAGCCCGAAAGGCCGGATACGGAGCATATATCCTTTTTGTGATACAGATGAAAGGGATAAGGGAGTTCCGGCCCAATGATGTTACACATAAGGCATTCGGAGACGCATTGAGAGCCGCACAGGCAGAGGGTGTAAATCTTCTTGCCTATGATTGTATAGTCACACCCGAAAGCATATCCATCGATAAACCAATTTCTATAAATACGGAGCAGGATAATGAACTGGAAAAAATTATTATGTGAAAAAAGACGCAGAGGCTACTCTACCACATCTGTTAGCGACGACCCGAGAAACGAGTTCCAGAGGGACTATCACAGGATAATCGGCAGCGCTTCATTCAGACGCTTGCAGGATAAAACACAGGTTTTCCCTCTTGACAGGGGAGATTTTGTCAGGACCCGTCTTACTCATTCACTTGAGGTATCCTCTTTTGCCAAGTCACTCGGACAGATGATATTCCGCAGGATAGTGGCAGAAGTAAAAGACAGCGGGCTTGAAGCTCAGGATATAGAAAAGATTTGCAGTATACTTGAATGTGCGGGACTTATCCATGATATAGGCAATCCTCCTTTCGGTCACTTCGGCGAAGACTTTGTGCGTGACTGGTTCGTGAGAAATCTTCCGAAAATGGAACTGGGCGGTAAAAAGCTCGATGAACTGCTTGAGCCTCAGATGAGGGAGGATCTGTATCATTTTGAGGGCAATGCACAGGCGTTGCGGCTGCTGACGAAGCTCCATTACCTTGTGGACGAAAACGGCATGAATCTCACATACGGTCTGCTGAATACCATTATAAAATATCCTGTGCCATCTACCGCGGTGAATAAAAAAAGCGGCAATATCAAGGACAAGAAAATGGGCTATTACTATGCCGACAGGGATATTTACGAGGATATCGTAAAAAATACGGGAGCCGTGAACTGCCGTCACCCTCTTGCATTCATTCTTGAATCTGCCGATGATATCGCCTATAAGACCGCAGACATGGAGGATGCTGTAAAAAAAGGATTCCTGACCTGTCCTAAGCTTATTTTTGAACTGAAAAATACATATATTAGCAAATGCGGCAATGAAAAGCAAAAAGCTGTCATGGAAAGAGCTGTCAGCAAGCTTGAATACTATTACGGTCAGGCACTGGAAAAGCAGCTTTCCTCGCCTGAGCAGAATGCTGTTCAGAGGTGGATAATCTATGTGCAGGGAGTTCTTCTCAGAGCGGCTTCTGCTTCGTTTATCGACAATTACAGCGCTATTATGGATGGTGATTTCCCGCGGGAGCTTCTTGCGGCTTCAGATTCAGAGACGCTTGCATTTGCTCTCGGAGATATGGCTTACCGTTTTGTTTTCTGCTCAAAGGAGATATATTCACTGGAGATCGGAGCAGGGGAGATATACGAGTTTCTTCTCAGCAAGCTAACGAGGGCTGCGGTCGTTTTTGATACAGATTACGCGGGCTCTGCTATTGAACAGCGAGTTTTGCGGCTGGTTTCCGAAAACTATATACGCGCTTACAGGTTCGGCTCCGAAGGAAAGAACGAAACGGAGAAGCTTTATCTGAGGCTTATGCTTGTGACTGATTATATATGCGGAATGACTGACAGTTATGCGAAAAAACTTTATACGGAGTTGAGCGGAATTGGGTGAGATCAGAAAAAAGTCACTTAAAAAAAGAATATTCGATATTATTCAGATAGGAAACAAGGACGATCTTATCAGCCGTTCCTTCGATTGGTTCATAGTTACTATCATTATACTGAACATTCTTACTGTTTTTCTTGATACTTTCGATGAGCTTTCAGGCTTGAAGCCGTTATTCAGAGTTATCGAAGCAGTCACGGTATCCGTATTCTGCATAGAATACATCCTCAGGATATGGACAGCTTGCTATCTTTATCCTGAAAAGAGAAGTGCCAAGGCACAGCTGAGATTCCTATACTCATTTGACGGCATAGTTGATCTTCTGACCATACTTCCGTTCTTCTTCCTTGACGGATTCATAGTTTTCAGAATGCTCAGAGTAGTAAGGATACTTCATCTTTTCAGAGTAAATGCACATTATGACTCATTTCATGTTATAACCTCTGTTCTTGTTGAAAAGAAGAATCAGATCATATCGTCAGTATTTATAATCGTAGTGCTGATGCTTGCGTCATCTCTCGGAATATACAGCGCCGAGCATGAAGCTCAGCCCGAAGCGTTCAAAAACGCCTTTTCGGGAATATGGTGGAGCGTATCCACACTTCTTACCGTTGGATACGGAGATATTTACCCTATAACTGTCATAGGAAAGATAATGGCTATACTTATAGCGTTTCTCGGTGTCGGTGTCGTAGCTGTGCCAACAGGTATCATAAGCGCAGGATTTGTTGAGCAGTACACAAAAAAGCAGAATTCAGAGGCAAGGTTCAGCGATATAAGCGATGTGGGCGAGATACTTGTTGATGATAAAAGCGCTTTCAAAGGCATGACCGTTGCAGAAGCTTCCGAGAAGTACAATATAAGCGTACTTGTCATTCTGCGTGGCGAACTTGTAATAGTCCCCACCGAAACCATAAAGCTGAAAAAGAACGATATAATCATCGTAAAAACAGACAAGCTCGTAAAGGGAAAACATAAATAAAAATCTGTATTCATTATTGAATACAGATTTTAGTATAATCAAGCGAGTATGTCCTTTAGCTTTTCATAATTGAATTTCACGCCGTCGTCAAGGTCAAGTTTTATATTCTGCAGAGCAAGGGCGTGGACTCTGTGTATATAGTCCTCCATTTCAAGCAACAATGTCTGCAAACGGCTTATATCACGGCGAAGAGCAGTTCGTTCCGGGCCGGAGGTGACCCTGAGCTCCTCACTTAGCTTTTTCAGCTCGGCTCTAAAAGCTTCACAGCGGGGAATAACATAGCCTTTTTCAAGTAATGAAAGAGTTGCTTCATTGTAGCGGTGAATGTACATGAGAGCCTTGAAAGCTCCTTTGCTGCCTGATGTGAACTCCCAGTATATCGGCCTTTTTTTGTATATTTTTACATGATCGGAATAAAAGCTTTTGCGTAGGTACATGAAGATGACATTGCGAGGCTCACCATTTCCGCCAAGAGCTTCGGCGATAAAGCCAAGGTTTTCTTCAAGAGTATCCTTGCCGTATGCAGCTTCAAAAAAATCCATAAGAGCAGCAAAAAGTCCGTTATCTGTACTGTTTATGGTCATTATATTGTCAGAGCAGGGGATAACTGTCGAATAATCTGAGGCGTTCCAGTCTCCGCCTGCATAGCACAGCCCTTCTTTGTCAAGGGAGTACCTTCCGAAGATACAGCCTACAGCATAGCTTATAAGGCTTTTTATTTCACGCTGCAGCAGTGCTTTTCGTACTGTAATGTATCTTTCGTCTACCTCGGGAGATATCTCATCGCCTATACCGTATAGATCTATGAAGAAGCTGTTGAGCTTTTCCTCGTTTTCCTTGAGCCTGTTAAATCTGTCAGAGCAGATTTTTTCCCATTTTTTGAATCTGTTTGAGATAAGTTCGGACATTTTCTTCTCCTGTAAAGCTTTTTTCATATATGATTATACCATATCCGCAAGTATAAATCAATGTTTGCGGAATTAATTCCGATGGAAATAAATAAAAGTGCCAATTAAGGCACTTTTATTAGGTGGGTCATGGAATTATTATGTTTTCAGTTTTCAGGATAATGTCTTTTTTAACTTGAGACGTAACTTATCGGTCACAAGTGCTATGAATTCGGAATTTGTCGGACGTCCTCTGTAGCTTTTGACAGAATAGCCGAAAAAGCTGTTTATTACTTCGCTGTTGCCTCTGTCCCATGCGATTTCGATTGCATGACGTATTGCTCTCTCGACCCTTGATGAGGTCGTGGCATATTTCTTGGCGACACATGGATAAAGCTGCTTTGTAACGCTTTCCATAAGCTGAATGTTGTTTATGGCACTTATTATCGCGGTGCGGAGATAGTGATAGCCTTTGATGTGTGCGGGAACTCCGATCTTCTGTATTACGTCTGTAACGATTATTTCCGTATCTGTACAGACCGTTGAAAGCTTTTTCCCGCAGACCGATTTGACTATCGACACAAGCTCGTCAAAATCGAAGGGTTCTGAAAGAAAATATGACGCACCGTTAGCAAGGACCTGCCTCTCTATGAAGCTGTTCCTGACATCTGATGCCACAATGAATACAGGGATATTTATCAGTTGCTCCTTTACACGGCTTATCAGTGCAATGGCATCTGTATCCTGCATTGTCAGGGCAGTGATAACTACGTCGGGTCTGTCATTGATTATTGAATCGAATATAACTTCGCCGTCCTTTTTTCTTGTGTAAGCTATCATGCCGCCTTGTCTTAACTTTGCTGCTGCTTTTACTCCGTTTGCTGCTGAATTGTCACCAATCAGCACTTTGATAGTTTCGTTTTCCATAACGGATACTCCTTTCCTGTTTTCTACTTTTTATATTTTACTACAGTATCAACAGGATTTCAAGGTGGAATTTTAACGTAAAATGTCGAATATCCGGGATTTATGTTTTTTTATTTTATTAGAAGTTTTTAAATAGTATTTTATATTAGTTTTGTTATATTTTAGTTAATTATTGGTATAAATTATTTTTTATTAAAAAAGTACTTGACTTTTGTTCCTGTTTGTTGTATAATATTTAAGTACTTTGCGAGTGTGCTGGAATAGGCAGACAGGCACGTTTGAGGGGCGTGTGTCGAGAGACGTATGGGTTCAAGTCCCATTACTCGCACCAAAGTATGGACAGATGGCTGAGCTGGTCTAAGGCGCACGACTGGAACTCGTGTATACGTTAATAGCGTATCGAGGGTTCGAATCCCTCTCTGTCCGCTCTTTTAAAGAAGCCTGTATTTCGAGGAAAACACCGAAATACAGGCTTTTCTCTTACCTGTAAAAACCAGTTTAAACTGCAATTTTGCAGTCGCGTGTGAAGAAAAACAGTTGTTTTTCACACGCTTTCACACGAATTTCACACGGCCAAAAGGTGGTATAACGTTATATAAGAAGCCAGCTCCCATTCGGGAGCTGATTCTATTTAAAAATATTTATTAACAAAAACTTTTAATGAATGTTACCGTTGCTATACTCCTCCAAGAATTCAGCTGCACTGCCTGTGAATATCGTCTTATACAGCTTTCCATTATCAAAATTCGTAACTGCACACATCGCTCCGGCACCGCCTGCGAAGATCCCATGATACCGATATTGTTTTTGTCGATCTTGCCGTACAATTCGCTGACAGCACCGATATTCAGGATAAGATCAAGTGTCTGCGATGCAGTTCCCCCCGTGCCGGACTGCGGATCATCGTTGCCGACCAGAATAAATCCCCATGAAGCGATCCTGTCAAGCACAGCCATATAATTTCTTGCCCGTGTACCGCTTGCATTGACCGAAACGATCATCGGATAGGATCTGTTGTTGTCTGCAAGCTCCGCAGGATAAAACACCCTGATTGTGTCGATCCTGTTGTTATCGCTCTTGAATTCAGTGCAGGCAGTCTCAAAGCTGCCTCTGCCGGAATATTTCTTTTCAAGCACAGCATCTGTCTTGAGATAATCGAAATAGTCATCATCGTACCACGGACGGCGTTCGTGTATCTTACCCTTGATGAAGATATCAGTCCAACAGAGAAAAGTATCAGCAGTATGATACCGATGATTTTCAATGTCTTATGACCTCTTTTCTTATTTGCCTCTATTTCTGACCTTTCCTTTCTGATATTCCTTATCCATCAGAAGAACACAGCAGAGCATGATACACGGAAACACAATACCGCATAAGATACCCCTGTGCAGATTGCTCCCAAACAAGGCAGATGCCTTTCCTGCAATCGTAGGACCGGCACAGCACCCAAGATCGCCTGCAAGTGCCAGCAATGCAAACATCAGAGTTCCTCCGTTTCTAAGCCTTGCGGATGAGATACTGAAAGTCCCCGGCCAGAAGATCCCAACTGAAAAACCGCACAGCATACAGCCGATCAGTCCGGCTGCCGGAGCTTTTGTCAGACCGATCAGCAGATAGCTCCCAACGCATAAAATGGACGATGTGAGCATTACCTTTTGCAGCGGTATCTTCTCCCCAAATTTGCCAAACATCGCTCTTGCACTGCCCATACACAGCGCAAATCCCATAGTCCCGATCAGGTCTCCTGCGGATTTTGAGATGTGCAGTCCTGATTCGGCGAAGGCAGATGCCCACTGACTTACCGTCAGCTCACAAGCACCTGCACAAAGCATCATCAGGCAGAAAAATAGGAATCCGGGTGTTCTTATCAGTTCGGCAAATCCCGATTCCTTTCCTCTTGTTTCAGAAAGTGTGGCAATTGGGACTTTTAGGAAAAGAATAAAATTCAGGATCGGACCGATCGACCATAAAGCGGCAAGTATACGCCAATGCTCTATTCCTGCAAGGGAAAAAAATACAGTCGATAACAGCACAGTAGCCGCCTGTCCCCAGCAGTAGAAGGAATGTAGCAAGGACATTGTTGTCTCCTTGTTGTCTGTCGGACAAGCCTCGACGATCGGGCTTACAAGCACTTCGAGAAGTCCTCCGCCGACTGCATACAGCGCTATGCAGATGACAAGTCCTGAAAAAGGTGACGGGAGCTTGTCGGGCAGAACTGTCATCAACAAAAATCCCGATGCAGACAGGATATGTGCAAGCTGCATAGATGCCCGATACCCGATCTTGTCCACAAACGCAGGAGCAACTGCATCAACTGTAAGCTGAACGGCAAAATTGATTGTTATGAGCCATGTGATCTGTGCCAAAGGGATATCAAATTCAGCCTGAAACCGCAGAAACAGCAGAGGCACAAAGTTGTTGACTATCGCCTGTATCACATAACCGATAAAGCAGGCTATCAGTGTTGTTTTATAGGATATATTCTTAATAATCCTCATCTCAGAATGTTTTATCGAGCAATTCCAGCCCGTAGGTTTTTACATCGCCGTTCACAGCATCATATATCCACTCACCGACGCTTCTGTCGTTTCCGAGCTTGTCAAACACATTCGCAGAGATGATCGTATGCTGGGTATTATGGGTATTTGCATCTTCTCCGCAGCTCCAGATATAAATGCCTACATCGGGGATATTTGTCTGCAACCCGTTTACCATTTCTTTCAGATCACGCTGGAAGTTATCGCCAAGCTCTTTGGTCTTATCCATTTTTCCGCTGTCGATATAGGACTGATACTGCATCAGCGTATCATCACGGTAGGAGCAGTCAAAAAGTATTTTCACGCTGTCACCACGCTTTTCGTGAAGTGCGGTCAGACTGTCGAGAACAAGGTTATTTGTGGTCAGTCTGTCTGATATTTCAGTCGGAGCTTTCCACAGATCCACAGCCGTTTCGTGCCAGCCGTCATAAAGGAGGAGAGAGCTGTCAACACAGACTGTCACATTTTCAGCATTCGGAAAACGGTCGATTACATCATCAGCCAACAAGGAGGTCGCAAATCCGCCTGCCGAAAAGCCTGTTACAAGCAGCGTGTCTGGCTCTCCGATATACTGCTTGACCTGTTCCACATAAGCGGAGTAATTGTTGTACCCTGTGTGATACACAGTCTTTTTGCCCTCGTAAGTTCCCATACCTGCGTGAAAATCGCCAGTCGCATAGGGGATCACGATAAAGCTCCAGTCCTTAAACGGATTATCCTCCTCTGTGCTGCCGATACCGCCCTGTGCGACAAAATCTTGAGCTGTCATATTGGTCGCATAGAACTCTTTGCCGCCCTCGGAAGTCTCAGGGGTGATGCTCACACCGCCGCCGAAGAAATATACAACGACTTTGTTTTCCGTGCCCTTACGGAAGATGCCGTGCCATTCGCTGCCGTCCGAGGACTTTGCATCATCGACTACGACATCATACCACTTGCCGATATCAGGTTCACCCTTGAGCTTCGGAAATGTTTTGAGAAATGTCAGCTTCAGAAGAATAAAAATGCCTATTGCGATCACCAAAATGATAATGCCGATGATGATAAGCACCTTTTTCAGTCTGCTTTTCGGTTTTGTGTTCTCCATGCCTACTCCTCCTCAATCTCACGACTTGACAAACCCGTTATCTCATGATACTATAATATCACAAAACGGCTGCAAAGTCAATAAAATCGGGAAAATGATACTATTTTGCAAAATAGTATCATCAGGCAGAAAGGAAGAACGAAAAATGTCGGAATATGTGACCTCCGCCTACGGTGAAGCGCTGTTCAGGCTGATGAAAAAGAAGAACATCGAAAAGATCACCGTGGACGAGCTGTGCGAGGAAGGCGGCATCGGCAGAGCGACCTATTTTCGCAATTTCAAGTCAAAGAACGAGATCATCACCGCCTACATCATCATGAAGTGGCGTGAATACGAGCGTGAACACAGGCTCAAAGAGCATCAGTTGAGTGACAGCTACCGTGTCATGCGGTACTTTGATTTCTGCTATTCGCTGCGGAAAAAGAATGACCTTATCATCGGACAGGGGCATCACGGAGCGATTCTCTCTGCGTATGAGGTCATCATGACCGACAGCGACACCGAGCAGACCTCGGACACCTACGAAAGCTACTACCTTGCCTATGGGCTTTTCGGCATCTTTATGAAGTGGGCAAAAGGCGGTTATGCCGAGTCGGTGCAGGAGATGACGCAGATCGTGGTGGAGAGGATATTTGCAGGAAATATCAATATTTCAATAATCGAAAAAGAACAGCTATACCAGAAATAGTTTTCATTCAGAATAATTCTATTCCACTCATTTATTCCACACGAAAAGTATTAAAGGCTATAAATAGGCGAAAATAGCCATTTAAAAATATTCGAATCCCTCTCTGTCCGCTCTTTTAAAGAAGCCTGTAGAAAACAGTTTTTAATGCATTTTTGCAGTCGCGTGTGACTGTTTTACAGTAAAAAATCACACGAAATCACACGAAAATCACACGAAATTATTGGTGGTACAAAGCTATGAAAGAAGCCAGCTCCCGCAAGGGAGCTGATTCTATATAATAATATTCATTAACAATAGTCGATTCAACAGATTTGGCCATTACTATACTCCTCCAGATATTAAGCTGAGCTAATACCGCTTTTTCACAAAATGGCTATTATTGTATTTCAAATTATAAATTTATAATACCTTGGTAAAAGTAATGGTTTGTCCATCAAACGTGTACTTTATTAATTCAATATCATTCCATGCAGAAGGAGTTGCATCTCTATAGCCGCTGTTATAATTACGAATACACATTCCCTTACAATACTCAATAAAGTCGTCATCAAAACCATTTGCAACAATAATACCTTTTACCATCGGATATTTTCCACTAGCATAATTTTGGGCAGTCCAGTCCACAAATTTCATCAATCGATTGGCAACTGCTTTATTTGATTTGACCCATTGAGGCTCTTTATTCCCTTTATGTTTTAATCCAAGAGGATCTCTTTTGATTTCAATTACATAGTATTGTTCTATAGCAAATGAAATAGATATCGCTTTCGACATAAGAGATGATGTTGTTTTATATCCAAACACATCCATCCATTCCATGTATTCTACAGGTTTTGCTGGCGATGCTGAAACCTGATGCGATACATATGTTAGTTTATCAAACACTGCAGAACTGCCAGTATTAAGTCTTTCTACGACTGCAGCTTCTATTGCCATATCTTCATTGATTCCATCTAAGCCACGGATTTTAAAGTTAGTAAGTAAAGATTCAATCGTGAACGAATAATAATTCGGATTCTTGGCAATGTTATTACCAGCAACGATTTGCTTAGAATTATCAAATGTAGGAGTGTTCCAATCGACAGTTTGTCCTTTACAAGCACGATTACTTTTAGTGATAGTCGCATATAAAGCTTGAGTCTCTTCATCATCCATTTTTATTAAAGAACGCCCTTGAATCACTCGAAGAGATTTAAATGAATTTGGATATGCTGTAAGTGCTTCATCCATATCTATCGCATATGAGAAGTATTCTAATGGCTTAAAGAAACAAATGCATCTATTTTCAGGATTAATACCATCAAAGATGGGGAAAGAAACCGTTGACGTTGTAGGTATATTCGCATTTTCATAAGTCCAAAACTTACAATCGTCAGTATGTTCAATACTGGTCAATTCACCGACTCCGTATATTTTTCTATTGAAGATGAAAAATATATAATCGCCAGTACGCATACTGTAATAATCAGTAAATGTTGATACTTTTGTTTTGGCCCATATCTGTGTGCCATTGTTGATATGTAGATTAGTGATGTAATATCCGTATGTGCATAATTCATCTAAAATACTCATAGCACTTTCAATAACTCTACCATTATCGTCTTTTTTATCACCTAATACTATAAAAAATCCTGCCATAGTTATTCCTCCATAACAATCAAAGCTTACTACCAATGATTCCTTGACCATACTCCTCCAGGAATTCTGCTGGACTGATACCGCCTTTCACAAGATGACTGAATCTTATCAATTCTTTCGGACATTCTTCCAGTTCTGTTGCTGTGGCTGATTCAATGCGGAGTATAGGAAAATACCTTTGTATGAATATCCCACCGCAGGAGTGATATTCTTTTTTCTCAAAAGCAACGCATTTCAATGTCATATCGTTAATATCAAGATCAAGAGCGTTTGTCGGACATTTTCCGTTATCGACAACAACAGCAAAAGTGGCATCAAAACTGGAGCGAATCAGATCTCCGATTGCATAACGATGTGGAATCCATGCATAAGCACCGTATATGCTCCAGCTTATCCTGTCATTATCTAAATTCCAGATATCATAGGGAAGCCCAAGTTCGTTAATAAGCACCGTTGTATCTGTAACATTTTCAAACTCGTTTATTTTAGCTTTTATTACGGTACATTCAGTGTCGGCAAGGTGCTTTTTAACGGCATTCAAGGCATGATCAAAAGTATTAAATAATCCGTGGCAACAAATATCATCTGTGCCACAGACGTGATATATATTCTCGGAATCTGTGTTATTAAGTTCATCAATTACTTTTTTCGTAGAAATAATATACTCTTTCAAGGCTGCTTTAATACCTATTTCACGGCAATTATATTTTCCCATATTAAAATCTTCAGTCGAATATGTTTCATACCTTTCCTTTAGGGCATCAAGCTTTTCCTCAATAGAATGCTTCTTGCTATGTATTATCAATATACACTTTACAGCCGGTTCAAGCTTCTGATTGCGCAGGTGTTCCCTCAGTGTGGCTGAGTCAATAAAATCAAGCACAGATGTTTTCATGATATACTCCTTTCAAAAAAGCTAAAACCTATAGCTTTTTTCATTATTCTATGTTATAATATATCATAAGTCATGTACGTAAAAGCGTACATCAAATCTGGTAATATAATTATGAACAAGGCGGAGGTGTTATCGTGTACGAAATACAGCCAAAGAAGCTGATGATAATCAACATCCTCGATATACTGAAGAAGTATTCCGATGAAGATCACAGGCTTACCCAGAAGGATATAATTGAGCTGTTGAAAAGAGATTACAATATGACTGTTGACAGAAAGTCGGTCAAGAGCAATCTTATGAACCTTATTGAAGCAGGCTATCATATCAACTACAGTGAAATTACAAGAAGCGGCAAAGACGGCGAGGAAAATACTGTTCTCACTGACTGGTATCTTACTCATGATTTCACCGACTCCGAACTCCGCCTGCTAATAGACGGACTACTGTTCTCAGAGCATATTCCATACCGCCAGCATATGCAGTTAATAAAAAAGCTGGAAGGACTTTCGTCAGTATACTTTAGAAGTAAGGTCAAGCATATATACAGCGTCTCGGACAGCAGTATATCGAATGCTCAGCTTTTCTATACCATTGATACTCTTGATGAGGCTATCGAGAAGAAAAAGCAGGTTGAGTTTGAATATTGCAGCTATGACGTTGATAAAAAGCTCCACCCTCGCAAAGGCTCTGACGGCAAGATCAGGAAGTACATTGTAAATCCTTATCAGATGGCAGTCATTAGCGGACGCTACTATCTCATATGCAACTATGACAAATACGATAATATCGCCAATTATCGCATCGACCGCATAAAGAATATACGTATCCTTGATACGGCAGCAAAGCCCTTTGAGAATACTCAGGGCAAGAAATACGGGCTTGACCTTTCGGAGCACATCACTGAGCACATTTATATGTTCAGCAGCGACATCATACAGGTGAAGTTCCGCGCCAACCGCTATATCATCAACGACATTATCGACTATTTCGGTAAGGCTGCGGAAATATCCGATGTTACGGATAACGACTGCATTGTCAAAGTCCGTGTCAGCGAGGAAGATATGTTCAAGTGGGCGGTGCAGTATTCCGACCACGCAGCTGTCATATCACCTATCTCGCTGAGGGAGCGAGTTATTGAAGCACTGAAAAATGCACTGAATAATTACAGCAAATGAAAAAGGAACGGGTAACCGAGTCTATCCTAAAATTTGTGTAAACCTCTGAAGTAGTGTATAATAGAAGAGACACTACTTCGGAGGTTATAATTATGGGAAGAAGGCGAAGAAATGAAACAGAAGAGCAGCGAGCAAGAAGAGAGCTGATAAGCGATTTTCTTTCGGCAGCGAATATCCAGAGCATGGATGATATTCAGGAACTGTTCAAGGAAGCACTTGCAGGATTTATGGAAGGCAGCCTTGAATCAGAACTTGATTCTGAACTTGGGTATGAGCCGTATGACGTGAAGAACAAGGAAACAGATAACAGCCGTAATGGTCACAGCAAGAAAACTCTGCGCACCAGTATGGGTAAGATAGATATCGAAGTTCCCCGTGACAGAAACGGCGAATTTGAACCAAAGATACTGCCTAAGAATCAGACA
>DBXO01000038.1:15153-15302 GCA_002309635.1 Ruminococcus flavefaciens | reverse complement strand
TCAAAATTTTGCTCTTTAAACATATCGTTCGGCAATATCTCCATACTCTCTCCGATTCTCAGTTTTTCGGGCAAAATCAGCGATCCAATGGAAACTCGCATCAAAAGCTCCACATGATTGCCCACAGCTGCGAACATTCTTTTAACTTG
>DBXO01000038.1:0-15141 GCA_002309635.1 Ruminococcus flavefaciens | reverse complement strand
TTGATGATATTTTCCTTCATAAAGTTGTATAAATGCAAGTTTATCGCTGTTTTCTGACTGTCTTACCTTTGCGGGCAGACAAGTCTCACCGTCTGCAAGTGTAATACCCTCAGCAAATTTGTTAATATAATTATTTTCNNTTTTCTGCCAAGTTGCACAATATAGACCTTCGGAACATGATTCTTCGGTGAAAGCATCTTATGTGCCAGTTCTCCGTCGTCCGTAAGGAGCAGAGCGCCCATGCTGTCCTTGTCGAGCCGTCCGGCTGGAAAAAGCCCTTTTCTGCGCATTTCAGGCGGTATCAGCTTCAGAACGGTCTCTCCGTCCTTGTCGTCTGTGGAGCATACATAGCCCTGCGGCTTGTTGAGAAGTATATATCTGTAGCGCTGGGCTCTTATTTCCTGACCGCAGACCGTTACGGCAGCANNCCCCAGCCGTATCGTCTATTTTTATGTCCGGACGCTTGACGGTCATCCCGTCAACGGTGATCTTTCCCTTTGCTGCAAGCTCCTTTATGCCGCTTCTGGTATACTCAGTGCGCTCTGATATGAATTTATCAAGTCTTATCTGCGCCATTGCCTCTCCCTCCGGAATATTTCACATCATGTACTGAATAAGCTCTAATACCCCATGTAAAAAGGAGCGTCAAAGCATGAAAAAGCTTATATTTGTCATTTTATCCGCCGCCGCTTTCTCACTTGCAGCCTGCGGCAGAAAAGAAACGCCGACACCTGTTGAAGCTGTCGGCGATGTTTCTCAGCGTATCGGCTATTTTGCCTCTCACGGGTGGGAGGTTGAGGAGATATCCGAAAAAAATATTGATATCCCGGCCGTTTTCTCGGAAAAATACGAGGAATATGCCCTCATGCAGGATAAACAGGGACTTCCCCTGCGCAGATATGCAGGCAGGGCCGCAAAACTGTTCGTATATGAAGTAAGGAACTACAGTCCAAACGGCATGAAAATGCTTGCAGAACTGCTTGTATGCGGGAATACCGCAGTTGCCTCAACGGTATACAGCGAAGACGGCGGAAGTCTCAGAATGCCTGTAAGCTGAATCAGAAAACGTTGAGCATGTTTCCTATAACAGGAAGTCTGTATGCCTTGCCATTTAACGAGCCGATGATAAAAGCAATATCAACAGCAATTATGGCCAGCCATATAACAAGCTTGACAAGCACGCCAAGAACGGGTATTGAGCCGAGTATGAACTTTACTATGAAAAGCACGATCATCACGATAAGCCATGTAAGGCTCTGATTTGCGTGGAATTTGCAGTATGTGGAGTTTGAATCTCCAAGTATCGGCACAAAGAAAAGTATTGGCAGCAAATATGCTATTACTGCAAGCAGCTTGTTCTTTTCCACCTCAGGCGGATTAAAAGTCTGCTCCGTATTGATATCGTTAAAGTTTTCAAGGAATTCGTTCATAGTTATACCTCCGTATTATTAATAACGGGATCGTCTCCCGCATTTTTTTCTTTTCCGTCAAATTCGCTTATGGCAGCAACGAAGCTGTCAATATCCGTAAAATCTTTATACACCGACGCAAATCTGATATATGATATAGGGTCGATATCTCTCAGCCTATCCAGCACAAGCTCGCCTATCTCGGTCGATCTTGCAACAGTCCTGAGTGCATTGGCGTAGTAATTCTCAACATAATTTGCAATTTCAGTGACCTTCTCCGCAGAGACAGGTCTCTTTTTTATTGCTGAAACTATGCCGTTTATAAGCTTTGCCTTGTCGAACAGCTGAACGCTTCCGTCCCTTTTCTCCACCATGAGCAGCGGTATCTCCACAGCCTCATAGGTAGTGAATCTTTCACCGCATCTCACACATTCGCGGCGACGCTTTGTCTTATCGTCAACAGGGCGTGAGTCTATTACCTTCAATTCTTCAAATCCGCAGTATGGACATTTCATTGTTTATGCTCCCTGCCATAAGGCTCAGTCATACGTGTAAGTTTATTATAGCTTGAAATAAGGTCGCTTATACCGTTAAATCCGCTCCTGTAGAGCTCAAGGATAACGCTGCAGTCGGGATTGCAGCCTGCAAGCTTCTCAAAGAACTGCCTGAAATTGAATCTTCCTCTGCCGATAAGGAGGCAGTCGCCCATTTCTCCCGAATCGCTGATATGCACATGGGAGACCTTATCTCCCGCTATATCAAGAAATGTTACAGGATTTTCATTTGAACGCAGCGCCTGCTTTGTATCGAGAACGAAAGCAAACTCGCTGCCGAGCATATTTTTTATCTCCCTTATGAATGCGGAGGAACCGCTTTTGCAGCGGGAAACGTTTTCTATGGCAACAGTTACCCCGAACTCCTTACCAAGCCTGTAAAGCCTCGAATAGCGCTCGCAGTACAGCTCCGCGGTACAGGTCGAGGAGGGCTTGCCGCCGTGAAAAACGAAGATATCCGCTCCGACAATATTCATAAAGCGAAAGTAAAGCTTGTAATATTCAAGCATATCGCTGATCCTGCGTTCATACTCGGAAAAAAACATCTGCGGCTCTATCTCACAGGTAAACGGATGGACCGACGGACATCTGATGTCAAATCTTTTCAGAAGATTCGCCATACCATGAGCAAAGCCTTTTTTCAGCTCTGAATGAGTATTAATAAAAAGCTCCACGCAGGAAACCCCATTGAGCGCAAGATCGTAAAGTGCTTCCTCTATAGGTTTAGGGTACAGGCAAGCTGTAGAAACACCTGCTATCAATAGTTCTCCTCCTCGCGCTTATCAATATATTTTTATTATAAACATATTTTATGTGAATGTCAATAATAAAATTATAATTCAGCCCTGCAGTATCATGATTTTTCCGTCATCTGTCAGTCTGCATTGTCTGCTTGCCGGCTGCAATGCCCACTGATGCATACCAAGGACTGATACGTCAAATAACATTTCCGGCTCACGGGGAATATAATGACCACGGAGGTGTTAATATTGCTTAAGGAGCTGTTTCTCGCTTTTATCGTAAGCATAGACATATATCTTGCGGCAGCAGCCTGCTGCAACAGCGGCATACGCATACCCATAGGCTCTGCTTTCATAATAGATATGTTTTCCACGGTGATACTGTTCGTATCCATAACCCTGTCCGACATAATATCCGAGGTTATCACGTCACATACTATCCACATAGTCGGCACTGCGGTACTGATCCTCATAGGCTCGCTGAATATAGCCAAAAGCGTACTGCGCAACCTCATACGCCGGCTTTCGGACAAGGGGAGCTTTTCCCTGAAAATGGGAGACCTATCCATGTTCGTAAGACTTTGCCTCGATGATACCGCCGCCGATATGGACAGTTCAAAGGTGCTGTCCACAGGCGAAGCCGCCGTACTGGCTCTTGCAGGCTCACTTGACGCCGCCGCAACGGGTCTGAGCTGCGGAGGTTCCGATATATCCGCATCATATGCAGCGGTCTCGGTATTCGTCTGCGGAGCAGCCGCTCTGCTGCTCGGCTCGCTGACGGGCAGAAAAATATCCTCCCTGCGCCATGATTTCTCATGGACGGGAGGATCGTTCCTGATATTATTTGCTTTGCTGTCCGCTTAGTCATATCTCATATATTACTATCTCGGGCGGATCGAAAAGTCTCAGCTTTCCGAGACCTGCCGAGACCAGCAGCTTTTTTCCGTCAAAATCGAATACGCCTTTTGCGTACTTCGGAAAGAACTTCCTTTCGGGTGAAAGCAGAGCCTTTCCGAAAATTCTTACGGAGCCGCCGTGAACATGGCCGCTGAAGGTGTATTTTGCCCCCCATTTTGCATATTCTTCACCGAAAAAGGGATTATGCGCAATGAGCAGCACTTCGCCCCCGGGACATTTTCCGAGAAGCTTTTCAATATCTTCGCATTTTATGACATCAAGACCTCTGTAGCCGCCGTTTTTCTTATAAACTCCGTAGTTTTCGAGAAGTCCGAATATTTTCAGCACTCTTCCCCTGATATGGAACTCGGCACAGCCGTTCTTCAGAAGTATCTGACTGTTGCGCTGGAGCATTTTCCTGAATTTACGCTTATTTTCCTTATTGATACTCTGCTCGTGGTTGCCGTATATCATATAAACGGGAGCTATCTCGCACATGCCCCTCAATGCGGTCTCGGCATTGAAAAAGTCGGTATCGTACCTTGTCACAAGGTCGCCGCTGAAAATTATCAGGTCAGGAGCCTCAGCCCTGATCTTACTAAGGAGCTTTTCATTGTTATGACCGAAGCTCCTGTGATGAAGGTCGGAAACATGAGCTATCCTAATGCCGATCCCAAACTTTTCCCGTCTGACCTTAAGACAGAAAACGTTTTCGTATACTGCATATGCTGCAAAGATCACAATAACAGCTGTTACAAAATATATCATATATCAGTATCCTTGATCATTCCGGTTCAAAAGCTGTCGGCGTTCGCAGTTGCTCATAATATAACATGCAAACGCCGACAAACTCATAACTATAATTTTTATACCAATGCTTTTATTATTCTTCGCTGTCGTCCTCTTCGGGCTCAGCCTCGATAACTACCTCGTTCTGCTCCTCAAGTGCAGCCTCTGCTTCTGCTTCCTTCAGCTGCTCCTCGGTAAGCTGCTCAACCTTTTCGGTCTCGGCGTTATCATCGTGCTCCGCACGTGTGAACGCAACAACATTTGCACCCTCGTTTACTCTCATAACGCGGACGCCCTTTGCGATACGTCCCATTATACGGATATCGCTTGCAAGTATCCTTATTATGATACCGTCGCTTGATACGAGGATTATATCGTCCTCCTCGTCAACTATCTTGATTCCGCATACGTGTCCGCGTACATCGTCAACCTTGTAGTTTGTGAGACCGTAGCCGCCGCGGTTCTGTATACGGTAGCTGTCAAGATCTGTTTTCTTTCCGTAGCCGTTTTCGGTAACTGTCAGGAGAGAAGCTCCCTCACGGACTCTTGCCATGCTTACAACATAATCTCCCTCACGGAGCTTTATAGCTCTTACACCGTGAGCCGAACGTGAAAGTGCTCTTATCTTGTTTTCCTCAAGGCGTATTGCCATACCATTGTGAGTTGCAACAAAGAGCTGAGCATTTCCGTCAGTCATGCGCACGCCCTCTATCTCGTCGCCCTCGTCAAGTCCGATAGCTATAAGACCGTTCTTGCGGACGTTCTTGTAGAGTGAGAGGTTGGTCCTCTTTATCTTGCCGTTCTTGGTGACCATGGTAATGAACTTGTCTTCGCCGAAATCGGTGGTCTTTATCATTGCCGCTATCTTCTCGTTTTCGGTAAGAGGCAGCAGATTTATGAGATTGAAGCCTCTTGAAGCCTTTGAGCCGTCAGGGACCTCATAGCATTTCAGCTTGTACATTATACCCTTGTTGGATATGAACAGGATATTGTCATGAGAGCCGCAGATGAACATCTCCTGAACGAAGTCCTCCTCACGCTGCTTCATGCCTGTTATTCCGCGTCCGCCGCGGTGCTGCGTCTTGTACTCCGTCAGCGGCATACGCTTGATATATCCGTTGTTTGTGAGAGTTACAACGCAGTCCTCCTCGGGGATAAGGTCCTCGATATCCACCTCGCCGCTGACATTTTCTATATCTGTGCGGCGCTTGTCGCTGAACTTCTTGCGGATAGTGTTGAGATCCTCAAGTATTATAGCGTAAACTCTGTTGACATCGGCAAGTATATCCTCATAGTCGGATATCTTTGTGAGAAGTCCGTAGAGTTCATCGGTTATCTTCTGTCTTTCGAGACCTGTCAGCTGTCCCAGTCTCATCTGTACGATAGCCTCAGCCTGTTCCTGGGAAAGGCCTGTCTGAGCCTCGATGTGAAGACCTGTGAGATCGTACTGAGCACGGTCGAGAAGAGCCGACATGTCAACGTCCCTGAAGCGCTCTATCATACGCTCCTTTGCCTCCTGAACGGTAGCGCTGGAACGGATTATATTTATTACCTCGTCGATATGGTCTGCCGCAAGCACGAAGCCCTGCAAGATATGAGCTCTTTCAAGAGCCTTGCGTAGATCGAAACGTGTCCTTCTCTGTATTACGTCTACCTGGAAGTCAAGATAATGCTGGAGCATCTGCTTCAGAGTAAGTATCTTCGGCTCGTTGTTTACGAGAGCCAGCATGATTATACCAACTGTATCCTGGAGCTGTGTGAGCGCAAAGAGCTTGTTGAGGACAATGTTGGGAACAGCGTCCTTTTTCAGCTCGATGACCACTCTCATACCGTCCTTGTCGGACTCGTCACGGAGATCGTAAAGTCCCTCTATACGCTTGTCTCTTGCAAGCTGGTTTATGCTCTTGAGAAGTCTCTCCTTGCGGAGCATATAAGGTATCTCATCGATGATGATGCAGTTTCTGCCCTTTATCTCCTCAAAATGTGTGCGGCTGCGGAGGGTTATCTTGCCCTTTCCCGTTGCATAGGCTGCACGTATGCCTGCCCTGCCCATGATAACGCCGCCTGTAGGAAAATCAGGTCCCTGTATATGTTCCATGAGCTGTTCAAGTGTGCAGTCGGGATCGTCGATAAGGAGCTGCAATGCGTCTATTACCTCGCCGAGATTATGAGGCGGGATATTCGTTGCCATACCTACTGCGATACCCACAGAGCCGTTTACAAGCAGATTAGGGAAACGCGACGGAAGTACGGCAGGCTCTTTCAGACGGTCGTCGTAGTTGGATACGAAATCAACTGTCTCCTTGTTGATATCCGTGAGCATATCAAGGGTGAGCTTAGCCATTTTTGCCTCGGTATAACGGTAAGCGGCAGGACCGTCGCCGTCGATCGAACCGAAGTTTCCGTGACCGTCAACGAGAGGATATCTCATTGAGAAGTCCTGCGCAAGTCTTACCAGCGCATCATATACGGAAGCGTCGCCGTGCGGGTGATAACGTCCCAGTACAGCACCGACTGTATCAGCGCATTTACGGTAAGGCTTCTCGGGAGTAAGTCCGTTTTCATGGAGCGTATACAGTATTCTTCTGTGTACCGGCTTCAGACCGTCTCTTACATCGGGGAGCGCTCTGGAAACAATTACCGACATGGCATAATTCAGCATGGAATTTTCCATTTCATCGACCAGTTCGGTATTTATTACCTTTGAGTTGTCTGTGTAAAGCATTTTTTCCTCCTGAGAGAATTTATTTTAATTCGCAATTTTCATTTTTTAAGTTCTCTGACTGTTTTCAGCTCCGATTCGGAAAATCCCTCTTTCGGAAGTATATAGAGCATTTCCTTTCCCGATAATATCAGAAAGAATCTGTCGTATTCAAGAAGCTGAAAGCTCTCGTCGATATCGAGCCTTGTTTTTTCGGGAAGCGGGTCTGTTTCCTCTGCTTCTTTGATATCCTCATCGGATAACCCGCTCATATCGTCAGAAACTGTGGAAATATCAACATATTTGTCGGCAAAGCCTATCTTATAAACCGGCTCTCCGAGATTTCTAACGGATTCCGTAAGATTACGGCGCTTTTTCCTCGGGTTGTACCACTCGCGGAATGCAAATGCACAAGCCATAAGAATAGCAAGATATACAAGATATTTCTGACTCTTTGAAGCGTCATTCATGGCAATTACGCCGAATATAAGCAATGCAAAGGCTATTAGAACGAATGCTGCAAGATATATCCTGCTTTTCGGATAGATGTATTTCTTCTGGAATTCAAGGTAAGCCTCGCTGAACAGGTCTGCGGGTACCTTGTATTCCTTTTCGAGCTTATAGTTTTCTTCCATGTTTTCCGATCCTTATATATCGAGATCCTGTGCGAATTTAGCATTTTTCTCTATGAAAAGACGTCTCGGCTCCACCTTGTCGCCCATGAGTATGCTGAAGGTCTCGTCAGCCTTGAGTGCGTCCTCCATGCCTATCCTTACGATAGTGCGGTGCTCGGGATCCATAGTTGTCTCCCACAGCTGTTCGGGATCCATCTCACCAAGACCTTTGTAACGCTGTACTTCAACGTCCTTGTACTTTCCGTCCTCGGAAAGCTCTGCGATATACTTGTCGCGCTCCTCATCGGAAAATGCGTAGTATATCTTCTTCTTTCGCTCAACTCTGAACAGAGGGGGCTGAGCTATATATACATTTCCGTTGGTGATGAGAGGTCTCATGTAACGGAAGAAGAATGTGAGCAGAAGTGTTCTGATATGCATACCGTCAACATCGGCATCGGCCATGATTATTACCTTGCCGTAGCGGAGCTTCTCTATGTCAAAGTCCTCGCCGATACCCGTTCCGAGAGCGGTAACGACAGGTTCCAGCTTGTCATTGCCGTATATCTTGTCTATACGGGCTTTTTCAACGTTGAGCATTTTTCCCCAAAGTGCTAGGATAGCCTGATAACGCCTGTCACGGCCCTGCTTTGCGGAACCGCCCGCAGAATCTCCCTCGACAATGTATATCTCGGTGTAGCGGTTGTCACGCTCGGAACAGTCTGCAAGTTTTTCAGGCATTGAAGCGTTTCCGAATGCGTTCTTCTTGCGCTCTGCCTCTCTTGCACGCTTTGCAGCTTCACGGGCTTTCAGAGCGGAAAGGCTTTTCTCAAAGATGAGGTTCGCGGTCTCGGGATTTTCCTCGAGGAAGTTCATCAGCTTTTCCTGAACCATTTTCTCGATGAACGGACGAACTTCGGGGTTTCCAAGACGTCCCTTGGTCTGTCCCTCAAATTCGCACTCCGTGAGTTTTACGGAGATGATAGCGGTAAGTCCTTCGCGGACGTCCTCGCCCTTTAGCTTATCCTTCGGGTCCTTTATTTTGCCCATTTTCATGCCATAGTCGTTTATGACCTTGGTAAGGGCGTTCTTGAAGCCCGTTTCGTGAGAGCCGCCGTCCTTTGTATGGATATTGTTAGCAAACGAGAGGATTATCTCATTGAAGCCGTCGTTGTACTGCAGAGCCACCTCCGCAAATGAGTCTCCCTGAGTTCCTGAAATATAGATAACGTCGCCGCTTATGGATTCAAGCTCGCGGGTCTTGTGGATATGCTCGACGAACTGACGTATACCGCCCTCATAGTGGAGTATCTCGCCCTGTATCTCATCCTTATTCCGCTTATCAGAGAAGTTTATCTTTATTCCGGCATTGAGGAAAGCCTGTTCACGAAGTCTCCTGAGAAGCACTTCGTAGCTGTATTCGGTTGTCTCGAATATCTCGCCGTCAGCCTTGAACATTACGCTGGTACCTGTTTCCTTTGTATCTCCGATTACCTTTAGCTCCTCGTCATAGTGGCCGCGCTGAAAGCGCTGGAAGTAAACGTGCTCTCCGTCCTTTACGGTAAGCTCCAGCCATTCTGACAGAGCGTTTACTACAGATGCACCGACACCATGAAGACCGCCTGATACCTTATATCCGCCGCCGCCGAACTTACCGCCTGCATGGAGTATGGTATATACGACAGTTGCCGCTGAGATACCCTCCTTTGGATGGATACCTACGGGGATTCCTCGTCCGTTGTCGGAAACGCGGATAACGTCGCCTTCAAGTATCTCAACAGTTATCTCGGTACAGTAGCCTGCAAGGGCTTCGTCTATGGAGTTGTCCACTATCTCGTAAACGAGGTGGTGAAGTCCGCCGGGACCTGTGGAACCGATGTACATACCAGGTCTTTTGCGGACCGCTTCCAGTCCTTCAAGTACTTGTATGTCGTTTTCATCGTAGTTGTTGTTCTGATGACTCATGATTTACCTCCAATGATTTTGGTTGTATATGTCATTTACCCGATTTATGGGGTTATTGTCGAAATAGGAACAGATTTCAAGGAATATCTGTTTATTTTACATTATTTATCTTCCATAATAATTTCTGACGAAAAACAAAAATAAAATCTAAAAACTTGACAAACAGATATGATAATACACATAACACAAAACCTGTAACAGATATTATCTTTATGCGGCGTTTCTTGTTTTTTCTTGTTTTTTCTTCTATTTCCTGAATATTATTCAGATATTCCTCTTCGCTGACAAATATTTTTCCATCTTTTTCATACATCAGAAACCGCCGCCTTCTTTAAGCCGTTTCCTCAGCGTTGATGCCGACAGCTGTGAGATATAGACTTTCTCCCTGCCGTTTTTCACGGTTATTATAAAGCTTTTCGGCATTTCATAGGTGGTATAGATACAGTGATGCTCCTTTTCTGCTCTTTCAAGCAGCTTCTTGGTGCATTTTTCAACAGTTGTGTTCTCAATGTCGAAAACTCCCACCACATCTCTTATATCTACGGTATAATTATTCCCTATGTGAAGATACATCTTCTTCCTCCTCGACAGCGCTTCCGCCGCTTATATGCAGAACCTTTCCCTTTATTTCGGGAAGTAACGCATTTTCATTCGGAGTTGTTATAAATACCTGCATATCCTTGATTATATCAAATACGAACCTCTGACGGTTCTCGTCAAGCTCTCCCATGACATCATCAAGAAATATCACGGGCGCGTCCTTGGATCTCTGCATATATATCTCTGCCTGTGCAAGCTTCATCACAAGCGCCGCACTCTTTATTTGTCCCTGGGAACCGTAGTCCTTGGCGCTGACGCCGTTTATCTTTATGAGTATCTCGTCGCGGTTCACTCCTGCATGAGTGCTTCCTGTTCTGATATCGTAATCAGCCGATTCAGAGAGCTTTCTGTAATACTGCTCGTATGCCTCATCGCCGCAGGGCTTTTCAAAGTCGTCCGGCTTGTAGACATTCGACTTGTATTCCAGTTCAAGCTCTTCCGTTCCTCCCGAGATAGTACGGTAAAGTCTTCCGCATATCCCGTTGAACTTCTGTATATATTCATGTCGCATATAGGATATAACAGCTCCCTCGCGGGAAGCCTGCCTGTCCCATATCTCAAGTATACTTTTATCTGTATTTCCCTGCATTATGCCTTTCAGAAGGGCATTGCGCTGGTTCATTATTGCATTGTTCTTGTTGAGGTGCATAACAAAGACGGGATTCAGCTGCGAAGCTGCCATATCTATGAAATTACGCCTTTTTTCAGGTGAACCTTTTATGATATCAACGTCATCGGGAATGAACGCGATACATTTGAAAACGTCGAATATAGCCTTTGTACCCTTCTGCTTTACGCCGTTAAGGTGTATATTCTTTGGATTTGCGGCGCTTCTCGTCATTTCAAAGGATATCTTCTGCTCGCGGACGCTGTCAAGGAGCTTTATTTTCGACTCCATGCGGTCGCCGTCAAGGTTGATGTAGTCTTTTTCCTTTGAGCCGCGAAAGCTCTTGCAGCCCGAAAGTATCCACATGGCTTCAAGAAGATTGGTCTTTCCCTGCGCATTTGGTCCTACTATGATATTGTACTTCGGATCGGGAGCAAAGGATATACCGCTCAGGTTCTTGAAACCGTCGATATCTGCGTAAGTGATTATCACTCTACGATTACCTCTTGTCCGTCGAGTTCCACCTTGTCGCCGGGACGTATCTTCTTGCCCCTCATAGTGCAGACCTGGCCGTTCACGAGGACCTCTCCGTCCTGTATGAGCTGTTTTGCTTCTCCGCCCGAGCCTACAAGGGAGGCAAATTTCAGAAGGGCGTCAAGCTTTATGAACTCGGTAGTGATCTTTATTTTTTCAGCCATGATGACCAGCCTTTCAATAGCTTATTTTCCGTCAGTTCTTGAGCTGTATGGGCATTACGAGGAATATGAAGCTCTCTCCCTCAAGAGGAAGTATCTCTATTACCTTCATTGCGCCGTTGAAACGAACACGGACCTTATCTCCCTCTGCAGCTCTGAGAGCTTCGAGGATAAGCTTGTTATTGAAGCCGATAGTTACTGTCTCTCCTGAAATATCGGCGGATATAGCGTCATTTATCTTGCCTATTCCTGTCTTGCAGCTTATCTTCATAACGCCGTTTCCGACCTCGCAGCGGATAGGCGACTTGTTCTTGTCATCGATAAGCAGCGAGCAGCGCTCCAGACATGTAGAAAAGTCTCTCTTGCTGATTATGACCTCTGTCTTGCAGCCGCTGGGTATGCTGAGCTTATAGTTGTGGAATACTCCCTCAAGGAGCCTTGATATTACAAAAACGTTGCCGATCTCAAAAATAATATGACGATCATTGGTGCATACGGTGCAGAGCTTGTCGGTATCGTCCTTGATAAGTGTGGATACTTCAAGCAGCGCCTTCTTCGGGACTACGAAGTGGTACTTTTCGGTGCAGTCCGTCATTTCATTTCTGATCGCCAGTCTGAAGCCGTCTATGGCTACCATATTGAAGCTGCCGTCCTCGATATCGAACAGCTCGCCTGTAAGAACGGGCTTGCTTTCATTGAGTGAAGCAGCATAGCTTGTCATATTTATCATTGATTTGAGGGTACTCTGCTTTACAGAGAAGCTTCTTGCGGAATCTACTTTAGGAAGCTCGGGGTATTCGCTTGCAGACATTGCTGGGAAGCTGCACTCTGTAGCACTGCATGAGATACTGATAACAAGATTGTCGTCGACATCAAAGGTTATCTCGTCTCCGGACATACGTCTTGTGAACTCGCTGAAAAGTCTTGCACTTACTACGAATTCTCCCTCGCCCTCCGTGTTTGCGTTTATAGAGGTGCGTATACCCATTTCAAGGTTATATGCGGTAAGCTCCACGCTTCCCTGTGATACACGTACCTTTATTCCTTCAAGAGCAGGTATTGTGGATTTCTGTGATACTGCTCTGGAGACATTTCCGATTGCCTCGCTGATCTCTGTTTTATTGCAAATGAATTTCATTGTATATGCCTCCGTGAAACTTGGCTTATGATAAGCTAAGATAAGAATAAATTTATTGTTGTTGTTATTGTGTCGGTGGAAAAGTTGGAACAGCCGATAAATGAAGATATAGGCAGACAAACTCGTCCACAGCGGGATGTTGTGAAATTCTTGAAATTGGGGAATTATTAAAAGCTTGTACGGTTTTGTGTTAAAATGGTTTAACGATGTGGAGTTGAAATGGAAAAAAAGTTGAGAAAAAAGTGGAAAGAGGAATTTTGTAATATTTTTTGATGATTTATTTCACAACGTTGTTAAGTGTTGAATATCAATGCTGTTGAAATGTATTCCGAGCTTTTTTGTATGGAAGGTCTCATAATACATCATCAGCGTGAAATTTCAGAGTTATGTTATCAAAACAGTTTTTAACATGATGTTGAAAACTCTGTTGAATGAGCAGCTTTCAACATTTTAAACTGTTCAGACCTTGCTCTTGTCCTTGATATTCTTGATGATATCGTTTACAAGGTTTTTGAGGTTTGCGTCCTTTTCCATTGACTCTGTAACGCTTGTTACCGAGTAAACTATGGTCGAGTGGTCTCTGCCGCCGAATTCGGTTCCTATTGAGGCAAGAGGCATCTGTGTGATCTCTCTTACTACGTATATAGCTACCTTGCGGGCTGTGGATATCTGAGCCGAACGCTTGCTTGAGCGGAGATCGTCGGGAGATACGCCGTATACTGTGGATACCTCTGAGATTATCTTCTCGACTGTGATCGGGATAGGCTGCTCGTCGGCAAGCACGTCGCGCATTACGCTCTGAGCCATTGATATGGTTATTGGGCTGCCTGCGAAGTGATTTAGAGCCTTAAGACGTACAACTGCGCCTTCGAGCTGTCTGATATTGGATTTCAGGCGGTTAGCCATGAATTCTGCGACCTCGCTTGGCATTTTGAGCTCCAAGAGCTCGGATTTTCTGTTTATGATAGCAAGTCTTGTCTCATAGTCCGGAGCCGAGATATCAGCTATGAGACCGCCCTCGAAACGTGTGCGGAGACGCTCTTCAAGGGTGAGGAGCTCCTTTGGCGGCTTATCTGAGGTGATAACTATCTGCTTGCCCTCCTGATGGAGCTTGTAGAAGGTATGGAAGAACTCCTCCTGCATACGCTCTCTGCCTGAGAAGAACTGGATATCGTCTATGAGTAGTATATCCGCGTTTCTGTATTTGTCGTGAAAATCAGATATTGAGCTCTTGTTGAGTGCGCTTACAAGATCGCTTCCGAATGTTTCACTTGTCACGTAAACTATATTGAAGTCGGGGTGATTCTTTCTTACCTCGTTTGCGATAGCTGTGATAAGGTGAGTTTTTCCCATTCCAGACGGTCCGTAGATAAACAGCGGGTTATAGTCTGGTACTGCTTTTGAGCCGCAGTTTTTTGCTACGGACTTGCTGCATGCGAGGGCGAACTCGTTTGATCTGCCCTCGATGAAGGTATCAAAGGTATAGTCATAATTGGCAAATTTGTATGACTGCTCGAACTCGGCGTGCTTCTGCTCAAGCTCGGCGTCTGTTGGTACCTTTATCTTTTCGGGCTCGTCTGACTGAACGTTTATGACTATATTCACATTGAGTCCGAGAAGGTTGAAGAATGCGTCCTTGAGTATTTCGTTGTATGTAGTCATTACGATATTTTTCTGAAAGTCTGTCTGAACGCTGAAAATTGCTTCGGATCCGTTGAAATTAACAGGAACGAGCGGATCAATCCAAGTTTTGATGCCTATTTCCGGTATTTTTCCGTTTTCGAGACAGTAACTCTTTACCGTTTCAAAAACCTCGTCAAATGAATTCATAGAAACCTCCGAATGATTGTAAGTATTATTGGAGAAAAAAATCGATACTCTCCTATATTAATATATGAAACTATTATACCATAAAAGGTGTTGAATTGCAAGCGAATTTCACTGTCAAGTATTTAAAAAATGAATGGCTTTTTAACACGTAAATTGACATATTGTTGAAAACTGTGTTGAATCAACAGAAAATAATATTTTCTATCCCTATTTACAGCCTGTGAAAAAGTTGAATATTCATTGTGAAATGATCTTTAAAACTTCAGACAGCACATAAGTGATATTTTTTGCGTAAAAATAAAATCATACAATGTGTTGAAATTTCAATGTTCAAGGTTTAAGAGATATTGGTAAAAAGACTGAAAATGCCCGTGGATATAAAAAAATTTCCCGAATGGCTTGACACAGAGGGATTTTTAATATATAATGATTTAGTGTAATGCAGGGCGAAGTGTCTCTGTGCGCAATTCAAAATGCTCAGAGCTGTTGATTCGGACGGCTCTTGTATATGATCCGAAGAGAGGAGGACACTGAATATGAAAAGAACATATCAGCCTAAGAAGCTCCACAGAAAGAAGGAGCACGGCTTCATGAAGAGAATG
>DBXO01000051.1 GCA_002309635.1 Ruminococcus flavefaciens | reverse complement strand
CAGCCGCCGCCCCAGCCCCAGTGAGCCTCGATAGGATAAACGACTGCACTGATGATAGCTGAGTAAACACAGTAGGATAAGAATTTAGTACGTTCAGCCATTGCACCTGAAACGATAGTAGCTGTTGTTGCACAGAATACAAGGTTGAATACGAAGTTTGACCAGTCGAATGAACCGTATGAAGTGAAGATATCAAATCCCGGCTGTCCGATTATACCGACGAGGTCCTCACCGAAGAGAAGACCGAAGCCTATAAGAATGAAAACTACTGTACCGATACAGAAGTCCATAAGGTTCTTCATGATGATATTGCCTGCATTCTTTGCACGGGTGAAGCCTGTCTCCACCATTGCAAATCCTGCCTGCATAAAGAATACGAGTGCAGCGCCGATAAGGAACCATACGCCAAAGACTATACCGTTTGTTCCGTCCATGGCCTGTTGTAAGATTGTCTGAGAGTCCATATAAATACCTCCTTGAAAAGTTACAGCATAAATTTCAAAAGGGTGTACGACGCACTGATACCTCAGTACATCATACACCCCTTTGTGTATGGAATTAGCGCTATAAACCAAAAAAGAGAGCTACGGATTCCATATCCGCAGCTCCCTTGCTGTTTACAATGCCATTATAGTCCATGAGTTTCCGTTTGTCAATAGCTTTTTTTGAACTTTGTCGGAAATCAATATAAATTTTAGACTTTAAACACCAAAAGCTCTTGCGAATTTAACAAAAGTGCCGATTTTGACCCGCTTTTAAGGATTTTTTTGAAAACCCCCTTGACAATGCCGGTTTAAAGTGCTAAGATTATAAACAAGAACAAGGACGTTTGAGCAGGCTATCTGTCTGTTTGAACGTCTTTTTTATTTAAGTTCGGTCAATGGCGCTCGGACTTATTTGCGGACTTAATTGAAAGGCAAGTGAAGAATATGGATAATTTCAGAAAAGAAGCTCCATATGAGCAGCAGGGTCTGTATGACCCGAGATTTGAACATGATAACTGCGGAATCGGCGCAGTTGTGAACATCAAAGGCGAGCAGTCACGTTATGTCGTTGACAGCGCACTTACTATCGTCGAAAAGCTTGAGCACCGAGCCGGCAAGGACGCCGAATGCAAGACAGGCGACGGCGTAGGTATACTTGTGCAGATGCCATACAGCTTCTTTATAGGTGAAGCGGAAAAGCTGGGTCACGATATCGGCGGCAGGGGAGACTTCGGTGTAGGTATGTTTTTCTTCCCGCAGAACGAAATGAAGCGCGGACAGGCAATGAAGCTCTTCGAGCTCATTATAAAAAAGAACGGTATGGACTTCATCTGCTGGAGAGAGGTTCCTGTATCATCGGAGATTCTCGGACACAAAGCTCTCAGCAGCATGCCCCATATCATGCAGGCTTTTGTGAAACGCCCCGTGAACTGTAATAAGGGACTTGATTTCGACAGAAAGCTTTTTATTGCAAGGCGTGAATTCGAGCATTCAAATGAGAACACATATGTCTGCTCGCTTTCAAGCAGGACTATCGTATACAAGGGCATGTTTCTCGTTGACGAGCTGAGAAAGTTCTACAAGGACCTGCAGAGCGGTGACTTCAAGTCCGCTATCGCTACGGTGCATTCACGTTTTTCAACAAATACGAATCCGAGCTGGCAGAAGGCGCACCCAAACCGCTTTATCGTTCATAACGGCGAGATAAATACTATCACAGGCAATGCCGACAAAATGCTTGCCCGCGAGGAGAGTATGAACTGTGCTGCTTTGAAAAATGATATGTACAAGATACTTCCAGCTATAAATGTTAACGGTTCGGATTCCGCGAGACTTGACAACGCTCTCGAATTCATGGTAATGTCGGGTATGCCGCTTCCCCTTGCAGTTATGATAACCATTCCCGAGCCCTGGAAGAATGACAAGACAATTTCCAAATCGAAATACGATCTCTATCAGTACTACGCTACCATGATGGAGCCCTGGGACGGTCCCGCTTCCATCCTCTTTTCCGACGGCGATGTAATGGGCGCTGTACTTGACAGGAACGGTCTCCGTCCGTCAAGATACTGCTTTACAAGCGACGGATTCCTCATACTTTCCTCTGAAACAGGCTGTATCGATATAGCTCCGGAAAAGATAATCAAAAAGGATCGTCTCCGTCCCGGAAAAATGCTTCTTGCTGATACGGTTCAGGGACGCATCATAGAGGACGACGAGATAAAGAGCACCTATGCTTCACGTCAGCCCTACGGCGAGTGGCTTGACGCTAATCTTGTACGTCTCCACGACCTGCATATCCCTAACAAGGGAGTTGAAACATACTCAGCTGACGAGCTTGCAAAGCTGCAAAAGGCATTCGGCTATTCATACGAGGATATACGCACAAGTATACTTCCAATGGCTGAAAAAGGCGCAGAGCCTATTGCTTCTATGGGCAGTGATATACCGGTTCCGCCTCTTGACAAGCAGTCTCCTCCGCTTTTCAACTATTTCCGTCAGCTTTTTGCTCAGGTAACAAATCCGCCATTTGACGCTATCCGTGAGGAGGTCGTAACAGATACAAGCGTTTACATCGGAAAGGACGGCAATATACTTGAAGAGCGCCCCGAGAACTGTCACGTTCTTAAAATCGAGAATCCGATCCTTACAGAAACGGATATGCTGAAGATAAAGGCACTGAACAGGGACGGCTTGAAAAGCGCCGTTATCCCGATTACATATTATATAGGTACTTCGCTTGAAAAAGCTGTTGAGCGTCTGTTCATCGAAGCTGACAAGGCATACCGCGACGGCGCTTCCATACTCATTCTTTCCGACCGCGGCGTGGACGAGTTCCACTGTCCGATACCGTCCCTCCTTGCAGTTTCAGCACTCCAGCAGCATCTCGTTTCAACGAAAAAGCGCACCGCAGTCGCTATGATACTTGAGTCCGCAGAGCCGCGCGAGGTACATCATTTTGCAGCGCTTCTCGGATACGGAGCATGTGCTGTTAATCCTTACCTTGCACACGAAACTATCCGCTCACTTATTGAGGACGGAACCCTTGACAAGGACTTCTACGCAGCAGAAGACGACTATAATTCAGCAGTCCTCCACGGTATAGTAAAGATAGCTTCAAAAATGGGTATCTCAACGATACAGTCATATCAGGGCAGCAAACTCTTTGAAGCCGTTGGTATTTCAAAGGAGCTTATCGACAGCTATTTTTCTGGAACAGTCAGCCGTATCGGCGGCATCGGCCTCAGCGATATAAGCCGACGTACAGAAAAGCTCCATACAGAAGCATTTGACCCGCTTGGACTTAATGTAAACGAGAATATTGCCAGTGCAGGCAGTCACAAGCTCCGTAGCGGCAAGTCAGATCATCTTTACACTCCCGAGACTATCCACCTTCTCCAGCAGGCGGCATGGACAGGTAATTACGATACATTCAAAGCTTACACAGCCGCTATAACACGTGAGGACAACGAACTCACGCTCAGAAGTCTCCTTGATTTCAATTTCCCCGAAAACGGCGGAATCCCCATTGACGAAGTCGAGTCGGTTGAAGACATATGCAGACGCTTCAAAACGGGAGCTATGTCCTACGGTTCCATTTCACAGGAGGCTCATGAGTGCATGGCTGTTGCTATGAACAGCATAGGCGGTAAGTCCAACAGCGGTGAGGGCGGCGAAAGTCCAGAAAGACTCAAGTCTGACCGCTGTTCGGCTATCAAGCAGGTTGCTTCCGGACGTTTCGGTGTAACAAGCGAGTATCTCGTTTCCGCACAGGAGATTCAGATCAAAATGGCACAGGGCGCAAAACCGGGTGAGGGCGGACATCTTCCTTCGGGCAAGGTATATCCGTGGATAGCAAAGACACGTCATTCCACGGCAGGCGTGGGACTTATCTCGCCTCCGCCGCACCATGATATCTATTCGATAGAAGATCTTGCACAGCTCATATACGACCTCAAAAACGCAAACGACAAGGCTCGTATCTCCGTCAAGCTCGTTTCTGAGGCAGGCGTGGGTACTGTTGCGGCAGGTGTTGCAAAGGCAGGCGCGCAGGTAATACTCATCTCAGGTTATGACGGCGGAACGGGTGCAGCTCCGAAAAGCTCAATTTACAATGCAGGACTTCCGTGGGAGCTCGGACTTGCTGAAGCACATCAGACGCTCATGCTCAACGGCCTCCGTTCAAGAGTACGCATAGAGACAGACGGAAAGCTTATGACAGGACGTGACGTACTTGTTGCTGCTCTTCTCGGTGCTGAGGAGTTCGGCTTCGCAACAGCTCCGCTGGTAACTATGGGCTGTGTTATGATGAGAGTATGCAATCTTGACACATGTCCAATGGGCATAGCAACACAGAATCCCGAGCTTCGCAAGCGTTTCCGCGGCAAGCCCGAGTATATAGTTAATTTTATGCACTTCATCGCACAGGAGCTACGTGAGTATATGGCAAAGCTGGGAATACGCACAGTTGACGAGCTTGTGGGACGCACAGACCTTCTTAAAACCAAATCGAGTGCAGCTGAAAAGAATATAGATTTTGCAAACATACTTGCAAGCAATCAGACAAATGAAAAAACACACTTCGACTCAGCAGATATTTTTGATTTTGAGCTTGACAGCACCATAGACCGCCGTGTTATAATAAAGAAGTTGGGAGCTGCACTTAAAAACGGCACTTCCAAGAGTATCTCCATTGACGTTGTGAATACAGACCGCTCTGTCGGAACTCTCACAGGTGCTGAGATAACCCGAATCCACGGTGAAAACGCACTTGCAGACGATACATTTACCGTAAAGTGTACAGGCAGCGGCGGACAGTCCTTCGGCGCTTTTGTACCAAAGGGACTTACTCTTGAGCTTTGCGGCGACAGCAACGACTACTTCGGCAAGGGCCTTTCGGGCGGCAGACTTGTGCTCTACCCGCCTGAAAACTCAGCTTTCAAGGCTGACGAGAACATCATCGTCGGAAATGTTGCGCTCTATGGTGCGACATCAGGTAAGGCCTTCATCAGTGGAATAGCAGGAGAGCGCTTCTGCGTAAGAAATTCGGGAGCTGTTGCAGTCTGTGAGGGCGTGGGCGACCACGGCTGCGAGTATATGACAGGCGGACGAGCAGTAATCCTCGGAGGCACCGGAAAGAACTTTGCTGCTGGAATGTCCGGCGGAATCGCATATGTTCTCGATGAGAAGCACGACCTCTATACACGTCTTAACAAGGCTCTCGTTTCACTTGAAGCTGTTGAAAACGAGGTCGATATCGCAGAGCTGAAAACTATCATCACCGAGCATGCAGAGGCTACAGGCTCTGAAAAGGCAAAGGCTATACTTGCCGAATTTGAGCGCTATCTGCCGTGCTTCAAGAAGATAATCCCGCATGATTATGCAAAGATACAGAAAACAGTCAGGTCTCTTGAACTGTCAGGAGTACCGCATGAAAAGGCTGAGATAGAAGCCTTTGAGCTTATAAGAAAGGAGGCGTGAGCCATGGGAAAAGCAACAGGATTCCTTGAATTCACAAGGACTGAAACAGCTGCAAAGGAGCCGCTTGAAAGAATAAAGGACTTTAATGAGTTCCATGTTCCGCTCAGCGAAGATAAGCGCAGAGAACAGGCTTCACGCTGTATGGACTGCGGAGTTCCGTTTTGTCAGAACGGAAAAATGCTCTGCGGAATGGTGTCGGGCTGCCCGCTGAATAATCTCATTCCCGAGTGGAACGACCTCATCTATCACGGACAGAAGGAACAGGCGCTGAGCCGTTTGCTAATGACCAATAACTTTCCCGAGTTCACGTCGAGAGTATGTCCCGCACTCTGCGAAAAGGCATGTATCTGCGGAGTTTACGACAGTCCCGTTACAGTCAGGGAGAATGAGAACTCGATTATTGAGTACGGTTTCAGCAGCGGCATTATCACACCGCAGACGCCTGCTGTAAGAAGCGGCAAGCGTGTTGCTGTCATCGGTTCGGGTCCTTCAGGACTTGCCGCTGCTGACACACTGAACAGGCGCGGTCATAATGTTACAGTATTCGAGCGCTCAGATCGGATAGGCGGACTTTTAATGTACGGCATACCGAATATGAAGCTGGAAAAGCATATCATCGGACGCCGCACAGAGCTCATGAAGGCTGAGGGCGTGGAGTTCAAGGTGAATTCAAATGTGGGTGAAAATGTTTCCGCACAGGAGATAATGAACAGCTTCGACGCTGTTGTACTCGCATGCGGTTCGTCAAATCCGCGTGATATAAAAGCTGAGGGACGTGATGCGGAAGGTATATACTTCGCAGTTGACTTCCTTAAGGCTACAACGAAAAGTTTGCTCGATTCAGAGCTTAAAGACGGACAGTTCATCTCGGCTGAGGGCAAAAATGTTGTTATCATCGGAGGCGGCGACACAGGCAACGACTGTGTCGGCACTTCGGTCCGCCACGGCTGCAAGTCCGTGACTCAGCTTGAAATGATGCCTAAGCTCCCTGACGAAAGAGCTGAAAACAATCCGTTCCCCCAGTGGCCACGCGTCTGCAAGACAGACTACGGTCAGGAGGAGGCTATCGCTGTATTCGGTCACGACCCGCGTATCTACTGCACAACTGTCAAGGAGTTCATCAAGGATGAAAAGGGTGCATTATCTGCTGTTAAAACAGTAAAGCTTGAATTTGTCGCTGACCCTGCAAGCGGCAGAAAGGTACCGAAGGAGATAGAGGGAAGCGAGGAGATACTTCCGTGCGAGCTTTGCCTTATAGCGGCTGGATTTCTCGGCTGTCAGGGATATATTGCCGAGGCTTTCGGAGTTGAGCTTGACGGGCGCACCAATGTGAAAACTGCTCAGGGCTTACACAAGACCAGTATTGAAAAGGTATTCACCGCAGGCGATATGCACATCGGCCAGTCACTTGTGGTACGCGCTATACGCGAAGGCAGAGATGCCGCAGCGGAGGTTGACGAATATCTTATGGGCTACACGAATTTGAAATAACGGAGGATAAAATGATTTATACAGAAAATGAGATCTTGCAGTATATTGAAGAAAATGACGTCAAGTTCGTCAAGCTGACGTTCTGTGACCTGCACGGCAGGCTGAAAAATATATCAATTCTTTCATCAGAGCTTGCTGTTACCTTCGAGCGCGGTGTTCGTATTGCCGCCAAGAAGATTTCGGGCTTTGAAGCAGCAAATGGCAAGGATCTGTTTCTTTTCCCCGATGCACAGACCATGACTGTTCTGCCATGGAGACCTCAGCAGGGCAGAGTTATCCGTATGTTCTGCTATATCCGTTATAAGGACGGTACTCCTTTCGAGGGCGACAGCCGTTATTTCCTCAAAAAGGCCATGAAAGCGGCTGTTGCAGCAGGTTATTGCTTCCGTTTCGGTACATCATGCGAGTTCACTCTGTTCCGTCTTGACGACAACGGTCTTCCGACAAAAATTCCTCACGACTATGCGGGCTACTGCGACACTGCTCCCGACGATAAGGGCGAGAATATCCGGCGCGACGTTTGTCTTACCCTTGAACAGATGGGTATCCAGCCCGTTTCTTCACGGCATGAGAGCGGCTGCGGACAGCATGAGATAGATTTCAATTCGTCTTCTGCCCTGAAAGCGGCTGATACGTTCCTGAGTTTCAAATCCGCTGTAAAATCAGTAGCTGAAACACACGGAGTCCACGCAAGCTTCATGCCCAAGCCCCTGCGAAACGACTGCGGAAACGGTATGCATATCAGCTTTACGGTTTTTCCTGACAGCGATTTCCTTGAGGAGCGGGGCTCTGAGTGCGGAGACATAGTAAAGAGCGCCGCCGCAGGAATAATGGAGCATATCCGTGAATTTACCCTGCTTGCAAATTCAACTGTAAATTCCTATGCAAGACTTGGGGAGTTCACAGCTCCGCGCGATATAATATGGTCTGACGAGGAGGGCTCGCAGCTGATACGCATGTCGCCTGACAGCGAAGATACTTCCGTTGAGCTTAGAGCGGCAGACTGCGTGTGCGATCCGTATCTTGTACTCGGACTTATGATATATTCCGCACTTGATGGCATAACAGCAGGTACTGTACTTCCTGAAAAAAACAAGGGTACTGAGAGTCTGCCTGCAAACATTGAGGCTGCGGCAGATATCGCAGAAAAGTCAGAGTTCCTGAAAAAGTATATACCCGGTAATATCCTCGAAGTCCTCATACGCCGGAGCCGTGAGGAGTGGAAGGAATACAGCTCAGCATATGATAAGGAATCATTCGAGGACAAGAAGTATTTCAGCTCGCTGTAAGGAGGTTCAATTTGGAAAGGATCCTTGTAGTTTCAAGTAATAAGAATGCCTCTGAAGCTCTCATAGATTTTCTACGCGGATCGTTCAAGTGCAGCCCGACCATAGTTGAGTCGGCATATCAGGCGAAAGTACATCTTGACTCTGATATGCTCACAGAGCTTGTAATGATAAACTCGCCTCTTATGGATGAATCGGGAGTTGAATTTGCTGAATATGTAACTGAGAATACTACGGCAAACTGCATATTGCTTATAAAGGCTGAGGCCGCCGAAAAGATAAGTGAACGTGCTGAAAAAGCAGGAGTCATCATAGTAGGCAAGCCATTCAGTAAGACGGTGCTGTATCAGATAGTAAGGACTGTGGACATCGCGGTCAGCCGTTCTGCCGAGCTTTATCTCCGTAACGCCCGCCTTGAAGAAAAGATAAATGAGATACAGACCATTGACAAGGCAAAGTTTATGCTTATGGAGTACAAGGGCATGACCGAGAGCGAGGCGCATGCCTATATCGAGCAGTATGCTATGAACAAGCGGAAAAAGAAGAGTATCGCCGCTCTTGCCGTGATCGACAAGCTCAGCGAGCAGTATCTGTAGAGGTGCGAAATGTTTGACACGATACACGAAGAATGCGGAGTTTTCGGCATTTTTGAGAATAGGACAGCAAATGTCGCTGCCTCGGTTTATTTCGGCCTTTATGCTCTTCAGCACAGAGGGCAGGAGAGCTGCGGCATAACGGTCTGTGACGACGGGATTTTCCGTCACAAGCGGGCGGACGGGCTTGTCTCCGAGGTCTTTACACGTGAGGAGCTTGATAAGCTTGGCAGTGGAAATATGGCTGTGGGACATGTCCGCTATTCAACAACGGGCGGTCATAATCACAACAATATCCAGCCCCTTGTTATACGTCACATAAAGGGCAATATGGCTCTCGTCCACAACGGCAACCTTGTCAACGCGGCGGAACTGCGCCGTTCCTTTGAGATGTCGGGAGCAATATTCCACGGCACCTCAGACACTGAGGCGATAGCATATTCTATTGTACGGGAGAGACTTACAAGCAGCTCAACGGAGCAGGCTGTGGAAAGGGCGATGCCGTTCATCAAGGGAGCATACTCATGTATTCTTATGACGGCTACAAAGCTTGTCGCATTCCGCGACCCGAACGGTTTCCGTCCGTTGTGTATAGGAAAAACTCACGACGGCGCATATGTAGTTGCTTCTGAGTCATGTGCTCTCGAAACAGTTGGTGCGGAGTTCATACGTGATGTTGAAGCGGGGGAGATAGTGGTCATAGATAAAGACGGACTGCGCTCAATAACCACCAACTGCGGAAGCAGGAAGCATATCTGTATTTTTGAGTATATCTACTTTGCACGACCCGACTCCGTCATTGAGGGAGTTTCCGTCCACCATGCACGGCTTAAAGCAGGAGAGCTCCTTGCAAAGTACTGTCCTGTTGAGGCGGATATAGTAATAGGAGTTCCCGATTCGGGCCTTGACGCGGCTCTTGGCTATGCAAACGCAAGCGGCATACCATACGGTATCGGCTTCATCAAGAATAAATATATCGGAAGAAGCTTTATCCAGCCGGATCAGAATCAGCGCGAAAACGCAGTGAAGATTAAGCTCAACGCTGTACGCGAGAGCGTTCACGGCAAGCGGGTGATAATGATAGACGACTCGATAGTACGTGGAACAACAAGCGCACGTATCGTTCGTCTTCTTCGTGATGCAGGCGCAGAGGAGGTACACGTCCGTATCTCGTCACCGCCTTTTGTTCACTCATGTTACTTCGGTACTGATATTGATTCCGAGGAAAATCTCATTGCCGGAAAGTGCCGCTCCACGGAAGAGATAGCGAAGTATATCGGAGCCGACAGCCTCGGTTATCTGCCTGTGGAATGCCTCGGCGAGCTTGTGGATAACAGGTTCGGATGCTGCAATGGCTGCTTTACCGGAGATTATCCCGTAGATATAACCGGTGCAGGATATAAGAACAAATTTGATGAAAAAATACACAGGTGACATGTATGGATCTGGTCACATATAAATGGACAGACGCTGATAATGCTGATCTCAGGCTGTTTTATAAAATAACCGAGGAATACTATAATGATATTGCCGGCGGTCTTCGCAACAGGAACGGATTCGTCCTGTATAACCTTTCAGAAAGCATTCACGATGTGCTTGTCGCCTATGTCAGTTGCGTGGCAATTGCATGTGCGGGGCTGAAAAGATACCCGGACGGTGACGCAGAAGTCAAGCTTGTTTGGGTGGAGCCCGGATACCGAGGAAAGCATATAGCCTCGAAAATTATGGACTTGATAGAAGAAAAAGCCGTTCAAAGCGGCTTTAAAAGAACAATACTGCAAACAAGAGAGAAAATGTATGCAGCGGTAAGCTTATATAAAAATCGCGGATATTATCCGATAGATAATTATCCGCCTTATGACAAGCTCGAAGGAGCGGTCTGCTTTGCAAAAGACCTTGCCTGAGAGCAATCTGTTCAAAGCCGTACATCAATGGCGCTGTATGGTTTATTATATCAATAATTCGGGCCTGAAGGGCTTACGGTTTTTGGCCGGAGGCTAAGGGCTGAACTGGAGGAATAGAAATGTGTACGATAATGGCGTACTGCGGTGTCAGCGGCGGTACAGGAAAGATCATGGAGGGACTGAAAGCGACAGTTTCACGCGGTCCCGATGATCAGAGGATAGTAAGAGTGCCTGACGGCCTTCTCGGATTTCAAAGGTTATCAATAATGGGACTTACCCCCGAGGGAATGCAGCCCTTTGAGCTTGACGGAGATTTTGCGGTCTGCAACGGCGAGCTGTACGGCTTCCGTCCTCTCCGTGACAAGCTTATAAAAATGGGTTATGTTTTCAGAAGCGACAGCGACTGTGAGATAATACTGCCATTGTACAGGGAGTACGGCACAGATATGTTTGCCATGCTTGATGCGGAATTTGCCTGCGTTATTTATGATAGTACGGAACGTAAGTTCATAGCTGCACGTGACCCGATAGGAATACGTCCGCTATATTATGGCTATTCTGATGATGGAACAATAGCTTTTGCAAGCGAGCCGAAGAACCTTGTTAAGTTTTGTGAAAAGATAATGCCATTTCCGCCAGGCCATTATTATAAGGATGGCAAATTTCATTGCTACTGCGATATTACCGCAGTTGAAAAGGTCGTTCACGATGATATCGAAACAGTTTGCAGCAATATCCATGACAAGCTTATTGCAGGAGTTAAAAAGCGACTCGATGCCGATGCGAAGGTTGGTTTCCTTCTTTCAGGAGGACTTGATTCGTCACTTGTATGCGCTATTGCGCAGCGTGAGAGCGACAGGCCGATCCGTACATTTGCAATAGGTATGAACACCGACGCAATCGATCTCAAATACGCCAAGCAGGTAGCTGATTACATCGGCAGTGAACATACTGAGATAATTATGACCAGCGATGATGTTATTAATTCGCTCGAAGATGTTATACACCTTCTCGGAACCTACGATATCACAACTATCCGTGCAAGTATGGGAATGTATCTGCTGTGTAAGGGAATACATGAGCAGACAGACATCCGTGTGCTTCTTACAGGAGAGATATCTGACGAGCTTTTCGGATATAAGTACACGGATTTTGCTCCATCTGCCGAGGCATTTCAGGCAGAGTCGGTCAAGCGTGTCCGTGAGCTGCATATGTATGATGTTCTTCGTGCAGACAGATGTATATCCGTTAATTCCCTTGAAGCGAGGGTTCCTTTCGGTGACCTTGATTTTGTGAAGTACGTAATGTCCATCGATCCCGGGATGAAGCTGAACAAGTACAACAAGGGAAAGTATCTGCTTCGTCACGCATTTGAAGGGGATTATCTGCCGCATGATATACTTTATCGTGAAAAGGCTGCTTTCTCTGACGCTGTCGGTCATTCTATGGTGGACTATCTTAAGGAATATGCAGAGAAGTATTATTCCGACGAAGAATTTGAGCTTCGCTGTACGAACTACACTCACGCCAAGCCATTTACTAAGGAATCCCTTCTTTATCGCGAGATCTTCGAGAAATACTATCCGAACAACAGTGAGATGATAGCGGACTTCTGGATGCCGAACAAGGAGTGGGAAGGATGCAATGTAAACGACCCGTCTGCCCGCGTCCTTTCAAACTACGGCGAGAGCGGAACGTGATCAGTCGCAATAATAAATGATAAAAGCCGCAGGGAGTCCTGCGGCTATAATACTGTTATCCATAATTCTCAAATAAATAATTAAGCCTCTCGGAGGAAATCAGCCATTCTTTCGGTATGTTATCAGTAGTACCTTTAGCATACGCGCGAGAACTCCAAATATGTTTTTCATAAAGGATTGTGTCTCCTCGTCCACACGCTGTTTCTTTTAATCTATCTGCTATTTCTTTGGGTGTAGCAAGATAGATTCTTGGCATTTCATTTGGTTCAGTACCTGAGAATTGTACTAAACAGAAGATAGTTTTTTTATGATGAGCGTCTAACCATGTATCAGCAGCTTTATGATAATCGCGATTTTTAAGATATTTTTGAGTTAGTCCCCATTCCCCATCTTTAGAGCCTTTAACAGAAATCTTTAGTATTTTATCTCCTGATACAGCAATCAAATCATATTCTGGTTGATTGGCGCCATATTGTACAGAAACATTAAATCCGTATCGAGCAATAATTCCAGCGGCATATGCTTCAGCTGCCACACCAACATGCCATGAACTGAATTCTTTCATTTTACTTTTTCTTTTATTTAAATGGGTAATATTAAATAAATCCCTATAGTAATTTCTATAGGGATTTTCGTTAGTGCGGGTGACAGGACTTGAACCTGCACACCTTGCGGTACAAGAACCTAAATCTTGCGTGTCTGCCAATTTCACCACACCCGCATATTAATTTGGAAAACAAATATAACATAACAACGGAACATTTATGAGAAAAAATGATTTGGGCTTAAATCGTGCAAAAATTACAATTCGTCCATATGACCGCTGTTATTTTCTTTCTTCTTTATCTCCTCATAATTCTGAGTATAAGGATCCTTGATATTCCTCTGAACCTTATCTATCTCCTGATCTCTGTAGCGAACATTGAAATATGGGAAACCGTCCTGATCTTCCAGCCATCTGTATTTTCTGTTGGCCAAAACAGTTGCGACTGCACAGATAATGCATAATGGAATGAATATACCACATTCAGAGTGAAAGGGAGTGTTGATTATGCACAGAACAGGAGCAGCAATGGCAAAAATGTTCTTATGGATGTAAACTCCGCCGAAGCCTGCCGCAAGAGTAGCAATGCTGAAAAAAGCACCGATTAATGATGTCAGGGAGCCGTTGAGCACGCATATATATACTTCCGTAAATGCAATGCCTGCAAAAACAATTATATAATATAATGCTATAATATTATAGATCTTCTGGCATTTCTTGAGTGAAACCCTTTTTCTGCCGTAGTCTTCGTCTAAATTCATAATAACACCCTGCTATAAATGATTCATAAGTTGCATACAATAAAAATATTATACATGATTACTGCTGATTTGTCAAGTGACAAAAGAAAGAAAAATAAAAAGAGGAGCGTTCACACTCCTCTTAAAAGATTTTATTGATATATCAGGACTTCTGTGGTCCGTTTACCTGAGGATTCTGCACATTCGGAGCAGGTGCCTGCGGAAAATCGGGATTCCTGGGCTGAACCGAAGGTGTATTGAAGGGAGGCTGTACAGGAATAACTGGAGCACCATTGGGCGCTTCGGGAACTGCCTGAGCCTGAACACTGCCTTGTACCTGAACACTGCCCTGAGTCTGTGGAGCGGGCTGAGCTGCGGGAGCAGGCTGAGGAGCCTTTTCCTCATCCTTTTCCTTCTCTTCCTCGGGAGCCTTAGCTTCAGTCTCGGGTTTAACTTCAGGCTTTGTTTCAACCTGTTTATCCTGCTTGTTATCAGGCTTCTTTTCATTTTTCTTTTCGGATTCCTGTTTTTCGGCGATATCACCCTTTGACTCGATGAAAAGCTCGTCATCTGCAATGCTTCCGACAAATCTGAGCTGCTTTACAGGAATTCTCTTAAGAGGAGAATATATAAAGGCCTTACATGAATAATTCTGTTCAACAAGACCTCTTTTTTCACAAAGGACTCTGTTGCCGTCCTTAGTCCTCTTACCGTACATACAATAATCGCACTTAGGCTCGATTTTTTTATCGAAATATTTAGCGCCGCTTTGGAAAAATGAGAATAAACCCATTAATAATCACCTCAAAAATAAAACTATAAATAGTATATCACAAAAAGAAAAATTTGTCCAGTGATTTTTGAAAAATTATATAATTTTTTTAAAATTGAAGTTATTGATTGTATAAGCTGTACAAAACAGAATATTTAAAATGTTATCAAGCTCTAACTAAGAATAATTGACAAATAAATAACAATGTGGTATTATAAAAAAGGCGGATAGCAGGATTTATTCTGTTTTCGGCTTGGGTTTAAATTATTGTTTTCGGGCAGCAGGGTATTGACTCTGTTATCGGATAGCAGTTGAGCGATAATATATTTACAAGCTGATTCTGTCCGTCCGTAACAGGGCGGATTTTTTATTGACTGCTTTTCAGCCTGCAAAGGAGGAGAAATGGAGAGTAAAAGGATTGCTGTGGCGGCTATAGTTATCGACGAACAGTCGGCGGCTGTTGAAGTCAACAATGTACTGCACGACTACAGCGATATAATTATCGGACGAATGGGGCTTCCATATAGGGAAAGAGGAATATCCCTCATTTCAGTGGCACTTGATGCAGAACCTGACGTGATAAGTAGTCTTACGGGTAGACTCGGACAGATAGCGGGAGTTTCCGTTAAAGCTGCTATATCTAAGAAATAAGGTGCTGAGCATTATTAACAGGGAGGCGGCATATGCACAAGGTCTTTGGCGTTAAGGAGAAAGCTGAATATACTGACAGGGAAGGAGCTTATCTTATCCCTGTTCGCGGTGATAAGGTCGGAGTAGTACGTACTCCAAAGGGCTATTTCTTTGTTGGCGGTGGAATCGAGAGCGGAGAGCCACACATCCGCTGCATTGAAAGAGAATGTGCAGAAGAAGCGGGATATAAGGTTTTGGTCAAAGCTGAAGTCTGCTCGGCGGAAACCTACTGTTTCCATAATGAAATTGGTTTCTTTCACCCGATACAGACTTATTATACCGGTGAAATGCTTTCAAAGGTCTCTGTTCCCACAGAAAAAGATCATGAATTCCTGTGGGTAAAATACAGTGATGTCAAGGGCAAAATGTACTGGGAGATGCAGAACTGGGCTCTTGAGAATTTTTTCGGGAAATGATTACATACAGCGAAGTTTGTTCGGGAGGAAAATATGCGCAGGAATGATCGTGAAATAACGGATAAAGCTGAAATCAAACGCTTTATTTCATCTGAAAAAATACTTCGTGTGGGTTTCTGTGATAACGGAGAGGTGTATATAGTACCTGTCAATTATGGATATTCTGTTGACGGTGGAACATATACATTCTACTTTCACGGCGCTAAGGCGGGAAGAAAATACGAACTCGTACAAGCGTGTTCGTCTGTGGGCTTTGAGATAGACGGCAGATATGAGCTTATATCCGCTGATACGGGCTGCGGACATTCCGCGAAGTATTGCAGTATTATCGGTACGGGAGTTCTTTCACTGATAGACGGTAATGACGAAAAGAAAGCTGCTCTCGGATATATAATGAAGCAGTCTACGGGCAGGAACGAGTGGACGTATGACGAAAACGTCCTTGAACGTACTGCTGTATTCAGGCTTGAAGTAAGTACAATGTCTTGCAAGGCAAAATAATAAAGGAGAAATATGAATATGTATGATGTTAAATCATTAAAGGCAGAGGATTTTATCAACGACGAGGAGATAATGGCTACCTTGGAGTACGCTGACAAGAATAAGAACAACCGCGCGCTTATCGAGGAGATACTTGAGAAGGCAAGACCAAGAAAGACGGGCAGGGGAGTTGAATGTGCAGGCCTTACTCATCGTGAGGCAAGCGTGCTCCTTGCATGCGATATCCCCGAAATGACCGAGAAGATGTACGAGCTCGCAAAGGAGATAAAGCAGGCATTCTACGGTAACAGAATAGTTATGTTCGCTCCTCTTTATCTCTCTAACTACTGCGTGAACAAATGCGTGTACTGTCCTTATCACATGCAGAACAAAGAGATACCGCGTAAGAAGCTTACTCAGGAGGAGGTGCGTCAGGAGGTCATCGCACTTCAGGACATGGGTCACAAGCGTCTTGCTATCGAATCCGGCGAGGACCCCGTAAACAATCCTATAGAGTATATACTCGAATGTATCAATACTATCTACTCAATCAAGCATAAAAACGGAGCTATCCGCCGTGTAAACGTCAACATTGCGGCTACAACCGTAGAGAATTACCGTAAGCTCAGGGAAGCCGGCATAGGTACATATATACTCTTCCAGGAGACATACCACAAGGAGAGCTATGAAAAGCTTCATCCTGCCGGACCGAAGCATAATTATGCATATCATACGGAGGCTATGGACAGAGCTATGGAGGGCGGCATCGACGATGTTGGTCTCGGCGTTCTCTTCGGCCTTGACAAATACAGATATGAGTTTGCAGGACTTCTTATGCACGCCGAGCATCTTGAAGCTGTACACGGCGTAGGTCCGCATACTATCAGCGTCCCGCGTATCAGGAGAGCTTCAGATATCGACCCAAGCGTATTTGACAACGGTATCGATGATGATACATTTGCAAAACTTGTAGCCTGCATTAGAATAGCCGTGCCTTACACAGGTATGATTATTTCCACCCGTGAGAGCGAAGCCTGTCGTGAAAAAGTCCTCGGACTTGGTGTTTCGCAGATATCTGGCGGTTCACGAACATCAGTCGGCGGCTATGCAGGCTATGATGTAAACGAGAGACCTCACGATACGGAGCAGTTCGATGTTTCCGACCAGCGTTCACTTGATGAAGTCGTAAAGTGGCTCATGGACGGCGGATATATACCCTCTTTCTGTACAGCCTGCTACCGCGAGGGACGTACAGGTGACCGCTTCATGGCATTGTGTAAAGTCGGACAGATTCAGAACTGCTGCCACCCCAACGCTCTTATGACGCTTCAGGAGTACCTTTCCGACTATGCTTCACCGAAGACAAAGGCGGTGGGAGAAGCCCTTATTGCCCGTGAGATAAAGAATGTTCCCGACGAAAAGCGCCGACAGCGTGCAATTGATTACCTCGACGAGATAAAGAATGGCGGAAAGCGGGATTTCAGATTCTGACAATGAAATGAGCTTATCCGGGAAATATTTGACAAATCTTTTCCGTTGTGATACAATACATTACAAATAATAAAGTTTTTGGAGGTCGTAACAGTGTACGAAACTTTAATGCTTATGTCAGCAAACATACCTCAGACTGGCGATACATTCCCGAAGGGCGTACTTTTTGCAATTATCGGCGCAGCAGCTCTTCTTGCAGTCGGCACGGCTGTATTTGCAAAGAAAAAAGGCTCTGATGACGAAGGCGACGACGATAAAGAATAATGACAAGTGCAGCAGCTCGTAAACTGCTGCACTTTTGCTGTCCTTGAACGACATTTTCTGGCATGTTTCCGCATATAATCATGCGGAGGTGCTGTTTATGCTTCTTGGATTTGATGAGCTTTGCAGAAAAGAGGTCATTGATATAGCCTCGGGTGACAGACTTGGATATATCGACGATATCGAGATTGACACTGAAAAGGGCAGAGTCAGCTCGCTTATCATATACGGAGGTCCGAGGATTTTCGGGCTTTTCGGACATGACTGTGATATTACTGTTTCCTGCGCCGATATACGTGTGATAGGAGAAGATGTCGTGCTGATCGAGCGCTCGGGAACTGATACAGGGACGAAATTTACAAAAAGAAGCAGAAACGGTATTTTAAGTTTGTTAAAATAGACATGAGAAAAACTCTTGCAAAAAATACCATAAAATGATATAATATTAAGGCAATTCGCACGCCGGTATTTTCAGCTGCTGGTGCACAGATGTCTGTGTTGCTGCTGAGTTAAATACGGCGGAGGATTAATAATAACCAATTTTAAGGAGGACTACACCATGGGAGTAGTATCAATGAAGCAGCTTCTTGAAGCAGGCGTTCACTTCGGACACCAGACAAGAAGATGGAACCCGAAAATGGCACAGTACATTTTCACAGAAAGAAACGGAATCTATATCATCGACCTTCAGAAGACAGTCAAGAAGCTCGAAGAGGCTTACATGTTCGTTCGTGACATTGCAGCACAGGGCGGAGAGGTTCTTTTCGTAGGTACAAAGAAGCAGGCAGGCGATTCCGTTAAGGAAGAAGCTACCAGAGCAGGCGCACACTATGTAAACGCAAGATGGCTCGGC
>DBXO01000021.1 GCA_002309635.1 Ruminococcus flavefaciens | reverse complement strand
GGATAGCCGTGATCGCCGCCGTTGCAGTCGAGTATATCGATATAGTTTATCTCGTCGAACTCATGCTTCATGGCATAAGCGGAGAATACGCCTGTTACACCGGGATCGAAGCCGCTTCCGAGGAGGGCTGTGATACCGGCCTTCTCGAATCTTTCACGGTAGGCCCACTGCCACTTGTACTCGAACTTAGCAGTATCAAGAGGCTCATAGTTGGCTGTGTCTACATAGTGAGTCTTTGTAGCGAGACAGGCGTCCATGATAGTCAGATCCTGATAAGGGAGCGCAAGGTTGAGGACTACATCGGGCTTGTAGCTGTTGATGAGAGCCACCAGCTCGTCAACATTATCAGCGTTTACCTGTGCGGTCTCGATAACAGTCTTTGTGGTAGGCTGGAGCTTTTCCTTCAGCGCGTCACATTTTGACTTTGTACGGCTTGCTATCATTATGCCCTCAAATACCTCGCTGTTCTGACAGCACTTGTGGATCGCTACGGAAGCAACGCCGCCGCAGCCGATTATCATACATTTTCCCATTTTTAATTCCTCCGTATCTTAAAAAATTATATTATATTTCTGATAAAGCATTATCCGATTTTAATATATGATATTGACGATCATGACAGGAAGCGCCAATATCAAAAATATCAGCAGCAAGACGCCAATGATCGCACACGCGATTTTTATACCATGTATCCTGACAAAACGTATTTCCTCAGGACAAAAAAATGATTTTGGATTATCAGGATCCACAAAGAGTTCGACCTGCGAACCGACCTTCATCTTCTTTACCCACTTACTGTCAGTGCTGCCTGCAAGTCTGCATAATTCACCTTTGTAGGAATACTCATAAAGAGGTGCATCTTTAGTATAATATGAATGGTCATCATTGTCATAAACCCTGACACCGGTATGACTGACTACTTCCGCAAAAACACTTTCCGTACAGCGCTGCTTTCTTTTTTTCTCCCTGATCATTTCAAATATAAGAAATATAAAAACAAAAATCAAAAAAAGCAACGCAAGGGATAGCATTATTATAACCATAGTGTTTTCCTTTCAGAATATCAGCTTCATCGGTCTGAACGATGAAACGCTGTCACTAAAGCCAAGCTTCCTGTAAAGCGGATAGCCGTCTGCGGAAGCCTTGAGCTCGATAAAATCCAGTCCCATAGCCCTTGCGTCGGCAATGAGCAGCCCCAGCATTTTTGAAGCTATCCCCTGCCGTCTGTACCCGGGCCTGACATAGACATTTAGCACATCTCCTGTCCTGCCGTTGGGAAAGTTGGAATTCGGCGGCATTTCCCTCGTCACAAGAAAAGCCGAGCCGATTATATTTCCGTTATCCTCTGCCGCATATGCGAAGAAGTCACGGTTTAAATGCTCCTCATAATACCCCGGCAGCCCAGCCCTGATATATTCAGCCTGTTCATCGGGCATTTCGGGGAAGTCCTCCATGAGGTACTCCATGCGTATATCCGTAAGACCTGCTGTATTCTGTGCTCTGAAAATGTTCATACCGATCACCGTATTTTCTCTGACTTTATGACAGTGCCAGCAACATTTCCCTGATTATCTTGCAGGCGACTGCCGTGGAAACTCCGCTCTGATCGTAAACGGGACTTAGCTCGTTCACGTCGCAGCCCACTATATCCAGCTTGCTGCAAACCAGTGTTACAGCCTTTCGCAGCTCGTCGAATGTGACTCCTCCCGCCTCGGGAGTTCCCGTACCAGGAAATACGGACGGGTCGAGGACATCAAGATCGAGAGTGAAGTAGACCTTTTTGCCCCTGAGCTTTTCCACTGTCTCTTCGAGACCCTCAAAGCTGAACTTATGCATTTCCGTGTGCTCGTCTGCGAAGTAAAACTCCTCGCGGTCGCCGCTTCGGATACCGAACTGGAAGATATGACCGTCTCCCACAAGCTCATGGCAGCGCCTCAAAACACAGGCATGGGAGAGCTTCTGACCGAGATAGTCGTCGCGCAGGTCTGCATGAGCGTCAAAATGAATTATACAGAGCTCCTCATACCTGTCCTTGACAGCCATTACCGAGCCGAGTGTGACAAGATGTTCACCGCCTATCATAAAGGGGAGTTTTCCGTCTTTGAGTATGCAGCCTGTTCTGTCTGCAATATCAGCTACAGCGCTGTTTGTGTTTCCGAAAGACAGCTCAAGGTCTCCGCTGTCAAAATAGCTGTAGTCAGTCATGTCCTTATTCTGATACGGACTGTAGGTCTCTATACCGAAGCTTTCATTTCTTATCGCCGACGGACCGAACCTCGTTCCGGGGCGAAAACTTGTGGTACCGTCAAAGCCTGCTCCGAAGAGAACTATCCCTGCGTCCTCATATTCGCTGTCGCAGGCTATAAATGTCTGTATATTCTTATTCAACATCTCTGAGAAGCTCCTCTACATAGCATGGCAGGGCAAACGAGCCGGTGTGAAGTCTCGGGTTGTAGTAGCGTGTCTTTATGCCGAGCATGCTCCATCTGGTGCCGTTATAATCGTTGGTCGGGTGATATTTCTTGGAAGCAAAGCCGAAAAGCCAGTGTCCCGAAGGATATGTGGGGATATGTGCCTGATAAACCTTGCTTATAGGGAAGCTCTCAACTATCCTTTTGTGTGAGCGCTGCATAGCTGCCGCGTCCTCGTCGTAGAACGGGCTCTCATGCTGGTTTACCATGATACCGTCATCCCGCAGTGCCTTGAAGCAGCTGCCGTAGAACTCCTTTGTGAAAAGTCCCTCTCCCGGTCCGAAGGGGTCGGTAGAGTCAACGATGATAACGTCATACTGATCTGTACAGCGGCGTATGAACTTAACGCCGTCCTCATAGTACACATGAACTCTCGGGTCGTCGAAGCGGCAGGCGGTAGTTGGCAGATACTTCTTGCAGACCTCCACCACCAGCTCGTCTATCTCAACGAGATCTATGCTCTCGACTGAGGCATAGCGGGTAAGCTCTCGAACAACGCCGCCGTCGCCTGCGCCGATAACGAGGATATTCTTCGGATTCGGGTGAACTGCCATAGGAACATGGGTTATCATCTCGTGATAGATGAACTCGTCCTTTTCGGTCAGCATCATATAGCCGTCAAGAGTAAGGAAGCGGCCGAACTCCTTTGAGTCGAAAACGTCGATACGCTGGAACTCGCTGCTGCCGCTGTAGATCTGATGATCGACCTTTATTGAAAAATTAACGTTCGGAGTATGTCTCTCCGTAAACCATAATTCCATACAATACCTCCGTTGAATGATAACCATTTTGTTTTGCAGAATGGTTATCAGGTTTAAAGCTGAGAGTGAAGAGCTCAGAGTTAATGTGTTCGCTTTGCTCACATTATCTGAATAATAAAGCCGCAGGCGATATCACAACTCTCAATTCTCAACTTTTGCGCTTATGCGCAGATCATTTTTTATCAGCAGGAGGTCCTCCTGCTGCAGGGGGATTTACGCCTGCAAGCTTCATGGAAAGCTTAAGATATACAGGTGTAACTATCATTATTATAACGAATGCAACGACAAAGCTGATAGCAAACGATTTAAGGTACATAAGGTCAAATGGCGGGAGCTGAGCGCGTCCGTTGCTCATCTTCATTGCCATTTTGCGTGCAAGTGCTATCATTGCAAGTGTGATAAAGGGTGTGTAAATAAGATCTGAAATAAGTGCTGAAACGATTTTGGCGGGCATGCTGTGCTCCTCGATGTCAATAGCCTTGATAGCTGCGCCCTCAAGCTTTCTCATGGGAACGACAAGGCCTATGATAATGCTTATAATAGTGCTTGCGGCAAAGCTTATAAGAAACGACTTGAGCTGAAAGCCCTCCCCTGATGTAAGAATGCCCGTCAGCGACAAGCAAAAGCTTAGTGTGACTCCCATAAGGAGCGTCATATAGATTCCTACTTTTTTCATATCCGTTTTTCCCTTTCTAAATAAATTATATTATAAAACGCAGGCGGCGCTTTATAATCAGGTCAAAGATCGAGGACGTTAAGCCTCTCGATGTTGATATCCTCCGTGCCTGTCATCTGACAGCCCTTTTCCTTGGCATATTTTATATACTCTATTATCTCAGGAGTTATAAGCTCTCCGGGAGCAAGTATCGGTATACCCGGAGGATAGCACATAACGAATTCGCTGCACACCTCTCCTGCCGCTTCATCAAGGGGCAGTGAGCGTTTTGCCGCATAGAAAGCCTTTCTCGGAGTTTCCGACACCACGGGACTGATATATTCCTGAGTGAGCATATCCGCACCGTCTCTGCCGAAGCGCCTCTTTATCTCTGCAAGAGCGCTGATAAGGCGTTCTATATCTCTTTTTCTGTCGCCAACGGAGATGTAAGCGAGAACATTTCCTATATCGCCGAATTCTATCTGTATATCGTACTCGTCGCGGAGGAGGTCGTACACCTCGATACCCGCAAGTCCGATGGGCAGAGTATATATACTCAGCTTGGAAACGTCGAAATCGTATATACTGTCACCATTGATAAGCTCCTTTGAATAAGCGTAGTAGCCCCCTATCCCGTTTATCTCGGAGCGTGCGTACTCAGCCATTTCCACGGTCTGTGCGAATATCTCCCTGCCGCCGAGAGCAAGTCTTTTTCTCGATATATCAAGACTTGACAGCAGCAGATATGAAGCACTGGTGGTCTGCGTAAGGTTTATCACCTGACGCATATAGTCTGCGTTGACATTTCTGCCGAGGAGCAGGAATGAGCTCTGGGTGAGGCTTCCTCCCGACTTATGCATGCTTACGGACGCACAGTCCGCACCTGCCGCCATAGCGGTAAGCGGAAAGTTCTCCCCGAAGTAGAAATGGGTACCGTGGGCCTCGTCAACGAGAACCATCATCCCGTGAGCATGAGCAAGCTCCGTTATTCTCTTCAGATCCGAGCATATGCCATAGTAAGTGGGATTATTTACCATGATCGCCCTGGCGTCGGGGTTCTCGTTTATAGCCTGCTCCACCTGAGCCACTGACATACCGAGAGCTATACCGAGCTTGGTATTGACATCGGGATTAACATAAACGGGTACCGCACCAGTGAGTATAAGAGCGTTTATAGCACTCCTGTGGACATTTCTGGGCATGATTATCTTGTCGCCCTCCTTGCAGGCGTACATTATCATGCTCTGCACCGCTGAGGTAGTTCCTCCCACCATAAAAAAGGCATTTGCAGCTCCGAAAGCCTCCGCTGCCAGCGCCTCCGCGTCCTTGATGACGGAAACGGGGTGACAGAGATTGTCGAGGGGCTTCATGGAGTTGACGTCAACGTTCATGCAGTCCTCGCCGAGGAACTCGGTAAGCTCCATGTTTCCTCTGCCGCGCTTGTGCCCGGGAACATCAAATGGCACTATCCTCATGCGGCGGAATTTTCTCAGCGCTTCATAAATAGGCGCATTCGTCTGGGAAAGCTCAGCCATTGCCAAACACGTTCCTTCCGCTGAAAATTTCTATCATCTCCCGCTGAAGCGCATTGGTTATCTCAAGACGGCGTCTCGGCGGGAGCTCGTTAACATCTGTATTGAACAAGTAATTCTGCAAGTCGAGCTCTTTTATGAGCATTTTTGTGTGGAACATATTTGCCTGGTAAACATTTATATCCACAACATCGTATTTATCAAGTATCTTTTCGTCGATATAGTTCTGTATCGATGTGATATCATGGTCTATGAAGAGCTTTTCGCCGTCAAGGTTTCGGGTAAAGCCCCTTACCCTGTAGTCCATGGTGATTATATCCGAATCAAAGCTCCCGATAAGGTAATCGAGGGCAGTCAGCGGCGTTATCTTGCCGCAGGTGGCAACGTCGATGTCCACGCGGAATGTAGCTATACTGGTATCGGGATGAAATTCGGGATAGGTATGGACGGTAACATGGCTCTTGTCGAGGTGAGCCACTGTCTCGCTGCCCCCCGCAGGTATCATTGTATCGTCAGCGATAAGAAAGGTCGCGGACGCTCCCTGAGGGTCATAGTCCTGACGGGATACGCTCAGCACCTGCGCACCTATCATCTCTGTAACATGGGTCATTATATCGGTTATACGCTCGGAGTTGTACTGTTCGTCAACATAGGCGATATACTCCTGCTGAGAGCGTGCAGTCTTTGCATAACAGACATCATATATGTTGAAGCTCAGAGACTTCGTAAGATTATTGAACCCGTAGAGTTTCAGCTTATTCTCCATAATAAACACACCTTTATAATAAAAAATGCACACAAAAGACCTTATCAGCCAATGTGTGCATGAAATATACCTGTATAGAACAGAAACTTCATTAACGGTACAGAG
>DBXO01000041.1:3636-74305 GCA_002309635.1 Ruminococcus flavefaciens | reverse complement strand
TGCAACGGCGGCGACCACGGTTATCCGTTTGCGACCAACTTCAACCCCGAGATCAATATCCGTGAGGTATCCGCAAAGGGAAGCTACATCGAGGACGGCAAGTGGGTAGAGACAGAGCCGATGGAGATAAAGAGAGTCTACAACTTCAAGGGCGTAGGCGAAAAGGATATGTACCTCCTCCACCATGAGGAGCTTGAGTCTCTCGCTCTCAATATCAAGGGCATAAAGCGTATCCGCTTCTTCATGACATTCGGCCAGAGCTATCTCACACACCTCAAGTGTCTTGAAAATGTGGGTATGACATCTATAGAGCCTATCATGTACGAGGGCAGGGAGATAGTACCTCTCCAGTTCCTCAAGGCTGTGCTTCCCGATCCTGCTTCACTGGGTCCGAGAACAGTTGGCAAGACCAACATCGGCTGTATCTTCCGCGGCAAGAAGGACGGCAAGGACAAGAACTACTACCTCTACAACATCTGCGATCATCAGGAGTGCTACAAGGAAGTGGGCTCACAGGCCATTTCCTATACCACAGGCGTTCCCGCTATGATAGGCGCTATGATGATTATGACAGGCACATGGAAAAAGGCAGGCGTTTACAATATCGAGGAATTCGATCCCGATCCGTTCATGGAGGCTCTCAACAAGTGGGGACTTCCCTGGGAGGAGGACTTCGATCCTGTTCTTGTTGACTGATTTGAAGATAAAAAAGCTTATAATCTGCTCGCTGTTCGTGGTTTATGTTTTCCTTGCGCTTAATCTGCTGTTTTTTATCAGGGAGAGCATGCTGAGGTTTTACACATACGGCGATTACTTCCGCGAGAATACCAACTTTGTGCCGTTCAGGACGGTAATAGAGTTTATTGGCTATATACGTGAAAGGAATATGTATTATCTTGAGCTCTCCAGGGACAATCTTGCGGGCAATCTGCTTATATTCATGCCTTTGGGAGCATTCCTCCCCGCAATATGGAAAAAGCAGAGGAGGTTTGGCGTATTTGCCCTTACTGCTTCGGCAGTGATAATCTGCGTGGAGATAATACAGTTCATTACCATGCGCGGAGCCTGCGATATAGACGATTTTATACTGAATATGGCAGGAGCCCTTGCAGGCTTTGCTCTGACAAGGATAAGAATAATTAAAAGACTGATATTTACAGATATCAGATTCAAAGGAGAATAGAAATGTATTTTTTAAGCAATATCAGAAAAATGCTTGCTGTTGCAGCAGCTTCGGCCATGCTTGTGTTCACAGGCTGCGGCAAGGAGCTTGACCTTCCCGATCAGAAGCAGGAAGCGTCTCAGTCGGGAAACATAATAATACTTACCCTTCATACAGATCAGGCACCCATAACCTGTGCCAACTTTGAGAAGCTGGTAAGAGAGGGGTTCTATAACGGACTTACCTTTCACCGTGTAGTTGATGATTTCATGGCTCAGGGCGGCGACCCCAAGGGCGACGGCACAGGAGGAAGCGAGGAGACTATCAAGGGAGAGTTCAAGGCCAACGGCGTGAACAACGAGCTCTCACATCAGCGCGGAGTAGTTTCCATGGCGCGCAGTATGGACTATGACAGTGCTTCAAGCCAGTTCTTCATCTGCTACAGCGGACAGTACGCCGATACTCTTGACGGAAATTACGCTGCATTCGCAAATGTTACCGAGGGTATGGAGGTCGTTGACGACTTCATGAAGGTGGATCGTGATATGAACAGCATCGGCGAGGTCGCTACCCCGAAGACTCCTATTGTAATGGAAAGAGTTGAGATGCTTGAGCCCGATCAGAACGGTGAACCAAGAGTTATGATAACTATGAACGACTTTATAGGTGAGACTAAGTAATATGTTTGATACTTCAAAGCTGCCGACTCCATGCTATATAGTGGACGAGTCGGCACTTGTTCACAATCTGGAGATACTGCGCGGTGTATCAGAGCGTACAGGCGCAAAGATACTCCTTGCACAGAAGGCTTTTTCATGCTATCATCTGTATCCTCTTATCGGGGAGTATCTTGCAGGCACGGCTTGCAGCGGACTTTTTGAGGCTAAGCTCGGTCACGATGAAATGGGAAAGGAAAATCACGTTTTCTCGGCGGCTTACCGTGAAAATGAGATAGACGAGATAATAGACTGCTGCGGACATATCATTTTCAACTCTTTCACTCAGCTTGACAGATACCGTGACCGTATACTTGCAGCAGGGAAGAAGATAGGGCTGCGCATAAATCCCGAGTGCTCCACTCAGGAGGGACATGAGATATATGACCCCTGTTCGCCGAAGTCAAGGCTCGGAATCACACGCAGGAACTTCCGTACTGACGACCTCCGCGGCGTTACGGGACTTCATTTCCACACTCTCTGCGAGCAGAACTCCGACGATCTGGAGACCACTCTTGACGCAGTTGAGGAGAAGTTCGGGGATATACTTCCGGATATGGAATGGATAAACTTCGGCGGCGGACATCATATAACCCGTGAGGACTACGATATCCCACGCCTTGAAAAATGCATACGCCGTATGCAGGAGAAATACGGGATGGAGGTCTTCCTTGAACCCGGAGAGGCGATAGCCCTCAATGCAGGCTGGCTTGTCACGGAGGTACTTGATCTCACGGAGAACGACATGCCCATAGCAATACTCGATACCTCGGCGGCATGCCATATGCCAGACGTACTGGAAATGCCATACCGTCCGCCTCTTATGGGCTCTGGCGAAAAGAGTGAAAAGAAGTACGGTTACCGTCTCGGCTCGCAGACCTGTCTTGCAGGCGACGTTATAGGGGAGTATTCCTTCGATGAGCCGCTCCGCATAGGAGACAGGCTGGTTTTCGGGGATATGGCCATATACTCAATGGTCAAGAACAATACATTCAACGGTATGCCCCTGCCTGCCATACTGCTCCTGAAAAGGGACGGAAGTTTTGAAACGCTCCGCAGTTTCGGCTATGAGGATTTTAAGGAGAGACTGTAATGACAAATATTTACTTTGTACGCCATGCACAGCCCGATTACAGCTGCACCGACGCAGCGCTCCGTCCTCTGACTGAAGAGGGCGTGAGAGATACCCTCATGGTGGTTGAAGCTATGAGGGATATTCACCTTGATTATGCTATTTCAAGTCCTTATAAGCGCAGCTATGACACCATAAAGCAGGCTGCCGATGAGCACGGACTGGAAATTGATATCGACGAACGTCTCCACGAGCGTATCAGCGGTGTGAACAGCAATAATCAGGAGATGTTCCGCAGACGCTGGGCAGATCTGGACTTCTGCGAGAGCGACGGCGAGTGCCTGCGCTCGGTGATGAACAGGAATATAGCAGCTCTCAATGATATCCTCGATAATCATGAGGGCGAAAATGTAATGGTGGGAACTCACGGAACGGCTCTCAGCACAATACTCCACTATTATGACAACAGCTTCGGAGCTGATGATTTCATGCGTATCATCGACTTCATGCCTTACATAATAAGACTTGGATTCGAGGGCAGGGAGTGCGTCGAAAAAGAAGAGATACTCATAGTAAAAAAGGAATTCAAGGGCGGAAAAAATCATTAAAAGAAAAAAGGACAGCGAAAGCTGTCCTTTTATGATTAAAGGAAAATGTATTTGAGCACAAAGAGTATCGCAAGCACATACATGATAGGATTGATTTCTTTGCGCCTGCCGCAGATTAGGTTGATGACAACATAGGAGATAACACCGATAGAGATACCCTCGGAAATGCTGTAGAACAGCGGCATAGCGATTATGCACAGATACGCGGGGATAGCAGAGGTGTAGCTCTTTTCGTCCACCTTTATTTCCGAAACAGTGCAGAACATGAGGAAGCCCACAAGTATCAGCGCGGGAGCTGTTGCAAAGGCTGGTATGGCTATGAATATTGGTGCAAGGAACATTGAGAGCAGAAAGAGCACAGCCGTTGTAAGAGCTGTAAGACCGGTTCTGCCGCCTGCTGCTGCGCCTGCTGAGGACTCCACGAATGTTGTGGTAGTGGAAGTTCCGAGGACAGCGCCTGCCGTAGTCGCTACAGCGTCCGCCATAAGGGCCGGTCTTATTGCAGGGAGCTTTCCCTCCTTGTCGAGGAGTCCGGCTTTTGTGCTTACACCGATAAGGGTGCCGAGAGTGTCGAACAGGTCAACGAACAGGAAAGAGAATACCACAACGATGAAGTTGAATAATCCCACAGCGCCGAAGTCTGCATTGAAGCACTGACCGAAGGTTTTGCCCAGCTTTGAAAAGTCGGTCATATGGAACGAGGGTATGAGTGTAAAGGCTTCTGTTTCGGCGTTGGGGACGTATATCCCCGTAAGTTCACATAATATGCCAAGGATCCATGTTGCTGCGATACCGATAAGGATAGAACCCTTTACTCTTTTTATATAGAGTACAGACGTTATGAGGAGCCCTGTCACTGCAAGGAGTGCGCATATTCCCGAGGTACTGAAGTTTTCGGTGAAGTCTGTAAGCGTCACGAGAGTGGCCGAGTCAACGGCAAGCCCTGCATTTTGCAGTCCGATAAAGGCTATGAACAGACCGATTCCCACAGATACAGCGCGTTTCAGCGGGAGAGGGATAGCGTCGAATATAGCTTCTCTTACTTTTGTAATGGAGAGTATGATGAATATTATGCCCTCGGTGAATACCGCCAGAAGGGCGACCTGCCACGAGTAGCCGAGGTTGCCGCATACGGTGTAAGCCATGTAGGCGTTAAGTCCCATGCCTGCTGACAGGGCAAATGGAAGATTCGCCATGAAAGCCATGCATACAGTGCCTATGAATGAGGCAAGGCATGTTGCAAGCAGTACGGCGGTGCTGTCCATTCCTGCCGCAGAAAGCACGCTCGGGTTGACGGCGAGTATGTACGCCATTGTCATAAAAGTGGTTATACCTGCGGCGATTTCGGTCTTTACGTTTGTACCGTGTTCTCTGAGTCTGAAAATTTTTTCCAGCATAGCGTTCGCCTCATTCCGTAAATTCCGCTATATACGGAAGATTGCGGTAGAACTCGCCGTAGTCGAGACCGTAGCCGATAACGAAGTAGTCGGGGATAGTGAACAGCGAGTAGTCCGCTGTGAGCTCTACCACGCGGCGGTCGGGCTTGTCGAGAAGCGTTATTACATTGAGTGAAAGAGGATTTCTTACGCCGAGTATCTTCTTTATCTCATTGAGAGTACGTCCCGTGTCGATGATATCCTCGATAATGACAACGTGATACCGGCTTATATCGTGCTTGAGGTCCATAGTTATCTCAACATGGCCCGAGGATTCAGTGCCCTCGAAGTAGCTTTTTGCCGCCATAAAGGCTATCTCGCAAGGAACTGTAACCTCACGGCAGAGGTCCGCCATAAACACGAAGGCTCCCTTTAGTATGCTTACGAGCAGTATGGGAGAGCCGTCATAGAGAGAGTCAATATAGGCACCTGCCTTTTTTAGTTCGGCGCGTATCTCTTCTTCCGGAATGATGACACGTTTGATCCTGCTTTTCCATTCTTCTGTGCTGCTGAATTTCATAATACTCCTCCGATGCTGTAATTTTACTTGAAATAGAAATAACGATACTTTAATTATACCATTCTGCCCGATAATGTCAATAGTTCAGCAGTGAGCCGGGCATGGAGCTGTATATTCGCTGCTCAGCGAATATAGGACGTTTGGTTAAAGCAAGCGAAAAAGCTTAAAAATCAGCAAAAAATGGGAATATAGCCAAAGAGGGGAAAATACTGTTGTACACAATGCTAAAATACGCTGCTGCATTCAAATAATTATTTACAACTATTACTAACTATGCTATAATTATGGTGTATAGGTGTATATTATGAGGCTTCTCTGCGCCGTGAGGAGCAAGGTATACGCCGTAAGTGCGAATTTCCGCTTTAGGCAGCGGAAAAACCAATGAAAAGGAGTAAAAACAATGGTTAGTAAAACAAGAAAGCTTGCCCTGCAGCTTTTTGCCTTTGCAGCCGCTGTGTTTGTACTGCTGGCGTATATGTCGGTATTCCCGAATATGACGACATATGCCGCAGGAACAGATCTTTACGTAGGCTATTCCGGCAGGAACAACAATTTCTCGACAGTTCAGGCGGCTGTTGACAGGGCTGCAAGTCTCAATCCGTCATCAGAAGCGACACGTGTAACGATACATATTGCTCCCGGTACCTACCGTCAGCAGGTCATCGTTCAGACCCCCTACATCACATTCGTGAACGACGAGCCCGAAAAAGGCGACGCTGTGCTTACCTGGTATTACGGTATAGGCTATAAGTACTTCAGCGCCAATTCAAAGGGCTACTACGACGCTAATCTTGCGGCTTCAAAGAGCGGCAAGAATGTAGCCAACTACCGATGGGGCGCTACAGTGCAGCTCTGGCCGAAGGCTACCAACTTCAAGGCCAAGAACATCGTCTTCGAGAATTCCTTTAACCGCTATATCACTCAGGAGGAGCTCAATGACGGCGTAGAGCTTACAGGCGATACCTCGGTTACCAAGATAACTCAGGTGAGAAATAACTGGACAGACGCCAAGTCCAAGGCTGCTACAGAGCGTGCGGCTGCTCTCTCCGTAGATACGGGCTATGCGGAGTTCCTGAACTGCAAGTTCCTGTCAAGTCAGGATACCCTTTACACAGGCGGCTCGCCCCAGTACTACAAGAACTGTCTCATTGAGGGACAGACCGATTATATCTTCGGCGGCAGCAACGCTGTATTCGACGGATGCGAGCTCCGCTGGAAGGGCTACAGCAGCGGCTCCGTAGGCGGTTATATCACAGCCGCAAGAGAACAGGGAAGCCCATACACAGGATACCTTTTCAAGGACTGCAAGGTAACGGCAAGTCCCGACCTTACAGTAAGTGCAGGCTACCTCGGCAGACCGTGGGGCCAGACCGCAAAGGTGCTCTTTGTGAATACTACTCTCCAGAACGGCAATATGATAACTGCCGCAGGCTGGACCTCAATGAGCGGAGTTGAGCCTGAGAGCGTTGACGGCTTCAAGGAAAACGGCACCAAGCTGTCAAACGGTCAGCGTGTTGACCTTTCACAGCGCAGGGGACATACGGTCTCTGACAGCGACGCTGCGAATATCGACATAAAGAACTACATGAACAATTGGACCCCATCATATATCAACGGCGACAGCGGCAGAGGAAACAGCAGTGGTCAGTCTTCCACAAGCGTTGAGGGTGCTGTCAAGACCTGCGGTGGCTGGTTTGAGACAGCCTTTGCCGAGTGGGACAGTTCAAAGATAGGCGATAACGTAAAGGTCAGCTATGCCCTTGCAGGCACGTCTGATTTCAAAGCTGTGGATTCGCAGCTCATACGCGGTTCGAGAGTGGATATCCCCGGACTTAAGGGCAATACGAGCTATACAATCAATATTCAGGGCTCAAACGGCTCAGCAGGCTGCACAGTAAAGACAATGGCTTACGACAGGAGCGGTTACGCTCACTGGAACACAACAGAGGCTGTAGGCGCCTACAACAATGACGGTACTCTTAAATCGGGGATTACGGTAATCTATGTTACCAACTCAAACAAGGACACCGTAACATGGGGCGGCAAGACAGGTCTGTTCAATATCTTCAATGCGGGACCAAGCGATGTCTGCTTCAGGCTTATCGGCACCATTGATGTTCCCTCGGGAGCAAAGCCAAACAACGGTCAGCAGAATGACGGCTCAAATATGCTCTACATGAACGGCGGCAAGAACGTTACCATTGAGGGTATCGGCTATGACTGCAACCTCAACAAGTGGGGCTTCGATATGAAGCACAGCACAAGCTGCGAGGTAAGGAATCTCTGGCTCGGCCAGTACCCCGATGACGGTATCTCAATGTCGGGAGGCAGCTCCTCAAAGTCATACCACATATGGGTACACAATAATACTATCGAAAAGGGATACAACTCCTATGCAGGCAACGGTATCGTTGACGACGACAAGGCTGACGGCGACGGCTCCCTCGATATCAAGTGGGCTGAGTACGTAACGGTTTCATATAATGTATTCAAGGACGCTCACAAGACCTCTCTTGTAGGCGGCGGTACAAGCCACGAGCAGGACTGGATAACTTATCACCATAACTGGTTCAATAATACCGAGTCACGTAACCCCCGTGCAAGAGTTGCACACATTCACAGCTACAATAACTACTTCTACAACAACAAGCAGTACGGAATAGCTGCATCACACAATTCAAAGATATTCTCAGAGGCTAATTACTTCGAGAATACAAAGCTCCCTCTGGACGCTGTGAATATGGGCAGCGATCCGTATTCGGGAACTATCAAGTCCTACGGTGACAAGTTCGTAAGCTGCGATATGGGCAGCGGACTTGCTTATCAGATAGTCAATTCACGCAATGACAAGGCTTACGTAAACAATCTCAAGGGCGGCGGCGACAGCTATGACAACTTCGATACCGATTCTTCCAGGATATACGGAAGCTACAGCGTGACTTCCGCAGACGCTGCAAAGGCTGACGTAACAGCTTATGCAGGCAGAATGCAGAACAAGGCCTATAATGCAGGAACAGCCACAGGCGGCACCGATGTTCCGCCCATAATAAACGAGTACATGAGAAGCAATCTCATTGCCCGCCTTGACATCAAGGACGCAAGCTACGGCGCTCAGTGGTCTATCGCAGAGAGCTATGCAGTGGGCGATAAGGCTTTCGGTGACCGCGAGCACGTTATAGCTTCTGTTCCGTCTGAGATCATGGACGGTGAGCATATAATCACAGCCTGCAACTCAAAAAATACCGATTCAGACCTTGCTGTACTTTCAGCAGCAAAGAATATTACGGTATATGTAGCTCTCGATCAGAGAGTAACAACTCCTCCTTCATGGCTGGGCAGCTTCAAACATCTCAGCGAAGTCGTGGAGATAAATGACAGCGAAGCTGTGAGACCCTTTGAGGTATATGCAAAGGAGCTTTCGGCAGGACAGTCCCTCACGCTTGGTACGAACGGCATGAGCGGTGCCTGCATGAACTATACCGTATTCGTTAAGGAAAAGGCAGAGGTCGTTACAACGGCTACTGCAACGACCACTGCTGCTACGACAACAACAACAACTACTACAGTTACCGGCAAGCCAGTGCAGACCAAAGCAGGCGATGCCAATAACGACGGTACGGTGGATCTTTCCGACGCAGTTATCATCATGCAGAGCCTTGCAAATCCCAATAAGTACGGCATCAACGGTACAGATGAGAGGCATATCACAGAGCAGGGAATGGCAAACGCCGATGTTGAGGGCGGCGGAAACGGTCTGACTTCAAATGACGCACTTGCGATCCAGAAGTATATGCTCAGGCTCATTGATACACTTCCCGTATGATAAACGAAGAGGAGGTTATATGTGACTGTCGGGAAAATCCTTTCTGAGGAAAGGTTTGTCTCAACAGATACAAGTAAACCCTCTTTGCGGACATAAAAAAGCCATAGTACTTTGTACTATGGCTTTTTGCTGTATTATCAGGTTTCCTGCTCTCTGGCAGGGAAAGTAAACGTCATGGCGTACCATACTATAACAAAGGCTATCAGGTAAGCCCAGCTCGAAAGCATATCTCCTCTCAGCATGAAAAAGAACATCATCAGGCTGATAGAATAGAGTATCTCGAACTTCGTTTTGATATTTGCGTGCTTATCCCAGTAATATCTGTCCATGATAGTGGAGATGAAGCCAAACAGGATACCAAAAGCTATAACTCCGAGGGTACCGAAGTTGATATACGCCTCTCCGGGGATGGGACAGGAAACGTTTGTGAAGTCCCAGCCCAGCTTTTCACCCATGTAAGCTCCGCTGCCGATAGGCTTATTTGGCCACATGGTACGCGGTACGAAGAACAGGAGCACTCCGAGGAGCTGACGTCCCATGGACATTCCCTCCGATTTGACGCTGTCAAAGGTAAGAGTAAAGGTGGTATATGCGTCGTAGTCCTCCGCAAGCCAGCCTGTCTGTATTCCGTCGATAGTATTCGACAGGGCTTTCATGGTATCTACATCGGCAAAGTCTGTATGCCGGAAATTGTTCAGGAACGGGAAAAGTATTGTATAAGCCACGCAGAAAAGCAGTATGAATGTCCTGTTTTTCTTGAAGCTGTCAAACATAAGTATGAAGATAGAGCCGTAGATGGTAGCAACTGCATATCTTGATATCATTCCGGGAGGATAGGTACACAGGAGCAGTCCGAAATTGAACAGGAAGTATACTATCTTCTTGCGGTCCTGCTTGTAGCCGAGCAGAGCAACGAGAACAGCCACGCACTGCAGAGCCATGAGCAGCTGCTTCATAAGCAGGGTGAATGCCGAGCTTTCGCCGTAGTCGATAGCTTCACGCACCACCGAGCGTGAGAAAAGTCCTGCAAAGCCTACGTTTATGAGCTTGTTCAGGAATACTCCGAGACTGATAACGGAAATCACTATCATTCTCGGGTGAGTGATCTGGAATTCCTTTATCGTATCGCCGCTGCTGAAATCTATATTTCTTTCGGAAGCTATCTGCGATCCAAGCATATAGCATATCGTGAATAAAAACAGTATGACGTTGGCTTTCAGCACCGTTTCGTTGTCTCTGTAGATTACCCACGGGAAGTGTCCGTAGATGTACTGGATTATTCCCGCGAAATAGAAGAAGAAAAGACAGAAGGTATAGAATATGACCTTCATGGAATAGGGACGCTCCAGCAGCTCTTTTATGAGCAGCGCGAACCACATTGCGCCGTTTATGAAGAATGTGATATATATGACCGCATTTTCGGCCGTGAAAGTTCCTATAGAGATGGTTATGGCGTGGAGCACCAGAAACAGTATGCCCAGCAGCCACAAGCCTACAATACTTCCAAAGGATAACTCCTTATTCACAAATTTCACCACCTGCATGATATAAAGTATGAACAGTCGGGCTGGGATTACGAACAGAAACTTGATATATGACTGTTACCAATGATATGAATGATAAAAAAATTCGGTGTATGTCATTTTCCTTTGAAAGGTATAAAAGAGCTGAAATATTTAACTGAAAACGATAGCTGAGGCTAAGAAACGAAGCATTGGCGCCTTTGCCGAATGCTGACGATACACTAAACTTAATTATACTCTAATTACAGCGCAATTTCAAGAGCAATCGGCAAAGAATCAGGCAAATCGGCAATTTTGACAAAAAGAAAGAGGGGATATTTCGGCTTGTGCAACATTTTAATGAGGAATAAACAATGCATTATTTTACTGAATACAGGTTTGCATCAGAGGGGGCTAAGTTCCGCAAGCTGAGAACTTGCGTCCTGCAAAAATAAAAAGGGCTGTACCGAAGTACAGCCCGTACATATCTGATTATTCAGCGTCCTCAGCAGGAGCTTCCTCAGCTTCTTCAGCTTCTTCCTCTGAGTTCTCAAGAAGAGCACGCATAGAAATGCTGATTCTCTTTGACTCTTCATCGATATCGATGATCTTAACATCAACAACATCGCCAACATTGAGAACGTCCTTGACATTCTCGACCTTCTGGTCTGCGATCTGTGAGATGTGGATAAGACCGTCAACGCCGTCGATGATCTGAGCGAATGCGCCGAAGCTTGTGATAGAAACGATAGTAGCCTTAACTACGTCGCCTACCTGATACTGAGACTTGAAGATCTCCCATGGATTGTCCTCAGCCTTCTTGAAGCCGAGAGAGATCCTGTTTGCTTCTCTGTCGAGGTCCTTGATGTATACTTCAAGAGTATCGCCAACGTTAACGACTTCGCTGGGATGCTTGATCCTCTTCCATGAGAGCTCTGAGATATGAACCATACCGTCAATGCCGCCGAGGTCAACGAATGCACCGAAGCTTGTCAGTGACTTTACCTTGCCTGTGTATGTCTTGCCGACTTCAGCTGTCTCCCAGAATCTTGCCTTGGCCTCTTCCTTCTTAGCGTTCTGAACAGCCTTGATAGAACCTACTGCTCTCTTTCTGCCGCCCTCAGATACCTCTATGATGATGAACTCTACCTTCTTCTTGAGAAGCTGCTCGAGCTCAGCGCCTCTGGGGAGACCTGTGAGAGAAGCGGGGATAAATACTCTTACACCCATAACTGTGAGTGTGATACCCTTGTTAACTACGCTCTGAACAACGCCCTCGAGGACAGTGCCCTCTTCCTTGGCCTGTACGATCTTCTCGTAGCCTGCCTGCTCGTCTACCTTTCTCTTGGAGAGAGCAGCAGTACCTTCTGCGTCGTTTACCTTGATAACAACGAGCTCGATCTCGTCGCCGACGCTGACGATGTCGGAAGGCTTCTTTGAAGGATCGTCTGTAAGATCGTCGAGTGCAACATAGCCTGTGTGCTTAGTACCGAGGTCAACGATAGCCTCTGTATTGTTTACGGCGATAACAATGCCTTTAACTTTCTCTCCTGTATGTATTTTTTTGAATGACTCGTCGATCGCCTGAGCGAAATCAAACTCCTCATTCTGATTAGCTGCAAGAATTTCATTTTCTGCCATTTTGGTTTGTACCTCCTTGATTATATAGGCGGGGGTTGATGCCCCGGCAGTAATGCCGATATTAGTGGCATTTGGAAGCTTTAATGACCGAAGCTCGTCCGAATTTTCAATATGATACGTTTTACAGTAACGGCTGCAGACCTCGTAAAGCTTAACGGTATTGGAACTGTGTCTTCCCCCGACTACAAGCATAATGTCAGAGTCCTTGGCAAGTTCGGCAGCGTCGGACTGACGCGCGTCGGTAGCGTTGCATATCGTATCGTATATAACAATATCTGGATCGTCCTTCGGGATCACGTTTAAACACTCACCCCATACTACTATATTATACGTCGTTTGCGCCACAATTGCAAGCTTTTTTTGCAAATTTTTATAATTTTTTTCAAAAAAGTCTTTTAGCTCAAAGTTGTCCTTGAAAACCAGGCAATTTTCGTCACAATGACCAACTATGCCCTGCACCTCAGGGTGATCGCGGTCGCCTGCTATGAGTATAAAATAGCCTTCGGCGGACTTTTCTGCCACTATTTTATGTATACGCGATACAAATGGGCAGGTTGCGTCCAGCATACGATTGCCTTTTGCCTGTATTTGGTCATATATATTCCTGCCTACGCCGTGGGAGCGGATAACTACCGTCTCGTCGGGCTTGAGCTCGTCAACGGTGTCTATTATTCTTGCACCCTTGGCTTTCATATCGTTTACAACATCCTGATTGTGTATTATAGGTCCGAGGGTTGCCACATGGGTGTTCTTTTCAAGCTCACCGTAAACCATTTTCACGGCTCTGTCAACTCCGAAGCAGAAGCCTGCGGATTTTGCCACAGTTACCTTACTCATCTGCGTTTTCCTCCTTTGGTTCCGCAGCGGGCTCCGGCTCGCCCTCTACAAGCAGCTTTATATCAGCCATGTACCGGTTTTTGAGCTTTACCAGCTGACGCGGATTTGGGGTATCGCTTATTTCGCAGTATTCAGCCGGGTCTATGGGTAAGCCGTACTTTACGGTAACGGGAGTGCGGAATTTAAGCTTTTCGCCGTAAACTATACCCACGGGGATTATCGGCTTGTTTGCCCTTGCGGCTATAAGAGCGGCGCCTGTATGGCCTTTTCCCACCTTGCCGTCCTTTGAGCGTGTACCCTCGGGGAATATCATAAGGCTGCGGTTGCTGCCGAGCCTTTCAACGGCAGTATCGATAACTCCGGTATCGCCTTTGCCGCGGGCAACGGGAAAGGCTCCAAGCGAGCGTATGAGCCATGCAAAGAGCTTATTGCGGAAGAGCTCCTCTTTGGCCATAAAGGCGAATTTTCCCCGTCCGCCTGCGCCCAGCAGGGGAGGGTCGGCGTTGCTTCTGTGATTGCATGCATATATGACAGTGGTGTCCTTTGGTATATTCTCTTTACCCTCATATCGCAGCTTATACATTATGCTGAAATACAGACGCACTAAGAATTTTGCTAAATAATACATAATGTCTCACCTCTGAAATTGCTATATCAGCTTTCCTCGTCTGCGGAAACGGTGCAGCTGCTTCATAACAGCTGCCGGCGCTTCTGAGTATAGCCCTGAAAAGCTCGTCTGTGAACGTGATATCCTCAGAGACTGCTCTTCTGAAAACAATATCAATTAATCTATCTTTTCTTTTATTATCTTTACGATGGCAGCTGCCGATTCCTCTAAATTCAGCTCAGTGGTGTCCACAAGGACAGCGTCCTCAGCCTGCTTGAGGGGAGAGGTCTCGCGGTGCATATCCTGATAGTCACGCTTGATTATATCGTCGAGTATCTCCTGATATGAAGGGCAGCCGGGCTTCTCAAGAAGCTCCTTGTAGCGGCGGTTGGCACGCTCCTCTGCGGAGGCTGTGAGGAATATTTTCACGTCTGCATCCGGGAGGACTACCGTTCCGATGTCTCTGCCGTCCATGATAACGTTGTTTTCGCGGGCTATTTTCTGCTGAGTTTCAAAGAGATACTCTCTTACAGCGGGTATAGCCGAGGTGCGGGAGGCTGCCATGGATATCTCGGGAGTTCTTATAAGGTCGGAAACGTCTCTTTTTCCGAGGAATACTCTCTGTGCGCCGTCTATGAATCTGAGGGAGACCTTTGCTTTCTCGAGAGAGGTCTCGATATCCTTGTCCGCTATCTTGTTTTCTGTTATGTAGAGGGCGATGGTACGGTAAAGAGCGCCTGTGTCTACATAGATGTAGCCAAGCTGCTTTGAGACCATTTTGGCGATAGTGCTTTTGCCTGCGCCTGCAGGTCCGTCGATTGCGATGTTGATGGTTTTCATTGGTAAAACTCCTTTATTTATGGGCAGATGCCCTTTATTGGCTGAGATTTCCGGCAATGGATATGACAGTATCCGTGAGTATCGCCGCTGTGAGGAAAAGTCCCGTGCCGAAGCATGCAGCCTCGGGGAGCTTTTCGCTCACCTTTTTTGACAGAGGTCGGAGCATATAGAAATATGCTACAGCCATAATGCCGAATATAGAGCTGGATATGAGGCTTGACCTGTCAAGTATTGAAAAGTACCAGCCCTCGTATGTCCAGAACTGATCGTGGAATATAAATTCCAGCAGATACGAGGCAGCCAGCTCGAATACGGTGGTTATGACCGCTGCGGCTGCGAATATGAAAAGGGGAGTTCTCTTTTTCCGCAGTATTGCAAGGAGCATGAAGGCTCCGAACGAGTAAATGGGTATTATCGGCAGGTGGAGCATACCGCGGTTTTCAAAGCGGTGAAACAGTATCCATACCGTTACTACCTCATATATCCAGCCGACAAAGCCTGCGGCTGTGAATTCAAATGCATAGCGGAACAGCGTCCGCGAATAATTTATTTTCATGGCTCCTGCCCGGACTCAGCCATTTTATAAGTCGGCGGAGCGCCTATGTCTAAGGCTAAAAACTGGTCACGGAATACAACTGCTGCCTGCCATAGAGTGGGGCCCCATAATTTTATGGCGATATCGCCGCTGTAATACGTGAAAATAGGTACGCCGGAGCCGCTAAGCTGCGGTTCCTTTCCGAAAACATCGGTTATTTCATCAAGTGTCATGTCATAGTGCAGGAAAGACAGCTTCGTTATGAGTTCATTGGCGTCCAGCGGCTCTATTATGCCGTCAGATTCGGCGACGTCTGCGGGAATGGCATAAATATCCGGACGTGATGTACTTTTTGTTGCAGTGCCTGTGCTTTCCGTCGCTGTCTCCGCAGCTGTCGTTGTAACATCTGCCGCTGGTTTGTCAGCTTTTCCCACAGTATCGCTGCATGAGACCGTAAAAGCGGCAAACAGTGCAGCAAAGACTGCAAAAAACGTTCCTTTCATGATAACGCTCCTTGTTTCAACAGTATTACTTCACTTCCGCGCCGAAGGGCATGAGAGCAAGCTTTGCAAGCTTGAACATCTGCATGCCGAAGGGTATGCCTATTATACTTATGCAGAGCAGCAGACCGAATACTGCGAACTCCGCTGCCATGGCGAGTCCGCCGAAGATGAGCCACAGTATGTTGATAAGCAGCCGGACGGGACCGCCTCCGTATTCCACTGTTTTTCCGAACGGAGCAAAGGTCAGCTTTGCCATTTTGAAGCACTGCTTTCCTATCGGTATCCCCACTATGGTTATACACCAAAGCAGGCCGATTGCCAGCCAGCTGAGACCGCTGAAAAAGCCGCCGAATATCAGCCATAATAAATTACCTAAACACCCCATATTGATTCCTTCCTTATATCATTGTTTTCTGGGCGATGCAGGCATCAGCCCCTATAGTTTAATATGGCGGTCAGCCATAATTCCTCAGTTTTTAGATCTTAGCTCCTGATTCACATATTCAGTGCGGCTGTATAAGCCGTTGAAAATGCTATCTGTAAGTTGAAGCCGCCTGTGTAGGCATCCACGTCTATTACCTCGCCTGCAAAGTACAGACCGCTTACGAGTCTGGATTCCATAGTTTTCGGGTTTATCTCCTTTGCTGAGATCCCGCCGCTTGTGATTATGGCTTCATCTATGGGTCTGAACCCAGATACCCTTACGGGGAAGGCTTTCAGCAGCTCTCCGAATTTCCGACGTTCTTCCCTGGTTATGCCGTTTATTTTCTGCTCGGGAGATATTCCCGACAGCTTTACCGCAACGGGTATGAGCTTTGCGGGGAGCAGCTTCCGTATGCCGTTCTGAAAGTCGCGGTTGAGGTTTTCAGCGAAGTCGCGCTGTATACGGGCGTCGAGCTGTTCGGGTGACAGGGCGGGCTTAAGGTCTATCATGAGCCTGTATCTGCCTTGCTGCATGTTCCTTATATGGGAGCTTGCGCTGAGCACAAGAGGTCCCGAAACGCCGAAGTGAGTGAAGAGCATTTCGCCCTGCTCGGTGTATATGCACTTGCTGCCGTCCATTAGGTGGAGCCTTACGTTCCGGAGCGAAAGTCCCATCATCTCCGCACAGTACTTGTCGGGGGAGACAAGGGGAACAAGGCTCGGTTTGAGCTCCGTTACCGTATGTCCGAGAGCTTCCGCGAGGGCATAACCGTCGCCTGTGGAGCCGGTTGCGGGATAGGACTTTCCGCCGCAGGCTATGAGCACGGCCTGTGAGCGGTATTCCTCACCGCCTGCGGAAACTCCGCAGACAGCTCCGTTTTCTGTGAGTATCTTCGTTACCCGCTTGTTTATTACCTTGACCCCAAGTCTTTTCATTTCCGCTGCAAGGGCGTCGGCGATATCGTCAGCCCTGTCGCTGACGGGAAAAACCCTGTTGCCGCGCTCGGTCTTAAGGGGCACTCCGAGCTCCTCAAAGAAGCTCATGGTGCTCTCCGCGTCGAAATTTGCAAATGAACTGTACATGAACCGCGGATTTACGGGTATATTCTTCATATGCTCCTCTGTGGAGCTGTTATTGGTGACATTGCAGCGGCCCTTGCCAGTTATGCGGAGCTTTCTGCCCAGTCTGTCGTTCTTTTCAAACAGCAGTACGGTCTTTCCGAACCGCGCTGCGTGAACGGCTGCAAAGCAGCCTGCTGCGCCGCCGCCGATCATTATGATATCTGTCATTATCTTTCTTCCTTTATGAGTCTTCGCAGTTTTGAGCGGATCTGTCTGCGCCGTTCTGCCGTGGCTTTCTTGTCTGTGAGGTATGAACCGTTTCTGAGTACGATCACATCGCCCTCGGCGGCTCCCGCGGGGAGGCTGCTCCTGAGGATCGTTACCATGCCCTTTTCCGTTTCAAGGACGGCTTTGTCGCCCTCAAACCTGTCTATAACAGTCATTTTTCGTTCCTTTCGGTCTTTACCGACAGATTGCTGCCGTCGGATTCAAAAACTATATTACCGCTTATATCAGTGCGGTATATCTTGTCGGTATAGCTGCTTAGCCTTTCTATTGTGCTTTCTGCGGGGTGACCGTAGGCATTGTCGGCTCCGCAGGATATGACGGCTGTCTGCGGACGTATCATATCGAGAAATCCCGTGGTCGATGAATAGGAGCTGCCGTGATGTCCCGCCTTGTACAGGGTCACTTTTTTGAGCCTGTCGCCTGCAAGCATGGAGTATTCCGCTTCAGCCTCTGCGTCGCCCGTGAGGAGAAAGCTGTTTTCACCGTGGTCGATAAGCATGCCGATCGAATAATTGTTGACGTCCTCATGGAAACTGCCGTCGGGAGCTATTATCATTGCTCTTGCTTTGCCGAGTTCAAGTACGTCTCCCGCACCGGCTTCACGTATACCAAGCTTTTTTGCCTCGCAGCTCTCAAGGAACTTGTCGAAGAATACCGCTGTGGGGAGCTGCTCATCTGGAACGTGAGGTATTATCACTTCGCCGATATCAAAGGTATCTATGATACGCGCCATGCCGCCCATGTGGTCGGAATGGGGGTGAGTTGCTATAAGGTAGTCAAGTTTTCCCACGCCGAGACTGCGAAGGTAGCTGACTACATCGGAGGATACGGCGTATTCGCCGCAGTCAACGAGCATAGTCACGCCGTTTGCAGCGATAAATGTGCAGTCGCCCTGACCCACGTCGATGAAGTGCATTACCAGCTTGTCTTCATCAGGAAATGTATGCCGCGGTCTGCGGAAGTACCACCATCCTGCAAAGAGCAGTATCGCTATGACCAGCAGCAGACCGAGATCCCTCAGTGCTTTCTTTTTACGTTCTTTCCGTTCTTTTTCACGGTTTTCTGCGAGCTCGCGAAGGAGCTGTTTCTGGTACGTGGTGAGCTTGTATTTCTCTCCTGCTGCCTGAACGAAGCTTTCTGTGTCTTTGAAGTATCTTGCCGTGACTTGTCACCGCCCTTTCGGGAAGTATTGCCCTGTCCGTGTGAGTCGCCTTCGATAAGGCACCTGGGTGACGAACCGATAAGGTCCCGCCGTCCTGCGGCTTTGAGGGCTTCGAGGACTATTTCTCTGTTCTGCGGCCGGAAGTACTGGAGCAGCGCACGCTGCATAGCCTTTTCCCTTGGAGTTTTCGGAACATATACCTTTTCAAGGGTATACGGGTCGAGCTCTGTATAGAACATCGCCGTGGATATAGTACCCGGGGTGGGATAAAAGTCCTGAACCTGCTCGGGGCGTATCCTGTTCTCTTTCAGGAACAAAGCAAGGTCTATCGCCTCGTTTAGGGTACTGCCGGGGTGGGAGGACATTAGGTAGGGGACAAGGTACTGCTCCTTGCCCATGCTCTTGGTTATTTCGTAAAAGCGCTTCTGAAAGCGCTTGTAGGCTTCTATATGGGGCTTGCCCATTTTATCGAGCACTACCGCGGAGCAGTGCTCGGGAGCGACCTTAAGCTGACCGCTTACGTGGTGCATTATGAGCTCCTTCATGAACTCGTCGTCCTTGTCCTCGATAAGGTAGTCGTAGCGTATTCCCGAGCGGATAAATACCCTTTTCACGCCCTTTACTTTGCGTATTTTCCTGAGCATTGAAAGGTACTCGGTGTGGTCTACCTTAAGGGCGGGACAGGGGGTGGGAGCGAGACATTTCTTGCCCATGCACAGCCCTTTGGAGAGCTGCTTGTCGCAGGAGGGGCGGCGGAAGTCGGCAGTAGGACCGCCTACGTCGTGTATATAGCCCTTGAAATCAGGCATTTTCGTGATACGCTCTGCCTCCGCGAGTACGGACTCCACGCTGCGCACGGTTATCCGTCTGCCCTGATGAAGGGCTATGGAGCAGAAATTACAGTAGCCGAAGCAGCCGCGGTTATGTGTTATGGAGAACCTTACCTCCTCGATGCCCGGAACTCCGCCGAGAGCCTCATAGGACGGATGTATCGCCCTTGTGTATGGAAGGGAGTAGATGTGATCCAGCTCCTCTGTGGTAAGACTGTAGGCAGGGGGCAGCTGTACCAGCATATGCCTGCCGTGACGCTGTATTATGGTCTTTCCGTAGACCTCGTCCTGCCAGTCGTACTGTATCTTAACCGCTTTTGCGTATTCCACCTTGTTGTCGCGGACCTGTTCAAAAGAGGGGCACTGTGCGGCTCCGAGGGGAGTGTTCACAGGCTCCGTAAGGTAGCAGGTGCCGCGGATATCGTGGATATCCCGGATATTTTCGCCGTCTGCGAGACGTGTGCAGAGCTCCTGCACCTGATGCTCTCCCATTCCGTACATGAGGATATCAGCACCGCTGTCAAGAAGCACTGAGGGGCGCACAGCGTCGTCCCAGTAGTCATAGTGGGCGAAACGCCGCAGAGAAGCCTCCAGTCCGCCTATAGCTATCGGAATGTCACCAAAGTATTCGCGGAGCTTCTGACAGTAGACGATCACTGCACGGTCGGGGCGTTTTCCTGCCACACCTCCTGCGGTATAAGCGTCGTCGGAGCGCTTGCGCTTTGCGGCAGTGTAGTGAGCCACCATTGAGTCTATATTGCCTGCAGTGACGAAAAAAGCGTACTTAGGTGCGCCGAAGCGCCGGAAGTCACGGTCGGTATGCCAGTCGGGCTGGGAGATGATACCTACGGTAAAGCCCATGCTCTCAATAAGACGGGTAACGATAGCCGCTCCGAAGCTTGGGTGATCAACGTAGGCGTCCCCTGTTATGTATATGAAATCGAACTGCTCTATGCCAAGCTCGTCCATTTCCTTTTTTGTGGTCGGAAGAAAGCCATCGTACATGGTATCACCTCTTTTTTTAGCCCTTAGCTGTACACTGATCAATGATTGCTGAGATCAGAAATCTGATTTATTCGTCCATTCGGCGGAGACGCCACTCGTCGTACTGCATTTTCGACATCAGCACCTTTCGCGGCTTGGCGCCTTCGCTGGCGCCGATTACTCCGCGTTCTTCAAGCTCGTCCATTATCCTTGCGGCTCTTGCATAGCCAAGCTTGAGCTTTCGCTGGAGCATAGACGTGGAGAGCTGTCCTGCGTCAACGGCTACCTTTATAGCCGCTTCCACTATATCCTCGTCACTTCCGCCGCCTGCGGGAGCGCCGCTGTCAGCTCCCGCAGAGCCGTTCTGCGACTGAGCTGAATACATTTCCACATCGTTTGCGATATTCGGGTCGTATCTTACCTCGCCCTGAGCCTTTATATAGCGTACAGTCTCGGCTATATCCTCGTTTGAGGAGAAGCAGCCCTGTACACGGACGGGCTTTCCCGCGCCTATGGGCATATACAGCATATCGCCGTTTCCGAGGAGCTTGTCGGCTCCCGCCATATCGATAATGGTTCGCGAGTCCACCTGAGACTTTACGGAAAGAGCTATACGGCTTGGGATATTTGCCTTGATAAGACCGGTGATAACATCGGTCGTAGGACGCTGTGTTGCAACTACAAGGTGCATTCCTGCAGCACGTCCCATCTGTGCGAGACGGCATATGTAGTCCTCAACGTCCTTGCCTGCAACAAGCATCATATCGGCAAGCTCGTCGATGAAGACCACTATCTGGGGCATGGGGGAGAGGTCACCGTCAACTTCTGCAAGCTCGTTGTAGGAGCGGAGGTCGTTTGCACCGGCCTCTGCGAATATATTGTAACGCCTCATCATCTCGTTGACCGCCCAGCAAAGAGCGCCTGCGGCGCGTTTGCAGTCGGTGACTATCGGTATGAGAAGGTGGGGGATATTCTCGAATATCTTGAATTCGACTATCTTAGGGTCTATAAGTATGAGCTTCACCTCGTCTGGGGTGGCATTGTATAGTATACTCATTATAATAGAACGGGTGCAGACCGACTTGCCCGAGCCCGTGGTGCCTGCAATTATGACATGAGGCATTTTTGCGATATCTCCGAGGATTATGTTGCCTGTGATGTCCTTGCCCACTGCAAATGTCAGCTTGCTTTTGGACTCCCTGAATTCGGGAGAGGCTATCATCTCGCGGAGAGTTACGGTATCTTTGGTCTGATTTGGTATCTCGATGCCTACAGCCGCTTTTCCGGGTACGGGCGCTTCTATGCGGACGCCCTGCGCAGCAAGGCTGAGAGCTATATCGTCCTCAAGTCCCTTTATCTTTGAGACCTTGATGCCGGGACCCGGCTGTATTTCGTAACGTGTTATGGAGGGACCTCTGAATATGTCCTTTATCCTTACCTCAACGCCGAAGCTTGAAAGTGTGTTCTTGATAACGTCTGCCTTTTCGCGCATTTCCTCGACCGCTTCGGCACGGTTCGTGCGTACCTCCGGGCGGGTGAGTATGTCAATGGGCGGGAGTATGTATACAGGCTTTTCCTCGGCTGGCTCTTCCTCCTCTGAGAAGTCTTCCTCCTCGGCAGTACCGGGCTTTCCGTCGGCAGCCTTGCTTATTAGCTGCTCGAGCCCCTCGTCTGTGATGTCTTCCTCTTCTGTATCGTTTTCAACGATAATGGGAGCTTTTTTGCGCTCGGGTGCGCTGACGGGCGTTATATCTGTGTCTTTGTCTGCAGTGTTATCGCTTTCCCCGGCATCGCAGCTGTCGTGTACTATAAGGTGGTCGGTGGGGAGGGGGATATCGATGAAATAGTCATCAGGCAGTGATTCCACGGCCTTTCTGTTCTGAGCGGCTCTCTCCGACGGTTTCTGCCTTGCCTTGCGGGTGTTTGCCATATTTATGGCTTCAAGGTCGGCGTCAAAGTCCTTTTTGGCTCTGTCGTCGTCAACATCGTCCTCAAAGGCGTCCACGAATTCTCCGCCCACGAGCATGTTCTGCAGGCCGTTGAAGCATCTTCCTATGAATACGAATGGGGCTGCAAGCATTTTCAGGAACTCTATTAGTCCCCGTCCTGAAAGGAGCATTCCGAATACGAAGAAGAGAACAAGTGATATGAGCCTTGCCCCAAGCTTGCCGAAGTATTTCAGCAGGGGGCCTGCTATGACCATGCTTGCCACGCCGCCGCTTTTCAGCTTTGCGCCGTCCTCGTAAAGGAGCTTGAAGTGTCCGCTCATGGTGCTTCCGGGGATACGTCCTTCAACAAATATCTGAAATGCGGCGCTTGCAAGGAATATCATGGCGATACACCATACAGTCCTGCCGCTGATGTCCTTCTGGGAATGTTCGCTTCCCAGCTTTACAGCTGTATATATCAGTATTACTGGTATAAGAAATGCGGCTATGCCAAAAAAGCCCAGCAGAAGATTATGCAGTGCGAGCCATCCCTTTGTTCCCTTGACAAGTACCATTAGGGCGGTAAGTATGCCCATTGCAAAGAGAAGTATGGACCATAGCTGGTTGCTTTCGTTCTGGGGAGCAGCCTTGGGGGTGCTCTTTATCGGCTCCCTTTTTGGAGCCTCTGGCTTCTTTGCCTTTGAAGCCGCGGTTTTTTTCTTAGTTTCTGCCATATATGCCTCCGTTTTGTTCTTCACTATGTAGCTGTACCGGAATAATAGCATGTTTCTGACGCAAAAAAGCGCGTTTCGGCACAGCTGCGGGTCAGTCCGCATATCTTTTTTCTGTATTTTCGATCATATTGTACAGACAGTCCATAGCTTCGCCGAGACTGCCGATACTGTCAATAAGTCCGAGCTCCACTGCTTTTTCACCCTCAACTACGCTGCCCACATCGAGGACCAGCTCCTCCGTATTCATAAGGAGAGTGCGGAAGTCCTTTTCGGTGATACGGCTGTTTTGGGTGACGAATCTCACTATCCTGTCCTGCATTTTGTCAAAATAGGAGAGAGTCTGCGGTACTCCGAGGACTGTTCCGTTCATGCGGACGGGGTGTATCGTCATGGAAGCTGTGGGTACTATAAACGAGCGCTTCGCGCTTACTGCGAGGGGAACGCCTATGGAATGTCCGCCGCCGACTACCAGCGATACTGTTGGAGTCTTCATGCCTGCGATAAGCTCCGCAAGAGCAAGTCCCGCCTCCACGTCGCCGCCGACGGTGTTCAGTATGATGAGCAGTCCCTCAACGCTCCTGTCCTGCTCGATAGCCACAAGAGCAGGGATAATATGCTCGTATTTTGTGGTCTTGTTCTGCTCGGCGAGTACGTAATGCCCCTCTATCTGCCCTATCACTGAGAGGCAGTGTATCAGGTGCCTGGAGTTTCTTGTTACGGCTCGTCCGCTTTCACGGATAAGCTCGGCTTCGTCAAGCAGTTCTTCGGCGGCTGCACCGCCTTTGTGTTCGTCTGACAATGTATACACCTCCGAAGCTATTCTGTGCAGCTTCCGCAAGCATATACATTATTTATTATATACCTTTGGCTTCTTAAAGTCAAGCGAATTAAGAACCAAGAACAGAGATACAGTAACTAAGAGAGTAGAAAACGGCGCACAACAGTAAGTCACCCTCGCTTCCATGTAAAATATTAGCTCTTGGTTCCGGGTTCTCAGCTCTGAATATATTTCCTGCTAAAAACTTGAAAAAAGGGCTTGACTTTTATAATAATATGTGTTATAATATCAGTACCTCGTTGGGGGTTTATTTTTTTGTCCCCGTGCGAGGGAGGCAAACAACCTACCTTCGGTAACGAAGGAAGTAATAATTCAGGAGGTGCCGATATGAGAGTAAAGGTTACTTTAGCTTGTACAGAGTGCAAGCAGCGCAACTATGTTTCCAAGAAAAACAAGAAGAATGACCCTGACAGAATCGAAATGATGAAGCATTGCAAGTTCTGCAGAAAGCATACTCTTCATAAGGAAACTAAGTGATCGGAAGGAGTATTTTTTATGGCTAAGGATACAAGTTCCGAAAAGAAGTCCGAGAAAAAAGAAGGCGGAAAGATCCGCAAATGGTTCAAGGACCTCAAAATCGAATTCAAAAAGGTGGTCTGGCCAACCAAGAAGACAGTTTTGACTAATACCTCAGTTGTTCTGAGTGTTATCGTTGCTGCCGCTATTCTTGTTGGTTTGATAGATCAGGGCTTTTACGCAGCACTGCGTTCGATCTACAGCGCAGGCTAATTCTATAGGAGATCAGGAGGAGCAATATGTCAGAAGCAGCTAAGTGGTATGTTATCCACACATATTCAGGCTATGAAAATAAGGTAGCCCAGAATATTGAAAAGGTCGTAGAAAACCGCAAGCTTCATGAACTTATCCAAGAGGTCAGAGTTCCTACAGAAAAAGCTACTGAGATCACAGACGGCAAAACTAAGGAAGTAGAGCGCAAAACCTATCCGGGTTACGTTCTCGTAAAGATGATAATGAACGACGATTCGTGGTATGTCGTAAGAAATACCAGAGGCTGCACAGGCTTCGTGGGTCCTGCTTCAGAGCCTACTCCTCTTTCTGATGAGGAAGTTCAGAAGCTCTTCGGCGTTGACACAGATACTGTTACCGTCAACTTCAAGGTGGGCGATAACGTCCGTATCTCTGGTACCGCTATGGACGGATTTATCGGCGTTGTTCAGAACATCAATCTCGACGACCGCACCGTAGACCTTCTTGTCTCAATGTTCGGTCGTGAAACCCCCACAACATTGCCTATCAATCAGGTAATCAGAGTGGAGGATTAATTCAGGTCAAGAAGAATCCGCAGTATGGATTCAGTGGGAGAGGTAAAATAATTCTTGCCTCGCCATTTACCACATTTATGGAGGTGCGAATACATGGCACAGAAAGTAGTTGGCTACATTAAGCTTCAGATCGCAGCAGGAAAGGCTACTCCTGCACCGCCTGTTGGTCCGGCACTCGGTCAGCACGGCGTTAATATCATGGCATTCACAAAGGAATTCAACGAGAGAACCAAGAACGACATCGGTATGATTATCCCTGTTGTTATCACTGTTTATGCAGACCGTTCATTCTCGTTCATCACAAAGACTCCGCCCGCAGCAGTTCTTATCAAGAAGGCCTGCAACATCAACAGCGGTTCGGGAGTTCCCAATAAGACTAAGGTCGCAAACATCACTAAGGAACAGGTACAGAAGATCGCTGAGACCAAGATGCCTGACCTCAACGCAGGTTCACTTGAGGCAGCTATGAGCATGATTGCTGGTACTGCTCGTTCAATGGGCGTTGTAGTTGTTGACTAATCAATTTTTTGAATGATGAAGTGGGATACAGGTTGTCCCGTTCAGAGTTCTATTGGTGGGAGGAAAATTCCGCTAATCGGGCATGCTATAAGCTTCCCGGTATTACCACTTAAATAGGAGGAAATATAATGAAACACGGCAAAAAATATGTCGACAGCGCAAAGGCTGTTGATTATGCAAAGCAGTATGATTCCACAGAGGCTCTTGACCTCGTTTGCAAGAATGCAAAGGCTAAGTTCGATGAGACTATCGAGGCTCATATCCGTCTCGGCGTTGACTCAAGACACGCTGACCAGCAGGTAAGAGGCGCTGTTGTTCTCCCTAACGGTACAGGTAAGACTGTTCGTGTATGCGTATTCTGCAAGGAAGACAAGTATGAGGCAGCTCAGGGCGCTGGCGCTGAGTTCGTCGGCGGTCAGGATCTGGTTGACAAGATCATGAAGGAAAACTGGATGGACTTCGACGTTGTTATCGCTTCACCTGATATGATGGGACTCGTTGGACGTCTCGGTAAGGTTCTCGGACCTCGCGGTCTTATGCCTAACCCGAAGGCAGGTACTGTAACTCCCGATGTTGCAAAGGCTGTTACAGAGGCTAAGGCTGGTAAGATCGAGTATCGTCTTGACAAGACAAACATCATTCACTGTCCTATCGGTAAGGCTTCATTCGGTGCTGCCAAGCTCGAAGAGAACTTCAACACACTTATGGAGGCTGTTGTTAAGGCTAAGCCTGCTGCTGCTAAGGGTACTTACCTCAAGAGCTGCACAGTTACTTCAACAATGGGCCCCGGAGTTCCCGTTGCTACAGCTAAGTACGGTGTCTGATCAATAACCGGGCAAACTTTATAGAATTTATGCCATAGTATTTTTGATATCATGTCTGAATACTATGGCTTTTCTATTGATACATATTCGGTAAAAGAGCTTCAGGAGGTATATTTATGAGCGAGAACACTTCTAAATCAAAAATTATCGGAGCAGTCAAGATCTTATTCGGAATAATGCTGACAGCTACGGCGATATGGGGCTATTCTCCGCTGCCATGTGAATATTTTGCAGAGTTTACCTTTATATCGAATACTTTGGGTGGAATACTTCTGCTTATTGACGGGGTACTGAACCTGACAGGCAAAACCGTTCCAAAGATACTTTATCTGAATGTCGGAGTGGGAATATTTCTCGTATTTCTTATCTGTCTTGCAACACTTGCTACTCCCAACCCGTTTAACTTCGGCGGTGCGTTCTTCTTCCTGCATGTGATAAATCCTGTGGTATTTGTTCTCAGCTATATATTCCTGTGCAGCGATAATGCAGAAAGTACCTTTAGGCATATACTGGCAGTTCCGCTTCTCACGTCGGCTTACTTAATATTTGATTACATACTCGGAAATATCAGGGGGCGCTTTGTATACGGATTCTTTCTTCCCGAAACGCTGCCCGTATGGATGGCGGCTCTGATCGGATTTGTTGTGTTTATTGTGATGATGCTGCTGGGACTCGTGCTGTTCAAGATGAATAAAAAAGTACATAAAAACTCTGACTTTTAAATAATAAGCCCCGAAGGTTATGTGTGATACGCACAGAGAAGTATTTGTGAGATTTATTGAGGAAAACCCTTTTGAAAAAGGGTTCCCCCGATAAGTCCCATATATACTTCTTTACGAGTACCGCACATAAGCTTCGGGGCTTTTTTACTTAAAAAAGGCTCCTTTACCATTCTGGGCGATCTTGCGGAAAGCCTCCTTCATGACTGCCTGCTGCTCCGGTTTGAGCTTGGATATTGCCTTTATTATGGACGGATAGGATCGAAGCTTGTTCAGCTCCTTAAGGGTCTCCTTGTCTGGAGCCTGCAATATCTCAAACAACGCCTCAGTGAAGATCTCTCTTTCTGTGTCGCTGAAATCATCAAGCATTCCTGATATTGCTTTGTTTATGACATCACCTGATTTTTTCAGCTTGTCGGTAAGAATAAAGCGGTTACGCTTTAGCTCCCAGTTGTAGGCGTAATGCTGCTTAATGCCTATTGCGGAATTCTTTACTATCTTCGGCTCTGAACTGTTCCCAAGCAGCATACCGACGATCGATACCTGTGGTATAAAGCATTTTATGCGCGGGAGCATATTCTTGTATACCTCTGACTCAATGACTTCGTCCCTGAATCCGGGCCCGTCGTAGGAGTATATGCTCACGATCCTGTCGCGGATAGCCTCGGAGCAGTAAAGAGAGCTGAATATTGCGAAATTTCCGCCCTTTGAATGACCGCCGATACGTATGGGCTGGTCATTGCTGCTAAAAGCGGTGTTTAAATAGTCTATAGCGCGTTCCTGACCTGCGGTCTGCTGCATGAAGCTGAGGTTGAAATCCTCTTTCCAGCCCACAACTGTGCCGTCAGTACCTCTGAAAGCAAGAAAGCCGCTTCCGTCACCGAGACGGTAGGTGAGAGCTGAGAATTGCAGGTCCTCACTGGTCTCCACGCTGCTTATGAAGCCGCGCATGGTAGTTCCGCGGAATCTTCTTGACTCGGCAACTTTTCTGAACAGGATATTATCCTGCTCAAAGGTGAGAATACGTTTGTTTATGTCCACGTCGTCTGGCCTGTATCTGCGATAGGCATCGGGTATGGAAATTTCATCGCCGAAGCTCTCGGATACAACGCCGCCGAGGTTGACATAGCAAAGCTGGGACAATATCATTCCGTCGATTTCATTGAAGGGATCGGCAGAGAAGGGGACATCGCCGCGCCAGTCAAGATAATCAAGTATATTAGCCAGAATACCGCCTCCTGAAAAACAAAGCGACGCCGAAGCGCCGCTTTATTTTATTTGTAATGATTACTAAGAATTACTTAGTAGGATCAAGAGTTGAGATCTTGTTGAGGAGGAACTCCTGAATGCGGAGAGCATCGTTAGATGTGATACCCTTGCTGCTCTGATCAACGTCAGCATTGAGCTTGCCCTGTGCTGTGATAGCCTTGGAGTCTGTACCGCCAACGCCATACTTGTTCGGGTTAGCAAGTGACTGCATGATGAGAACTGCATCTGCCATATCTACATCGCCGTCGCAGTTAGCATCGCCCCACTTTGTAACATCGCCGCTTGTAGCAGGCTGTGTAGCCGGCTGAGTTGCGGGTTGTGTAGCGGGCTGAGTTGCAGGCTGTGTAGCAGGCTGAGTTGTTTGCTGACCGCCCTCAACTCTGAGATCTGTATAATCCTCGTCCTTATCCTGGAGGAACTCTGCGATCCAAGCGAGAGGAGCGTTCCAGTTGATTGTAACCTCGTTTGTGGACCATGCTTCGATAGAGTCAACGAAACATCTCTGTGACGGGTTGCCCTTCTTACCGGGAACGAATCCGAGAGCACGTACATAAGGATCCTGGAGACCTGCGTTAGGACCGCCTGAAAGAACTCCGTCAGGAGCCATAGGCAGAGTCTTATCGAGCTCGTAAGACCAATATCTGTGGTGAGGATTCTTCTCCTTGTATACGCCGTAGCCTGTGATGTAAGAGAATGAAAGCGGGTTGTTTCCGAGGAGGTAGTTCATACCAGTCAGAACACCGTTCATGTACTTGTCATCGCCTGTCAAGTCATAAGCGTAAGCCATAACCATCAGGTTGTTGATAACCATTGAGTTTGAACCCCACTCATAACCGTCGATAACGATGCTTTCGTCGAGGTTGTTAGGATCTGTGTATCCGGGTCCGTCATACTTATAGGGGATACCGTAGCCCTGTGCTTCCTCTTCGTCGAGGTAATCCTGAGCAGCAGCCTTGATAGAATCATTAAGTGTCTTTACCTGATCATCTGTGAGGTACTGCTTATTGAGAGCGAGTGTGAGTGAACCAGCAGAAGCTGTATTACCCCAGTTAAATGTGGTGAATGAGCCTTCGCCGCTTGCGTTCTCACCGCCGGTGATTCTTGTTGTTACCTTGAAAGCGTTCTTGTAGTCAGAAAGCTTGCTGAGGTATGTAGAAGCGTCAGCATCGCCGAGTGCACTTGCAGATACGAAGATTTCACAAGCTGCCCAGTACATATCGTCCTTAACCTCGTTATCACCGTAAGGTCCGCCGCCCTTTGCCTGATACATAGGAGCGTAGAGAGATGTCTTGTTTGTCTCTTCGTCCTTACCAGCTTCGTACCAGTTCTTCTCAGCAGCCTCATAAGCAGCCTTAGCTTCCTTGAGGTAGAATGCTGACTTCTCTGAATCGTAAGGTTCGATAAGTCTTGCAGTCTGAGCTGCACAAGCTGCATAGTTGAGAGTTGCAGCGAACGTAGGCGGCTTAACTATACGCTCAGTCTCCCACTCGTCTACATAGTCCCAAGGTCTTGTAGCAAGTCCTGTCCACTTGTGGTCGTGGAGCTTGTGGTAAACCATTCCTGCATACTTGCCCCATGTAGGCTCAGAAGAATCAACCTTCATAGCTGTCATGAACTCGAGCTCGTAGAGACACTCGTCGATAACATCAGGTATCTTCTTTGAATCGCCGCTCTCGGGGATCTCTATTACGCCTGCACCGTCAGCGAACTTAGCCTTAGCCTTATCTGAATGGAGAGCTCTCTCATACATGTTCTGGAGAGTCCATACAGAGATACCGCCGTTAACAACGTACTTACCGTGGTCACCGGCATCGTACCAGCCCTTGTTAGCTGTAATGGTGGATGAAGCGTATGTGCTTGTAGCCTCTGTGGGGCTGAGGTACTCGTTCTTCCATTCCTTCTGAACGTAAGCCTTATCTGTCTTATGACCGCCCTTATGAGCGAGAGTGCTCTTATCGCCTGAAGTGATGTACTTCTCTTCGATATCGAGACCTGAACGGTTCTGATAGAAGTAGTTCAGAGCATTCTTGAGGAGATCGTGTGACTTGTCTGTGTAAATATCGTCACCGATATTGAACTCGAATGATCTCCAGTCTTTGCCCTCAATCTGGAGGTAGTATCTGCCGGGAGTCTTGAAGCTTGAGAAGTCGATCTTGGCAACTGAGTCGCCTGAATCCTTATCTGACTTAACTGCGCTTGTTGTTCCTGACTCTACAACCTTGCCTGATGAAGCATCGCAAAGGTTCCATGTATATGTGCCTGAAAGGTCGATAGTTGTTGCACCGTAAAGGATATCGCCCTTGTTATCGCCGAGTGTAGCGATCTTAGCGTAATCTGTGAAGTAACCGATCTGGTTTACAGAAATGAAGTTAACGGTCTTGCCGCCCTTCTGAAGGTTATCATCATAGTTGGAAGCGTAATCACGGTTTGTTGCACCGTATGACTCCTTAGGATCTGAGTTGCAGCAGCCCTCGCCAGGTGCCTTGTCGCCGCAGGTTACACAATCGATAACCATATCGTCGAACCAGATCTCGTCGCCTTCCTGTGCATTACCCTGATACTTTGTACCCTTTGCATAGTGGAAGCACCACTCGCAAGCCTCAAGGTCCTGAGTAGGAGTGAATGTACCCTCGAATTCCTGCCAGTCAGTTGTGAGCTTTACAGCAGCATTCGGCCACTTACCACCCATGTGAGGACCCATGTGCATATCATTTGACTGACCGTCGAGCTCGAAGTACTCTTCGTCACCCTTGATATTACCGATCTTAGAGCAGAGCTCCATACCGTCTCTCTTAGCCTTAGCTCTGAAGCTAACCTTGTACTCGTGGCCCTTCTTGAAGTTAAGGTTTCTGTGTCTTACCTGAAGATCCCACTTTTCCTTGTCAGCACCCTCTGCAACCTTAACGATTACGTGGAATGCGCCGTCGGAAATGTCGAAATCTTGCTTAGCAGGTGATGATTCACAAGTATGCCATGGCAGAGCTTTGTGATCGAATGTGCTCTCACCAACTACGAGACCAGCGGAAGCTGTCATAGGGGTGATTGTTGCAACAGCTGACGGAACGAGTGTTGCCATTGCCATCACACTTGCAAGAAGTTTTTTTGTTTTCTTGTGCATTTTAAATACCCTCCCTGATATTTTAAATATAATTTATAACGCAATGCCAGTGCAAACATTGCGGTTATACCTGTTGTAATCCGCGAAAAATAGGCTCTCCCAACGGGAGCTTGCACCGTTGCCTATTCATCAATCATATTATATTATATCGAAAAAAAAAAGTAAATAGTTTTCTGGAATTTCGTGTATTTTCCTAATGAGGTTCTTCATACTTTGTACACAATCCACAAAAAAGTAAAAAAAATAAGAGGGAACAAAATCCCTCTTATTTCTTAATTATGAATTAATCAAATATTTTCTTGTAATAGCATTTTTAACTCAGAAAATGCTGATTTTATTATAATTTTTCATAATCCGCTCTTATTGATTTCAGCTTTCGGGAAGTGTCTTGATGAGTTTCAGACAGTACTTCTGAATGGAAAGAGCATCGTTGTTTGTAAGCTTTGTACCATTCTCGTAAACATCGCCGTTGAGAATGCCCTGCTCGGTGATGTGCTTTTCATCTGAACCGTTCAGGCCGTACTTGTTGGGATTTGCAAGGGACTGGAGAATGATTACTGCATCTGCCATGTCCACGCCGTCGTCACAGTTAGCGTCACCCCATTTGGTAACGTTATCAGCGGTTCCGTTATTGGGCTCAGTGGTCGTCGGAACTGTGACGACAGTTGTTTCAGTGCTTCCAGGTACTGTTGTTGCTGGAGTTGTAGTTGCTGAAGAAGTTGTTTCAGTTGTTGTGACTGTAGTTGTGACTGTTGTGACTGCCGGGGCTGTGGTTGCGGGCTGCTGGACGTTACTCCCGCTTCCGCTCTTGGTGCATGGCTGGACGACGAACTTTGTGCCGTCGGGCTCCTCGCCCCATGCTATCTTGCCGTCTACATACATAGGCATATGCTCGTTGAGGGAATCAGCCTTCTTGAGGTCTGTAGCCTTTGCGAGACCGCCGAGGTATGACCAGTCGTTGGAGGTATCCCATGCGCCTACTGTTGACTTGCCGTCGATAGCATCAGGGATAGAGATCCTGAACTGTACCTCGTCTCTGTGCTCGCTCTGACCTGTAGGCTGGATAGCTCTTCCGTCATCGAACTTTATGCTTGCATAGTATGTATTTCCTGTAGGATCGCCCTCATACTTGTGAGGACCTGTAACTGTAGCGTGGCCCTGTCCGCTCTCGTACTGCTGTGACTTGCCCTCTACCTTGATATCGTCAACAGAGAGACCTGCATCAAGGACTTCCGATACGTCGAAGAAGTATCTGTATTCAACGTCCTTTGCTACTCTTGCAGGCCATGCTGTGTGGTTCATAGCCCATGCCTTTATCTCGGTATAGGTAGAAGCAGGAGTGCCGTTGATGATGGCAGCTACCTCCCATTCAGCCCACTTCGGAGTTTCAGCAGGCGGGAAATCGGCAAGAGGAGTTCCGCCGTAGTCGTCTATCATAGCACAGAGACAAGCTGTGTAGCCGGCATTGTAGTCGATAGCTACCTCTGAATACTGATACTGGGAAACATCGTTTACGTACTTGCCTGACTTGTCGGGACCGCCTACGAGAGCGCCGTAGAGAGTATGAGCATACTCTGTCTGCCAGCCCTCGGCGCCGCCTGACTTCTGACCGAGATCGTTCCAGTGGTCATCGTGTATACCAGAAGCTGTTCTGTGGTGGAATGCAGTAGGCTGATTGTCGCCCATTCCGAGAACGTAGCTCATCTTAAGACCGTTGTCGCCGAAGCAGTAGTCCATCTGACCCTTTGCCCAGTCGTCGTACTTCTTGGAAAGTGTGGCGTCGTCCTTGAATAATGTATCGCTTGCGAGCTTTGCAAGGAAAGCAGTGGTTGTTGAATGACGTGCGCTGCCCCAGTTGAAGAGCCATGCGAGACCGTCGGGAGTGTAGTCTACCTTCTTTCCGCCGTAGCCCTGAGGGCTCCAGTAATCGAGGTGATGAGCAATGTGCTCCTTCCACTCCGTATTGTCTGTGTTGAGTGCATAGAGGAAAGCTGCTGCCTGAGAAGTATCGTCCCAGCAGAGGCCCCATGTGTACTTGCGGTCTGTGGACTGGTTCTCCAGCGGGAAGTTGGGGATATAGTCCTTCTCTATCTTGTCAAGGTAGCTCTTGTCGCCGGTAGCCATATAGAGCCAGTTTGCAGCGTACATACAGTCGTCGAGCCATGAATCCGTGTTGTACATGCCTGTCATGCCGCCGATATCCTTGTTTGCCCTGATCTTGTCAGCACCCTCAAAGAGATCCTTTGCGTGCTTGAGGTACTGTGCAGCCTTGTCGGGCTGAGTATCCTTGAATATAATGTATCCCTGTGCGAGACAAGCTGCCGAAAGGCCTGCTACAGATGCATTTTTAATAGTATCGTAGGGACGCTTCCAGTCCTTGTTGTTGAGGTGATGCTTGCGGAGGTATACCTCGGCGCTGCACCAGATGTTATGGTCTGTGGAGCCGCCCTTGAAGTCGCCGATAGTACCGATCATCTCGCCGCCGCCCTTGTCACATGCCATAACGTAGTCCATACCCCACTGGATATTGTTGCGGTATACCTCGCCGAGGCCTGCCTTGTCAACAGCGTCCTTGTACTGGATATAGCCCCATGCCATGATAGAAGCGGAATAAGCGTTTGTGAGCGTGAACTTGAAGTGGTCGCCTGCGTCGAACCAGCCGCCCGGAACTACGTCGGTCTCATTTCCGTCCTCGTCCACCATTGAATCTGCTCTCCACGGTACCTGATTCCATTCGGGGAGCTTGCCCGACTGCTGTACCTCATAGAAGAACATGGACTTCTGGAGCGCCTCAGCGTAGTTATACGATGAAGCTGCGTTTGCGGCTGTTATGCTGTCCTGCTGGTCTGCTGCGGGAGCGTATGAAAGTACGCCCATAGACATAGCCAGCGCTGAGACGGCAGCCGTTATTTTTTTGATTATCATAATTTAATACCCCTCTCGTATTAAAATTTTTCAGATGTGTTGTTGTTTCACACCTATACACCTTAAATATACAATAAAACCACGGATTTGTCAAGCCAAAAATGACATTTTTCACAAAACGGAAGCAGGACCTGCAAGGTCACGGGGAATGAAATGAGGGATAAGCATATGTCAAAATAATCATCAGGTTTATGAACGGTTTATATTAATATATTATCTAATGTGCTTAGCGTTTATTGCTGAAGGTGTTGAAGACTGCTTGCGAACGCTGTTTAAATATTTAACGTATAAGTTGCACAAAAAACAAGGTTGAGAAATAGTTATTGAATACATCTGTAAAAACTGCCCAAATGAAATTATTTCCGTATTTTTTTGTTCACACATTGTTAAAATGCCTATATATGGTGCATATATATTTTCAGAATATAAAACTAATTATTAAATATAGTATTAAAAGCTAAAAACTATTGACTGGTAGTAAAAAAAGTGGTATAATTTAGTGGAAATGTGAACATACTTAGGGGAAAGGACGTTCATAATGTCAAAAGATATAACGGTCTCAATAGTAATTCCTGCTCACAACGAAGAAAAGTACGTAGTACGGTGCATTGACAATGCAAAAATTGCTGCATCCAAAGTTAAGTGCGGCGTAGAGATAATCGTTGTGTGCAACAGATGCACGGACCGCACAGCAGAGCTGGCAGCTGCCAACGGAGCAAGGGTGCTCACGGACGGGAGCAGATGCATAGCTACTGTCAGAAATAGAGGAATAAAGGCGGCAAGAGGCAAGGTCGTTATCACTATCGACTGCGACAACCGCATGACGGAGGGTACTATCCGCGAGGTATTGGGGAGACTTAACAGCGGTAAGTACATCGGCGGCGGGGCGCCTCTCAGATTTGAACGCTATTCATTTCCAATTTGGGTTAATGAGGTATTATGTCGTTTGGGATTCAGGATCACAGGTCTATACTGTGGCATCTTCTGGGCAAAAAAATCAACTTTCGACGCAATAGGCGGTTTCGCCGGCAAGAGAGCGGCAGAGGATATCGCTACCGCAAGGAATATGCGCCGATACGGAAAAAAGGAGGGAAAAAAGTACGGCTGTCTTAAAAAGAATCACCTTATCAACTGCACCAGGAAGTATGACGATCTTGGGGATTGGTTGTATTTCAGGCTTGCATTCAAAAATGCAGGAGCACTGATCAAGGCTGCATTCGGTGACAGCAGGGATTATAATAAGCTCATAGATGAAATGTTTTACGACTACAATGAGAAAAGGGAAGAATGATCTGATAGGTTCAGAGTTGAATTAAACGATCAGTTAGACGGATTTAAAAATAGTCAATGTTTTATATCGAACAATCAGATATTTTCAGCTCTCCACTGTCAGCAGTACATTATAGTATGGAGTGAAGAAATGAAACTTGCAGAAGCACTACAAGAACGAGCAGACCTGAACAGAAATATAGAACAGCTCAGAAGCAGACTTGTCAATAATGTTATCGTACAGGAAAATGAAAAGCCTGCTGAGGATCCCGAAGCTCTCATCAGGGAGCTTGACAGCTCTCTGAAAAGACTTGAGGAGCTCATGAAAAGGATCAATCATACGAATTGCGCTACTATTTCCGAAGGAAAAAGCATTACAGAGCTTATTGCCGCGAGGGACACTCTCAAGGTCAAGATCACTGTATACAAAGATATTGTTTCCAATGCCAGTCAGACGGCACGGCGTGCAAGAATGAGTGAAATAAAGATACTCAGCGCCGTAGACGTAGGGAAACTCCAGAAAAAGATAGACGATATGTCTAAGGAGTTCCGAGTGACCGATAACAGAATACAGGCACTCAACTGGTCCACCGAGCTCATTTGAGCTTATTTGGTGTAGTCATTCACAGGGCGAATGCAAAGAAAGTCTTTCCGCAAGGAAAGCGATTAATGCGGTTATGCCGGGAGCGGCAGAGGAAGTTCGAATCTTCCGTTGTATCGTTAAGCTCAGACATCGCACGAATTCATTGTTATCGCTTATTTTTACCACCGCGCATTGACTGAAAATGACGAGGGTGTGGATGTGGGAGAAGAAGGAAGCTGCTTGATATGCAGCGTGGTTATTTGTATTTTTTATTTTTTCGGAGGTATTTATGAAAGCCATAAAAATTGCGGCTGTTTGTTTGTCTGCACTTATTGCCATAGGCAATATTTCTGTTGCTGCTCCGATAGTTGCCGATGCAGCACCTTATGCAGCAGATCAGGTCATTAACGGGGCTCCCAGACCGGGGCTCACCAGCAGGATAAAACTCGGTTCACTTGAATATGAGATCATGAACGGAAAGGACGGCAGATTCCTTGAGGTAATCGGTGTTACAGATGAAGTGGAAACGTTTGATAAAATTCTGGTCCCTCTTGAGGTATCAAATCTGCCTGTAAAGTCTATCCGATCAAAAGCATTTGCAGGAACCGCCATCAAATCCATAAGAATTGAACGAAGCGTTGAAAGAGTCGGAGATTATGCGTTCTGCGGCTGTTACAACCTTATGGAGGTCGCTATAGAAAATCCGAACTGCGTATTGCAGTTCGATGACGCTTTTATCTGCAATACGGTAAGCGACGGAAACGGAGGTCCCGCATATTATGGAACAATAATGGGATATAACGGTTCTACAGCACAGGCGTTTGCTGCAAGGAAAAAGGAGAACGGCGAAAACTTCTGCAAGTTTGTTTCCATGGGCGAGCCTTTGGAAGAACAGGTCCCGCCGACAGTTATCAAATTGACAACTGCTGCTGCAGCGACGTCAACAACTACAACAACTACAACTACAACAACGACAACTACTACGACTTTTGCAGCTACAGCACCTGTTGCAACAACTGCTTTTGTACCTGAAACTACTACAGCGCCTTTTACAGAGAACGTTGAAAGTGTTGCAACAACAGCAGCTTCGTATGTGATGCCTGTAACAACGGCAGCTGTTGCCGAAACAACAGCTGTGAACACTACCGCTGTTACTACGGTAACGCCGCGTACACAGAAACTGAACACTGTAAAGGCACAGGAAATAACAACTACAACAGTTACATACGCTCCCGCTGTACAGGGAAAGCCTGTTTTCCACCTCAGCAGTACGGAGGTATGTCTTGATGACGCAGTATCAAAGAAACAGCACGTTGAGCTCATAGTTGACGGTGCAAACGGAATGTACTGCAACAGCCTCATATATCTTTACTACGACAAGAGAATGAAGGTCGGAGAAGCATACTGCGGACCCGCAGCTTCAAAGCTTGCATGCGCTCAGGCGGCAGGCGATACGGATGACTTTATCGTACTCGTTACCGCAGGCTTTGAGAACTACGGTAAGGACGGCGTTATGTGGGAGATCGATTTCACGCTTCCCGAGGACTGTGAGGTAGGCGACGAATTCAAGTTCGAGGTCGGACCTGCACCCTACGGTGAGGAACCGTTGTTCACAAACATTGCTTACGATGAAGTTGGTATGGCAATGACGCAGCACATCTTCACAGAAGGTCTTGCTCAGGGAAGTATAAAGGTAATCGACAATCCTCCTTATGAGCTGGGCGACGTTAACAACGACAAGCTCATAGACGCAGCAGACGCTTCAAAGATACTTGCCGAGTACGCTTTACGTTCAAGCGGAAAGAACAGCAAGTTCAACAAGCAGCAGCGTGTAGCAGCCGACGTCAACACGGACGGCGTTATCGACGCAGTTGACGCTTCGCTGGTTCTCGGTTTCTATGCATATGTATCAGGAAACGGCGATGTAAACTCACTTGTTGAGTATATTGAGAGAAAAGGCAGGATGATATAAAGTAATAAGCTCCCGCAGAGGTCAGTCTTTGCGGGAGCTTGTTTTGCAGCAGCAGGCACAGCTTACAGAGGCTGCGCCTGCTTTTTTTATTGCGGCAGTTATCTCACGGAGAGTACTGCCTGTTGTGCATATATCATCTATAAGGAGGACATTTTTGCCCTTAAGCCTGTCAGAAGCCGAAAATGCATTGCGGAGGTTGACTGCTCTGCCGCTTTTTCCGAGCCCCTTCTGAGTGTGTGTATGCCTTGTCTTTGTTACAGCCTTCGGGTCGGTGGGGATATCAAGGATCCTGCTCACCTCGGCGGCTATGAGAGCAGACTGGTTGAAGCCGCGCCTGCGTATATCCCTGCGGTGCATAGGGGCCGGGACTATAATATCTGTGCCGTTTGCCGAGCCGTTTTCCCTGAGCCTGTCCGCAAGGGCTCCGCCTAAAGCGTATGCAGCGTTTCCATCTGTGCCGTCCTTGAGGAGAAAGACCGCAGGCCTGATATTGTCGTCGTATACAAAAGCAGCCGTGAAGCTTACAGCTCCCTCAATACCGAAGCTCTCCTCATACCGTGTCAGCTTTTCCGCACAGCTGACGCAGAAGCGGTCCATAGCGCCTATAAAACAGCCGCATACAGGACAGCGTGTAGGGAAGAACAGGTGCAGCAGCTTCCTTTTCAGTAAATATCCCATAATATCACCCCTTTTTGGTTTTTATCCATTTACCTTGCAGAGAAAACAAAGCTTTGTATTATGAAATTGGCGTAAAGAAGCCGCAGCTTCTTTACGCCTGTTGAGTTTCTGCTTAAAAATACATGTAGAGCTGGCATTTTATCATGCCGTTATAGAGCTTTCTGCGCTTATGGGCTTCTGCGCCGAAGAACTTCTCAAACTCCTCATGCGGTGAGATGATATAGCTCTGTCTGCTGCCGCCCTTGCCGAGTACCTTGCCCATTTTACGGTAGATATCCTCTGCCTCACGAAGTTCGAGGAGCCTCTCGCCGTAGGGCGGGTTGCATATAACTATCGAATCTGCGGGCTGAACGAACCTGGTTATATCAGCCTGCTCTATTGTAAGCCGGGATTTTATTCCCGCCTTGTGAGCGTTGTCAAGTGTGAGTGCAACGGCTGCGTCATCGATATCTGCACCTATGCCGTGAAACTCAGCGGACTTGTCCACGTTTTCTATAGCTCTTTTGCGTTCCTCACGCCATATCCTGTCGTCAATGCTGCTCCATTTTTCGGCTGCGAATCTTCTGTTTATACCGGGAGCGATCCTCAGCGCTTTCAGCGCAGCTTCGATAAGGAGAGTACCGCTTCCGCAGAATGGGTCGCATACAATGGAATCCGGGCGAACCCTTGCAAGGTCGATTATTCCTGCCGCAAGCGTCTCCTTTATAGGAGCGGCATTGGAATTCTTCCTGTATCCTCGCTTGTGGAGCCCCAAGCCGCTTGTGTCAAGGTAAAGTGAAACAACGTCCTTGAGGATGCTGAATTTTATCTGCACCGTCGGACCTGTCTCGTCGAACCATTCAATGCCGTATTTCGACTTAAGACGCTCGACTGCCGCTTTTTTTACTATTGACTGACAGTCCGGAACGCTGTGGAGAGCCGAATTAAGGGAATGCCCCTTGACGGGGAATGCGTCGTTGGGACCAATATAGCGTTCAAGCTCTACAGCTCTTACGCCCTGGAAAAGCTCTTCAAAGGTAGTAGCCCTGAACTCTATGAGCTCTATGAGGACTCTTTCCGCTGTTGAAAGGCAGAGATTGGCACGGGCGAGGATATTCTCGTCGCCCGTGAAGCTTATTTTTCCGTCGCTGACCTTGAGGTCAGTGCCGCCGATCTTTTGTATTTCGTATTTAAGCACGCTCTCCAGTCCGAAATGGCATGGACAGCATAATCTGATGTTATTGCTCAAAAAATCACCTTTTTATATTATTCAGCTGCGCCGCCGCCTGCGTCACCGCCTGCTGCTGCACCGCCGCCTGAAGCGTCACCGCCAGCTGCTGCACCGCCGCCTGAAGCGTCGCCGCCTCCTGCCGCACCTCCGCCTGAAGCGTCACCGCCTCCTGCCGCACCGCCGCCTGAAGCGTTTCCGCCTCCTGCTGCACCGCCGCCTGAAGCGTTTCCGCCTCCTGCTGCACCGCCGCCTGTTGAGCTTCCGTCTGCTGCGCTTGTTGTTGTCTGAGTTGCGGGCTTATAGCTGTGAGCTCCGCTGCAATACGGCGGCTTATAGTCCTCGTTGTCCTGACATGTTGACTTCCAGTAGCCTATAATGCTGCTTCTTGGACAGTTAGAACCTGCTATGCAGCCTGTATTTGAACACATCGGCGCCTCGATGACCGTGCTGACCTTTTCAAAGTCAGTAGGTGTATCAGTGTAGTTTGCCGTAATATAGTCGCCTATGACCTTCCTCCAGCTTGATGCCGAGATAACATCTGCGGTAAGAGCGACTTTTATTGACTTGTAGCCTATAGTGATAGCGCTGACGAAATCGGGAGTAAGTCCGACGAAGCACTCGTCCGCGAAGTCCTGAGTTGTACCTGTCTTGCCGACAACCACCTTGTTGTAAAGCTTTGCGGCAGTACCTGTACCCATTGATGTTTCGATAACGTTTTTCATAAGACGGTTCATAACGTAGGCTGTTTCGTCGGAAACTGCACGTCTCGGATTACCGTCGTTCTGATAGATTATCTGCTGATTGCTGTCGTCTATGCGGTAAATGAGGTGAGCGTCGTACTGCATGCCCTGATTGCCGTAGGGGAGGTAAGCGTTTGCAAGGTTCTCAAGGGTTACACCGTTTGTAAGAGCGCCGAGTACCAGCGGTGACTCGTAGCCCTCTCCCCTTTCGCCCAGTGAAAGCTTAAGACCGAGCTTGTCGTGAGCATAGTCGAAAACGTTCTCCTGACCGAGCTGAGCAACGAGCTGAGCGGAAATGGTGTTCAGTGACTGCTGGAGACCAGCCCAGAGCTGAACAGGGCCGCCGTTTCCTTGTACGTTACCGTAGTTGGTAGGCCATGGCTTGCCGTCTTCCGTTTTTATAGCCGAGTTTTTAAGAACAGAGCCCCAGTGGAACTTGCCGGAATCGATACCGTATCCGTAGCCTGCAATAGGCTTTATGGTAGAACCTACCTGTCTCGGTTCTTTAACTGCATAGTTCGTAACGAGAGCACCTGTCTTTTCGCCGATGGTACCGACTGCACAGAGCACCTCGCCCTTGTAGTTCATGGCAACGAAGCCGATATGGGGGAGAGCCTCCTCTTCGTCAACTGTTCCGTCGCCGTTGATATCAACATATCGTCTGAATGATGGCTCATAGAGGATATTGTTTATATTGCTGAGCCTGTCCTCGACATAGGCCTGCATCTGCGGGTCGTATCTGATATACACCTTGTAGCCGCCTGTCTGTATCTTGTCAAGAGCCTGCTCAAAGGATAAATCATATCTTTCCTGGAATATCTCTATCGCCTCAAAGAAAGCGGCGTCAAGTATCCAGCTGTATTTTACTGATTTTGCTTCAAGCTCCTCAAGCTCCTTTTCGGGGTGAGCCTGCTTGTATTCCTCCGAATCCGTATATACAAGGGGTGTAACGAGGTACTCCTGATACTCGTCGTAGGTGATGAAGCCGTTTTCGTAGAGCTTGTAGAGAACGTACTCCTGACGTGGCTTGTTATTGGCCTTACCGTCAACGACTATGGGGGAATTGGGATCGTTGTCGTCCTGACGGTAGATAACGAAAGGACCGTAGTCCTCAGGGCTCTTGGGAATAGCCGCAAGTACGGCAGCCTCGGGGACCGTAAGCTCGGAAACGTCCTTTCCGAAGTAGTCTATCGCAGCCTTCTGTATACCGTTTCTCGGACCGCCGAAGGCGATATAGTTGAGGTATTCCTCGAGTATCTCGTCCTTGGTGTAGCTCTTTTCAAGCTGCATAGCCGAGAATATCTCACGTATCTTACGTTCTGTGGTATGCTGATCGTTTCCCGAAAGGTTCTTTACCAGCTGCTGGGTGATAGTCGAACCGCCCTGCTCGGTATTGTAGAAGTGGAGGAACATATTCAGGAATGCTGAAAATGTACGCTTGTAGTCAACACCGTCATGGGCGTAGAAACGCTCGTCCTCGGTGCATACGAAAGCAGCGCGGACGTGCTGGGGTATCTTGTCGATAGATACCGGGATACGCTGTACCTTGCTTGGGTTGTGATAGAGCTGTTCGAGCTCCGGGTTGCCGTGCTCGTCCATTATCAGGTCGCCGTGAGTGTTGAGATGCTGGGCGAAGAAGAAGGTATCACTTCCCGATTCGAGCTCCTGAAGCGTTACCGTCGTGGAATCGTCCATGAACTTCAGAACGTATACCGTAAGCGCTGAGCTTACTATGGTACCCGTAATGATGATAACGAGAAGCAGCGAGAGCAGTGTGGTGGCGATGACGGTCATGAGCTTTTTGAAGATTCTGAACGCCAGACTGTGTTTTTTCTTTTTCTTTTTATGGGGATTACTATGCACTTCCTGATCAGCTGCTTCAAGATGACGGGAAGCGTTAAGGTTTTTAGAATTCATTTTGTCAGAATAGCCGTCGGTGACGGCAAGTCTCCTTTCAAAGATTTTTATGCTCCTGTACATAAATATACATTATACATTATATCACGTTAAGGCAGAAATGTTAAGACTTTTTAAGAAAAATCGGCAATTTGTATAATATAGAAAAATCGGGCGATAATAATTAAGGATATTTCGGCAAGGGAGTGATAAAATGACGTACAGGAATGCAAAAAGGATATATTTCACGTTTGCTGCGGGGCTTGTTATATCGGGATTTCTCGTAGTCTGCACCCTCGGTCGTTCGGTGCACAGGAGCAGGGTTGAGACCCGGCTCGCAGCAGCTGCCGTAAGGGAGAAGTCTCCCGAGTACGTAGTGCGGGAAAGCGGCGGCAGGGCAGTGGTATTCCGAAGCGATGAGGAGAAGCCATGCCTTACCATAGACGTTGATCTTGCGCTTATGACGGAATATGACAGGAAAGCCCTGTCCGAAGGGATATACTTCGGCAACAGCCGGGATCTGCGGCAGTACATCGAGGATATCTCGTCATGAATTTTTGGGCGGCTTGCGGTGTTTTTTCTTTTTTCTGACAGAGAAGCCGAAGTCGCCCAGCTTTCTTCCGAGTGCGAAGTACTCGCCGTGGGCGAAAGCCATGAGACCGCACTGCTGTAAATTCAGTTTGCCCTTGCTGTCTATGAATCTTTCATCGGCGTCTATGCCCACTATTTCCGCAAGGAACATGGTATGTGAGCCGAGGAGCTTCTCATCTGTCACCCTGCATTCGAGACTGAGGGGACATTCCTCTATAAGTGGCGGGGCTACCTTCTGCGCAGGGACCGTATGCAGTCCGCATAGGGCGAATTTGTCCGTATCCTTTCCGCTTTTCACACCGCAGAGGTCGGTCTCGCGGCACATTGCGGAGGTGGTGAGGTTTATGACGAATTCTCCCGATTTTTTTATGATATCGTGGGAATGGCGCTCGGGGCGCACTGAAATATAGGTCATGGGCGGTCTTGTACATACTATACCCGTCCAGCCTATGGTGAGTACATTTGGTTCGTCTATAGTTCCGCAGGTAACGAGAGCTGCGGGAACAGGGGCAAGCAGGGTGCTGCCCTTCCAGAATTGCTTAGCCATTTTTTCTCCTTTGCGCTGTTTTTGCGGCAGAGCTGCCGTCATTGCCGCTGTTCAGCAGATATTTGTACTTCTGAAAGCTGTATCTGCCTTTTTCTCTTGATATATTTCCGTATTCTATGGCTTCTGCGGGGCAGTTGCCTATACACGCCATGCAGTGGGTGCAGTTGTCTCCCCATTTCGGCTTTTTCCCGACTATGGAGATATTGTTCAGGGGGCAGAGCCTTTCGCACTTGCCGCAGCCTATGCACTTGCTGTTGGCGAAGAAGTCCTTTGCCGGCATTTTGTATTTTGACCATACGGGATTGAAGGGTATGGTTATGAGCTTCTCGAACATGAATACGTACCTTGCGCGGAGCTTTCCGCCGCTTTTTATTGTCTGGGCTATCTCGTCGGTCTGCCTGCAGGCGTTTATAAGGCGGGACTGTATCTCGTCCCTCGTCTGTGGCGGATAGTGGCCTATGAAGTAATTGCGCGGCATGACCACTTCTGAGTATCCCATGAACTGCATGCCCTTTCGCCTGAAAAGCTTTTTGGCAAGGTAGCCTGTTATGCCGCCATAGCCTGCGCTGTTGGCAATGAAGTATACCCTGCGGTCTCCGGTGAGCTTTACCTTACGGAAGTATTTGCTGAGAAATCTCGGCATTTCGCAGACGTATACAGGTGTAAGTATTATGAACGGTCTGTCGGAGCGTATCTCAGACAGGTCGTTGTTTTTTATCCTGCTCAGCAGGTCAATGCAGTCATCGCCAAGCTTTTCTGCAAGCTCCGTGGCGAGAAACTGTGTATTTCCCGTTGCCGAAAAATAAAGTATCATAAAGCTCCTCCTTGTGATATGCGGTTTTGAGCGTTTCAAGAACAATTATACCATTATTACGCGGATATTTCAATCATTATTCCGAAATTTCAGACACGCGACCGCTTTCGGCATATTTCGCGGCAGATCAGTGGTATAATCAGGCATGAAAAGGTTCCGCATGGCAGCGAAAAGGAGGAAAAGCAATGAAAATAGACATAAAAAACGAGAACGGAACGGCAATTGCAAGGCTCAGTGGTGAAATAGACCATCACAATGCAAAGGAGCTCCGTGCAGAGCTTGACCGTTTCATAGTAACGGCACAGCCCAGGGAGCTTGCAATAGACTTCGGCGGCATAACATTTATGGACAGTTCGGGCATAGGGCTCATAATGGGCAGGAGCAAGCTGCTGAAGGAGTGCGGCGGACGTCTTGAGGTACTGAACCCTCAGCCATACATCAAGCGCGTAATGAAGCTTTCAGGCATTGAGCGCATAGTAAAAATACGGTAAAGGAGAATGAATATGGAAATACTGAACGAGATAAGATTCAGAATGCCGTCCCTTTCGGTAAACGAAGCGGCAGCCCGCGCAGTGGTATCGTCATTCCTGATACAGGCAGACCCCACAGTGGAGGAGCTTTCCGATATAAGGACGGCAGTATCGGAGGCTGTCACCAACGCGGTGGTACACGGCTACAGGCATAAAAAGGGAGATATAGAGCTGACGGTACGGTTGCTGCCGAAAAGAGAGGTGTACATAAGGGTAAAGGACAAGGGCTGCGGCATAGCGGACATAGAGCAGGCAATGGAGCCGCTTTTCACCACTGCTCCCGAAGAAGAACGCTCTGGGCTCGGTTTTTCGGTAATGCAGTCCTTTATGGACAAGCTGGCGGTGCGTAGCGCTCCGAACAAGGGGACCACAGTCACCATGAGAAAGAGGCTGTCAGACCATGACGGCTGATGTGAAAAAGCCTGCCGCCGAGGATAATCTCGGGCTTGTACATCTCTGCGCAAACCGTTTCCGCGGGCGGGGAATAGAGTATGACGACCTGTATTCAGCAGGCTGTATCGGACTGCTGAAGGCAGTGAAAGCCTTTGACAGCGGCAGGGGAGTAAAGTTCTCCACTTATGCTGTGCCAGTCATACTGGGCGAGATAAAGCGGCTTTTCCGCGACGGCGGCTCGGTCAGGGTCAGCCGCAGCCTCAAGGAGCTTTCACTCCGTTTGCAGCGTCTGTGCGAGGACTTCCGGCAGCGGGAGATGCGGGAGCCGACAGTAGCCGAGCTTGCGCAGCTCTCGGGTGAGAGCGAGGCTGCCGTATCCGAAGCTCTCTGCGTAAGTCAGCCTGTGGTATCCCTCACCTCGGGCGACGATGATGAGGGGCAGACGGATATCCCCGTGGAAGCTCCCGACGAGAGCATAACCGACCTCCTTGCTCTCCGTCAGATAATGGCGGAGCTCGAAGCAAAGGACCGCGCTTTGCTTAGGCTCCGCTATTTCAGGGGGCTTACGCAGTCGAAGACGGCCGATATACTTGGTATGACGCAGGTGCAGGTATCACGCCGCGAGAAGAAGCTGCTTGCACATATGCGCGAGGAGCTGCTGAGCTGAAAATTGACTTTTGCCCTGTGTATTGGTATAATAAAAACAGATACTGCCGCATCGGAGGAATAGTCATGTCAATGAAAGAAGCATTCGATATCTACTTTGAAAAAGTCGGAAACGCCGCTGTTTTTCTCAGAAAAAAGCCTTTTAATGAAAAACTCCGCCATACGGGGCTGTTCCTGACGGATACCCTTGACAGTGAGGGCTACGCCGAGTGGAAGCCCGTATTGCAGGACAGACCTGCTGATTTTGCAAAAGCCGAAAGCAGACTCGGCTTTAAAATATCAGAGCAGATAAAGGAATATGTGTCCACATACTGGTTTCTTTATCTTGACGGGCATTTCGTGACGGAAACAGGAATTATCTCGCTGAGTCTGAATATGATAACGCAGGACACCGATATTGCGGAGCTCCTCAGCGTATACTTTAATTACGAGGACACGAACTGTCTCAGTGAGCATAATCTGCTTCTGATAGGCGGCTTTTGCTGTATTGAGGGCGACGACGGTTATCTTGTCATGGCTGACAACGAGACCGGCGAGGTAACGGCAGTTCAGCCTGTTGATAAAAAAGCAGTGCACCTTTCCGGTTCGATAGAGGAGCTGCTTAAAAAAATGGAATTGTAGGTATCAGGTGCAAAAGACAAGTTTTATCATTTGTCTGTTAGTGTGAAATGATATAATACTGCTTCAAATAATGCAAAAACAGGGAAATATCGTTGACATTTCCTGTGAAAAGAGGTATAATGGATATACCAATAAATTTTGTTAAAAGAGAGGGATTTTAACATGGCAAAACACATTTTAACAAGGCTGCTGGCAGGTCTGGCAGCAGCGGTCATGCTTGTTCCCACACTGAACGGCATGCCCACAGAAGAAAATGTCGCACTGGCTGCTGATACAAGCGGCGACGACTGGCTCCACGTCAATGATAAAGCACAGATCGTTGACAAGGACGGAAACCCGGTATGGCTGACAGGTGTAAACTGGTTCGGCTATAACGTAGGAAGTCAGGTATTTGACGGCGCATGGTCGGTAAACGTACACCACTGCCTCGACCTTATTGCAGACCACGGCTTCAATCTTCTCCGTGTTCCTATGTCCACTGAGATAATCCTCCAGTGGAAGAACAAGAAACCCGATCCGATCATCAAGCTAAACGAGTACGAGAACCCCGAGCTCACAGTAGAGGGCGTTGTGGGCGGTACTCCCATGTACAGCTTCGATATCTGGAACAAGGTAGTTGAGTGGTGCAAGGAAGACGGCATCAAGATCATGATGGATATCCACTGTGCTACAACAAACGCTGCGGGTCATAACTATGCGCTCTGGTATGACAGCAATTACAGTGAAAAGGACTGGCTGGACGCACTTTCATGGTTCGCAGATTATTACAAGGATGACGACACAGTCATCGCCATCGACCTGAAGAATGAGCCTCACGGCAAGAAGGATGACGGTATATTTGCAAAGTGGGACGGCTCGTCCGACAGCAACAACTGGCGCTATGCTGCAGAGAAAGGCGCTAAAGCCTGCCTTGACAAGAATCCTAATCTGCTTATAATGGTAGAGGGAATAGAGGTGTATCCGAGATTTGAAAAGGGCTATGACTGGAATTCAAATTCCGTTGATTATGCTCATTACGATGATCCGGATTATCAACCATACTACGGCGCATGGTGGGGAGCTAATTTCCGCGGTGCAAGGGAGTATCCCGTTGATCTTGGCCAGTATCAGAGCCAGCTTGTATATTCTCCTCATGACTACGGTCCGGAGGTATGGAAGCAGGAGTGGTTCTACCTTGACGACCCGGGCAAGACATTTACACGTCAGACCCTTCTTGACGACTACTGGTATGACACATGGGCATATCTTGTTGAAGAGAATATCTCTCCTCTCCTCATGGGAGAATGGGGCGGCTGGGTCGATAAAGAGCATGACAAGACAGGTGAGAATGTTCACTGGATGCAGGAGCTCCGCGACTACATGATAGACAAGCATATCCACCATACCTTCTGGTGCTTCAATGAGAATTCATCGGATACGGGCGGACTTGTTTACGACAACTTCCAGAAGTGGGACGATGAGAAGTATGAATTCATCAAGCCTGCGCTCTGGCAGACAGAGGGCGGCAAGTTCATCAGCCTCGATCATCAGATACCTCTTGGTACGGCAGGCAACGGTATCTCGCTTTCCGATTACTATTCGGGCAATACTAATCCTGCTCCCAGGACTACAACTACCACAACATCTGCAACAACAACTACTTCCGCAACTACTACAACAACTACTGCAAGCACCACAACAACTACTTCGGCAACAACTACAACAACAACGACTGTAACAACAACTGCAACTACAACAACCTCAACGACTTCAGCAACTTTACCTGCTGAAACAACAACTACTACAACAGCTCCCGTTACTTCTCAGGACACAACAGGACCTGAGAAGGCACCGGCATGGGGTGACGCAAACTGCGACGGCGAGATCGACATGTCAGACGCTGTTCTCATTATGCAAAGCCTTGCAAATCCGAACAAGTACGGCGTAGGCGGTACTGACGCAAAGGCTATCACAGTACAGGGCAAGGAGAATGCAGATGTTGATACAAGTACAAAGGGACTTACATCAAACGATGCTCTCAGGATACAGCTGTATCTCCTGAAGAAGATAGCAACTCTCGAGCCTAACGGCTGAGAGCATAACTGAATAACTATTACTGCACGGTACAGTGAAAGCTGTACCGTGTTTTTTTGCGGAAGAGTTCAGATGTCCTTGCCTTTTCCGTGAAGAAACCTCTTTACAAACAACGGACTTTCTGATATAATTATACTGAGTAAATATGTTTTGAAAAGAGGTAAAACTTTGGCTAACGATAAGATCAGAAACTTTTGTATCATCGCGCATATAGATCACGGCAAGTCCACACTTGCCGACCGTATACTCGAAAAGACCGAAACTGTTGCCATACGCGACATGGAGGACCAGCTTCTCGACAATATGGACATAGAGAGGGAGAGAGGAATAACCATAAAAGCCCGTGCGGTACGCCTTAAGTACACAGCTCAGGACGGCGAGGACTACATCTTCAACCTCATCGACACTCCGGGTCACGTTGACTTCAACTATGAGGTATCACGTTCACTTGCAGCCTGTGAGGGCGCAATACTTGTTGTTGACGCTTCGCAGGGAATCGAGGCTCAGACACTTGCAAACACATACCTCGCCATCGAGCACGACCTTGAGGTAGTCCCTGTAGTAAACAAGATAGACCTCCCCTCGGCAGACCCCGAGAGAGTTTGCAGCGAGGTGGAGAACGTTATAGGTATCCCTGCAATGGACGCTCCCCGCATTTCGGCGAAAATGGGCATAAATATCGAAGCTGTCCTCGAAAGGATAGTGACCGATGTGCCGGCACCTCAGGGAGATCCCGAAAAGCCGCTGAAAGCTCTTATTTTTGACAGCTATTACGACTCCTATAAGGGCGTTATCATTTATGTACGCATAAAAGAGGGCAGAGTTAAGGTAGGCGACAATATCCGCCTTATGGCTACGGGAGCTGTATTCAACGTAGTTGAGGCGGGCTTCATGGACGCTTCAAACCTTGTCAACAACGGCAGCCTTGAAGCGGGAGAGGTCGGCTATATAGCAGCTTCTATCAAGAGCATAGGCGATACCCGCGTAGGCGATACGGTCACAAGCGACGAGCGCCCCTGCGACGAGCCCCTGCCGGGATACCGCAAGGTAAATCCTATGGTGTTCTCGGGTATATATCCCGCCGACGGCGCCAAATACGGAGACCTCCGCGACGCACTTGAAAAGCTCCAGCTCAATGACGCTTCGCTCTCATTCGAGCCCGAGACATCTATAGCTCTCGGCTTCGGTTTCCGCTGCGGCTTTCTCGGACTTCTCCATATGGAGATAATACAGGAAAGACTTGAACGTGAGTATAACCTCGACCTTATCACAACAGCTCCGTCAGTTATATACAAGGTCACATTCACCAACGGAGAGGTGCAGTATATAGACAATCCGACCAATTACCCGGATCCTGCACTCATACAGACAGCCGAGGAGCCTATGGTAAAAGCGAGCATACTCTCACCGTCGGACTATGTCGGAAATATCATGGAGCTATGTCAGGACAGACGAGGCGTGTTCAAGGATATGAAGTACCTCGACGATACCCGTGTTGAGCTTCATTATGAGCTGCCGCTCAATGAGATAATATATGACTTCTTTGACGTGCTTAAATCCCGTACAAAGGGCTATGCGTCATTTGATTACGAGATGATGGGCTATGTTCCCAGCAAGCTCGTCAAGCTGGATATACTCCTCAACGGTGAAGTGGTTGACGCTCTCAGCTTTATAATCCACGCTGACAAGGCTTACCCGAGAGCGCGTAAGATAGCCGAAAAGCTCAAGGACAACATTCCGCGTCAGCTGTTCGAGGTGCCTATACAGGCTGCCATAGGCGGCAAGATAATAGCCCGCGAGACCGTAAAGGCAATGCGCAAGGACGTTCTTGCAAAGTGTTACGGCGGCGATATCACACGTAAGAAGAAGCTGCTCGAAAAGCAGAAGGAAGGCAAGAAGCGAATGCGTCAGCTGGGTACTGTAGAGGTGCCGCAGGAGGCGTTTATGAGTGTACTGAAGCTTGACAGCTGATAGGGGGCTTATATGATAAACTACATCATTTTTGGAATCATTGCGGTAATATTGATTGCAAGTATCATCACGGTAATAACGGAATATTTCGTGCCGAAGAATTCTCCTGCGGGGAGAGTTCTCCGCGCCGTAAGGATAAAACTTCGTGAGAAGTCACGGACCAGCTTCTGTGTGACCGCCATAGTCCTGCTTATATTTGGTCTTGTGGTGCATGACAACTTCAGAATGCTTTTTGCAGCTCTCGGAGCAATGCTTCTCACACTTTTCATACTCCACCCCGAGGACTTCACAAGTATTTTCCGCCAGCGCAGAAAAGCAGGCAAGAAGAAGCGCCTCGGGCTTACTCCCAGACTTGCGGGCACTGTCCCCGAGGCAAAGCCTGCAAGGGAGCTTGAACCCATTGAGGCAGAAGCCGATACATTGAAAGGAAACGAATAAATATGAGTATATACACATGCCCTCATTGCGGCGAAAAAACCTTTAATCCCATTAAAAAGGCAGTAGCGGGAACTATGAAGTCAAAGGGAAAGCCATGCCCCAAGTGCGGAAAGCTCTGCGTGAACGGTAAGGGAGCGAGCGTATTTGAAGCTGTTTTCTGTTTGGTGGGACTCATATTTGTAATATACGTATATCTCCACGGTCTGGACAGCGTATGGATGTATACTCACGAAATGCCCATAGTTATCGGAATAATCGCGATTATGTACATAGTTCCGAAGATAGTGAATGCATTCTGCTTTAAAATGGTGAAGTCCATTCGGCTTGACGCATACAAATGAGAGACCTCGGTATCTATATCCATGTGCCGTTCTGCGGAAAAAAGTGCGGCTACTGTGATTTCTATTCCGTAAAGTGGACAAGGCAGACAGCCATGGACTACACAGCGGCAGTCCTCCGCAATATAAGGCATTATGCGGACAGAAGCCGAAGCGCGGCTACGGTATATTTCGGCGGAGGTACTCCGTCAATGCTGAGTACAGAGCAGCTGGGCAGTATCCTTGACGAGATACGCAGCTGCTTTATATTTGATGAAAATGCAGAGGTAACTCTTGAAGCGAATCCCTGTACCCTTAACAGTGAGAAACTCTCGGAGCTACGCAGTATCGGCATAAACCGACTTTCTGTTGGAGTTCAGTCCATGATAGACGCTGAGCTGAAAATTCTCGGACGTGTACACAGTGCCGGAAGAGCGGAGCAGGCTGTACTTGACGCTCATAAAGCGGGATTTGACAACATATCCTGTGATCTTATGATAGCTCTGCCGGATCAGAAGCCTGAGAGCCTGCGTTATTCCATAGAAAGGCTGACGGAGCTGCCGATACAGCATATTTCCGCGTACATCCTCAAAACAGAGGAGGGTACTCCCTTTGACTGCGAGGAAATAAGGAGCAGACTTCCCGATGAGGACAGAACTGCAGAGCTTTATTTTGAAATGGTTCGTCTCCTTGAGGAGAGGGATTTCATGCAGTATGAGGTGTCGAATTTTGCGAAAAAAGGCTTTGAGAGCCGTCATAACTGCCGATACTGGAAGTGTGAGGACTACCTCGGTATAGGACCTGCCGCCCATTCCTGCTATGACGGGAAAAGATTCGCGGTGGAGCGTGATATTGCAGGCTTTATATCAGGTGTGACACAGCAGGTCACTGTAACAGACGAAAACCCCTGCGGCTTTGAGGAGTCTGCCATGCTGCGTCTGCGCCTGAAAGATGGACTGCGCCTGTGCGATACAGGAGTACAAAGAGCGGATTTGGAGAGAAAGCTGCCGCCTCTGATTAAGGACGGCTATGCCGAAACAGACGGGGAGCGGATATGGCTTACACCCAAGGGTTTTCTCATGTCAAACTCGGTCATTGAATATCTCGTGTTTTAGACATCAGCTATAAGCTTGAAATAAGAAAAGCGCAGCAGATATCATTCTTGCTGCGCTTTATTATTTTATTTTCCCTCTGAAAGAGACTTTATGATTCTGTCAAATACAGGGAAGTCCTTGTCGTATGTTTTTTTCAGCTTTGCTTTGACGCCGCTTACCGGGTCAACAGGATTGCGTATCGCAAAGAACATATCACTGGTTATGCAGTCGGGAGAAACTCCTATCTTCTCGGCAAAATCCGTATCCTTTATATAATAGAAATACTTCTTTACATGTGGATCGTCGGGGTAGATCTTACTGAGGTCTACCAGAGTATCCTTGGGGTCAAGGAGATCGGTCACAGTTTTTTTGTTGCCGATTATCATGACCGAGTCGCTGCTGCTGAGGTATGCGGAAAGTTTTCCCGTAACTCCGCTGGTGTAGTTAGCCACCTCGTCGTCAGTGTAGGGAATGTAGTATACCGAAGCAAGCACCTTTCCGTTACCGTTGAAGTCCTCGGCGAACTGCGAGAAGTAGTCCTCAAGATAGACTGAATTGCCCACAGAATAGTTTTCGCAGAGCATAAGTATAGTCATATCGGGGTTCGGCTTTTTAAGAAGGTCAACTGTGAGGAATACAGCCAATGCAGTGAAGAAAGCGCCGAGACCCAGCCACCACTTGTTATGGTAGAAAAAGTTGATTATTTTCTGCTTGAAAGTAAGCTTTATTTCTTCTTCCTTTTCCTCATGGATAGTAGCTTCTGCCTCATCGAGAACTCCCTGCTTCATGCGCATGAGCTCGATCCTTTCTTCTTGAATCCTTTTTTCGTAGGCTTCGCGCTTTTCCTTTTCGCGCCTGGCGATATTTTGTTCCATTTCAAGCTGCTGGCGGGCAATTTCTTCCTCGCGCTGTTTTCTGACATCCTTTCTGCTTTTTAGCAGGCTGGTATTTATATCGAGTTTTTCATCGTTTTCAGTTTCCGGAGTATTGTTACTATTCTTTTTGCTCATAATTCTATCCTTATGATAACGGGCGGCAATCAGCCGCCCGAATGGTTTATTATTACTGATTAAGGCTCTTTAATGTCGGGAAGAGAAGAACGTCCCTGATAGAAGAGCTGTTGGTGAGGAGCATTACCAGACGGTCGATACCGTAGCCGATACCGCCCGTAGGAGGCATGCCTATTTCGAGAGCATTAAGGAAGTCCTCATCTGTGCGGTTAGCTTCCTCGTCGCCCTGACTGAGAGCCTCCTCCTGAGCCTTGAAGCGCTCACGCTGGTCGATGGGATCGTTCAGCTCGGAGTAAGCGTTGCACATCTCACGGCCTGTGATGAACAGCTCGAAACGCTCAACATACTCAGGAGCGTCGGGCTTCTTCTTGGTAAGAGGTGATATCTCGATGGGGTGATCCATGATGAATGTAGGCTGAATGAGGTGCTCCTCAACGAAAGCTTCAAAGAAAAGGTTGAGGATATCGCCGCGCTTGTGGCGGTCTTCGTACTCAACGCCCTTTTCATCAGCTATCCTGCGGGCATCTTCGAGAGTCTTTATCTCGTTGAAGTCAACGCCCGAGTATTTCTTTACGGCGTCGATCATTGAAAGTCGCTCGAAGGGCTTGCCGAGGTCGATCATGTGCTCGCCGTAGGGAACGCAGGTTGTACCGCATACCTCCTGGGCAACATGCCGGAACATATTCTCGGTAAGGTCCATCATTCCGTAGTAATCTGTATAAGCCTGATAGAGCTCCATAAGCGTAAACTCGGGGTTGTGACGTGTGTCAACGCCCTCGTTGCGGAAAACTCTGCCTATTTCGTAAACTCTTTCAAGTCCGCCGACTATGAGTCTTTTAAGGTAGAGCTCAAGGCTGATACGGAGCTTTACGTCCTCGTCGAGGGCGTTGTAGTGAGTTTCAAATGGTCTTGCAGCAGCGCCGCCTGCGTTGGAAACGAGCATTGGAGTTTCTACTTCCATAAAGCCCTGATCATCAAGGTAGCGTCTGATAGAAGCGATTATTTTTGAGCGCTTTACGAAAGTATCCTTGACGTCGGGATTGATTACGAGGTCGAGGTAGCGCTGACGGTATCTTGTGTCTGTGTCCTTGAGGCCGTGCCACTTTTCGGGCAGGGGAAGGAGGGATTTTGTGAGAAGGGTGATGCTTTTTGCGTGAATGGATATCTCACCCTTCTTGGTTCTGAAAACATAGCCCTCAACGCCTATGATATCGCCGATGTCCCACTTTTTCTTGAACTCCTTGAAAAGGTCTGCGCCCACGTCATTGGAGCGAACATATACCTGTATACGGTCGGAGGCGTCGCGGACGTCAATGAAGTTAGCCTTGCCCATATCTCTCCAGCTCATTATACGTCCTGCGATACGGATAATATTCTCGTTGAGCTTTTCAAGCCCGGCAGCCTTCTTCTCCTCGTCATCGCCTACAGCAGCAAGTATCTCGGCTTCCTTGGCTTCGTACTCCTTCTTGTAGTCGGCAGCATGGCCTGTAACATCGAACTTTGTGATAGTAAAGGGGTCGTGACCCAGCTCGCGGAGATCTGCAAGCTTATCAAGTCTGTCCTTCTTTAATATATTTATATCCTGAACGGGCTCTTCCTCAGCCTGAGCAGGGGTGTTTACCTGATTTTCGCTCATTTTCAGTATCCTTTCGATTTTACTTGGAGATCTCGATTACCTCGAACCTGAGCTCTCCTGCCGGAGCCTCAACGATAAATGTATCGCCGACTCTCTTTTTCATAGCAGCCTTGCCGATAGGAGACTCATCTGAGATAAGACCCTCTCTCACGTTGGCGTGGTTGGTGCCGACAATGGTAAAGGTCTCGATCTTTCCTGTATCAAGGCGCTTGATAGTGATCTTGGAGCTCATGCCTATCTCATCTACAGAAATGCTTTCATCGTCAACGATCTCGGCATTGTCGATAGTGTACTGGAGTTCCTGAATGTGAGCCTCGAGGATAGCCTGTTCGTTTTTAGCTTCATCGTACTCGGCGTTTTCCGAAAGGTCTCCGTAAGAACGGGCAACCTTAAGTCTTTCGGCAACTTCCTTACGTTTATTGATCTTGAGGTCATCAAGTTCTGCAACGAGCTTGTCGTAGCTTTCTCTGGACATCTTCTTTGTAGCCATATCAATGCACTCCTTAATATTTAATAATAAATAGCATTACATAATATTATACTATACTGCGCTGAAAAAGTCAAGTGCGGGATTTAAGCCTTCAGCACTAAATCTGCAGGGGCTGCCTTTGGCAGTCCGCAGGCTAAAAACCAAACGGGCGCACACTGTGCGCCCTACACTGAAAATTTATTGCCTATCGCTTGTCAATTAATAAGATTATGAGCGATCTCCACAGCCTTGGTGTACTGGTCGTCATAGTCCTCCGACTCATTGGATATGGAGATATCGGGAGCAAGTCCGATACCGTCGTAGCATTTTGACACAGTCGTCTTATACTTTGCAACTGTGAGAACTACCGCGCCGTTTTTGCTGAATTCCGTAGTTTTCTGCATAACTCCTTTGCCGTATGTCTTCTCGCCTATGAGCACAGCTCCCGAGAAATCACGGAGCGAAGCCGCAAAAAGCTCTGCCGCGCTTGCGGTGTTTTTGTTCACAAGCACCGTCATGGGAATATCGAGCTTGTTTTCGTCCGAGTATATCAGCGTCTCGCTGTGACCGTCCTTGTAATCGGCAGTAGCTATAACTCCCTCGGGGAGAAGCGGGTCGAGACAAGTCGACAGCATCTCGATACTTCCGCCTGCGTTGTCACGCACGTCAAATATCAGCGATTTAGCGCCGTTTGACGTAAGTCTCTCAAGAGTGTCCACGAACTTCTGCGGAGTATTCTTCTTAAATGAGGAGATCTTGATATAGCCTACGTTTTCGTCAAGCATTTCACCTGTTACAGTTACAGATTCGATAGAGCGGCGGCTGAAGGTGTAGTCCTTGTCGATACCGCCTCGTCTTATGGTAAGTCTTATCTCCGAGCCCTCTGCGCCGCGCAGAGCCTCAACAGACTCGTCGAAGCCGGTGGAAAGCACGCTTACACCGTCAATAAGGGTTATTATATCGCCTTCGCGGATACCGGCCTCTGAAACAGGGGAGTCGTGCATGATATTTGCAATGCGGATATAACCGTTTTCGTCCTCGTTAAGAGTAAGACCGAGACCGATCAACTGTCCCTCGTCGTCATTCTGCTCCGCAAGGTACTCCTCCGCGGTGAGGTATTTGGAGTATTTATCGTCAAGTCCAGACATGTAGCCTTTCAGTATGCCTGCGCTGAGCTTGTTCTCGTCGATATCGCCGAGGTAGTTCTCACGCACATAAGAGTCGAGGGTCTGTAGGGAGTTGTACTTCTTTCCCTTTTCGTTTACGTCAACTACCTTTTCGTTGAAGCTCTGCAGCGAAAAAAACGAGGTAAGTATGAATGTTACCGCAGAAGCGATAGCTATCAAGCTCACAGCAAGTCCAAGACTGATTTTTTTATTCATGTTATCAACGCTTTCTGACAAAAATTCGGGCAGTTTTTAGTGTGATCCCCGCATGGCAGCTATCGGGGAAGAACCTTTTCTCAGAAAGGTTTTCCCCGATAAATACAAAAACTGCTATACAGGCATTACTTTAATAACTGCCCTTGATATTTTACGGACTAACGTATCCCATAGGATCAACACGAGAGCCGTTCACGCGCACTTCAAAGTGGAGGTGAGCTCCCGTTGACCAGCCTGTGGTACCGATAGCACCGATGACCTCGCCCTGTTCAACGTACTGACCTACAGATACATATGCATGTGAAAGATGTGCGTAAACGGTCGAGTATGTACCGTCATGTGATATAGTGACGTAGTTTCCGTAGTTCCCGCAGCCGCCGCAGGGACAGTAGCCGTCCTTGGGATAGTCGCAGGGACACGAATTATAGACCTGAACAACAGTACCGGACCTTGAAGCAACAGCATTTCCGCCGTAGATACCTGCGTCTCCGACGTCGATACCGCCGTGGAAGCCCCCCCATCTCGGGCCGTAGTAGCTTGAGATGTAGCAGAAGCCGGGTGCAGGCCATGCAAAGCCTGAAGCGCCTGCCGCAACGGGAACATAGGTAGTCTGACCCGTATAGGTATAGTTACTTGCCGCTGCCGCTCTTTCTGCTGCAAGACGAGCCTGTTCAGCTTCATAGGCTGCCTGAGCAGCTGCTGCCTGACGTGCTATCTCTGCCTCGATCTGAGCGTCGAACTCAGCGTCGATAGCTGCGAGTTCGGCCTGATTGGCTTCAAGGTTGCGCTGCAGGGCGTTGATACGGTCTATCTCGGCCTGAGTCTTGCGGACCTGTTCGTTGAGTATCTCAACTTCCTTGTCCTTTTCTTCCTTACGCTTTTCCTGCTCGTTCATTTTCATTTTGAGGGTGAGCTTTTCGGTCTCAAGGTTTTTCTTGGACTGCTCCATTTCATCGATATCGGAGAGGATATCGTTTATGAGCTGCTCATCGTAGGAAGCGATGCGGTTTACCATTTCTACTCTTGATATCATATCGTAGAAGCTTGAAGTACCGACTACGACAGAAGCAAGGTTTTCGTTGCCCGAAATGTACATATTGCAGAGACGCTGCTTGAATAGCTCGATATTGCTGTCGATCTCTTCCTGCTGTTTTACGATGGAATCGTCCAGCATCTCGATGTTGAACTGAGCTGAACTGATATCGGCGTTTATGCTTTCGATCTCCTGATTGAGGAGTCTGATGTTTTCCTGTATCTTCTGTACCTGATCGTCAAGGAGCCTCTGATACTGCTGCTCCTCTGCCTTATTGCCCTCAAGGGCGTCTATCTCGCTCTGAAGCTCGCTTATTCTTGCCTTGTTGTTGTTTATTTCCTCCTGCATCTCGGCAATAGTGAGAGCCTCAGCCTTGTCGTTTTTATCATTTATTGACGGATAGGCTGCAAGAAGTGAAACTGATAATGCTGATGAGATCGTAAAGGATATTCCCTTTTTGAATATACTAAGTTTTTTCATAATCAAGCTGCGTGTCAGTTAGCTGAATCTGATTGCTTTGACCTGACAGCACACTCCTTTCATAAAAAGATTTCATATTATTCGTTCGGTCATCCATATCATACATCGATATGCTTTCTTGTGCTTATAACGCTTCCCAGAGCGCCTATGAGAGCGCCCGAAACAAGGTATCCGACGGCAAGGTAGAGCCAAATCTTATCAAATGGGATAAGGCTTCCTATACCAAAGGTCTTCATAAGCATACCCTGCTTTGTGAGCATTTCATAAGCCGAGCGGTATATTGCCCAAGTTATGAAATATGCGCCTGCGCCTGCGAAGAAGCCTGTTAACATACCCTCTACGAAGAATGGCATACGTATAAAGGCATTTGTTGCGCCGACATATTTCATTATCTGTATCTCCTCACGGCGGGCAAAAACGCTTGCCTTTGTGGTATTGGAGATTATTATCATTGCTACTACAGCAAGTGCAAGTATTACAGCGCCTGCAATGAGTGAGACAACCTTTCTGAGCTCTCTGAGGAACTCAGCTACCTGAGGCGAAGCAGAAGCGCTCTGGATATTTTCGAGAGAGCTTATCTGCGACACGGTTTCCGCGATCCTGTCGTTGTTCTTGACGGTCACGCTGAAGCCGTCTGGCATAAAGCTTGCGTCAGAGCCGATATAATCGTTGAAGATAACTTCGGCATTCGGGAGGCTTGCCTTCTGTCTCTCGAGGGCCTCCTCCTTTGGTACGAACTTTATGGTAGCGACATTTGAGATAGCCTTTATGGCTTCCTCGGCGGCTGTATTCTGTTCCTCTGTGGTGCCTGTGTTCATGATAACAACGACCTCGTTCTGGCTGCCGAGACCCTTTATCATGGAGTTTAGGTTGATGTAGAACAGACCTGCGATACCTACAAGAAGAAGTGAGATGAGCAGTACGCAGAAAGTAGCGAAGGTCATCATTTTATTCTTCCATATATTTTCCACGCCCTGATTGGCGAGGTATTTGAAACCACTTAGCTTCATTCCGCACCTCCTTCCGTTTTTTCGGAAAGTGCGGCGAGTATCTCCTCAGGAGTTTCACCTGCGGGTATCCTGGGCAGCTCCTGTGTTATATCAACGTCGATGTTTTCCTTTACAGGCTTCATAAGCTCCTTTTCGGGCTTCGGAGGTTCCGGGACTCCGCCTATTGCCGAGATTATATCGTCAGCCGTCATATTTTCTATGGGGAGCTCGATATTGTCCTCGGTATTGATATCTGTGCGGACGCTGTCGTTGATATGCTCTGCGTCGCTAACAGCCTGAGCCATATCGTCGGCAGACATATCCGTGTTCATATCTGCCAGAAGTTCGTCGCCTGCGCCTGATATTACCTCGTCAAATACTATTTCGCCCTCGGTGATGTTGATTACACGTCCGCCGAAGTGACGTACAAGGTCATGCTCATGAGTTACCATGAGTATTGTGGTACCCTGATCGTTGATACCCTTCAGGAGCTCGACTATCTCATATGAGAGCTCGGGGTCGATATTGCCCGTAGGCTCGTCGGCTATTATGAGCTGGGGGTCGTTTACCAGCGCACGTGCAATGGCTACACGCTGCTTTTCGCCGCCCGAGAGCTCGTCGGGGTAAGAGTTGGTTTTTGCCTGGAGTCCTACAAGACTGATAACGTAGGGGACTCTCTTTCTGATATACTTGATCGGAGCGTCTATAACTCTGAGAACGAATTCGATGTTCTCGGATACTGTCATTGACGGGATCAGTCGGAAATCCTGAAATACGAAGCCGAGAGTACGGCGGAATTCAGGTATCTTTCTCTTCTTTAGCTTGTTCAGGTTATAGCCGTTTACGGTGACAACACCGCTCGTTGCGTCTATTTCCTTGAGCAGAAGCTTTATCATAGTACTTTTGCCCGCACCTGATGAACCTACCACGAAGGCAAAATCGCCGTCGTTTATCTTGAGGCTGACGTTATTGAGAGCGTCAACGCCGCTGGAGTAGGTCACTGATACGTTTTTAAGTTCTACCAATGGGTTACACCTACCTTAATCTGTGAAAAGGGCGGACTAAGCCGCCCGAAGTTCCATATATGCCCTGGTGGCTTTTATCAGAACTTTACAGGATTAGCAGACAGGTACTTCTTTACCATGAGTGCGATCTTGAAGATGATAGCGTGATCGAATTCGCGGAGATCAAGACCTGTGAGCTTTTTGATTTTTTCGAGTCTGTACACGAGAGTATTTCTGTGTACGAAGAGCTTTCTTGATGTTTCTGATACGTTGAGGTTGTTCTCAAAGAATTTCTGGATAGTAAAGAGAGTTTCATGGTCGAGAGACTCGATGCTGCCAACCTTGAATACTTCGTGAAGGAATGTCTCGCAGAGAGTTGTGGGGAGATGGTAGATAAGACGTGCGATACCGAGGTTGTCGTAGCTTACGATTACCTTATCTGTATCGAATACCTTGCCGACTTCAAGAGCCATCTGAGCTTCCTTGAATGAACGTGCAAGATCCTTTACGCCTACAACGGCTGTACCGATACCTACGTTTACTCTTGTATAGAACTCACTGCTGAGAGTATCTGCGATAGAGCGTGCAAGCTTTTCAAGATCCTTTGAATCTACAGTGCTCTTGAGCTCCTTGACGAGAACTATATCTGTCTCTGTGATGTTGAAGACAAAGTCCTTGTTCTTGTCAGGGAAGAGGTTCTGGATAACGTCATATGCCGAGATGTCGTTAGCCGAGATGATCCTGATAAGGAATACGGCGCGGCTGATCTCTGCATTGAAGTGGAGCTCTCTTGCCTTGATAACGATATCTCCGGGGAGAACGTTATCGAGTATTACATTCTTGATGAAGTTGTTTCTGTCATACTTTTCATCGTAGTACTGCTTGATATTGGAGAGTGCGATAGCGAGTATGCTTGCATACTTTGCAGCAGCGTCGTCAACACCCTCTACGAATACCGCATAGTCGGGCTTTACTCTTGAGCCGAAGGGCTTGTAGGTAAAGCCGTCGCGGATAAAGATATCGTGTGAATCGCTGAGGTCGAGTGATACGAACTCATTCGTTGTGCCTACACGTGAAAGGTCACTGCATGCGATGATCGTTGCGGTCTCATCAACGACGCCGATAGTAGCGTCGATGGAGTCACGCATCTGATGAACTAAACCCTGAAATAATCTGTTGGACATGATAGACATCCTTTCTCTTAATAAGATCTTATTTTGAGCGGACCTTCAGGAATATGAAAGGAGAACGTCTCCTCAACATATTACAAATTGTAACACATTTTTGGCTGCAATTTGTTAACAAACTGTTAACTCTCGTCCGAAGGCTCACAAACTTGACTGATAAATATGTTAAATTTTGTTAAAAGCCACCAATGGCGGCAAATCCTTTGTAACCGAATTGTAATTTTCTTACCCTGAAATGTAATTTTTTACATTTTCTCGGGACGGTCGATATTCAGTATCTCCAGTGCGTTCCTGAGGGTCTGGCGGACTGCAACACAGAGAAGTATACGCGCATTCATAAGCTCCTTTGTCTCAGCGTTCTTTACGCTGCATGCGTCGTAGAAACGGTGGAACAGTGTAGCAAGGTCTACCGAGTACTTGGTGATCTTCGAGGGATCGTAGCTCTTAGCCGCAAGGTCTATCTCCCGGGGGAGAGATGCAAGGTGGCGTATAAGCTCGATCTCGCGTGGGTTGTCAAGGAGATCAAGGTCGGCGGACTGCGGTATCTCAACGCCCTCCTCGCTGAGATTTCTCAGGAGGCTGCAAATCCTTGCGTGAGCGTACTGAACATAGTAAACGGGGTTCTGCGAAGACTTCTCGATAGCGAGGTCAAGGTCGAATTCAAACTGGGAGTTTGCCTCGCGGAGATTGAAGAAGAAACGGGCTGCGTCTATGGGGATCTCATCGAGGAGAGTTACAAGGGTTATAGCCTTGCCGCTTCTCTTCGAGAGCTTTACGACTTCGCCGTTGCGGACCAGCATTACCATCTGCATGAGAACTACGTCCAGCTTGCCGGCGTCAACTCCGAGAGCGGTAAGAGCTGCCTTAAGTCTCGGAACATAACCGTGGTGGTCTGCACCGAGGACGTTTATAGCCTTGTCGAAGTTGCGGGTAACGAGCTTGTTGTAATGGTAAGCGATATCGGGTACTATATAAGTATAGAGACCGTTGCTTCTCCTGAGCACGAAATCCTTGTCAAGGCCGTATTCCGTAGCTCTGAACCATATGGCACCGTCCTGCTCATAGGCTTTTCCCGCCTCCATGAGCTTGTCCACGACCAGCTTGGTCTCGTTCTTTGCGTGAACTGTGCTCTCGCGGAACCAGTTGTCATATACGATACGGTACTTTTTGAGGTCGCGTTCAAGACCTGCTATATTTATAGGAAGCGCATAGTCAACGAGTGCCTTTCTGCGCTCTGTTTCGGAGGTGTTTTCCTGAGTCTTTCCGTTTATATCGTAGAAGTTCTTGGCGTGCTCGATGATGTCTGTTCCGAGGTAAACGTCCTCGGGCATCTCAAATGCCTCACCCTCTCCGCTCTGTGAGTATATCTCGGAGCAGAGCTGCTCGTTGTTGTCCTTGTATTTTGCTATGAGCTCCTGTCCCTTATCGGAGCAGAGCTGCAAATATCTCAGTTCAAGGGACTTTCCGAACTTTTCTATCTGGTTGCCGGCGTCGTTTACGTAGAACTCACGTTCTGCGTGATATCCTGCCCACTGGAGAACGCTTGCGAGACAGTCACCGATGGCTCCTCCTCTTGCGTTACCGATATGCATAGGACCTGTGGGATTTGCGGAAACGAACTCAACGAGGACTTTCTTGCCTTTGCCAAGGTCTGTTTTTCCGTAGTTCTCGCCCTCGTCGAGGACGTTCTTAACGACGTCCGAGAACCACTTCCTGCTGAGGAAGAAGTTGAGAAAGCCCGGGCCTGCCACTTCGGCTCTCTCAAAAACAGTGCCCTCAAGGAAGAGCTTCTCGCATATGAGCTCGGCTATCTTTCTCGGCGGCATTTTAAGTGCCTTTGCACATACCATTGCGGTATTTGCAGCGAAGTCGCCGTGGGTTTTGTCCGCAGGTATCTCGATATTGAAATTCGGCAGCGGAACGGCGGGTATCGCTTCCTCTGCAACGAGAACCCCAAGTGCGTCCATGATTATCTCACGCAGCCGGAGCGATGCGGAATTGATAAGGTCTGACATTGTATCTATCCTTTCTTCGGGCTCAGTTCTGAGCCTGTACTGTCATAATGATCTCGTTATCCGAAAGATACGAGGAATTAAGGTCAAGAGTATATTTAAGGTAAAGCCTGCCGTTTTCTGCGATAGTGTTCTCGATAGCGTGAGTGTACACTCCTATCTGCAGATTTCCGTAGGGAGTACCGTACTGGCAGAAGTGCTTTCTTCCTATTTCGAGTGAGAGAACGGAGTTCGCCGTGCCCTCGCGGGTAATGGAAGCGTTCCTGCTGTCGTCCACCTTTATGGTGGTGACAGAGCCCTCAAATCCCGTAGCAGAGGTATCTTCGTAGGATATTATATCCCAGCCGTTCCTGCGGGTAAAGCTGGCTTTTGTGAGAAGCTCCGTTTCGCTTTTTTCGTTGTCCTGCCATTGAATACTCGTAAGAGATATCAAAACGTTATTTTCCAAAGCAGTCTCCTTATTATTATATTTATCAGTAGCTCCTGTCTGCGTTGTCAACGGCTTGTTCGAGCAGTTCAACGAGGAGCTCTTCATGGGAGTAATCCAGTTCGCTCATAAGCTTGCAGAATACGCTGTTTTTTCTGAGCCCCGGCATGGTGCCTATCTTGTTGAGGTAGAGCTCGCCGTCCTCTGTGAGGAAAAAGTCGAGTCTTGCAAGTCCGCGGCAGCCGAGCGCCTTGAAAGCGGCAAGAGCGGTCTCCTGCACTTTTTTCTCGGTCTCCTTTGAGATATCTGCGGGGACTTTCATATCGTTGCCTGTGCTCACGTTGAAGCTTATGGGATCGAATATTATCTGCGGGGTAATTATCTCCCCGACAGGGGAACATACGGGCATATCATAGCCCAGCACCGCAGCTTCGAGCTTGCGTGCCTTTATGTACTTCTCAACGACTACCTTGTTGTCGCTGGAAAATGCGAGCTTCACAGCAGAAATGAGCTCCTCGGCGTTTTCGGCGAGGCTTGTTCCTGCGTTGCTGCCGCTGTTTGCCGGCTTGACTATCAGTGGAAAGCCAAGCTCACCGGCTATTGCTGAGCAGCGGCTGTCGAGGGCGTTTAACTCACGCTGTGTTATGAGCCGCCATTCGGCTGTTTTGATGTTGTAATCGTCCATTACCATGTGAGTGTGGGATTTGTCCATGCATGAAGCTGAAGCGAGCACTCCGCTGCCCACATATGGTATGCCTGACAGGTCAAGAAGGCCCTGTACGGTGCCGTCGGCGCTTTTCTTGCCCATGAGTATGGGAAATACCACGTCAACTCGTCTGATCGTAGTTTCCCCGTTTTCGATAGTGATTATGCCTCTGTAGAGAGGGTCGGGGGAGATGAAAGCAGAGGCACAGTCTGTGTCCTGTTCCCATGTGCCGTTTGCGATATCCTCCACGTCACCGGGGAAGTAGAGCCAGCGGCCTTTACGTGTTATGCCTATGCATATCACTTCATATTTATCCTTCGGAATGCTGCGTATAACATCTGCGGCGGAGGCGAGTGAGAGCTCATGCTCACGTGCGGTGCCGCCGAAAATAACGGCAGCTTTTATCCTTGCCATATCTTTCTCCTTTAATATAGTATCATGTATTTTTTTATTGTCATTTTCAAGTATCACTATATTTTATCATATTCCACAAAAAACTGCAAGTATTTTTTGCGAAAATGAAGAATAAAACGGTAAATTTCGCAAGTATTGCGTATGGCAGACAATTTTCAACTGTTAAATTTGTGCAAAATCACAACAAAAATAAGGGCTTTTCATCAATATGACGGAATACCCCTTAGTAAAAATGACGAAGCAAAAAGCAAAAAGGACCGCTCTCGCAGTCCTTTTTGGGGTGAAAATGAGTATTAAAGATGATGTCTTGATCAGCGTGCTCCGGGTGTGTCGTCCCCCGGCTGGAGTTTGTCGTGTGCGAGGATATAATCGTATATCTCCTGCACCGTAGTAAATGCGACTCCGACGTAGCTGTCCGCACAGCCGTAGTATATGGCTATCCTGCCTGTATCTGCGTCAGTGAGCGCAGCACACGGGAAACATACATTGGGAACAAAGCCGCGTTCCTCATACCACTCCTCGGGAGTTAGTATGTAGTTTTCGCAGCGGTGTATGACTCTTGAGGGCTCGTCAGTGTCGAGCATAGCGGCTCCGATACTGTAGACATAGCCGTTGCAGGTGTTCACAACTCCGTGATAGAACAGCAGCCAGCCCTTGTCAGTCTCGATGGGAGCAGCTCCACCGCCTATTTTTAGGGTTTCCCACCAGTTGTCAGAGCGCCCCATTACGTGGCGGTGGCGGCCCCAGAATTCCATATCGGGGCTTTCCGAAAGGAAGATGTCTCCGAATGCGGTGTGGCCGTTATCGCAGGGACGTGAGAGCATAATGTAGTTCCCGTTTATTTTCCTCGGGAAGAGGACGGCATTGCGGTTGTAGGGAAGGAAGGGATTCTCAAGGCGGGTAAACGTACTGAAATCCTTGGTTTTCGCAATGCCGATTGTAGGACCGAAGGCGTCCTGGCACCACATTATATAATATGTGTCCCCGATCTTTACGAGTCGGGGGTCGTATGCATAGGGGGGCATGAACGGTTCGCCGTTTTCATTGGTAAACGGTATCTTTTCCGGGTCGAACTGCCAGTTTAAGGCGTCTTTGCTCCTGCCGAGATAGATATGGGGGATTCCGTTGCGCTGTTCGCCGCGGAAAACTCCGATGAAGCCGTCCTCGCAGGGCATTACGGCACTGTTGAATATCCTCGCCACATCGGGGAGGGGGTTCCTGTTTATTATTGGGTTCCGGGAATATCTCCATACGGGTGCAGTGCAGTCCGCAGGCTTTTCCTGCCACGGGATATTGCTCAGAGCCTCTCCGATAATTCTAATATCCGACATAAGTAAGCTCCTTAAGTTAAGCTTTGCTTTATATTGTACTTAAATTATAACATATCATTATTAAAAAGTCAAGTGAAAATTTAATTAAAAATGTGTGATCTCTTACTATTTCAAGTATATCCGAATTATTCACACAAAATTATTGAATATTTTATCAAATCGTTGTATAATGAATTATAAATCGGGAGCTGGCTGCGGTAAGGAATGCTTTGACGGGCAGGTTGCGGAGAGCAGAACGGCGCAGTTGCGCGGATAGGGCATGACTGCGTACAGGGTCAGCTTAAATTATAGCTTAAAGGAGCAGATGCAATGAACCTCTCTGAATTTATTAATAATATATCCTCGGGCAGCTTTGATGAGCAGTTCCGTATGCTCTACGGCAGTTCGGAAAGGGCAGTGCTTCGTGCAAGAGCCCGCTATCTCAACACTGCTGAAAGATTTTCGAGAGAATATCCCGAAAGCGGTGATATCAGCGTATTTTCGGCTCCTGCTCAGATAGTCGCAGGCGGCGTCCGCTGTCAGGGGTGCCGTGTACTTTCGGCGGCGGTGAGCCTTGATATGATCGCGATCGTTTCGTTCCATGAGCAGGGAATAATAAGGATAAAGTCCGATGCCCTTGAAGCAGTGGAGGTGAAGCTCGGGGGTACCGAAGCTGCTAAGAAAAAACAGGCGGGCTATGGAGAGCTTATCCGCAGTATTGCGGAGCGCTTCGGGAAAAAAGGCGTGGAGACGGGCGGCTTTGACGCTTATATCTCGTCGGATATCCCTGCTGGGAAGGGCTTCGGAGAGCTTGCGGCTTTTGAGGTGCTGGCTGGAGCTGTGATAAATGCAGGCTTCGGCGGCAGGTATGAAGGAGCGGAGATAGCGGAGACCGTAAGGGCTGCGGAAACTGAATGCTTCGGTAAGCCGGAAAGAGCTCCTGAGCAGCTTGCTTCGGCTCTGGGGGGCTTTGTTCTGACAGATATTTCGCCAAGGCACATAGAGCTCGACCTTGAAAGGTCGGGATATTCTGTCTGTATGACTGACGCTTCGGGAGATAGCGCTGAGCGCGGCGATATTTCAAATGATATTTTCTGTGTGGCAAAGGCTATGGGTGCTGAGCTCCTCGGTGAAGTCAAAGAGGAGGAATATCATGACAAGCTGCCTGAGCTGAGAAGACTTTGCAGTGACAGGGAGCTTCTAAGTGCGGCGTACTTTTTTGCTGAGAACGAAACCGCCGCAGATGAGGCAGATGCTCTTTCCGACGGCGATACGGAGCGTTTCTTTGAGCTTGCTGACAGGTCGGGCAGCGCATGTACGGAACTGTGCTCCTGTGATGAAGGAGTTGTCCTCGGGGCGGCGCTGAGCAGACGTATTCTCGGCGGAAACGGTGCGGTACGAGTTCAGGACGGAATGATACAGGCGTTTCTGCCAAGCTATCTTGCAGAGGACTATGAAAAGGAAATGGAGCGGGTCTTCGGCTACGGGAGCTGCTGTATACTTACGGTAAGAAACACCGGAGTCAGGCCGTTAGCTTTGTAAGGCTGTACATTGGGCGTCCGTAAGAAAGAAGAAAGGTGATTAGTATGAATAGTTTTCCTGATTTTATGAAAAGAAGTGCCAATAAAATACCTGCCGTACAGCAGAATACTCCAGATATCGAGGGCTATTACTATACGGCTCCGGACGGAAGTCAGATGGCGTTCTGGACCTGCAATGAGGACAGGGTATCAAAGGAGCACGTCCACGATTATGACGAGTATATGATCTGCGTGGAGGGCGAGTATACGGTCACTATAAACGGAGAAGCGACAGTGCTGCATGCAGGCGACGAGCTGTTTATACCCAGGGGCTCGGTACAGGGCGGCAGCTGCAGGGCAGGCACGAGAACCATACACGCTTTTGGCGGAAAACGTATAAAGTGAGGTGTGATATGTTCAGGCTGAAAAGCTTTGAGCCTGCCATGCAGGGAGAGGTGAATGAGTTCTTTGCTGCTGTTTTTAGAGAGTCGGGGAAGTCCTTCGAGCCTGATGGCAGACACAGGGCGTTTGCAGATATATCCGGCAGTTTTATGGCTTTCTGGTGCATGCTGGAGGAAGATAAGATCATCGGTACCGTTGCTGTGAAAAGGCTGAGCAAGACCGAGTGCGAGCTGAAAGGTCTCTATGTTTATGAAAAGTATCACGGCAGGGGACTGGGGCGCAGGCTTGCGGAGATGGCGGTGAAGTTCGCAGAAGAATGCGGATTTGGGAAGATGTTCCTCGATACTATGGTCAAGCATGAAAAAGCACTCAGGCTCTATGAGAAAATGGGCTTTATTTGCACGGAAAGGTATAATGATAATGAAAGGGCGGAGGTCTTTATGGTGAAGGAGCTTGGGAACATTAAGATACGCGAAATAACAGATGAGGACTTTGACGGGCTTATGAGGCTGTATATGGAGCTCCATAATAATCCGTTCCCTGAGAGAGACGAGTACGTTATGTCAGTGTGGAAGCGTATTATAGACGATAAGGATCACCACATCATCGTTGCAGAGGTCGGCGGAGCTATCGCGGCTTCCTGCGTATGCGTCATTATTCCGAATCTTACCCGCGGCCAGCGTCCCTATGCTTTTATCGAGAATGTGGTTACATCCGAGCCATACCGACGCAGGGGACTGGCTTCAGCTTGCCTGAATTATGCTCGTGAGCTTGCCGGAAAAGAAAACTGCTACAAAATGATGCTGCTTACAGGCTCAAAGGAAAAGAGCGTGCTGGATTTTTACGAAAATGCAGGATATAACAGCAAAGATAAAACTGCGTTCATCCAGTGGCTTTGAGGTGATGATCTATGGTATTGAGGAAGTTCCGCGACAGTGACGCTGAGAAGATCATCAGCTGGATACGGAGTGAAAGGGAGTTTAGGCTATGGTGCGCCGACCGGTATGAGAACTACCCTATAGTTCCCGGGGATATAAAATCGAATTATGCGGAGTGCGCGAAAAACGGCGGTTTTGTACCGCTGACTGCTGCCGATGAAGACGACAATGCTATTGGACATCTTATTCTGCGGTATACCAACGATCTGCATGAGGAGGTACGTTTCGGCTTCGTTATAGTTGCTGATTCCCTGCGCGGAAAAGGCGTTGGAAGACAAATGCTTGAGCTCGCTAAGGCTTATGCGGTTGAAAAAATGAATGCAAAAAGACTCTCACTGGGAGTTTTTGATGTCAATCACGCTGCGCTGAACTGCTACAGATCAGCAGGTTTTTCAGAAATCAGCGACACCGTGGAGTTTTTTGAGACCCTTGGCGAAAAATGGAAATGTATAGAGCTTGGTATGACTGTCATATAATGTAGCAGACATGGTAGGAGTCAATTGTTAAAACAAAAAAATATATAATTCCTTGTTGACATAATTTGCTCTCTGTGATATAATAATATAGTCGCAGATGAAACTGCGCTGTATATCGCGGTGTGGAGCAGCTAGGTAGCTCGTCGGGCTCATAACCCGAAGG
>DBXO01000041.1:0-3629 GCA_002309635.1 Ruminococcus flavefaciens | reverse complement strand
TTCAAATCCAGCCGCCGCAACCATATGTGCATGACTAAAAGTATGACATGCAGGAAAAAGCCCGATGTTTCGGGCTTTTTTGCTATCCAAATTTCGGATGATTTCTTAAAAAAATGAAGTATGACATTGGGGCTTTATAGGCCTCTGGCTGGATTTGAACTCTTACAAGAACAGATTTTGGAGTAGAAATAGGTCGATATACAAGCAAATAGCAGCTTTTTCAAACAAAAATAGTACACAAAGTTTCAGACTCGATTTTAGTGGTTTTCACGAAATGTGAAAACACTGGAATCGAGTCCTTTTTTGTTTTCCAGAAAACCGATTGATAGTAAATCTATCAGCGATTTGTGAGCCTTTTTTGACGGCATCGGTGGCAGGTCGGGAAACTACACAACCAAGAGCAACTAAAGCCGCTGTGAACGATTTATGAGCCCACGAAAAAGCGACAGGAAAAACTGTCGCTTTTTAAAAGTATTAAATATTACTTTCTTTTGTTTGTTTTTGTTAGTTCCATGCGCATGGATTAAGCTCGCCTCTGTCTCTCAGTGACTTGAGTATACTGAGCGTTTCAGATGTAAGATTAGCTTCTTCGGGTTCTGGTTTTCCGTTGGTTGGATTTCTTCTCCATACCCATCCTGAAGAAATATTGACTTCAAAAACATTGCCTTCATTATCCTGTATCTGATATTCAGGCAATCCGTCACAGGTCATAGGCTGATAACTCAGAGCGTTGAGCTTTCTTAAAAGACCTGATTCAAAGATAAGGTCATCTGTTGCTGTTGGTGTTTCATTTACAGTTCCTTGTCCGAATAGCATATTAAATTGTTCAGGTGTAGCAAGTACAGCCCTCTGGCTTATGAAGAATTTTATGATTTCAGTAATTTCCGGTGTCAGTGATGCTTGTAGGTTTGCATCATTTCTTTGAACAAAATTTAAAGACAAACTGAGTTTGTACACCTTACCGTCTCTGGCTGTAAAATAATATTCGGGTTCTGCTTCAACACAGGCATCGGTGTAATTAAGGTTATTCAGTTTATCTGTGAGCTCAACTTGCTTTCTTACAATTTGAGTCATATTATCATCCATGTACTCTGAAGTTGGTTTTTCTACATTTTCAGAAGCATGGGTAGTGGTCTGAACATCGTTTTTGTCAGGATCATCATTTGTTTTTGGCTCTGATGAGTTATTAGATTTGGATTCATTTATAGTAGCGTCAGTATTCAGACTATTATTATCTGGATCTGTTTTTGTAACGCTACTTGCTGAATGTGAAGTTGTCTTTTCTTTATCCATTAATACGCCGTAAGAACGGTAAAAGAAACGGACAATGGGAGATCCTTGTTGAGATATAAAAATGAAAGCAGTCCCCAAACATTTGCCTTAATATAGGCGGATGTTTAGGGACTATTCTTATTTCATCAAAGATTATGTTGTAAAACCAAGTGCTTCTGAAAGTTTCAAAGTGCCAAATTGGCACTTTGAATTATTAGATTTGGCACTTTGAAATCTGAATGGCTCAGAGACAAAAAAATAGTATATCTGATTATACTATCAGACATACTAAGTCTTGTATTTGGATTAATAGCCTTATTTCATTTCCTTGGCAAGAGCAATGAGTAGATCAAGCTGTTTCGGGGAAAGTGACTTGAATGCTTCCACAGCTTCATTTAGCTTGCTCGGATCAGTAATATCCTCTTCAAAGAAGTCCTTGGGTTCAACGCCAAGATACTCGCAGATATAGAGAAACATCTGCATTGAAGGCAGTGCTTTCTTGTTTTCAATATTGTTTATATAGCTTTGACTTTGACCTAAGCTCAGACTCATATCTCTTGCTGATATGTTTTTTTTATTTCTAAGCTTGGCGATCCTGTCTGATATGAAATCTGTATCGATCATTCGTATCACCACCTACATATAATTATAATATACGCAAGTCTAAAATATACCTATTCATTGTAGTAATTTGTATTGACATAACAATTATAAATAGGTATAATTATATTGGATACCGTTTTGAAATCGACATGGGGCAATGTGAGGGACAAATGAAAGGTAATTAAGGAATATGCTTTCCAATGTAACAACTGGAATGTGTATTCCTTTTTTGTATTTACGATGTAATTTGCTTTGAGATAGCTATCATTCCTTGAATACATTTTAAATTTGTTATATAATACTAACGCATATTCAAAAATAATCGAGTTTGACATATTCGGTCTTACTCTATAGCAATGAAGAATATTCACTTGTACCGTGTCAATTCTGACGGTCATTTTACGTTTTAGGATAAATAATACCTGGATTAAGTTTGTGATCCTTTCTCAAGCAAAAAGCATGGAAAATAAAAAATCGCATCAGACCGTTTTTCGTAAAACACAGTCTTTTGCGAAAGTAGTGTTTTTCACGGAAAACTTTATCCTATCCATGTATTCACGTTTCTGGTCAAATGAACTGTGAACATATCTATTCAGCGTTATTTCGACGTTTGAATGTCCCAGCAGTTCAGACAGAGACTTAATATCGAATCCAAGTCTTACGCAATCCGAAGCAAAGTAATGACGAAGTGAATGGAAATGTACTGACGGCAGATTTACGTTATTGAGTATGCGTGCAAATCTGTTCTGCATTGTTCTGGGTTCAATTGGCTTATCTGTCCCAGAAAGAATGAATTCATCTTCTTTAACCTTGAATTCTTCTAAATACGAGATTAATTCTTCAGGTATTGGGATAACTCTTTTGGAAGAATCACTCTTCGGCCCCGAGATGAGGAGTTTCGTTTTCCTCTCACCATTCTTTATCTGAATTCTCTGGATCGTATTATTGACGGTCAAAATACGTTTTTCATAGTCTATGTCCCTCCCACGGAAGGCACATAGCTCACCGATTCGTGAACCTGTTCCCATAGCAATGGCAACGCCTAGATTAGTTCTGTTATGATTCTTCATTACATATTCAGCTAATCTACCGTACTCTTTTCTATCAAGTATCCGAACTTCTGCCTGCTTACGCTTGAATAGCCGTATATCACTCAATGGATTGTTCACCTGATACTTCCTTGAGGCGTACTTACAGACTGATCTCATTAATGAAATGATATCCGAAATATATCTATCTGATAGTCCGCTCCTTTTTCTTGAATCAATAAAGCTATGTATATCTGTTTCACAGATCTTGGATATATCTAATTCCCCAAATACAGGGATAAGATGTTTGTCAGCTTTCATCGTATAGTTCGCTGCGGTCGATTCCTTTATATGGTATTTGACTCCATTGAACCATTCCTGATATATCTGACTGAATCGCAACGAAATATCTTTACTCTTTTCTCGAAAGAATTCATCGATCATTCGCCTTACAGCTTCTTTTGACGGTCCGAAAAAGCTTTTGTATTTCCTCTTTCCGTTCTCTGATGGTTTAGGGATACGTCCTTCCCACCGACCGTCTTTCCTGAGGTAGATATTATAGTCCTTCATTTTTTCCTCCCATATGCAATTATTTTTTATAAAAATGCTTGACATCACCGGATTAGGGTGATATAATAAAAACAACTTATTTGGAAGGTTTCGCAAAAGACTGTGTTTAACGATAGTTTGTCAGCTTGACAAATAAAGGGTTAAGGAATATAATTA
>DBXO01000033.1 GCA_002309635.1 Ruminococcus flavefaciens | reverse complement strand
GCTATAGATCAGCTGGAGGTATGGACCCAGCGTGCGGGAGTTGATATCGTAAAGCATGCTGAGGGCTCAGATCCGGGAGCTGTTGTTTACGACGCTCTCGAAGCCGCAAAGGCAAGAGGCTGCGATGTAGTTGTTATCGACACCGCGGGACGTCTGCATAACAAGAAGAACCTCATGGAGGAGCTCAAGAAGATAAACCGTATAATCGATACCAAGGCAGGCGAGTGCTCGCGTGAGATACTTCTCGTGCTTGACGCTACAACGGGACAGAACGCCGTGAATCAGGCAAAGCTTTTCAGTGAGACTGCTCCCATCACGGGTATAGTCCTCACAAAGCTTGACGGTACTGCAAAGGGCGGTATCGTTATTTCCATAAAGAATGAACTGGGTATCCCTGTAAAGCTCATAGGCGTAGGCGAAAAGATCGATGATCTACAGCCCTTTGACAGCAATATGTTCGTTGACGCTCTCTTTACATTCTCCGAGGAGCCCGAGGAGGACGAAGAGGAAGAAGAGACTGAGACAGAGGAATACAACGAGGATACCGAGGACGAGGATACAGTCGAGGTGGACGGTGTAAAGGGCTACTACAACGAGTACGGCGCGTTCATACCTTATGATGAAGATGACGAGGAGACTGAGGACGAGGCAGAGGCTGAGAGCGAAGAAGCTCCCGCTGAAGATGATGATACAGACTATGAGGCTGAAACAGAGCAGGTATACGCTGAAGAAGATACTGACGATGAAGAGGAACAGGAAGAAGCTGAATACAGCTATATGACAGAGGAAGAAGAGTCTGACGGCGAGGAAGCTGAAGACGGCTCTGCTGATGAGGAAGCTCCGGACGAGGAAGAAGCAGAGGAAGAGCCCGAAGCTGAACCTGAGAAGAAGAAAAAGCGCGGCTTCTTCAGCAGACTGTTCGGAGGAAAGAATGATGATTAAGCAGCTGGTAATGGCTACGAACAACGCCAACAAGCTCCGCGAAGCAAGGGAGATACTTGCACCTTTAGGCATTGAGGTATTGTCACAGCGCGAGGCGGGAGCAAACTGCGACCCCGAAGAAAACGGCGCAACCTTTGCCGAGAACGCGCTTATAAAGGCAAAGGCTGTATACGAAGCTGTAAATCTCCCCACAATAGCCGATGACAGCGGTCTCTGCGTGAACGCAATGAACGGCGGACCGGGGGTGTACTCAGCAAGATATGCTCCCGAGGGACAGCACTGTGCCAAGCTCCTTCAGGAGATGAAGGACGTTCCCGCAGGTGAGCGCGGAGCGGCTTTCAGATGTACGATCGCATATATAGATGAAAACGGTCAGCACACCATGTCAGGTGACTGCAAGGGCGCTATCGGTTATGAGCAGCGCGGTACCAACGGCTTCGGCTACGACCCTGTGTTTATGGTGGGAGACAGGACCATGGCGGAGCTTTCCGCTGACGAAAAGAACAGGATAAGTCACAGAGGTGCGGCTCTCCGCGAGCTGTACCGCTTCCTTAAAGAAAGATACGGTGAATAATATGCTTACAAGCAAGCAGAGAGCGTACCTCCGCGGTATCGCTTCAACATACGAGACCATATATCAGGTCGGAAAGGGCGGCGTTACCGAGGCTATGTGCAGGGATATAGAGGCAGCTCTTACCAAGAGGGAGCTCATAAAGCTTAAGGTCCTCGACAATTCGGGCTGGACTGCAAGAGAGGCTGCCGACGCTGTTGCCGAGCAGACAGGGGCTGATGTGGTACAGGTGATCGGAAATAAATTCGTCCTTTTCAAGCGCAACGAGAAGGATCCCGTGATAGAGAATATCCCAAAGGCTAAGTAACAGCATCATACAGGAGGTGCAGCATGAAAGTCCTTATAATAAGCGGAACGGACCATAAGGGCTCGTCCTACAATATAGGACGTATGGCAGCCGAGAAGCTGACCGGGCCCGGGAATATCAGCGAGGTGTTCCTGCCCCGTGACTTTGACGAGTTCTGCTGCGGCTGCACAAACTGTTTCGTCAAGGGAGCCGATAAATGTCCGCATTATGCGAAGCTGAAGCCCATTACTGAGCTTATTGACGCGGCAGATGTGCTTATCCTGACATCTCCCGTGTATGTTTACCATTGCAGCGGACAGATGAAAGCTCTGCTCGACCACTACGGCTGGCGCTGGATCGCGCATCGTCCCGAAGAGAAGATGTTCAGCAAGCAGGCGATAGTGGTTGCAACAGCTGCGGGAGCAGGCGTGAAGTCCACCATGAAGGATATGGCTGACAGCTGCTTCTTCTGGGGCATACCTCAGACCTACAGGCTGGGCAGAGCAGTTGCGGCGACTGACTGGCAGAGCGTAAAGCCCGGTCTAAAGGACAGGATCAGCAAAAAAGCCGGCAGTATCGCAGAAAAGATACTGAAAAGGCAGGGCAAGGTTCACGTCGGCATAAGAACGAAGGCATTTTTCAAGATAATGAGCCTTATGCAGCGAAACGGCTGGAACAAGGCGGACGCGGACTACTGGAAGGAAAAGGGCTGGACAGGCAGCAAACGCCCGTGGAAATGATAGGAGTGAGGATATGCGTATCGGTATATACGGCGGCAGCTTTAATCCCGTCCACAACGGACATATACATCTTGCGGAGACAGCCGTGAAGGATCTCGGTCTTGACAGGCTCTATTTCGTGCCGTCAAGGAAGTCTCCCCACCGTTCAATGGCAGAGTACGCTCCCGACGGTGACAGGCTTGAAATGCTCAGGCTGGCGGTAAAGGGCAGGGATAAGCTTTTTGTCAGCGATTATGAGATTAAAAGCGACAGAGTGAGCTATACTATATACACGGTAGAGCATTTTCGCAGGGAATTTCCTGAGGACGAGCTGTTTCTGCTGGTAGGGAGCGATATGCTCCTGAGCTTTGACACTTGGCATCGTTTTGATGAAATTTTAGGTAATGTCACTTTATGTGTGGTATCCCGTCAGAACGGGGATGTGCCTGAGTTGAAAAAAAAGGCTGAGGAGCTTGAAAAATACGGCAGGATAATCGTTTCCGAAGCCCCTCCCACAGAGGTATCCAGCACCGAGGTAAGAAAAAAAATTGCAAAAAATGAGGATTTCACTTGCTATCTTGACGAAAATGTAGTACAATATATAAGGTCTGTAGGATTATATTCAGTTAGAGGTGAAAAAGATTTGCAGTATAACCCTGAGGATAAAAAGAAGATACTTAAGTCAAAACTGACCGCCAAGCGCTATACCCATTCGCTGAATGTAGCAGATGAGTGCAGAAAGCTTGCGGAAAAATACGGGGAGGATCCCGATAAGGCATATTTTGCGGGACTTCTCCATGATATATGCAAGGAGCTCCCCGAGGAGGAGCAGAGAGCTCTCGTAGCCGAGAGCGGCTTCACGGTATGCCGTGAGGAGATGGAGACACGTTCGCTTCTGCACGGAATCGCAGGTGCTTACTACGTTAAGAAAGAATTCGGAGTAGAGGATATAGATATCCTCAATTCCATAAGATTTCATACAGTCGGCAGGGCAGGAATGTCCCGCCTCGAGGAGATAGTCTATATCGGCGACCTTGTTTCCGCCGAAAGGGACTACAAGGATGTTGAAAAAATGCGCAGACTGGCATATACCGACCTTGATCTGGCAATGCTTGAAGCCTTTGCGTTTTCAATGAAGTCTGTTATAAAAAAGGGCGGGGTTATCCCCGTATGCACCGTTGAGGGGTACAATTTTTATACAAGACTGCTTAAAGAAGAGAAAAAATAATGGGAATCTGAAAAGAGGAGTCAAATGAACCGAGAAGAACTTAACAAGGAGTTAAATACAAACGCTAATAACGCTCCGAAGCAGCTCAAGCCGCTCCGAAAGCTGAAAAGAGTAGATCAGAAGCCAAAGGCGACCGTTGTACTGCCCGCATATCAGGGCCAGCACGAGTCACCTTCAATAGATATAAGCATAGGCGACGAGGAAGAGCGTCAGAAGCGTTCTCCCGAGCAGCAGACCTATCACGGCCTCCACGAAAAGAGCGGCGAGAGGCATGCAGTCAGCGAAAAAACAAAAGGCAAAAAGAGCAAAAAGGATATCATTGTAAAGATAACCTCAGTACTGGTGAGTATAGCCGCTATAATCACCCTTTGTCTCAATATGCCGATATTATGGTACAAAAAGAGCGGTCAGCCTGATGAAAGAGTATCCATACTCACATATTTCAAGCGCTGGCAGCCTACAGTTGAGATCGAGGGTGAGCTTGAAAAGCCCACTATGGAACTGAATCTGGATACCGAGATCGTAAATGAGGAATTTACCGACGGACTTGACCTTCCTCAGCTCGTTGAGGGACAGTACACCGTGCTTTTCCTCGGTTTCGACGAGGACGTTGAGAATACCGACGTTATATGGGTATGCCAGTTCGATATTGCAGGCGGAAAGCTCAATATCCTTCAGGTGCCGCGTGATTGCTCAATGGTGCACTACACTACGAATGAGACCACAAAGGTGAACAGCGTATACGCATGGGGCGATCCGAATGTAAGCAATATACAGCGCGTCGTCAACTGCGTACAGGAGTGCTTCGGCATACCGGTAGATGCATATATCACCACTGCCTGCTTTGATATCAGGGATATCGTGGATCTTATCGGCGGAATCCCCATGCACCTCGACAACGAGATCATCTATGAGGCGGACAAGATAATCCCCGCAGGAGATGTTGTTCTCAAGGGCGCAGAGGCAGAGTGGTTCGTCCGTTTCAGAAACGAATGGCTTCAGGGCGATATCGGACGTGTACAGAACCAGCGCCGCTTCATGCAGGCAGCTATGAAGAAGCTTTTCTCCATTGTAAAGGACGAGGGAAAGATGAAGCTCTACAGCTACCTCAACACTATCTACAAGAACAAGTGGATGGCTACAAATATGAGCGTTGAAGACCTCAGCAAGCTTGCAGACTTCTGCTCGACCCTGTCTCTTGAGAATGTAAAAGTAAATATGGTGCCCGGTGAGGACGCAAAGTATTACTACACCAGTGAGGACTTCTACTGGATATATTCTATCCACAAGAGAGCGGCAATAGATATGATGAACGAGTCGTTCAGACCATATCAGCGTCCAATGCTCCTCTCGGAGAGCAATATCGTTGAGTTTATCGACGAAGGAAACTACAGCTACAACGACTATGACGACACGGGATCTACATTTGCAGAGCTCGAACATGCTACCGAGCCTCTGAGAGACCCCAGCAAGAAACCAGCGTGGAAGGAAGATTGATCAATGACCGAGCAGGAAAAACTTGAGCTTATAATAAAAACTCTTGACAGCAAACGCGGCGAGGATATTCAGGCGATAAAGATATCAGATCTTACAATACTTGCCGATTACTTCGTTATTGTAAACGGTACCAGCAATACTCACGCAAGAACTCTTGCCGACGAGGTGGAATTCGTGCTTTCACAGAAGGGCACAGAGCCGCAGCGCCGTGAGGCTGATACGGGAAATACATGGATAATACTTGACTATGCGGATATCATAGTTCACGTTTTCTACAAGGATACGAGAAACTTCTACAAGCTCGAGGGATTGTGGGCTGACGGAGAGCAGATTGATATCAGCAGTCTTATAACCAAGGAGTAATAAATGGAGACCGCTAACCCTAAGGGACGCACCCTTTGTATCGCCATAAGCATTTACCTCATAGTGAAAGCCGTACTTAACATGATCATAGGCGGCGGCTTCAGCTTCAGCGGCGCATTCATTGCTGCCGGACTTGCCGTTATGCTGTTCACGGGTTTCAAGTACTTCAATTATATCGCTGCTGCGGTGCTTGCAGTCACAGCGCTGGTATATCTGCCGCAGAACATATCGGATATCGGTTCAAACTGGCTTTATCTGCTGGAGGGTGTCGCCGATATCGTCTGTGCGGTGCTTTTGTGCGTACACAAGGACATAAAGGAACATTTTACGAAAACAATAACTATCAATAATTAATAAAGGAATGATATGAAATGAGCAGATATGATTTCACGTCTGTTGAAGCCAAATGGCAGAAATACTGGGAAGAGCACGAGACCTTCAAGACCGATGTCTGGGACTTCAGCAAGCCAAAGTTCTATGCGCTTGACATGTTCCCGTATCCGTCGGGAGTAGGCCTTCACGCAGGACACCCCGAGGGCTATACAGCTACGGATATCGTTTCGCGCATGAAGCGCATGCAGGGCTATAATGTACTCCACCCGATGGGCTACGATTCATTCGGACTTCCCGCAGAGCAGTACGCTGTTAATACGGGAAATCACCCTAACGGCTTTACTCAGGAAAATATCAAGACCTTTTCAAAGCAGCTCAAGGAACTGGGATTTGACTATGACTGGTCAAAAATGGTAGCAACATCAGACCCTGAGTTCTACAAGTGGACTCAGTGGATATTCAAGCAGCTCTACATGGACGGCTATGCAAAATACATAGATATGCCCGTAAACTGGTGCGAAGAGCTGGGAACCGTACTCTCCAACGATGAGGTCATCGACGGAAAATCAGAGCGCGGCGGTTTCCCTGTAGTAAGAAAGAACATGAAGCAGTGGGTAATAGACCAGCCCGCATTCGCAGAGAAGCTCCTCGAGGGACTTGACGAGATAGACTGGCCCGAGTCCACAAAGGCTATACAGCGCAACTGGATAGGCAAGTCAACAGGCGTGGAGGTCGAATTCGACATCGTAGGCGGCGGCAAGTTCTCTATATTCACCACCTGTATCGAAACTATATACGGTATCACATTCATGGTGCTTGCTCCTGACGGAGCCGTAACGGAGAGCCTTCTCGACCGCGTACAGAACAGGGAAGAGGTACAGGCTTACATCGACGAGACCAAGAAGAAGAACGATATGGACCGTACCGAGCTCAACAAGACCAAGTCGGGCTGCGAACTCAAGGGCGTTACATGTATAAATCCCGTAAACGGCAAGGAAGTCCGCATGTTCATCGGAGATTTCGTACTTGCAAGCTACGGTACAGGCGCAGTTATGGCAGTTCCGAGCCACGACCAGCGTGACTTTGAGTACGCAGTAGCTCATAACATCGACATGATCCAGGTAATCGACGGTAAAGACGGACACATCGACGTTTCCGGAGCTGCAATGGAAAAGACTGAATACCTCGGCAAGGGCTACAAGCTCATAAATTCCGAGGAGTTCACAGGCCTTACAGTTGAAGAAGCCAAGGAGGCTATCACACAGAAGCTTGAAAAAATGGGCAGGGCAAAGCGTACAGTGAATTATCACTTCCGCGAGTGGATATTCGCCCGTCAGCGTTACTGGGGCGAGCCTGTTCCTGTTGTACACTGTGAGGACGGAACTATCCATGCTCTTGACGATGAAGAGCTCCCGCTGATACTTCCCGAGCTTGACGACTACAAGGGCAGGAACGGCAAGGCACCTCTCGAAAACGCAACAGAGTGGAAGAAGTACGACCGCAACGGCATAAAGGGCACACGCGAGACCTCGACTATGCCGGGAAGCGCCGGCTCAAGCTGGTATTACTTCAGATATATCGATCCCCACAACGAAAAGGAGTTCGCAAATCAGGAGCTCCTTAAGCACTGGATGCCTGTAGACCTCTACATTGGCGGTCCTGAGCACGCTGTAGGACATCTTATCTACTCGCGTATCTGGAACAGATACCTCTACGACAAGGGCCTTGCGCCTACAAAGGAGCCTTTCAAGAAGCTTGTTCATCAGGGCATGATCCTCGGCGAGAACGGCATCAAAATGGGCAAGCGTTTCCCAGAGTTCGTTGTAAATCCCTCGGATATCGTAAGAGACTACGGCGCTGATACGCTCCGTCTCTACGAGATGTTCATGGGACCTCTCGAGGTAAGCAAGCCGTGGAGCAAGAACGGTGTTGAAGGCGCAAAGAGATTCATTCAGAGAGTATGGAACTTCTTTACCGACGCCTCCAAGCTCACAGACGCAAACGATGGCGCACTTACAAAGGTATATCATCAGACGGTAAAGAAGGTAACTGACGACTTTGAGAAGCTTGCCTTCAATACAGCTATCAGCCAGATGATGATATTTGTCAACGCTGTATATAAGAACGATTCCTGCCCGAAGGAATATGCCGAGGGACTTATAAAGATGCTTTCGTGTATCACTCCCCATATGGGCGAGGAGATATGGAGCATCATGGGTCACAGCGATACTATCGCATATGAGAACTGGCCCGTCTACGACAGTGAGCTTTGTAAGGAGGATACCATCGAGATAGTTGTACAGGTAAACGGAAAGCTCAAGGCAAAGCTGAATATCGAGGCCGATGCCGACAAGGATTCTGTAATGGAAATGGCTATGAACGACGAAAAGGTCAAGGAGTCGGTTGAGGGCAGAACAATACTCAAGCAGATATATGTACCAAATAAGCTTGTTAATATTGTTGCAAAATAACGAAAATTTTAATTAATAAAAAAACGCTTGACAACAACCGCAAAATGTGGTAAACTTATAGTATATTATATGATTATATGTGTATCTGCTATGTATTGGGGTATGCGCTGACTGACGCCCGCAAGGGTGATTAGTATAGATGCTATGGAGCAAAGCTCCGTGCAACCTCTGAACAAGGGAGGGAAATTTAGTGGCAGAAGTTCGTGTTGGCAAGAACGAATCTTTGGATAATGCTCTTAAGAAGTTCAAGAGAGCTTGTGCAAAGGACGGCGTAATTGCTGAGGTTCGTAAGAGAGAGCACTACGAGAAGCCTTCGGTAAAGCGTAAGAAGAAGTCTGAGGCAGCTCGTAAGCGTAAGTATTGATCTTGCGAAAATGATTAATGTTGATAAAAGCGGGCTGCGGCTCGCTTTTTCATTTGTTGAACGGAGTTGACAAATAGCTTGGGATTAAAACATAAAATTACAAACACCGACGTTGATTTCGCATTCAGGAAAACAGTCAGTATCACGCCGTCATTTCTGAAAAAGCATGGCATAAAGGGCCTTATCCTCGATGTTGACAATACTCTCACTACCCATGACAATCCGGTACCTGCCGAGGGAATACCAGAATGGCTGGAAAATATGAGGAAAAACGGGATAAAGCTTATAATAGTCTCAAACAATCACGATGAGCGCGTAAAGCGCTTTGCAGCTCCGCTTGGACTGGACTATGTCTGCGACGGAGGAAAGCCGCTGAAAAGGGGCTATACCGCAGCCCTGAAGAAAATGGGACTTACAGCCGCCGAGACGGCTGCCGTGGGTGATCAGCTGTTTACCGATGTGTGGGGGGCCAATCACTCACGCATCAAAATGCTGTTTGTAGAGCCTATGGAGCCAGAACCAAGGAGCAAGCGTTTCATACGTTTCAAGAGAGTCCTTGAAAAGCCGTTTCTTCCCAAGAAATTCGTTGACGATAAGAAGGAGTAAATATGATTAAGAAGATACTTGTTATACACGGTCCCAACCTTAACCTGCTTGGAGAGAGAGAGCCCGGTATTTACGGAAATACCGGCATAGATACTCTCAACAGCAATATAATCGACCGCGCTAAGGAACAGGGAATGGAGTGTGAGATATTCCAGTCCAACCATGAGGGAGCTATCATCGACAGGCTCCACGCCGCAAGAACTGAATTTGACGGCGTTATAATCAATGCAGGAGCGTACACACATTACAGCTATGCAATACGCGACGCCATAGCAGCAATAAAGATACCCGTCATAGAAGTACATATCAGCAACGTTTTCGCACGTGATGAATTCCGCTCAAAGTCTGTTATATCCCCTGTCTGCAAGGGAAGCATATGCGGCTTCGGCTTCGGAAGCTATTATCTTGCAGTTCAGGCTCTTGCGGAGCTCTGAGAGGTGCGTAATGACGAGAATAGAAAAGCTTTTTGAAAATTTTGACGGTGCCGACTGCGCACTGATAACCTCAGACATAAACCGCAGATACTTTACAGGTATGAAATCCTCTGCGGGAGTTGTCATAGCATTTCCGGAAAAGGCGTATCTGCTCATTGACTTCCGTTATATAGAGAAAGCGAGAGCTACAGTAACAGATGCGGAGGTAATAGAAGCAAAAAAGCTGTATCCGCAGATAATGGAGCTGCTTAAAAAGCACGACGCACAGTCAATAGCCATAGAATCAGAGGCAATGACCGTAAAGGAGCTCAATGCCTACGAGCATTTTTTCAGTCAGATACATTTCGTGCACGATGATTCCCTCAGTACGGCCATTTCCGCAATGAGAACGGTAAAGGACGAGGGCGAGCTGGATTGCATACAGAAAGCCCAGTCTATAGCTGAGGCTGCCTTTGACCGGATACTGAAATTCATAAAGGCGGGAGTTACCGAGCGGGAGATTGCTCTCGAACTCAACCGGCTCATGTTTGAATACGGCGCAGAGGATCTTTCCTTTGATACCATTGTTCTTTCGGGAGCAAACACCTCCATGCCCCACGGCGTTCCTTCTGATAAAAAGGTGGAGAGCGGCGAATTCGTGCTCATGGATTTCGGCGCTGTATATAACGGCTATCACAGCGATATGACCAGAACAGTATGCGTGGGCGAGCCCGATGAGGAAATGAAGAAGGTATATGATATCGTTCTCAATGCCCAGAATAAAGCCATTGAAGCTGCAAAGGCGGGTATCATCGGCAGCGACCTTGACAAGACCGCCCGGGATATTATAGACTGGGAGGGTTACGGAAGCTGCTTCGGTCACTCTCTCGGACACGGCGTTGGACTTGAGATACACGAAAAACCCAATGCTTCGCCCAATTACAAGCTGCCTCTCAGCGAGGGAGCTGTGGTTACCGTTGAACCGGGAATATATATCGCAGGCAGATTCGGTGTAAGGATAGAGGATTTTGTCATTTTGACCGAAAACGGCTGCAAAAACTTGACAAAAAGCGCAAAAAGTCTAATTACATTATAATAATTCATTTTAGGTATTGCAAAAGATACTGAAATATGGTATAATTTAGTATCATATTAAATTGAAAAAATACGGAGGTATTTATAATGATTTCAGCAGGAGATTTCAGAAACGGCGTTACCTTTGAGCTCGACGGACAGGTTGTTCAGGTCGTTGAGTTCCAGCACGTTAAGCCCGGTAAGGGAGCCGCTTTTGTAAGAACTAAATACAAGAACGTAATCACAGGTTCGGTTGTTGAAACTTCTTTCAACCCTACTGCCAAGTTCCCTACAGCTTTCGTTGAGAGAAAGGATATGCAGTACAGCTACAACGACGGCGACCTTTACTACTTCATGGACCTTGAGTCTTATGAGCAGGTTCCGATCAGCGCTTCTATCCTCGGCGACAGCTTCAAGTTCGTCAAGGAAGAGATGATCTGTAAGATCCTTTCATACAAGGGCAATGTATTCGGCGTTGAGCCCCCCAACTTCGTAGAGCTCAAGGTCACACAGACAGATCCCGGCTTCAAGGGCGATACAGCTACAAACGCAACAAAGCCTGCTACACTTGAGACAGGCGCTGAGATCAAGGTTCCGCTCTTCATCGATGAAGGCGAGATCATTCAGGTAGACACAAGAACAGGCGAGTACATGTCAAGAGCATAAGCTGACGCCTTTACTATAATCTGAGAGGAGGAGCTTGTTATGAAGCTTACCGAGAAAATGTCATATTTAAAGGGACTTATTGACGGACTTGAGATCGACACTTCCACAAAGGAAGGAAAAGTTCTTATCCAGATGTCAGAGGTAATGTCTGAGCTGGTGCTTTACGTAGACGATCTTCAGTCACAGGTAGACGAACTCACAGAACTCTGCGATATTCTCGATGAGGATCTCGGACAGGTCGAGGACGATTTCTACGACTGCGGCGACTGCGACGGTGACTGCGACAGCTGTGATGAGGACGAAGACTGGGACGATGACGATGAGTTCGATTTCGATGAGGATGACGATGAGCTTTATGAGATAACATGTCCCACCTGCGGAGATACTATTCTCCTTGACGAGGGTATGATCGAGGAAGGCTCAATGAACTGTCCCAACTGCAATGAGCTCCTTGAGTTTGATTATGATGATCTTACTATCGAGGACTTCGAGGAGAAGGACGAGGCTCCCGAGAAGAAGTAATCATCGCAATAAAGCCACTATACTGCGGAACTTAAAAAATTCCGCAGTTTTTTATTTTTTTCTGTAACGAAAGTGATATATCGTAGTCTTATAGTTGAAGGCGGTGAGAAGTTTGGACAAAGTCGAAGAGCTCTACAAAGATTATTTCCATGATGTATACCTTTATATCAGATCGCTGTCCGCGGACGAACATCTCGCCGAGGACATAACACAGGAGACCTTTTTCAAGGCTCTCAAGTCCGTGAACAGCTTCCGCGGAGACTGTGATATAAGGGTATGGCTGTGTCAGATAGCTAAGAATCTGCTGTTCACACACAGCAAAAAGAGCGGTCGTTTTACCGGGGAGGAAGTCCCTGAGACCGTTGCCGATACAAATACCTCCATAGAGGATATGGTAGCTGACGGCGAGCAGAGCATGGCGATACACCGTGTGCTCCACACCCTCAGTGAGCCATACAAGGAGGTATTCACCCTGCGTATTTTCGGGGAACTGAGCTTCCGGCAGATAGGTGAGATATTCGGTAAGACAGAAAGCTGGGCGCGAGTGTCCTTCCACCGCGCAAAGCTGAAGATAATTGAAGAACTGGAGGTACAGAAATGAATAACTGCGATATGATAAAGGACCTGCTGCCCCTGTATGCCGACGACGTGTGCAGCGAGGAGAGCAGAAAGGCGGTAGAGGAGCATATAAATGCCTGCTCTGACTGCAAATCCGAGCTTGAAAAGCTCCGAAAAAACGTCCCTGTGAGCCCGCAGAAGGACGGAGAGGTACTCAAACGTATAAAGAGGCGCCTGCGCATAGAGAAGCTTGTAGTTGGACTTATAAGCGTTTTAGCAATATGCGGGATTATGCTTTACGGTCTTGTATTTTGTATAAATGATTACAAGTCAATGGATATGGAGAAGTACAAGATACTTGAAAATGTAAGCGCCAGCGAGCATGATAATGCCGTATGGCTCAATATCAGCGGATATGCTGCGTCATTTGATGTAGATGTTCCGACTGTAAGCGATACAAACGGTAAACATCTTGGGATAGACGATGATTTTGACAAAGAAAAGAAAAACGGCTATGGAGTTACTCTTAAACAGCGCAGGATAGATGATTATTCATTCAGTCCCACAGGAAGTCTGAAAAGCTTTGAGCTGAAGCTGTTTGACCTAGACGAAAAGGAAGATATGATGAAAGTCTTCTACTACGATGATGTTAATAATAAAGAGTATATCTTATGGGAGCGTGATTAAAATGACTGAGAGAAAATTTAGTATACCGCTGATATTGCTTGCGGCAGCTTCATTTGCAATAGGCTTTTTCGGATTGGCCGCAGAAGGTATACTTCTTGGAATTATAACGATAATAATAGCCGTTAAAATGCGTGAGAAATACCTTATAAAGATACCGATAGCCATATGCATAGTATCTATAGTCTTTTCCGCAGTATTTCTTGCATTTCTTATATGGACTGAATTTCACGGAGCATATTCAAGCTATTGGCTCATGCAGCTTATATTCGGCACCCCTGAATAAAATGACTGCCCCACGGCGGAGCCGTGGGGCAAAGTTTTACTTTTATTCATACTGGGCAAGAATTTTCAGAGCCGTTTCGAGGCGGGTCTGACGGTTGTTCATTGCCTGTTTTTCGATATATTTATGAGCCTGAGGCTCTGTGAACTTCAGGTACTTCATGAGCGTGGTCTTTGCGCGGTTGATAGTCCGCATTTCCTCGATACGTCCGAGAATATCGGCGTTTTCCTTTTTT
>DBXO01000018.1 GCA_002309635.1 Ruminococcus flavefaciens | reverse complement strand
CAGAACAATGACTGGAATAACTGGGGCCAGCAGAACAACGACTGGAACAACTGGAACAACGGTCAGCAGCAGAACAACGACTGGAACAACTGGAATAACGGTCAGCAGCAGAACAACGACTGGAACAACTGGAACAACGGTCAGCAGCAGAACAATGACTGGAACAACCAGAACAATAACCAGCAGCAGAACAACAATAACTCAAGCGCTTCAAGCGACAGCCTGAAGGGTGCATTTGCAAGCTACTTCAAGATCGGTACTTCAGTAAGTCCTCACGAGCTTGGCAGCGGTGCTGAATTCCTTAAGAAGCACTACAGCTCCATAACTCCCGAGAATGAGCTCAAGCCCGACAGCATACTCGACCAGTCAGCTTGCCAGCAGAGAGGCAACAACGTAAATACACAGATCAGCCTCAGCAGAGCAGCTCAGACACTTAAGTTCTGTGAAGAGAACGGCATAGCACTCCGTGGCCATACATTCGTATGGTACAGTCAGACTCCTGACTGGTTCTTCCGTGAGAACTTCTCTCAGAGCGGCGCTTACGTTTCAAAGGATATAATGAACCAGCGTCTTGAAAGCATGATCAAGAATACATTCGCAGCCCTCAAGGAACAGTATCCGAGACTTGAGGTCTACTCATACGACGTATGCAACGAGCTCTTCCTCAACGACGGCGGCGGAATGAGAGGCGCCGACAACTCTAACTGGGTAAGAGTTTACGGTGACGACAGCTTCGTTATCAACGCATTCAAGTATGCAAGACAGTATGCTCCCGCAGGATGCAAGCTCTATCTCAACGACTATAACGAGTACATTCCTGCCAAGACAAACGATATCTACAACATGGCTATGAAGCTCAAGGGGCTCGGCTATATCGACGGTATCGGCATGCAGTCACATCTCGATACAAAGTATCCTGACGCAAATACTTATGAGACAGCTCTCAAGAAGTTCCTCAGCACAGGTCTTGAGGTACAGATCACAGAGCTCGATATCACATGCAGCAACACTCAGGAACAGGCTGATCTTTACGAGAAGATCTTCAAGCTTGCTATGCAGAATTCTGCTCAGATCCCCGCAGTTACTATCTGGGGAACTCAGGACAGCGTAAGCTGGAGATCATCACAGAATCCGCTCCTGTTCTCAAGCGGCTATCAGCCAAAGCCTGCTTATAATAAGGTAATGGGTCTTGTTAAGTAATACAGGAACTGTACCGCAACTCTTTTGATATAACAAAATGGTCACAGGATCCCGAACAGGTCCTGTGACTGTTTTTATATAAGCCGCTAAAAGGCTGTATTCAGCAATAAACGACTTGACTTCGAGATAAGAATATAATATAATATATGTATCATCATAGGCAATACCGAAAATTCAATATTTTTTGGTGTTGCCTTTTCTTTATAAGGAGGGACAAAAATTGAATCTGTCATTTAAGAAAATCGCGGCTTCTTTCACTGCGTCAGTATGTATGCTCGTACCTCTGTGCGACACGGCCTGTGCGCTCGTAGAAACAGCCGAAGCACCGCATGAACAGAACGATACTAACGCCATAGGTTTTTCATGGGATGATTTTCCCGGCGCCTCTGACCCGGAAACTCCATTGGGACAGCAAAAACCTTTTAATGAAGACGGCACATGGAAAGAACAGACCGGCTGGAACCTTCAGACGATCTGGGGAGAACCCGATGTCCCCGAGGATATATCCTATCCGTCGTCAACTCCCGATCCTACAGAGGAAGAGCTGAAAGCTGACCATATAAGCGGTCAGAGCGGCGCTTTCGTTTATACTATCGATAAAAAGAGCGGCAAAAACGGAAAGCTTGCATTTTCAAACGGAACTCAGAACGGCTTCAGGGCAGGCTGGTCGGATATGGAAAGCCTGACCATAGAAAAGTGCAGAAGATTCAAGACGGCTTTAACTGGTACAAAAATCAGGGAACTTGCTTTGAACTACAAGGTTGCAATAGAAAACTTCTCGGGTGAGCAGTTCGAGATCGGCGTTAAGTGCCAGACCACCGATAAGGACAGCTACCTGTATTTCATTGACCATTTCGGAGAGTTCGCTCCCGATGAGGACATGGAGAAGATAGATAAATACATTTCGGCAGACGGCAGGATTTATGACATGTACAAAAAGCCTCACGCCCCGCGGAATGATGAAGCAGACGCCACTCAGTCCGCTGATTACTACTGTATATATTGCAGAGACACTGAGGAGCTTCAGGAAGTTCCCGATATCGTATCCACAGTAAGTATTTACAACTTCTTCCAGACCATTCAGGGAATTTATGTCCCCTCTCTGCTAAGCTGCAGCTTCTATGTGAACTCCTGCGGAAGCGACGCGGATATCGATGTAAAGTACATACAGCTCGACGAGAATCTTAACTATGGCACACCGGGCATGAAAAGATGGAGCAACGCTCCCGAGAACGCCGACAAGGCTCCCTGTATCCTCTATCCGGATGAGGACGGATATTATTATCGCAACACCGGCACTTTCCTGCCCGATCAGTATTCTAACGGCGACGGTTCTGTAATGAGCTGTGCAAATGATTTCGGCAACGGTGACAGTAATTCCCTCTTTGTGAAATGCGGCGACGAATACTTCCTGTTTGATAATAATTATAATTTGGATTACTCTGTATTTATCGGAGATGTTGGGAAGCCTAAGATGAAGGGCTTCGACTGGAAGTGGGATAATTCATTTGACAATTTTTCATGGGGTCCCGCTTATCCTCCCGATGAGGATTACCACATAACAGAGATGACCTACAATATAAGCGCTGATATATACAACTGCAGCGATACCGAAGCAGAGATCACAATGGCTGTACCTTTGCCTGGTTTTGGTCCGAGTATTCTCGAAAAGGAAGACTATAAAGGAAACATCATCTGCAAAAAGGTCATACCGCCCCACGAATGGACAACTCTTTCCAATCCATGCTTTGACTGTCCGAAGGCGCTCGAAGGCGGCATACGCCTGTATACCAAAGACGCTATAGAATTCTATATCGATAATATCACAGTCAGCGAGCCCGAGAATGTTTCCAAAGTAAAGGGCGATATCAACGGCGACGGTGTACTGGATTCTCTTGACCTTATACAGTACCGCAAGTCATTCATAGAGCAGAATAATTTAAGAATGCTCCCGCGCCGTGCCGATATTGACGGAGACGGAAACGTACTCATAAACGATATGGTGCTCCTCAGGAAGTACCTGCTTGGTACAGAGAAGGAGTTTGCCGCCATAAAGGAAACAGCTCCGGACAAGACAGAAAGCACCGAAAAGGACGGCACCTACTGCGAAAGTTTCGTGAAGGCAGGAATCGGAAATGTTGACTATAAAGTCGGAGAAAAAGGCAGCTATGAATGCTCATTCGACAGCACTGACAACGCTTCTTTCGAGTATGGCATCATTACGGATACCGACGTTCCCATAAAGGAGCTTAAGACCTTATACCACGTTTACGACGCCGATATAAAGGCTGACGACGGTTACCTCTTCGGATTACACGGAACCTTCAGGGATTCTGACGACGAATTCTATATCATCGAAGCAAGCGTACACGACAACCGTTTCGCGGCAGTCAACTCAAGCTACAGCTTCAGCACAGAGGGATATCAGTACAGCTGTACAGTGCTTACCAAAACAAAGGATACCCCCGAGGGCAAGGTAACATATAACGAATACTGGAGCGTAATGAACAACTATTACGATGAGCAGCAGGATGTCAAAAGCATGTACGGTCAGATAAATATCCTCCGTCATCTCAAAGAACTGGAAAACTTATCAGGCGTCAGGATCACCGACAAAAAGCTTGGAAGACTTGGCTCATATGTGAGCGGCACCTATAAGTTCAGCCCGTCGTTCAAGGTCGAGCGCAGCGAATTCTATATTGAATAACAGTTCTTTAAGACCACCCGTTTTTTCGGGTGGTCTTTTTTTCTGAAAATTTTTTTCATGTCTGTGCAACACTCTGAGCAACTGCTCCGAATGTTATTTATGAAAGGCATGACATACGAAAAAAAACACTGAAATTAGAACAGAAAATTTCTCACTCAAATATGTCTGAAAGCCTTTTCAAGGTTCGTATATATCAACAGAACCGCAATAATGCCGCAATAAAATTCAAAAGGAGTAATTATTATGAAAAACAGAGCACTTATTTTAGTTTCAGCAGCAACACTTTTCACACTCGTATCATGTGGCAGACAGTTCAAAATAAACTCTGAACTTAAGCCTGCTTATACCGATAATGTCAATGCAGCTGCGATATCAGCCAAGGATGAAACTGTTTCCGCTCAAAAAAAGCCTGAACTTTCGGATTATCAGAGCATCGCTTCCGAGCTTGTTGAAAAGTATTACGAGATGGTGCCCCAGTTCATGTTCAGATTCTATAATTTCAGAGACCCTGATGATACGGTCACATTCAAGCTTGCAAACCCACGTAATGAAGGCATCCCCGAGGACGTTGTATTTGCGCATATCTCCGGCAAGGGTCTGGATTTCAACTCCATTGACGATATCAAAGAATATCAGAGAACGGTTTATTCCGAAAACTTTGCAAATGCCTGGTATGATAAAAGCTGCATAACTATAAGCGATGAATACAATATCGGTGACTATATAGACGAAACAGGCAAGGAATTGAACGATATGCTTTACTTTACAGGCTATATAATGTACAAGGACAGAATGTATGTAAACACAGCTCCCGTAATGGCAGGCTGGATAGGCCATACAGCCCCAACTGACCCGATCATCATAACAGATATTACCGATACTTCCTTCAGAGCCTATTATCCGTCTATCGTAGGAGATCATCTCTCGGAAAACAACCTGAGCTGCGATACCGTTGATTTCGTTATAGATCCGGGCTGCAATGAATGGAGAATAGATTCACTCGTATCAGGCCCATATTCTTTATATCAGGAGAAGGCAGGAATCGCTCCCGGGCAGACAGCAGTACAGGAAACAACCGCGGCAGCAGGTGATGAAGCCGGTGAAAGCAATGATGATACCGACATTTATGACGACCTCGGTCACACAAAAGGTACAGCCTTCAAAGCAGGCAGAGTCGATGGAAACGTTTACATCTCAGACTATGCCGGAATAAAAATCACAGCTCCCGATGAAGCAAAAATGCTTAACAAGGACGAACTCTATACACAGTATGCTATGCCTACAAGATTCATGAGCGAGGAAGACAGAAAATTCCACTTTACAGGCCTGGAGGACGCATGTACTTCATATACAGACCCCAACAGCGACATGTACTGCAATACTATAGAAGTATTCTTCTACAATACAAAATTCAGATATCCGGATAAGCCTGATATTTCCGCCGAGGACTTTGCAAAGCTTGAGCTTGACAGCATTTCTCCTGAGCTTGAAGCTTCTGATATAAACGGCCCCGAAAAGGTAAATATCAACGGAACGGAACTTATAAAGACAAATTATACCTGCTTCTCACGTACTCAGATCAATTATACGAAAAGAATAGACGATGATTTCATCATGGTCATCAGATCATCCGGTCTCTCCGCAGACGATATCGAAAGCAGGATAGGAACCATAGGCTGAAAACAAAAATGAGCAATAAATCATTAGTCATCACAGTAAAACTATGATATAATTGAAAGACTAAGAATTATCGGAGGTTATCACTTACTATGGAACAGAACGAGCGTATTTCCAAACTACTGAAAAGCACTATCGGACAGCGCTACGATGCAATGGCTTTAAAAATGATCAGCGATGAAAATGACGTGCCGTCAAACGCTTTTTTCCCACTCAGGGACAGCGGCCAGCATATGGCACTTTGTCAGGCATTCGCCCTTTCAAGAAGAGAGGGCAGGACAGTTTACATGCAGAAGCAGGACCACTGGTGCTGGGCTCCGCTTATCGGATACGGACAGGTCAGGCTTGAAAAAGGCACTCCTGCGTTCAATGAGCTTCTTCCCGTTATAGGTATCAGCGATCCCGAAGCAGCTGCTGCATTCATCGAAAACATGCCTCATCTGCCTACAGATGTATACAAGGGCATACTTACCGCTCCTCTCAGAGATGCCGGATTCGAGCCCGATGTAATAGTTATCAACTGCCGCAACTCTGAGCTCCGCACTATGCTCATGGGCATAAAAACTCAGACAGGCACCACCATGAAGACTGAGTTTGACGCTATAGATTCATGCGTATGGGGGATAATCCCCTCCCTTACCAAAGGAGAATACCGCGTTTCATTCCCCGATCCGGGAGACTTCACAAACGCCAATACCAGTGAAAACGATGTTATACTGTCTATCCCCAAGGCTAAATTCGAGGAATTTGAAAATGGGCTGAACAGTCTCAATTACATGGGAATGAAGCACTCTTTCTTCCATACGAACATGGAATACGACTTCGCCCGCCCATCCTTCTACAACAAAATGTTCAGGGCATGGGGACTTGACGAGGGCAAGAGCTATATTATACCCAATCTTTGATTATTTGTATAAAACCTTTCTTGACTTCCTGAAACCGTCGTTATATAACGGCGGTTTCATTTACTTTTGCTTATATTATCATAATAATGCATGCTTCTTCCTTTTTCGGCATAAACTATACCGAAAGGGTGATAAAAATGAAAATAAAATGGACCGATCTTATTATATGGGTGGTTGGAACCGAGCTTGTCGGAGCTCTTTCCGCTCTGATATCCGGCGGGAACTTCTCCGGCTTTTACAGCACGCTCGACAAGCCTCCGCTTGCGCCGCCTAACTGGCTTTTCCCCGTGATGTGGAGCATTCTTTACGCACTTATGGGCGTTTCGGCATATATGATTTGGAACAGCCGCGATCCCGGCAGAAAAGTAGCTCTCATGCTCTACGGAGCACAGCTTTTTGCAAATTTCCTGTGGACCCCCATATTCTTCGGCCTGAAATCCCTGAAAGGCGCCACAGTAGTGGTAATTGCGCTTCTTTTGCTCACAGCTGCCATGATAACAGCGTTTTACCGTATCAGAAAAAACGCTGCATATCTCAATATCCCGTATCTCCTTTGGAGCGCTTTCGCTTCTTACCTGACAATAGGAATACTGGTATTGCAGTAACTGAACACAAGAGCTCCCGTGGCCTTGATGCGCATACGGCAGTTTTGTACCTTATATTGATGGGAATCATTTTGAAAAAGTATAAGCTGCTATATTTGTATCATGCTTACAGGAGCTTTTTTACTTAACCACAGGCAGGAACAGCAGTGAACCCTGCGCCTTTATCACGGAGTACTCCGATCAGCGGAATAATACATGGTATATCAAGGCCGCTTGCCTGTTTAAGAAGATCAGATCAACAAATTATAAAAAAGGTCTTGACAAACGGAGCATAATGTGATATAATCCAAACATAAGCTATGAGGAAGACAGGCAAAGCATAGCCAATGTCTGCAGAGAGCCGGCGGTAGGTGCGAGCCGGTGATAAGCAATGCTGTGTATCCCTTCTGAGCCGAAGTGCTGAAAGATTCAGTAAGCGCTTCCGTGATTCTGCGTTAATGAATAGGACTTGCCGGAGTCTGAAGTGGTGTACGCAATAGCGGCACAATTTGAGTGGTACCGCGGGTAATCATTGAATGATACTCGTCTCAAAGAACTGATCTTTGAGACGGGTTTTTTGTTTTCTCGCGTTGAAAGCATCGGCAGTATTTCTAAGCACTCGTTTCATTTTCCCGTATCATTTTTTAAAAGGAGAGATTATTATGAGCGAAATGACAGATCTACAGAATGCAGAAATAAAAATAAAAGAGGTCGCAGAGCGTATTTCACATCTGCGTGAGGACCTCGGCATTTCGGTTGAGGAAATGGCTGCCCAAACCGATTATTCAGTTGATGAATACAAAAAGCTCGAGTCAGGCGAACAGGACTTCAGCTTTACTTTCATATACAAATGCGCAAACACCTTCAATGTAGATATTACCGAGCTCATGGAAGGCAGCAGCCCCGAGCTAAGCGGATATACCATCACACGCAAGGGCGAGGGCGTTCCCATTGTCCGCAGAAAGGGCTTTGCCTACAACCGTCTTGCTTCAAAGTTCAAGAACAAGACTGTCGAGCCTTTCCACGTTGTTATCCCCTACTCCGAGGACGCTCTTTCTCAGCCGCTGCATATGGCAAGCCATGCGGGTCAGGAAATGGATATCGTTTTAAAGGGCACCCTGCGTATGACAGTAGGCTCCCATACAGAGATACTCCATGAGGGAGACTGTATCTACTACGACAGCTCAATGCCCCATGACGAGGTAGCTCTCGGCGGCGAGGACTGCGAAATATATGCATTCGTTATGGCCCCCCGCGGTGCAACAGGCATGGCTGAATACAAGGAGCACGTTGCCGAGCATCAGCTCACAAATGTTGACAAGGCAGGACTGCTCCACCCTGTTGCCGAAAAATTCGTAAAGTGTGAGACAAATGAAGAAGGCATACTCAGCGGAGTTCACTTCACGGATCAGGACAAATTCAACTTTGCATACGACATAGTTGACGCAATGGCTGAGAAATGTCCCGACAAGACCGCTATGATCTATGTGGACGTGAATAAGAACGAACGTCGCTTCACATTCAAGGATATAAAGAAATACTCCTGTCAGACAGCGAATTATTTCAGATCACTCGGTATCAAGAAGGGCGACCGCGTTATGCTGGTGCTCAAACGCCACTATCAGTTCTGGTTCTCAATAATCGCGCTTCATCGTATAGGCGCTCTCGTTATCCCTGCTTCCAATATGCTCAAGGAGCACGATTTCGAGTACCGCTTCAACTCCGCTAACGTATCTGCCATTGTCTGCTCTGCCGACGGCGATATCACAGCCGAGGTGGATAAAGCCTGCACAGTTACAAATACAGTTAAAACAAAGATAATAGTTAACGGTCAGCGTGAGGGCTGGCACGATTTCAACGCGGAGCTCACCGCATACAGCACTCATTTCGAGCGTACTGCCGATACTCCCTGCGGAACAGACCCCATGCTCATATTCTTCAGCTCGGGTACCTCAGGCAATCCCAAGCTCGTACTTCACAGCTATCAGTACCCCCTCGGTCACTACGTAACAGCCCGCTACTGGCAGAATGCCGATCCCAACGGTCTGCACTTCACTATCTCCGATACAGGCTGGGGCAAGGCTCTGTGGGGCAAGCTCTACGGTCAGTGGATGAACGAGGCTGCCGTATTCGTATACGATTTCGAGCGTTTCCACGCAGACGACATTCTTCCCATGTTCAAGAAGTACAATATCACTTCTTTCTGCGCTCCTCCGACAATGTACCGCTTCTTTATCAAGGAGGACCTCTCAAAGTATGACCTTTCATCATTGAAATACGCCTGCATCGCAGGTGAAGCTCTCAATCCCGAGGTGTTCCACCAGTTCTACCGCGCAACAGGCATCAAACTCATGGAGGGCTTCGGTCAGACCGAAACTACACTTACTATCGCAAACGTTGTGGGCATGGAGCCTAAGCCCGGAAGCATGGGCAAGCCCAATCCTCAGTACGACGTACAGGTTCTTCTCCCCGACGGTACTCCCGCAGGCGTGGGCGAAACAGGAGAGATCTGCATAAAGCTCAAGGACAGCAGCACCAACGGCTACGGCGTCCCGGGTCTTGCGCTTTGCTACTATGGCGACGAGGAGAATACCGCCGAGACATGGCGCGACGGCTTCTATCATACAGGCGATACCGCCTGGGTGGACGAGGACGGCTATTTCTGGTACGTAGGACGTGTTGATGATGTTATCAAGTCTTCCGGTTACCGTATCGGACCTTTCGAGATCGAAAGCGTTCTCATGGAGCTCCCGTATGTGCTTGAATGTGCTGTTACAGGTGTTCCCGATGAGATAAGAGGACAGGTCGTAAAGGCTACTGTTGTTCTCACAAAGGATAAAACAGGCTCAGACGAGCTCGTCAAGGAGATAAAGGATTACGTCAAGGAGCGTACCGCACCTTACAAGTACCCGAGAGTCGTTGAATTCGTTCCCGAACTGCCAAAGACCGTCGGCAGCGGCAAGATACGCCGTGCTGCTATACGCGAAATGGATAAGGCTAAATATCAGAAGTAATATAAAACAGCGTATGTATTGTATACATACGCTGTTTTTCATGTTTATTACCTGAGTTCGCCGTGCTTTTCGTAACCGGCAACCCTTATTATCTCATTCCTGCCGCCGACAAAAACTACCTTTGGACGGTGAGCTTTTATCTCCCCGGGAGTCATATTTGCATATGCCATTATGATAATATGGTCGCCTTTCTGTCCCGAACGTGCGGCTGCACCGTTGAGGCATACAACTCCGCTTCCGCGTTCGCCCGCGATAACATAGGTCTCGATACGGCTGCCGCTGTTCACGTTTGATATGTGTACGCGCTCGTATTCATAAAGCCCCGCGGCTTCCATCAGTTCCTCGTCAATAGTGATGCTGCCAACGTAGTTGAGCTCCGCCTGAGTGATAACGGCGCGGTGTATCTTGCTTTTGAGCATTGATATTTCCATAACAGCCTCCTCATACGTCTTCGGTGAAGAAGTTGTCAATAAGGCGTGTTTTGCCGATATACACAGCCATGGCGCAGAGCGCAGGACGGTCGAGAGTTTTTATCTGCTGCATTGTTGCACAGTCGACTATCTTGACGTAATCTATCTTTGCAAGAGGTTCATCTTCTATGAGCTTTTTCATCTCGCCTATGATAGCAGAACAGTCGCTCTCACCCTTTCTGACCATATCCATGCCCAGAAATACTGCCTTGGAGAGTACAAGTGCAGCCTTTCTTTCGTCAGCATTAAGATAGGTGTTGCGTGAACTTTTTGCAAGCCCGTCTGCTTCACGGACTATAGGACAGCCGATTATCTCGATGTCCATATTAAGGTCGTCAACCATGTGGCGGATAACTGCAAGCTGCTGAGCGTCCTTTTTGCCGAAATATGCACGGTCGGGCTTTACGATATTGAAAAGCTTGGATACTACTGTGCATACGCCGCGGAAATGAACGGGACGGCTAAGACCGCAGAGCTCCTGTGTGAGCACGGTCATATCAACGAAAGAAGAGAAGTCATCATGGTACATTTCGGATGGTTCGGGATTGAAAATGATATCGCCGCCGTGTTCTTCCACCAGCCTTGTGTCGCGGTCGATATCGCGGGGATAGCTTTCAAGGTCCTCCGTTGGTCCGAACTGCATGGGATTTACAAAATCGGAAACAACTGTCCTGTCGTTATCCCTGTGAGAAGCGTCGATAAGGCTTGCGTGTCCCTCGTGGAGATAGCCCATTGTGGGAACAAGTCCCACGGTGAGTCCCTGTGCTCTCCATTCCTTTACCTGTGCACGTATTTCATCAATAGTCCTTACAACTCTCATTTCACTTTTCCTCCCTCATAAGCTGTTCGATAACATCATCTTCGATAGCATAGGTATGTTCTTCGGCAGGAAACGAGCCCTCTTTGGTCTCACTGATATAATCAGCGATACCCTGCCGCATTACCGAACCCACATCAGCGAACCGCTTTACAAATTTAGCGGTATGACCTGTGGTAAGTCCCAGCATATCCTGATATACCAGCACCTGTCCGTCGCAGCCTTTTCCTGCGCCGATGCCAATAGTCGGGATAAAGAGCTTCTTTGTGATGATATCCGCAAGCTTTGCGGGAATACCCTCTAAAACTACAGCGCAGGCGCCTGCCTCCTGTATCTTCATCGAGTCTTCAATGAGCTTTCTTGCCTTGTCAAGGCT
>DBXO01000055.1:66490-69459 GCA_002309635.1 Ruminococcus flavefaciens | reverse complement strand
TGCACACGGGCAAGACGATAGATATACTCCATTACAGCATCCTCTCTGTCAGCAGAGCATGGACCTATTATCATAATGAGTTTGTCGCTCTCACCTCTGAATATCTGTGCGATCTCTTCGTCACGCTTGTTTTTAAGGAGCTCGCTTTCAGAAGAAAGCGGATATTCTTTTTTGATGTCCTGTGGTATTGGTAGCTTACGCATAAAATTCATTGACATTATATTTCCTCCGTATCATAAAATGTTGATTTGTTTGAATATCAGATGATTTAATACTATCTGAAATCGAAATATATCTTTTTTCACCTTCCCTTGCTTTGGAGGGAAAAACAAAACCCGTCCCAAAGCTTATAATTGCTTTGAGACGGGTATTATACAATACTCGCGGTACCACTCAAATTGCGGATACAAAGCCCCGCCACCTCTTCGAAGTCTATCAACTTCTATGCACTAACGCAGCATGCACGGGAAACGCCTACTAGGTGTTTAAACCTTTGGGGATTCCAGCTCAGAAGGGAGAAGTACAAGTTCCAGGCATTACTGATTCGCACCAACCATCAGCTCTCTGATATGCTTTTGACTTTACTATTCTTCGTCACAGCTTTTATGTTATGTTTTGAATTATAGCACAAGTTTTATGGCTTGTCAAGCGGTAAACCTCTTTGATATGTAAATAAAACATATCCAAATTGTAAATATATTATTAACGCAAACTAAATACAGTGACAAAGTGTTTAATTATATAACATTTACTTTAGCAATCATTCAGTATTTTCAGATACTAACTACATACTTCTCCCTGCACATATGATATCCTGACCAAGCGTATAATTAATCGTCTTGGTACAAATATGTATCCTATGGAAAAAGCAATGGTAGAAATTGATGATACCGAATCAGGCTATTGCTAAAACTCAAACATCTTAAGAATATATATGTTAAGAGCCTTGCCCCGTTTTGGGCAGGGCTTATTCATATGCTGCTAAGCAGGATGGTAAATGGCTTCTGACAGATAAGTAACCATTTTCCAGAAACCGTTACCTAAGTAACCATTCCAAAGAAACTGCCCGTTGTTTTTTCGGGAATTATCTGCTAAAATAGAATTAACGGAACGACAGTTACCTAAAATCAAAGGAGGAACTATTATGAACACTATCGTTATTTTCTTTTCAAGAGCCGATGAGAACTACTTCGGCGGTTCTATGAAGTATGTAGAGGTCGGCAACACCGAAATTGCAGTCGGACACATCACTGAGCTGACAGGCTTTGACAGCTTCAAGCTCGAAATGGTGCAGCCCTATTCCGCAGACTACATGACCTGCATCGAAGAAGCAAAGGCACATCTAAGAGAGAACGCTCGTCCCGAGCTGAAAGAAATGCCCGATGTAACAGACTACGACAAAATCATTCTTGCCTATCCGAACTACTGGGGTACTGCTCCGATGGCGGTGTTCACGTTCCTTGAAAGCGCTGATCTTTCGGGCAAGACGGTCTACCCGCTCTGCACCAACGAAGGCAGCGGACTTGGCAAAAGCGTTTCGGACATAAAGAAATACGCAAATGTCGGCGAGGGACTTTCCCTGACCGGCAGCGGAGTAAAAAATGCGAAGCCGCAGATCGAAAAGTGGCTGAAAAATAATCATATCATCTAAGAGGAGAAAACACTTATGCAGACTTACATCACATTGAATGACGGTACGAAGATCCCCCAGTTCGGACTTGGTGTTTATCAGGTTCCGGAGGGTGAAGCAACATACAACGCAGTGCTCGATGCACTGAAAATGGGTGTCCGCCACATCGACACAGCACACGCTTATCAGAATGAGAGAAGCGTCGGCAAGGCTGTAAAGGACAGCGGCGTTCCCCGTGAGGAAGTGTGGATAACCACAAAGCTCTGGCCCCACGAATACGGCGAGGGCAAGACCGCAGCAGCTATCGACAAGATGCTTGAAAGGCTCGGCACGGACTACATTGATCTTCTTCTCCTGCATCAGCAGTTCGGTGATTATCTCGGTGCGTGGAAGGACATGGAGATGGCTGTAAAGGATGGAAAGGTGAAGTCTATCGGTATCAGCAACTTTGAGAGCGAACGCCTTGAGGAACTGTGCGAAGCCGCCACGATCAAGCCGTCCGTTCTGCAAGTTGAGTGCCACCCCTACTATCAGCAGAACGCGCTGAAAAAGCGTATTGAAAAGTACGGCACAGTCATTGAAAGCTGGTACCCCATCGGTCACGGCGACAAGGGACTTATAAATGAGGACGTGTTCACGAAACTGGCTCAGAAATACGGCAAGAGCAATGTGCAGATCATCTTACGCTGGCATATCCAGGAAGGAACGATCGTATTTCCGAGGACAACAAATCCGCAGCACATGAAGGAGAACTTCGAGATATTCGACTTTGAGCTGACCGCCGATGAAATGGCTGAGATCAGAGCACTGGACTGCGGAAAGCGTTTCTTCAATATGACGCTTGCAGAGCAGGAAGCAAATCTCGGAGCGTGGCATCCTGCGGATTAAGGCTTGAAAGAAAAGGCACTCTGTGGTATAATGTAACCAAAGTTACTTTACCACAGAATGTATAGGAGGACTATTATGATACTGACAGGCAGCGAAGATCTCAGAGTACGCAGGACGATAGATTCGATCAAGAACGCATTTGAGCAGATGATATGCGAAATGGATTACGGCAGGATCAGAGTGACGGAACTCTGCAGCCGTGCCATGATAAACAAGAAGACATTCTACGTCTACTATACCACCCTTGACGATCTGCTTGCCGAGATACAGTCGGAGTATTCTGCGGAGTACATCGAGCGTATCAAGGACTTCAAGCTACCTGATGAGCTTGACAAGGTGAACCGTGAATTCTTCCTTTTTTCAGAGGAAAAGGGACTTGCTTATGAGAAGATCACCTGCGCAGGCAATGAGTCCTACCACTATATCCGCAGCGGTATGATAAAAAAGGTCA
>DBXO01000055.1:202-66454 GCA_002309635.1 Ruminococcus flavefaciens | reverse complement strand
GAATATCAGCAGACCATGCTGATGAACTTCGTCAATAATTCTGTTCTCGGCATTTACAGGCAGTGGATAGAAGAAGGCAAACAACAGTCAGTTGAGGAGATCATCGAGACCACAAACAGGCTTGTGCTTGGCGGTGTGAAAGGATTTTTCAGATGAATGACAAAGAAATGCTTAATCAGCTCTATGAAGATATGTACAATGCTATGGTCAAAAAGGACGAAGCGGAACTGCTGCGTGTCCACGATGATTCCTTTGTTCTTGTCCACATGACCGGTATGCAGCAGGATAAGACAACATATGTCCGTGCAATAATGGACGGTACACTGAATTACTATTCTGCTCAGACTGAAGAATTAAAAATAGAGGTTCACTGTGATACGGCTAAAATTGTCGGACGATCCAAAGTGACTGCTGCTGTGTTCGGCGGCGGAAAGCATACATGGAGGTTGCAGCTTCTCTTCAACGCAAAGAAGTACGGCAGTGAATGGAAGCTGACAAGATCAGAAGCATCAACATACTGAATTCAACAGGAGGATATCATATGGAATACGAAAACGGCTATGTATATGAGCTGATGGATAAAGGTGGTCCAACCAAAGTGACCGAGCCTTACTTCAAAGAAGCAGTTGATGAAATGATGCGGGCGAGAACGCTGTGTGCTAAGGCAAATGCGGTACTTCCTGATAATCCGTCATATGTGGGCTATCTTGAGGAGCTTTTCGGGCGCAAGCTCGATGATGTCAGGATACTCACACCGTTCACCTGTGATTTCGGAAACCGTGTGAAGTTCGGAAAGGGCGTATTTATTAACCACTCTGCTATTCTTTCTGCGTCGGGCGGTATCGAGTTTGAGGACGGGGTTATGGCTGCTCCGGGACTGAGAATTGCTACGATAAATCACGATATGTATGACCGCCACACCACCTATACCTACGGCAAGGTGCTAGTGAAAAAGAATGCCTGGCTCGGTATGGGCTGTACGATCTGTCCGGGCGTGACTATCGGAAAATACGCTGTTATTGCGGCAGGAGCAGTTGTCACAAAGGACGTTCCCGATTATGCGGTAGTCGGCGGTGTTCCGGCAAAGGTCATCAAGATGCTTGATCCTGAGCAGATGAAAGACTAAGGAGTGATATGTATGAAGCATAAGATAGCTGTTATTGCATCTGCACTGTTCATGGCTCTGACCATGACCGCCTGCGGTGCGTCCGAGCCTGCCTCTGCACCGAGCGTAGCCGAAACCGACAAGGCAGCCGTGCAGGAAAAGCTGAACAAGCAGGACGGCAAAACCGATGAAACAAAAGCCGATGATAAGCAGTCCGGTAACAGTGCTGTTACAACTCAGGCTGAAACAGAAGCTCCGACAGACAGTGAAGACAAGAATATCCTTGTTGCGTACTTCTCACGTGCTGGCGAGAATTACAATGTCGGTACGATAGAGAAAGGCAACACTCAGATCATCGCTGAGTATATTGCAAGCGAGGTCGGTGCGGACAGTTTTCATATTGAAACAGTTACGCCCTATCCTGCGGACTATGATGATTGCTGCGACGTTGCAAAGAAAGAGCTCGCCGACAAAGCACGTCCCGAGCTGAACGGAACTGTTGATAATATGGAGCAATATGACATTGTTTTCCTCGGCTACCCGATCTGGTGGGGCGATATGCCAATGGCAGTGTATACCTTCATGGACAGCTATGACTTCTCGGACAAAGTAGTTATCCCCTTCAACACCCACGAAGGCAGCGGTGAATCGGGAACATACTCTGCGATCGGAAGCTATCTGCCGAATGCACAAGTGCTTGACGGTATGGCGATACAGGGGCAGACAGCACAGGAGTTCAGCACCGATACACAGCAGTCTGTCCGTGAATGGCTTGACGGGCTGGGTTTCTGACATGAAAATGAAGATAAAAACGGCACATTTCCCATAGCTTGCGGTGAGTGTCGACATTCTGACATTGATCATATAAGTTATCGTTATAACTACTTCTTTAGTATCAACGATCAAGATTTAACCTCCTTTATAGTTTGTAAATATGATATGTTTATCAATGACCGTCATTATCTCGTTTAAGAACACCAGCTCCCTTGCGGGAGCTGGCTTCTTTTATTATCGTTATACTGCCTTTCAGTCGTGTGCATTTCGTGTGCATTACACCTGTTTTTTGTGCACACGGGACTGCAAATTTTCATTTAAAACTGTTTCATACAGGTAAGAGAAAAGCCTGTATTTCGGCGTTTTTCTCGAAATACAGGCTTTGTCGTTCTGGCAGGGGCAGAAGGACTTGAACCCTCGGCACGCGGTTTTGGAGNNCAACTGAGCTATACCCCTATAAATATTAATCAATCACAACATAAATATTATATCAGAATAGTTGAATGCTGTCAAGGGATTTGCTATATTTTTATTTTTTAACTATTATCTAAAGTTCACAGAAGGAGCTCATTATCCCCATATGAGTGAAAAAAGCCGCTGAAAAGCAGCGGTTTTTTTATGTATTTACTGTGTTTCGCTCATATAGAGTCCGATACGGCTCTTAATGATATTAACGAATTCATCAATAGACCTTTCGCCATTGAAGACATAATCGCTCTCCTCTTTGATTATCTGCTCGATACTTTTGTTTACGAACGGGTCTATTTCTAACCTGTTGATAAAATCATAGATACTGGCTTTTTGCTCGTCAGATATACTCAATGATAAGCTTTCAGATATCATACACTTTGCGTTTATTGAATTATTTGCATTTTCATCGAGTTCCATAAGCCTGTCAACTGCTTCGCTTATGACGGGCACTCCTATCTGATCTCTGCTTAGCTCCAGTTGGAAATCCGAATTAAAAAACATCTGTGACAAAGCCTCCCAAATTGCTTCCTTGTTTTCGGTGACAGACATTATACCAAAAGATATCGGTATCTCCGCGAAGCTTCCTCTGCCGTTATTTGTTGGATATCCCACAAAGGTAAATGGCTCTTCATTAAATGCATACAACATAAATAATACTGTATGTCCTCTCTGGTTCCGCAGTTTCCGAGCTTGCTGTACACGACAGTATAAACATAGTTCTTATATTCATTATAGAATCTCCGCTGACCATTCTGCGGAGACGATAGGATAAGCTCTTTCAATTCACTTCCCGTCATCAGCAAACCTCCCTGCATTTTCATATATTACTATTACAGATTTAAGCCCCTGTGTGACTGCACGAAACAAATATTTATATTTTAACAAAAAATCTCTGCCGAAATCAGCCTTGATACCTTTGTAACAAGGTCAAACTCGGCAGAGTTCTGTCATTTTGCAGCGCTTTTAAGCGCCTTCAGCACCTTTTTCTGCACGGGGAAGCGCTCCCTGCGTGGGCAGTTCCTTTCATACAGCTCATAAAGCGCGGAAGCGTCCTCACGGGACAGCATTCCCGCCAGCTCAACGGTGAAGCCGTGGACCGCGTTCATCAGCCAGTAGGCACAGACAGGATCTTTATGCTCCCGCTGAATGCTGTATATATACTCAAGTACCTCCCTTATATCAGCGGAGCCGGGCTTTTCTGCGGCGTATTCCCTAAGGAGCCCCTCGATTCTCTCCGCAAAGCGGTCGTGACAAGGATCCTCGGATATTTTCTTGCCGAAGCCGAGAAGTCCGTCGGCAGGCTTTTTATTCCGTTCGAGCCTTCCCACCTCATCAATATACTCCTCATAGAGAGCCCTTACCGCTGTGAGCCCGTTTCTGTACTCACTCATCGGCTTCCTCTGTTTCCGCCTCATCGGCTGATTCCTCAGCTTCATCGGATAAAACCGAAGCCTTCATGTCCTTGTGGAACTGTTTGTACGTATAAACCACAAAAGCGATACCCGCCGCCATGAAAACCGCACCTATGATACGGCAGGCAGTCACGCTCATGGAGGTATTCTCGGCAGAAGCTATCTTAAAGGCAAGGTAGCATATATATACCGCCACGACTGCTCTGAGAGCTGCTGCTTTTCCCGCTTTTGATCTTTTTTCAATATCGTATCTCATTCATATGTTCCTTTCAGTTTTTTCGCAAAATTACGGCTCGGGAAATAATAGTCTTTCCCGAGCCGCATAAACACGTTTTAACCGGCCTTGCCTGTCTTTTTATTGGATACAACGTCAAAGATAACGGCTATAAGAAGAACCGCACCCTTGACTACGTACTGCCAGTTGTTGTCAAGACCTCTGATGGACATACCCTGATTGATAACGCCGAGGAGGATAGCTCCGACCACGACGCCGCCTACGGTACCGCTTCCGCCGTATGCAGAAGCACCGCCGATGAAGCATGATCCGATAGCGTCCATTTCAAATGAGTTACCAGTATCTCCGTTTACAGAGCCGACACGCGCTGCAACGAGAAGTCCCGAAAGACCTGCAAGCAACGACATTGATGTATAAGCCATGAAGTAAACCTTATTGGTATTGATACCGGAAAGCTTTGTAGCCTTTTCATTGCCGCCGACTGCGTAGAAGTAACGTCCGAATGCAGTCTTTGAAGTAATGAATGCATAGATGAATACTACAGCAAGAACCCATATAGCCATTACAGGGATTCCCTTATAATGTGCTATCTTCCATGTGTAAGCCAGCACGAGAACGTCGATAACGATTATCTTTGCAAACTGTGATACGGCAGAAACCTGCTTGTAGCCCTTCTTAGCCTTCTTTATACGGTTGAGGACTGTAATAACAACAAGAGCTGCTGCAATAATAATACCCAGAATGAAAGCAGACCACTTTACATCCTTGTTATCAATTCCGGGGATTTCGATATAGGAAGCGAAGATATCAAGGAATCTCTTTCCTACAGAACCGTCAGACTGCGGGATGGCAATAGTCTTTGAATCGAGTATCGCACGTGCGAAGCCTCTGAACAGAAACATTCCCGCAAGAGTACAGATAAAGGGCGGAATATGTATGTATCCGATCCAGAAGCCCTGCCACATACCGATGAGCACTGAGAAAATAAGGCAGAGACATATAACTATTAACGGATCCATTTTATGCTTAGTCAGCATCTGAGCTGCTATAGCGCCTACAAGGCAGACTGTCGAACCTACTGAGAGGTCGATGTTACCGCCTGTGAGGATACACATGAGCATACCGCAGGCAAGAACCAGAACGTATGCATTCTGTATCAGAAGGTTTGAAAGATTCTGTGGATAAAGGAGTCGTCCCTCTGTCCATAAAGAAAAGAATATAAATACAACGACCAGCGCAATGACCATCGTGTACTTTTTTATGAAAGTTTTTGCGTTCATGTTAAACTCCTTCGATCATTATTTTTTGTCGGACTGAAGGATAGCGGACATGATCTTTTCCTGCGTTGCTTCCGAAGCAGGCATTTCTGCCACCATTTTTCCTTCATTCATAACGTATATTCGATCACACATACCGAGCAGCTCGGGCATTTCGGACGAGATCATAATAACTGACTTGCCCTGTGCCACGAGATCGTTCATAATGCAGTATATCTCATACTTGGCGCCTACGTCGATACCTCTTGTGGGTTCGTCGAGTATCAGCACCTCAGGATCGGCGAACATCCACTTGGCAAGCAGGACCTTCTGCTGGTTACCGCCCGAAAGATTACCTACCGCCTGCTGAACGGAAGGAGTTTTTGTACGCAGCTTTTCCTTGTATTCCTCAGCTACGGAATTTTCCTTGCTGACATCGACTATACCCTTTTTGCAGACCTTTTCAAGGCGAGCCATAGTGGTGTTCTGAGCAATGCTCTGTTCGAGGATAAGACCGTTGCCCTTACGGTCCTCGGTAACGTATGCAAGACCTGCCTCAATGGCGTCACGGACATTCCTGAGACTTTTTTCCTTGCCGTCTATTTTCAGATCACCGCTGATATTTGTACCATAAGACCTTCCGAATATAGACATTGCAAGCTCAGTTCGTCCTGCGCCCTGCAAGCCTGAAAATCCTACTATCTCGCCGCGATGCACGTTGAATGAAACGTTGTCCACGACTTTTTTCTCGTTATAGATAGGGTGGTGTACGCTCCAGTTCTTCACTTCAATGCCTATCTTGTCGCTGACATTATGCTCGCGTGAAGGATATCGGTCGCTGAGCTCACGTCCTACCATTCCGCGGATGATACGCGCCTCATCGATATTATGCTCTGCGTTGTCGATAGTCTCGATAGTTGAGCCGTCACGAAGCACCGTGATCTTATCGGCAACGTAGGATATCTCATTGAGCTTATGAGAAATAATGATCGAGGTCATGCCGTCCTTCTTGAAACCGAGAAGGAGATCAAGGAGCATTTTTGAGTCCTCCTCGTTAAGTGAAGAGGTGGGCTCGTCAAGTATGAGAAGCTTAACGTTCTTACTGAGGGCCTTTGCAATCTCAACAAGCTGCTGCTTGCCTGTACCGATGTCCTTGATAAGAGTGGTCGCTTCTTCCTTAAGACCGACCTGCTTCATATGCTCGCCTGCCTCGTAATAGGTCTTGTCCCAGTCTATTCCGAAGCGTCCCTTGCGCTCGTTTCCGAGGAACATGTTCTCTCCGATGGAGAGCTCCGGTATGAGCGCGAGCTCCTGGTGAATGATTACTATACCTTTCTCTTCACTGTCATGCAGTGTTTTGAACTGGCAGAGCTCGCCGTTGTATACGATATCGCCCGTATAGCTGCCGAAAGGATAGGTTCCGCTGAGCACGTTCATCAGTGTTGACTTACCCGCACCGTTTTCACCTACGAGGGCATGTATCTCACCGGGTCTTACTTGGAGATTTACATTGTCAAGAGCCTTGACGCCGGGAAATTCCTTTGTGATGTTCTTCATTTCGAGTATAAATTCTGCCAATTATATCCCTCCTTTATGTCCGAATTGCTCCGCAGCTCACGCACAGGAGTTTCCGAATGAGCCTAATTCATTCAGAAAAAGGGGCAGACTCAGCCCGCCCCCCTTTACAGACAATATTAAATTTTTATTGCACAGTCACACTGTAAAAGCTTTATTATTCAAGATACTTATGAGCGCTATCCCACTTATAAAGTCCTGTATCTACCAGCTTATCCAGCGAATCCTTTGTAATAACATAAGGAACGAGCAGATATGAAGGAACGACCTTTACGCCGTTGTCGTATGACTCTGTATCATACTTTGCTTCAGCAGAGAGGCTGAGGCTGCCGTCAGGTGTCTGACCTGAGAGTATAGCCTTGGCAACGTCGAGAGTAACACCTGCCTCGTCGCTTACGTTCTTGTATACTGTCATTGACTGCTTTCCGTCAACGATATTCTGAAGGTTTGCGATATCGCCGTCCTGACCGGTTACAATAGGAGTATTGCTGCCGCTGTAGTCAGAGTCGATAGCCTTTGCAACACCGAGAGCTGTCGAGTCGTTTGAGCAAAGTGCAACATCGAGCTGTGTACCGTTTGAATAGTACGAAGCAAGAGTGTTCTGCATGTTCTCAAATGCCTTGTCTGTAGACCATGTAGGAGTAGCTACCTGCTCGAACTTTGTCTTGCCCGACGGAACCTTGAGTACGCCGCTCTTGATGTATTCCTCAAGAGCATCATAAGCGCCGTTGAAGAAGAATCCTGCATTGTTGTCGGCAGGGTCACCTGCTGTAAACTCGATATTGAACGGGCCTTTTTCGCTGTCAAGCTTGAGAGTGTCACGTACGAACTCACCCTGAAGCTTACCAACGGTATAGTTATCGAATGAAACATAGTACGAAACAGCGTCTGTGTTCATGATAAGACGGTCATAAGCAATAACAGGGATATCTGCACCCTTAGCGTCAGCGAGGGTCTGAGAGAGGGACTCGCCGTCGATAGCTGCAATAAGGAGAAGGTCTACCTTATCAGCGATCATGGACTGGATATCGTTGTTCTGCTGCTCTGTCTTGTTATCTGAGTACTTCAGCTCAACCTTGTAGCCTGCGTCTTCAAACTGAGCCTTGAGGTATTCACCGTCACGGTTCCAGCGCTCGAGGGATTTTGTCGGCATAGCGATACCAACTGTCTTCGGGCCGCTGCTGGCTTCCTCTTCCTTTCCGTCGTCGGACTTAGCTGCGGTAGTTGTTTTGTTATCGCTGCTGTCATTGGTTGATGGTTCGGAGCTATTGCCGCAAGAAGCCATAGTGCCTAACATCACAAGAGTTGAGAGTACTGCAAGAAACTTTTTCATTTGAATATCCTCCTTTAATGTTAAAAATAATATGTGAAAAAATTGTTGCCATTCATTAAAATATAACTTGTTCTTGATATATTGTATTCTACACAATTTTCCCCTCATTGTCAATATGTTATATGTTAACTTTGGTGGATTGTATAAACTGGCAGTAATATTTATGTGCAAAACGTCAATTGACTATCTATAATTGTTCATTTTTGTAACGTTTATGACAAAAAAGGTGGCTTATGTTAATCGTAATATGTATATAAAGATTTTATATATACCTATTGTGTCAACACCTGAAAAAGACTTCGGGGAAGTACCTTTCAAAAGGAAGGTACTTCCCCGATAAATACACATATTCTATTACAGCAGTCTCTTTTTCCTTGTCTTTATGAACACTGCCGCAGCTGCCGCAAGCAGAGCCGCCGCACCGCAGCTAATCTTGAACCACAGCTTGTTGAAAAGGATCCTTATGGCGCTTGTTGTAACGAGAATATTCCTGTAATTGTACTCTATCTCGTTTTCTGCCATATCCGTAAGGACTACCCTGACATTCTGCGCATGCTTTGCATTCGGAATTACAAAAGCGCATTCGTCATCCAGATATCTCGATCTTACAAGGCTGCCGTCGATATATACCTTGACGTTCTTCAGCATGATATTGTCGGATACCGCCAGATGAGCAGTAATACTTTCATTCTTATAAGCGGTATTCTCGTTTATATCCAGCGGTATGCACAGAGGCTTTGTCTTGTCTATGCAGAACGCAACGTCAGCATTCTTCTTCTCCGAATTGCTGATATTGATATTACCCGCTTCGTCCCTTGTGTGTATTGAAACTGAATATCTTGCGTCATTCTCAAAGTTCTTGGCAAATACTCTATAGGTATACTCCGACCACTCGCCGTTGCCGCCGCGGTACTCCACAGTGTAATCCTCGCCCTCCTTGAGCTCGATCATTTCAGAGTCCTTGGTGATGTACACGTTCTGAGGACCTGCATGAGTATCGGGATTGCGTTCTATTATAACGATATCCTGTGCAGCGGGCACAAATCTTCCGCGAATGCTTCTTGTATCGCTGTCTATCTCGAATACCGAGCCGTAGCGGTTTACAGAGAAGCTGAAATCCTTTTCGATCTTATTGTCCGCGTTGTCCTTTGCACTTGCCCTTACCTTGTAGATATCATCGTTTTCCTCCTTATCGGGGATATTATCGAATATATACTCGTATCCGCCGTCCACCTCGTTGAGCTGACCGCCGAGATCAAGGTCGTTTCCGCGGTTCGCACCGTTTACCTTGATCTTGATGCTTTCCTTGTTGATATTGGTATCCTCGAACATGATACGGGGGCGTATCTCCTTTGCATTACTTGACTTTATAACGCTTTCCGCAGCAATGGTAGGCTTTCTGCTGTCAACACAGAACGTGCCGGCATAGGTCTCCATTACATTTCCAGCCTTGTCACTGCCGCTGATCCTTACCGTATACTCGCCGTCCTTGTCGAATCTGACAGTTGCGGTATGCTGACTGCCGCTTGAAGTCCATTCCGTAAAGGCGGGGAAGCCGGCAGTGCTGTCATTGAACGTACCCGTCACAGCAATGAGCTTCGGATCAAAATTACTTTCATTTATGGTGAATGAAGCCGTTACCGCCTGGCTGTAGTAATGATCGTTGGTCATTCTGTTGTCAAACACATTTGTAAGAACGGGAGCAGTCATATCGATGACAAAATCTTCAGTTACCACGTTTGAATCCCTGCCGCACATGTCTGTACACCTTACAACGAGTTTATAATCACCGTCGCTGTCAAATTCCCTGACAGCGCTGTATACGGCAGTATCGGTACCCTCTGTGCCCCCTGTGAGATTCCATTCAAGCTTTTCGGCAGTACCGTTTACTGTAACCTCCATACGGCTTTTGTCAAAGTTTCTCTCGGTAACGGAGATAACAGCCTTTCTCGCCGTCCTGAAGATCTTACTTTCCGTCTTCCCGGCATTACTCTCCGCATCAATGAAGCTTACCGCAACACGCGGATCCACAGTGTCTATGCTGAAAATCCTTTCGTCCGCTTTTGGCACATGATTGCCTGAATTATCGTCAAAGCCCAGAGATATTGAATTCCCGTTGGAGTTTTCGGATATGGATATATCCCTTGAAGCCTCAAGAACGAGATTATGATCCGTTCCGCCCTCCGGAATTGTCCAGCCCGAGCGGTCCGACATGATATCATAACTCTCAGAGCCCATACCCGACGCATTTACAGTTACCGAACCGATTCCCGAGAAACTGTCCATGACCGTCACTCTTGCGTTCACAGCTCCTCGGTACAGCGGATTTCCGCCTGCGTCCCTGTATGGAGTATCAGGAAGCTCTATATATGCATTTGAAGTCCCCGAGTGCTGCTGATAGCTCTCGGTAACGATGCCGTCGGTGAAGACCTCCTCAGACGTTCTTCCTGCGTTGCTGACAGCTGTGACCTTTACCTTTCCCTTGAAATTAACGGGAAGTACCAGTCTGTAAACGGTATTGTGAACAAAACCGTTATTCGGTACCTCAACAGTCTCCTCTCTGCCGTCACTGTATATGAGCACAGCTTCGATACCTCTGATACCCGAGCTGTTCTCCCCTTCTGCGACTACAACGTCGATACCGACGCTGTGTCCGGAGAACTTCACGTAATCATATACGCCGTCCCTGTCAGTCACATCACTTCCGTCAATGAGAATAGATGTCACTCTCGGTACGCTCTTGTCGATAAAAACAGCCATATAAGCAGCGTCGCTTCTGTTGAAGGAGGTATCCTCAGCCGTAAGGTTTACATTTATACTTCCGTCACCATTAAGAGCGTATCCGCTGCCGAGGGATACGGTATCATCGCCGCATTTAAGATCAGCTGAGAATGTATCCGTGTTTTCGTCGGCGCGGAAAATGATATTGTACTCCCCTGCCGCCAGCTTTGCGGTATCGATACTGTTCTCTCCGTCCGCAAGCTTTATTGTATTTGCCCGTCCGTTCACGGTAATGCATATCGAATCGATACCCGAGCATATATCGGGGTCAACGTCCTCCGCACTTACTGCAAGAACGATATCCTGATATCCTCTGAACCATGTTCTGCTGCTGCCGTCGGTAAGCTCCTCAACATATGCGGCTTTACCGGCCGATATATTCCTTATGCTGCACACAGGCCCGGTTTCATCAATGATGAACAGGCGCGGTTCCGCATTGTTTTCGCTGCTGAACGAGGAATTGTTGCCCATACCGTCCTCAGCTTCTACGATTATCGGTATTTTCTTATTATTTCCGCTTATATCGCTTTCAGAAACCGTATAAACGTACTCTCCCGCCTTTTTGCCTTTCAGCATAGGCTTTGCTTCCGAGCCCTCACCGAAGAGGATCCTTGCGTCCCTTACTCCCGAGCCCTTTCCGTCTGAGATCTCAACGCTTATCTCATTGCCCTCCCTTAGGACGTAAACGTTGCCGCCGGTCTTGGCTTTAATACCGGTCCCGACGTTAATATTGCCTATAGCCGGAGCCTGAGCGTCGATGTCAACATATATTTTCTGACCCTTGGAGCTTTTATTATTGCTGTTATCGACCGCATATATCTCGAAAACATCATTGATAACGTCTTTTTCCCTGCCCTTTCCGGGTTTGAAGTTCAGAATGAACCGTCTGCTCTCAGTATCAAATGTCAGCGTCGGCACGCTTCCGCTTGCAGCCCTGGCACTCTTCCTTGAACTGCTGTAGTCTGCGAACAGCTTCTGATATCCAGTACATTCTTCCTCCAGTTTTTTTATGGCAGCTTTTACAGCATCATTCTTGCTGTCGCTGCTGTCTGAGGAAAGCTTTTTCGTGTTTTCTTTTATGAGATTCTCACAATATGCGGTAATGTCCTTTGAAAGAGTATCCGCGCTCTTATGCAGAAGCTCCCTGTAGCTGCTGTAAGTCTCAAGAGCACCGTAGCTGCCTATCTTATCCATCGGGAGCCCGCGGAGCACTTCTATAAGCTTCGTCTCGATCTTAAGGATATCCTCATTTTCGATATATCCGCTCATTTCCTTTGCAGCGCTCCAGCCGCCTGCGGGACGGTCGAACCTGTAGTCGCCCGCAATTATCGAAGCTATCTCCTGCTTGTCGGCACTCTCGGCATTTATATAATTATCGTATATATCATGGAGCTCTCTTGCGTCATAATAGGGAAGCTTATCGTCATTGAAGGGATAAGTCTCTGTATCCTTCACTTCAAAGGATACCTCCATTCCCTTTCCGTCCTTCCATTTTTTTACGCTGTTGTCTGAGGATGGAGTGATATTTTCTATACCCGGAGCCGTCCTGTCAAGATAGAAACATATGCCGTTTTGCAGGCTGTCGGTAAACTCTCCGTCTTTTCCGCCCACAACATTTCTAACAAGTACAAACCCCGACTTCTCCATTTCCTTTTTTTCAACAGAAAAACTGCTGCTGTTCTTGTCGGGAACGAAGCTGCTCAGCTTAAGACCTCCGTCCGCAGAGGAAACCACTATAACCCGCTTATTGCTGAACTTTTCTCCGAAATCGGCAAGCACTGCACTGTCCCCAAGAGCCTCATAGGTGAAGCAGTTGTTGTTTCTCTTTGCCACAGCAGCGCTCTGCTTATATGAAAACGCATCAGCTGCACTGCTCCTGCCAAGCTTTACGTAATTGAGGGTTATGCCCTTCATGTCATTTTTATAGGCGATCTCCCTGCACCTCTTGCCGCTTTCGGAAGAAGCGAAAGCCTCGCCGTCAAGCTCGAAGACCTTTCCGCCGTAGTAATAGCTTGCAAGGAAACGTCCGTCGCCTGCAAGATACGGCACCTCAAATGAGTATTGCTCACCGTTTTTCTTCACAGGCAGCTTTATCTCCTCGGCAGCAGTCTCGCTGCCGTCATTCCTGACTGCTGCGGTAACAAATTCATCTATGCCCGAAACAGTGAGCTTAATGCCCTTTTTGAACTTGAAACCTTCCGTATCGAGTATACTTTTCAGCTCTATCTTTCCGTCATTTGCAGTATAAACAGCCTTCTCGCTGCCGCTGCTTATCTCATATGCTGTCTTCTTCGATTCCGTATCCGACTCTATTGTCAGGGATTCTATATCTTTCCACTTTATCTCATATGAGCTCTTGTTTGCGGGATATCTGTTGCTTCTGTCAGAAAGGTGATAATCGGGCGAAGTGAGATCAAGATCGAATGTCCTCGGAACGAACCTGTATTCCTTTCCGCCGAATATAAGCTTGAATTCGTCACCGCTGTCCTCTCTTCTAAGCACTCCGCTGTAGTCGGCGCGTGCAATGTAATGATCCGTATCGTCTGCGCAGGAGTACAGTATGCTCGGGACAATATCCATCTCTGCGCCCGCCTTGAAGTAATTATAAAGCGCATTATCGCCATCGCTCTTATATGCGATATAGTCGCCATCATGCCTTGCGGTAATGGTGCAGGCGTCCATAGGTACATTGCTGTAGTCACCGTTGTACTCAAAATGATACCTGTAGTACACTTCAAAATGCATGACATTGTTCCTGACGTATCTGTACTTGAACAGAATGCCGTACCTGTCGAAAACATAATCCTTTGCACGGGGGATATAATTCTTGTCAACCACGTACATAAGCTCGTTCGTTTCGTTGTTCACGCGGACATCATGGATAAAACCCTCATCGAAAACACTGCCCAGAAGCCATGCATATGCGTCAGCATAATTCTCCTGCAGCTCAGTAAATCTTATGTTATCGAAAACAAGTGAATATTCGGCAAACTCTGCGGAGGGATCTGTACTGCCCCCGAGAGTATCGCTGTCCTGCTCCGTATCTGCGTGATCAGCTGCTTCACTTCCGTTCTGATCCGAGGATATATCAGGCTCATTGGTCTGTGCGGCAGCCACAGGCACTGCCCACGTATAGTTTGAAACCAAAGCAAGCGCCGCCGCAAAAGCCATTTTTTTCCTGAGAGCCAGTTTACTCTTTTTCACTATGACCGACCTCCCTTTTCTTAATATACATCTGTCACGTTCATGTACCATCAAGCATGAACGTTCACTCTGTTACCTTATCGATAATATCTGGATCAGCATTGATGACAAGGATATTGTTCGTTATCCTGAAATCCTCCTGTCCGCTGTTCCCTACAACCACGGTAGCGTCGTCCGCAGTGTCATTCCTCCGCGCCACCACTACCGTTATCTCTCCGCTGTCATTCCCGTCGAATACGTCCTCTTCAGCAGCCTTGCGTGAGTTGCCGCCCGTGATGTCTATCTTCATTGACGGAGTTGACCTTACAGGTGCAGGAACGCTGTTCCTTGACCTTATCTCGGAGATAATGCCCGAGATAACCCTGAACCTTAAGGCGATAAGAAGTGCCGTAACGAACAGCACTATACCTATGCCGAGAAATATATCAGATATTATCTGCCAGTAAAATGAACTCACTCCCGCACCTCCTTTCTCACCGAGAACCTTCTATCAGTTCGGTAATGCTGTTGTAATTGCGGAGGATATACTCCTTTGCCTCTCTTGCGGAATCCCCCTCAGCGTTTATCTTCTCCGTCTTGGCAAGTATCTTGTCCATCAGCGATCTCTGCTGAGCCAATGATATGCCCGATCTTGAAAACTCATTGATATTGCTATTTTCAAGATTGATTATGGTCTTATAGGTCTCGAGAATGATTATATCAGAGCCGGCATTTGCAGTCTCCACAAGCTCGTTCAGCTCGTTCATTCCCTCCCACAGTTCCTGCGAGTAGTTCTTTTTCAGAAGCTCATTTTCCTTTTTCTGCGTCTGAGAATAGAAATCTCCTATAGTACAGTAAACATGAGCGATATCGTATTTATCAGGCTCGCGCCTTCTGAACTCGGCTGTCTGAGCCTCCCTGAACCATTTTACCGCAGCAATTTTTCCTGTGGTACTGCTCTCCGATGAAGAGGTGTCCCCGTAGAAATAATAGTACCAGTACAGTATGCCCAGCTCATATGCCACCTCCTCATAGTGAGGATCCTTTCTCAGCTCATTGATGTTCTCGTTTACGAGCCTGAGTATCTGTCCGACTTCCTTTTCATCAAAAACATGGTCGTTCTTATAGAGCTCGATAAGCTTAAGATAAGCGTCAGAATAGGAACCGTCCGCGTCTATCACGTCTTCAAAAGCGGCAGCTCTCATTTCGTAGCTGTTGGCATTCTCAGCTTTTTCCACGAGCTTGTTGAAGTCATCGCTCCTGCCCTTTTTAGCCATAACGCCCGCAAAAGCGGAAAACGCCAGCGATAATACGGCAAGTCCAGCGATAATGCCGGCCGCCTTCACATAGGTATGATTCTCAGCCTTGTCAAGGTCAGCATATAGCTCGTCACATGAGCGGTAGCGCTTTGCCCTGTCATCGTTTACGCATTTGCGTATTATGCGTACCATAGCGGCATTCATATTCTTGTCGAAGACGAAACGCTCCGCAGAGCTCACAAGCCTGCCGTTTACGGAAACGTTCATGGGCTTTTTCCCCGTTAGCATATGATAATAAGTAGCGCCAATATTGAATATATCCGTCTTTTCGTCCAGCTCCTCCTTGCGGAACTGCTCGGGTGCGGCGTAGGCGGGAGTATACGCAAAGGTACCCTCGCGCCGCTCGATAACGGAGCCGAAATCAATGAATTTCAGCTTTCCGTACTTCTCCGGGTGCCTTGCGTTCTCGAAGTCTTCATAATTGCGCATTACCATGATATTATCGGGCTTCATGTCGCTGTGTATAAGTCCGCACTTGTGTATGAACGACATTACCGAGCAGATATCCTTGGCATAGCGCAGAAGCGTTTTCTGCCTGATAGGGTCATATTCAAGGAGTTTCTCCATAGAAACTCCGTCGATATAGTCCTGTACGATGTACAGGGCATTGGGATCGTTGTCGATTATCTCGATTATATTCGGAAAAAAGGAATTCTTAACGTCCTTTTCATAGAATTCCTTTATAAGCAGGGACTCCTGACGGGCATTGTAAGCGTCGCTGCCGTTGGTCTTCATTACCTCCTTGACGGCTCTCTGAGCGTCGTTGGCTCTCATGTCGAGAGCGCGGTAAACAACTGAGGTACCGCCCTTTCCGACGATATTGACGATCTTGTATCTGTTTCCGAGAACAAATCCTTTATTGAGCAAAACGATCGCCTCGCTTTCAGCAGAGCCTGATCAGAAGTGCGGTTATATTATCCTTTTCACCGCATTTGATCACTTTGTTTTTAAGCTTTTCAAGATTGTCGGAAACAGTCTTTTCGTCCTTGCACGCAGAGGGCTTCAGGGCCTTCTGCAGCTCCGACGGCGTCACCTTTTTCCTGAAACCGTCAGAGCAGAGCATATAACACTCCCCACCGTCAATATCGCATATACTGTAGTCATAGGAGGTGTCCTCAAGACCTGCCCCTATGCAGTTTGTGAGCTGATTCTGGCGAGGGTCCTTCTCTGCCATTTCCTCGGTGATCAGACCGTTCCTGACCTCCTGTCCCACAACGGAGTGATCCGAGGTGAGAAGCTGTATCTCGCTTTCTGTGATCTTATAAAGCCTTGAATCCCCCACATGAGCGATAAGCAGGTGACTGAGCTGCGGTATGACAAGCACCGAAGTAAAAGTGGTAGCCATATCCGACGAATTCGCAGCCGCATACCTGTTTATGCGGGTATTCAGCTCATGGAGACGATCGTCCATAGCCTCCCGTATTTTCAGCACAGAGGCCTTGTCCCTCATAAGCTGTGCAAGATCCGAGGCGAACCATTCGCTCATGCGCTTGCAGACGTAAGCGCTTGCCGTTTCGCCGCCTGACAGACCGCCGACGCCGTCGCAGACTGCCGCAAAAAGTATCTCATCGCCGCCGAACTGCGCGGTGCAGATAAAGAGCGAGTCCTGATTGACCTTTCTTACCGCACCCTCGGTAGTCACATAAGAAAAAACATATTTCATAGAGCATCACCGTCAGTTTTCTTCGTAGAATTTATAGGAAATGCCATGATAACGGAATGTACAGCCTGAGAAAAGGCTGCTCTTTTCCCCTGCCGCAACATCCTCACCCTCAACGTTAAGGGAGGTGCAGGAAATATTCTCGATACAGATACTGTGTCTCGTCCGTGAGTTCTCACGGCTTATGATAATGCCCGAGAGCTCCGCACATGTGAACGGGTACACAAATATCGGCACCTTCTCCTTGCTGGAAGTATTCAGCAGATAAGCGATATGCTTCATGCCTGTCTTTTTGAGATCATCGGTCTTGGCCTTGAGCTCATTTTTTCTTCCCACTATAACTGTCGGGGAATCCCCGCTGTTGATATTGAATACAAAGGGAATATCGTAAATATATATCACGTCGCCCGAGGCGAGCTGCTGTTTTTTTATCTTCTCGCTGCCGTTTTCAAAGCTGCTGAGGAAGGTGCCGTTTGAGGAGTCCTTGTCCTCGATGTAATAATTTCCGTCCTCACATGTTATGACAGCATGTATCTTTGAGACCGTGCCCTTGTCCGGAAGTGCAAGGTCGTTGTCAGCTTTTCTGCCGATAGTAAAAGGAAACCGGCTTATAGGTATCTCCCTGTTGGCAGAGTCTCTGAGGAAAGCCGCACACTCGGCAGTTCTCGGCTTGCTCACGACTATAGTATGATCCGAGTCACTCTGCCTGACCGCACTGTCAGCCGCAGAAACCTTATTTTCTCCGGCTGAACGCGCCCTGATAGACGCCTCGCTCAGCGGAACTCCCATAACCTCATGCAGGAACGCATACACATGGTTATGAGTCAGCCCGATACTGCGGCTTTTCTGACTTTTCAGATTATCCTCGAGGAACAGTGCGTATTTCTTCATTACTTCTTCGTCCGTTACCTCGACAGCTGCGTTTTTATTCAGCTTTGCAAGAAATTTAGCAAGATTTGCGCTTTTATAGTAATTCTCGATAAGAGGCAGATAAACAGCGCGTACCTTTTTCTTTTCAACGTCATAATAAACGTTTTTAGGACTGGCAAGGAGCAGATCGTCAACAGGCATATCATTGTCGCCGCAGAACTCCAGTATACGCTGCAGCTGCCCGATTATCTCAAAATATCTCTCCTGTGCGATAGGCTGCTTGACGTACTCCGACAATGCAGTCAAATTGCTTATATTATATTTCAGCACATTCCTTGAGGAATTCTTTTCCCACTTAACTTCAAGAAACCCCTCACCGGTGCAGCTGTTTACCTTGTTGAGTCCGTCATCATCTACTATGTCTCTCTTTTTAAGAACAGCCAGAAGAAAAGCCTCGCTGTTCTGATACACGATCTTAGTTGAAACCTTGCCTGCCATAACCTGCCCCCCAAACAACTCAATGCACGACACCTCTGCCGAAAGCGCAGAAGTCTCATCTTAATATGATTTAATTATATCACTTTAAACGTCGTTTGTCAATAATTTGAATAAGTTTTCATAGACTCATGCAAATATTTTTTTGCAAATCCCACAATATCCGTACGCAGCTGCTTATTGCAAAAATCTTCCGTATACGATATAATAGTACTAAAGTGAAAAGGAGGAACGCTATGCTTTACCTTAAACCTGCCAATACAGACGATATTGAAAAAGAGTACCTTTTTGTCCGCGATATCCCAGAGGACGAAAACGGCTATATAAACGAATATCACGGTATCAGCCGAAGTGATTTCGACGATGCTCTGAATATCATCATAGCAAATTCATTCGGAGACTGTCTCCCCGCCGGCTACGTCCCCATGACCTCATACTTTCTGTGGAACGACAGCGAGATAACGGGCAAGCTTGATCTGCGCCATTATCTCTGCGATTCCCTGATAAACGGCGCAGGGCATATAGGTTATTATATCGCACCCCAGCACCGCGGAAAGGGATTCGGTACACAGGGGCTGGGACTTATAGTTGATATCGCCCGCCAGGTCATACCGGAGGAGGAGATATTCCTCAGAGTACACAAAGATAATCCCGCTTCACTGAGAGCCATGCTGAAGAACGGCGGCTATATCCACCATGAGGACGACAATTCCTGTTTTGTCCGTATCAGGAAATGAAAAAAACGATGTCGGCATATGTGCGATACGCATAGAAAAGTATATGTGAGAATTAATTGGGGAGAACCTTTCCTAAGAAAGGTTTCCCCCGGTAAGTCCCATATATACTTCTTTACGAGTACCGAACACACGCCGACATCGTTTTTTATTATACTGTAGCTTATTCGTATCTGAGTGCTTCGATCGGATCCAGCTTTGCAGCCTTTCCCGCAGGATAGCTTCCGAAGAAAACTCCGATAAGCATTGAGAATCCCAGAGAAAGAAGTATAGCCTTGAGGGAGGGCTGTATGGACAGTGCAACAAAATCCTGATACTCCTCCATCTGACTGAGGGCATACTTTGCAATATAGCCTATGAGGTAGCCGTTGAAGATACCGAGCAGCACTCCGATGAAACCGCCGATAAGGCAGAGTATCATCGCCTCGATTATGAACTGTGTCTTGATATGTCTCTTTTTGGCGCCGAGAGCCTTTCTTACACCTATCTCACGTGTTCTCTCGGTAATGCTTACCAGCATTATGTTCATAACGCCGATACCGCCTACAAGAAGTGATATAGCCGCAATTATAGATATTACCAGCGTAACGATGTTGAGCACCTTGTTGACGATGCCAAGCTCCGACTGCGGGTCGTAGATATCTATCCCCCAGTACTTGTTGTTCCTGTACTTCTCATTAAAAAATGTTTTTATATCATTTACCGCCGCATCTCTGTCCACTGACAAATCATTGAGAACAAAAGTTATGCCCCATTCCTTATTGTTAGAATAAACATCTGCGTTCATCAGCTTTTTGACGGTATTGAAGGGTATCATAACAGGAGTGACCCTGTCCATGAAATTATTTGACTGCTGATACTTTTCCAGAAGCTTCGGATACTTGAATACTCCCACGATAGTAAAATCCGCAGCGCATATGCCGGTGATATCCACACTGATATCACAGCCAACAGCGTTGACATTTTCAGCGCCGAAATACTGTTTCACAAAGACGTCCGACACCATAATCGCATGCTTCTTGCCATTGTCATCCTCCTCGGAAACAAAACGTCCCTTAATAAGCTTGTACATGCTGTTCGACTTCATATATCCCTCGGTAACTCCGTCTATGCTCACCTTGAGCTTGTCTCCCCTCTTATTGGAGATCTTGCCGTTTCCGAGGCTGTTGTCCCTGCTGATAAGGTATCTTCCGGGATATTTCTTTTCAAGCTCGTCCAGCATTTCATCGCTTATGTAATCGCTTTCCTCCATCGGCTTGTATATGTACTCTCCGTCCTCTTCGTTATCGTACTTGATACGGTAATTTACCTCAAATGTCTGACCGCCGATCTTGTTAAAGGAGTTGGCAAGCGTCTTTTTCAGCGAATTGCCGAGAGTAGTGATGGTAATAACAGCCGTGATACCGATGATGATGCCCAGCATTGTGAGCACGGCTCTCATCTTGTTTGATCTCAGGGAAGAAATGGCAAGGCGAATATTTTCAAACAGGAACATTTACGCCACCTGCCTTTTCCGTATCCGATACGATATTTCCGTCTCTCAGGGTGATTATCCTGTCAGTTTCCGCAGCAAGCTCCTTGCTGTGAGTGATAAGGACTATGGTCTTGTTCTCCTCCCTGTGGAGCTTATGAAAAATATCCATAACCATATGTCCCGTAACGGAATCAAGAGCGCCCGTAGGCTCGTCTGCGAGTATGATGGACGGTGAATTTGCAAGGGCTCTTGCAATAGCTATCCTCTGCTTCTGACCGCCCGAAAGCTCATTTGGATTATGGGTGGCACGATCGCTCATTTCCACCATTTCAAGGAGCTTTTCCGCACGCTTTCTGCGTTCTCTCTTTCCGATTCCCGCATAAAGCATTGGGAGTTCCACATTTTCTATGGCATTTGTACGCGAAACAAGGTTGAAGTTCTGAAAAACGAAACCTATCTCCTTATTTCTTATCGAGCTTAGCTCGGAATCGTTCAGCTGAGCCACATCGATGCCGTTGAGCATATAGATACCCTCTGTGGGGCGGTCAAGAGCGCCTATTATGTTCATAAGCGTGCTCTTTCCCGAGCCTGAAGGCCCCACTATGGAAGCAAATTCTCCCTCATTTATCTTGAAGTTCAGTCCGTGAAGTATCTCAAGCTCGTTAGGCATTCCTATGTAAAACCTCTTAACTATCCCGTGCATAGAGATAATAGTTTTCATCGGCATTATTCCTCCGTATCCGGAACGTTCAGAGGTATAAGGTCGCCGTCGGAAATGCCCACAGGGTCAGTAAGGACAATATCCCCGTCATTTACGAATCCCGAAAGCACCTCGGTATAGAAATCCCCCTCAAAGCCCTTGGTGATTATGCGCTTTGACACGCTGTACTTGTCGCCCTCCTGAGGAGTAGCCACATATACGAAGTAGCCGTCGTTCTCTCCGCCCTTTATGGCGCTGTAGGGAACGCTGAGCACGTTTTCGCGCTTATCGAGGATTATCTTAACGCTTGCAGACATACCGATAAGGAGACCGCTGTCCTTTTCCTCTATGCTGACCTCGACGGTATATCCACCGGCCTCGTACTTAGCCTGACCGGAGGAGATTATCTTCTCGATACGCTTGATCCTGCCCTTGATAATGCGGTCCTCGGTAGCACTGGTCTTGATCTCGGCCTCCATGCCCTCGTTGACCTTAAGTACGTCAGCCTCGCTGACCTTGCCAGAAACGATAAGGTCTCCCGTATTCTCGATAGTCATGATATTGCCCGATTCGGGAACGCTTCCCTCTGAAATATTCAGCTCTGTGACAACGCCGTCTCTCTCGGCTCTGATGATACACTTATCTATTCTCTCCTGAAGCTCCTCAAGCTGTTTATCAGAAGAAACGTCGGTAATAGAATATTTTTCGCTGTCAAGAGCGTCCTGAGCGGACTGGACCATCTCGTCGCCTGTCTTTACCGCCATGTCGTAAGCATCTTTTGCTGCATTGACAGCTTCGTCATAGTCCGGGAGACTGTCACGGAGGGCATTGAAAGCCTTTTCGGCAGTTTTGAACCTTGCGTCAACAGCATCGTACTCCGCCTTTCTGCTCTCCTTTTCCTCCTCTGGAGCATTCTGCCATGCGTTCCATGCGTCCGTGTGGCTGAAGCTCAGTTCGTTGAATCCGTCCACCATGCCATTGTATTCGGCATAAGCATTATTGCGTTTCTGGACAGCTGTATCATACGCGCTCTTAGCCTTTGATACAAGCGAATCCCTTTCTTCCCTTGCCTTGTTGAGACCTCTTATGACAAGGTCATGACTGTGCTGAGCAGCTCCCTGTGCCTTTTCGCTGTTCTGCACCAGAAGATCATACTGCTCCTGTAATTTCTGGCTGTCGAACTCACAGAGGATATCCCCCTTCTTAACGCTGTCGCCGACCTTGACGTTGAGCTTGCTCACCTTAAGGGTAGGGTCAGCGGTAACCATAAGCTTGTCGCTGCTGGATATCTGACCTGAAAAGCTCGAATAGCTCACAAGGTCCTGACGCTTTGCAAAGCTGCACGTATCAGAGCGTATAACCACCTTGTCCGCAGCGCCCTTGATAGCCTTTCTGATGAACCAGGCTGCGCCGCCGATAATAAGCAGCACGATAAGCAGAATAATTATGCGTTTTACTATTTTTTTCCCTTTACTCATTTGCTGATCTCCTCCTAAGAGAATGAATGTTAATGTAATAATGATATCACATTTTTTCCGTGCCGTCAACGTTTTTTTCGCCTTTCAGCGCAAAAGATATAGAAAAGACACATTTGCGGAATAATCGTATCACCGAAAAAAACGCCCATGCCATATACGGCATGAGCGGTATTTATGTTAATTGTTTTAAACATGCAACAGGAACTTCCTGAGCTCCTCGATGGGTATCGGCTTGGAATACTTGTATCCCTGCAAATACTGCGCCATCATGAGCTTGCAGCGATTCTCGTCATGCTCGTTTTCAACGCCCTCAAAGAGTATCGAATACTTGAGGTCATGGAACATATTGGCAAAGGTCCTGACCATATACTGCGAGGAATCATTTTTCAGCGATTCTATGAGAAGCGAGCGGTCAAATTTGATTATATCGAACGGTATTTCCATAATACGCTCAAAATTGGAGTAGCCGGTTCCGAAATCGTCAAGATAGAACTTTATTCCCAGATCCTGGAGCTGTATAACGCGCTGCTTCATGAGATTGAAGTCCGCGTCGCTTCGGCTCTCTGTGATCTCAACGGCTATTTTTCCGTAATCAATGCCGTTCCTCTCGATAATGCCCTTCACCTCGTCACAGAAAGAATCATAACGCAGATCGATAGCCGAGAAATTGACTGATATACGCTTTATTATGTATCCCTCGTCGAGAAAACCCTTAAGAGCAAAGCACGTCTTGTTGAGGATTATCATACTCAGGCTGTGTATAAGATTGAACTGCTCAGCCAGCGGTATGAACTGATCCGGGAATACCATTCCCGTTTTCTCAAGCTTGAGCCGCATAAGCGCCTCTGCGGTATCGTACTGCCCTGTATTGAGGTTAAAAACAGGCTGACAATACACAAGCACGCGGCGGTCGAACGGATCCTTCTTCGCAACGATATCCTCAAGCTCGCTGAGGATGTAGTGCTTGTCGTAATATTCCTTTATATCGTCCTCGGTAACATGCACCACAGTATTAAAGGGCATTTTGTTGTCGATATAATCTATTATATTATGATAATCGCTGACGCTGGTGATACTGTCCGAGGAATCGAGAGCAATTATCTTGTAATCAAGGTTGAATTTCTTATAGCTTGCTGAAAAATCGCTGAGCATTTTCTCAACGAACTTTTTATAGTCTGCCTTTTTCTGCTTCACTATAGTCAGAACGAGTATATCATTGGGGAAACTGTAAAGTATAGCCTTTCTGACGTTCGTGCGGAAGAATTCGTAGAATTCCGTCCTCAGCTCGGGAGATTTGGTTATTGCAGACGCAAAGCCGGGAATATGGCAGCACATAATGAGCATCTTGTTTCCCTTTGAGATATTTTCCTTTATCTCTATAGGGAAAAATTCTCCCGACACGGCTCCCGTATCGTTATTGAACGGATTTGAATGGAACAGGAATATAATGCTTACAATAGGCAGGAAACAGCATATTAACGTGTATGATATCTGCTTGAAATACCCTTGTATGCACAGCAGTGCATTTGATATCACCAGAACGCTCATAAGACCTGCAAAAACTCTCATCAGCACTCTTTTCTTGTATTTTATCAGCAGATATATGATATTTATCATAAACATCATATAAAGCATCTCAAATATATCGAAGCCCGTATTGTATTCATGATTCTTTCCGACATAGAAACCGAATCTTAATACCGACGCGATTATGTCCACGATCGTTGCAAAAACAGTGGTAAAAATAATGATTATCCGCGTTCGGAGCCTTTCCTTTGTCAGAAGCCACAATGAACCCTGTATGTATTTTACATACAGTATCATTATAAACATAAACAGGATATGATGTATGCAGCGTGACGCATATATCAGCGTAAGATTGAACTCAGGCTTCTTGAGCTGGGTCTGAAAAACAATATTCGCAGATGCAGCCACAAAAGCAAAAATAAGGATATGCATTATAATGAGAAAATTATATCTGTCTCTTCCGATATGAGTCTGTTTTATCAGTATCCCCATTATTATACACAATGAAAGAACAATTATATCACCGACAGGCGTATAGCTGCCGAGTGTAAGATCGGAATTCGCAAACATGTTTCCACCCCCCTGTGAAAAAATATCGCTTCATTCTCAAAACAATATTGCACACATATATTATAACATTTTATATCAAAAAAGTCAACAATAAATCCCTTTGCCGTCGTTTTTTATGCATCTTGCTCAATAAGCAGACATTTTGATTATATCTTTGCACCAAAAACAAATCAGTCCGCTTCCGCGGACTGATTCATATATTTTCGCCGTTTCTGAACCGTTTCATCATCTCATTGGTAAGGCTGTGCTCATAGGGCTGAAGCTCTATCTCGTCCCTGCCAAGCCACTGAGCGTATTTCAGCTCCGATTCGTCCATTTTTATATCATCATCGCCGTCGACATCGCAGAAAAAGCCCACCAGCAGATCAGCCGCCATGCCCCAGGGCTGCGACTTGTAGTAACGAATATTCTTCACGCGGATACCCGCTTCTTCCATGACCTCGCGCATAACGGTCTGCTCGAGGGTCTCACCTATCTCCGTAAAGCCTGCTATCAGGGCATTATGAGCATATCCCCGTCTGTATCTGGTTATAAGTATCCTGTCCCCGTTGGTAACGCCAACGATGACCGCAGGATTTATCCTCGGATAGACCTTGTTTCCGCATTCCGCGCATTTAAGCGCTCTTTCGCTGTCGTCGCAGACCATGGCTCCCCTGCACCTTCCGCAGAACCTGTTGTCCCTGTACCAGTTGGCAAGGTGAAAGGCAGTAAACGCTGCAAAAAGGTATTTGCCGGAACACTTGTCCCTCATCTCCCTTATGGTATAAAAGCCGAAGCTGCCGTCGTTTTTCACCTGTGTATCCTCGCCGGCCGCAAGGAAAAAGCACTCATCGTCCACAGCAAAGAGGTAGATGAGCTCCGGCTTCGGCTCCACCTCACATGGGTGTGGAAAACGAACCTCTCCGCCGCTTATGTCGGCAAGAATCCTCCCCTCCCTGAAGCATATCACGAAGCTTCTGTCCGTGTGCTCAGAAGCGCTTATATTGCGAAAGCTGTTATCGAGTCTGCTTGGGAAAATATCCTGTATCATTGAAACTACTCCTTATAGATCAGATCACTACAATTATACAATACCCCCGCCTCCACGTCAAGCCCCCCGATGCTCCAAGCCGCAACAATGATAACCGCGTGACGTCAATGACGACGTTCCCTGCAATTGATATACGCCTGCTTGAATTGTTAACATTTATATGTTATAATTAATAAAAAGCATTCAATTTAAATGCTCCGAATGCCCCTGCAGATACGACGATCTGAGATCAGCTACCTGCGGCCGGGCGGTTATAACCGGAAACAGGAGGTCTTCACAATGCATCACAGCGGCACAAAAACAATAAATACCCCGCGGCTCGTTCTGCGAAGATTTGAAGCAGGAGACCTCGAAGACATGCTTCGGAACTGGGTTTCCGATCCGGCAGTACAGACCGAATACGGCGAGCCCGTTTATTCATGCCCGGCCGAAGCACAGAAGCTCCTTGACGGATATATCAGCGGATACGGGTCCGACAGCTTTTACAGATGGGCCGTCACAGAGAGGTCAAGCGGCCAGAATATTGGTCAGATAGCCTTTTGCAGGGTATATGAGGATATCCGCACTGCCGAGATAGAATACTGCATAGGCACAGCCTTTCAGGGCCGCGGCTACGCAGGAGAAGCTCTTTCCGCGGTAATATCCTATACGTTTGATACAACGGATTTTTGCAGGCTCGAAGCCTACCACCGCGCCGAAAACAAAAAATCGGGAAGAGTGCTTGAAAAGTCCGCAATGAAAAAGACCGGCAACGTCGAAAGATTCAGACAGCAGGGCATATCGCCTGACGGAGAGGTATGCTACTGCATAGAAAAAAGAGAATAAGGAGGTCCGCAATGAAACTCAATTTCACAAAGCTTAAGCCGAGCAGCCCTGATTTCCGCAAAATCAAGCAGCTTTACATGAGAGCCTTCCCCGATGACGAGCGTGCGCCCTTTCTTATGCTGGTACTGAAAGCCAAGAAAAAGAATGTGGATTTCTGGTCGGTACACAGCGACGGAGAATGGGCGGGAATGCTATATATAGTAAACTACCGCGACCTCTCCTACGTTTTCTATCTCGCGGTATCCGAGGAGTTCCGCGGCAAGGGCATAGGCAGCGCCATATTGCAGAACGCCAAGAAGCTTTATGACGGCAGAAGACTTTTCCTCGCCATAGAGCAGCTTGACAGCTCCTCTGAAAACTACGGGGAGAGACTCAGGCGCCGGGATTTCTATATCCGCAACGGCTTCACAGAGCTCCGCAAAAAGCTCCGCGAGGGCAAGGTAACATATGAGATACTGGGCACAGGCGGCGATGTCAACGGCTCGGAATACAAGGCTCTTATGAAGTCCTACGCAGGAAGTATTCTTTCCAGGCTTTTCACAATGGAATTCGTGGACTGAAGGTCCCTGAACAGCAAGCTCCGGAGCAATGCTCCGGAGCTTTGTTCTGTATTATTCCACGTGATAAAACATCTTCAGCCTCTGCGCTTCATTTGAATCGAAGCCGAATTTTCTGTAAAAGGGTATCTTATCGGGAACTGCGCAGAGCTCCACGAATATATCCGTTCCGCTGACGCCGTTATCCCCGACAAACTTCAAAAGTTCGTTTATGAGCATGCGTCCGATACCTCTTCCCTGATATTCAGGCCTTACGATAACGTCCTTGATGTAGTAATCAAGTCCCATATCGCCTATCATACGTGCCATAGCGACTATCCTGTCTCCGTCGAAGACCGACACACGGAACAGTGTATGCTCCATAGCCAGTCTTGTCTGCTCCAGTGCAGGCCCCTGTCCCCATACAGTTTCCCAAAGCTCGGTGAATTCCTCGGCAGTAAGCTCATTATGCTTTATAACAAGTCCGTCCACTCTCAAAACTCCTTCCGTATTTTGGATAATTATATCACAACCGCCGGTATATGTCAATAAACAGACATTTTCCCCGCACTTGCAATCTGCTGAGATATGTGCTAAAATATGAATGCATGCATTTCATTTGGTCAAAACAAAGAATTATCGCTGCTGACGTAACACTTTCACCGACAGTTGCGATTGTTATATCAGAAAGCCTGAAATTCACAAGGAGGATTAAAATGAAAAGAAGTATACTTATAACACTTGCAGTTGCAGCTGTCCTTTCATGCACAGCCTGCGGAAAGGTAGGAAAGGACGAGGGTGCAGCCGTACCCGCCGCAGCCGGCAACAATTTCACCGAAGCAGCCACAATTGCAGAGGAGACCGAGGAGAAGACCACGGAACAGCCCACAGAAGCAGCTGAGGAAACCTCTGCCGAAGCCGTGGAAACAACTGACGAAGAAACCACAGCTGACGTAACAGAAGCCGCTGCCGTTGAAAATGAAGTTCCGCAGCGTCCCTCAGCAGATACAGCTCCCTCCCACGATGACCCGTACTACGCCCCTGCCCCCGCAAAGCACGATATAGAAGGCATCACTTACATACAGGGAGCACTTATTGCCAACAAGTCCTACAGTCTGCCTGCTGACTTCAATCCCGGACTTGACCCCACATGCGAGACACAGTTCAACAAGATGATAAACGACGCTGCACGGCAGGGACTTAATATATGGTTCGCATCAGGATTTCGCTCATACGACTATCAGGCGCAGATATACAGCAACTATGTCGCCCGCGACGGACAGGCACTTGCGGATACATATTCCGCGCGTCCGGGATACTCAGAGCACCAGTCGGGACTTGCCATTGATGTAAACAGCATAGATGACAGCTTTGCGGGAACCCCCGAGGCTGTATGGCTTGAGAACCACTGTCACGAATACGGCTTCATACTCCGCTATCCCAGGGGCAAGGAGAACATAACGGGATATCAGTACGAATCGTGGCATGTACGCTATTTAGGCACAGACCTTTCCTACGCAGTACACAACAGCGGTCTCACTCTCGAGGAATATTTCGGTATAGATTCATATTATCATGAATAATATCTGTCAGCAGGGGCACACAATTGTGAGTCCCTGCTTTATTCTTTTTGGTGAAAATTGACATTTCTCATTGACATATCGGGAATAAAATGCTATAATTAAATCACGGATATATGTATCCGAACTGAAATGAGAGGAGTTTTTGAATATGGGAGATATGACAAAGCTAAAACGCATCGCGGCAGGAATACTCAGTACTGCCCTTGTATTAGGATATGCAGGCAGCATAAAGCCGCCGGCTGCTCCCGCCGTTGCAGCCGAGACAGAGGAGGAGAACAACGAATTCGTAAAGGTCTCATATAATGAAGAGACCCATATGTATGAATATGAGTTCATCGACGCATACATATACAGTATCTATGCTGCTCCTTCCGATATAAATATAATGCTCATCCCGTCAATGGGCGGCAATACCTTTTACTATGACAACGTAAAGGAAATAGAGATCAATGACCTTTATGACGAAGGCTTTTATCCGCCAGACTATACATCGAGCTTTGATCTGGTCAAGGACATTCAGCCAGAATCAAGGGTGACAATCAAGTTTGCCTCAAAGGATAAATACGACGATATTGAAAAAATAGGCTACTGGGGCTCGAACAGCCGGGGCAAGATCTATTATATGAAAGAGATACTTTCCGTGAAGGACCCCAATGAGCATTTCTACGGCGATATAAACGATGACGGAATTGTGGATTCCTTCGATGTGCTTACCTATAAGAAGTATATCGCAGGCAATCTCGGCAGGAAGCTCACTGAGGACCAGTTTCTCAACGCTGACATAAACTATGATACCGTCATAGACGATGAGGACCTCAAGCAGGTAGTTGACTTCACGCTTGGCAGCGCAAAGGCATTCAACGGAGCCTCCTCCATCGGCAGCGTCCGCCTTGACGATACCGTAAAGGTAAAGGCAGCCGAGGGCGTCGCCACCGATGAAAAATTCGCAGGCGCCGAGATGAAGCTTGGCGTTGACCTGCTGAAAAAATGCTACGCAGAGGATATCGCAACCGAAAAGAACTTCCTTATCTCGCCCCTTTCCATTTCGGCAGCCCTATCAATGACCGCAAACGGAGCCGACGGCGATACCCTTAAGGAAATGGAAGATTTCCTCGGAAACGGTCTCACCATAGACGAACTGAACGAGTATATGGCTTATTATATAAGCAGGCTCCCCGACAAGGAAAAGGAAAAGATATACCTTGCGGATTCAATATGGTTCAAGGACGACCCGACCTTCAAGGTATACAACGAATTCCTTGAAACCAACAAGAAATACTACAACGCAGAGCTGTACAAGAGCGCCTTTGAGCCGAACAGCATAGTAAAGGACGTGAACAGCTGGGTAAACAAGAAGACAAACGGCATGATACCCTCCCTCATAACAAAGGCGAATATAAAGAGTAATACCATGATGCTCCTTATCAACACCCTTTACTTTGAGGCTGAGTGGCGGAGCCCGTATCTCAGTACCACTGACGGCAAGTTCACAGACCTTGACGGCAAAAAGCTTCCCATACAGAAAATGGACAGCATGGAGAGAGAGTACTTCGATCTCGGAAATGCGGACGCATTCAAGAAGCCGTATATGAACGGCGATTACAGCTTTGTAGGCATACTTCCTCACGAGGACGTTGACTTCACTGATTATATCCAGAACCTCGACGCAGCCGCTCTTGCAGAGGGACTTAAGGAATGCGAGGACCCGAAGACTGTTGATCTTTACGTAATGATACCCAAGTTCAAGTACAATTACGGAAAGTCCCTCAAGGAGATACTTCCCAAGATGGGTATGGAAACAGCCTTTGACCCGGATAAAGCAGACTTCTCAAAGATAAACGATATGTCCGTTAACGGAGCACTTCCCCTCTATATTGATGATGTTCTTCACAAGACAAAGATAGAGGTCACTGAAAAGGGCACAAAGGCAGCCGCTGCAACAGCTATCGTAATGGGCGCAGGAGCAGCACCTCCTATCGAGAAGAAAAAGGTTTATATCTACCTTGACAGACCTTTCGTTTACATGATAGTTGACAAGAACAATGTTCCCCTTTTCATAGGCGCAGCTACTCATATAGAATCGTAACGATCCGTTCCGCAGCCGATACAGATGTACCGGCTGCTTTTTTCTTGCTTTTTGAACTTACAGGTATTATAATATAGTGTGTATCTTTCACAGGATAATAATTAAAACAAAAAAATATTTATCTTCCCGTTACATTTTTCCGTAAGGAGCGGAATAGATAGAGTGAAAGCCGATACAATGCATTATAAAAGCTTTACAGTTAGAAGGTGAGACCATGACACATGAAGAATACAAAAAAGCTTCACTAATTTCAAAGGAAGAAGCCCAGCGCTCTCTTTTCAATGAATACTTCAATTATGTATACACCATAGTTTTCAGCCGTCTGCGAAGCTGTGCGAGACGCGAGGACATAGAAGAATGCGTCAGCGACTCATTTGCGGATATATACATATATTATGACGAGAGCAGGGAGCTGAGCGGCGATATCTCAGGCTTTATAGGCACGGTAGCCCGCAGGAAGGCCGCCGATATGTACAGCAGACTGACACATAAGAATATAACGACAGTTTCTGTTGACGATGAGGAGGCTGCTGAGCTCGAAGCCCCCGACAATACTGAGGAAATAATAGAAAACAAGGATATCCGCACCAGGCTTTTGAACTGCGTGAATCTTCTCGGCGAGCCGGACTCGGTAATAATAATACAGAAGTATTTTTTCAGGCGAACCTCAAAGGAGATAGCAGAAATAGTGTCCATGTCCCCCGAGGCAGTACGCATGCGAACCAGCCGCGCACTGACAAGGCTAAGGAAAAAGCTCACCGAAATGAACATTTCACTGTAAGGAGGTACAGGTATGAAAGATAATGAATTAGATCTTGATATACTTGAAAATGCAGATGACGCTGATATAAAAAGAATTGCGGATAACTGCCCTGCTTCCGAAAGTGACAGGGAAAGGATGTTTGCAATGAGCAGAAAGATATACAACGAGAGAACCAAAGAAAGCAATATAGATACCACTGTCGAGGTCTCGGGAGTGGAGATTTACAAAAAGCCAATGTGGCAAAGAGTGGTCTCGGCAGGCGNNCCGCCGTTATCGCTATAGCAGCAGGCGGTATCGCCGGCGGCTGGGCTGTGAGAAACAGGATCAGGAAGCCCGACAGTCAGCTTGCAGGCTTGGAAAATGAAGCAGCTGCGCCTTTCGGAGATATTACGGGAGACAGAGTATGCGTATCCACCGTTGAATATGCTCCCAAGGTATATGAGGTGGACGCACAGACTGTGGACCGCTTCGCTTCGCTGTTCAACCGCGAAAACTGGGAGGAGCTTGACCCCTCCGGGCGTCCCGACGGCGAATCCATCATGATGTTCGTATATAACGGCGGCGATCCTTATAAGCTGGAATTCCTCATGCATGATCACTCCGTAATGTATGAGAGCAGCAGCGGAAAAAAGAGATATAAGGGCGGAAAGAATGTTGATACTGTCATGGAGGAGCTGAAAAACTACAGGGGCTCCGAGAAGACTGCTGTTGAAGTCGATTTCGGTGACAAGGATATCATACATAATATATGGAACTACTTCAGCGGCCAACATGTGGAGACAACTACTGCTGCGGACCTTACTTATTATACGGTATACAATCCTGTCTTAAAGGAATCGCAGCAGTTTACAGACTTCACCTGGAGCATAAACTGCAAAAAGGACGATTTCAGTTACGAGAGCCCCGGATACGGTCTGCTCGATAGTGTCACAGCGCTTATCAATAAGGCTGAATGGAAAGAAACCGGCGTCAAGGCAGATATGTTTGATGATAGATGTATCAATATAGGTCTGTGCAGGTATAGCAATGATATGCATAAAACCAATATTATCAGTAATCTGAATTTTGATATTTCAGAGAGAGGTAATGTGAGCGTCATGTATTACGGAAATGAAGACTTCTGTGATGATTATAAAACAGAAGAAGATGCATATCGCTATTTTGTGATCGATGAAAACAGCAAAAAAGAGATCAAAGCCCTGATTGACAGGTATGTTGCGGAATACAACGAAATAATGGAATATTCTTCAGTTGATAAGTTTATTGAGCATTTCGGCTGTGATAGTATAGATATCAACATTCATCAGGCTATTGTGACGTTACATACCGCAACTCTCACTGACAGCGAAAAAGAAAGCTTCCTGAACGCATTGTCATCAGCAGAGCTTGAAGATATAACAGACAGCTCACCGCTCCCGGGAAACAACGGTTATAACAACGAAAGCTTTGATCTGACCGCACTCTCAAAGGAAGGCTATCCAAGACACTATCACATCTTATTTCATCGTAACGATGAGATCATATGCACCAACGGATATGAAACCAGAATTTATAAGGTACCTCATGAGCTATGGGAATTCGCAGACAAGCTCAGAGAAAAGTATAAAGCGGATGCTGTCGGCTATGCAGATGTCCCAAATGTTGCAGGCATGCAGTTCAGGCTTGCAAAGCAGCAGCTCGAGGATAGGGGGTTCACTGTAAAGATATCCGAAGCCAATGATAACACGATTAAGCCTGACTATGTTATCAGATCTCAGCCTGAGGCGGGTATAAGTGCTCCCACGGGCTCGGAGATAACGCTTTATGTCTGCAAAGAAGGTTCAAGTGAAGAATTCTCTGTAAAAGACTTCCGCGGCATGAACATTAATGACGCTGCAGTCCAGGCAGGCTTCTATAAGCTGAAGGTTAAGACGGAAATGATTACAGATACCGAAGAAAAGGATATAGTAGTAGCACAGCTCCCCGAAGCAGGCGAAACTGTAAATAAGGGCGATGAGATAACGCTTTATTACAGCAATGGCGGAACTGTTCATTTCATGGAACTGCCTCTTCCCGATGACGTTAACGGAAGATACCAGTTAGACGGCTTTATAGCTAAGACTGACGGAAGTACCAAGATTTATGATTTTGGCGTGTTCTTATGCCCCGAAACCACAAGAATCCCCATTGACCTTAACATAGACGATACCCAAAATATGTCTTCACTAAGCCTTTACCTTATGAATACCAATAATAACAAAAGAGCTCTTGCCTACAAATTGGAATTTATCTATGACACAAACGGTCAGATAAAAGACACAAAATGCGAAGATATAAACATCAAAGAAGTATTTAAGGAAGTTCAGTAAAACATCTGCCAATAATATTAAAGGAATAAACAAGTACAAAGAGTCCGCTTCGGTGGGCTCTTTTGTTATATTCTGACAATGAGAAGACAAGTTTGTCCTGCTCACGTTGTGCAGATGTACAGTCTTACTTAAATTTCATAATATTGTATTGACAAATAATATTATACGCCGTATAATATTATCAGAGCTTAGATATTACAAGCACTAAAATATTATATACTTTCAGAAAGGAGCTGCATTATGGGTTTTTCTATCAATGCGGGGCTGCTCGACGCTATGGTGCTCTCTATCGTTCAGAATAATGACACCTACGGCTATGAGATAACCCAATACCTGCGAAAGGCTGTGGATATTTCCGAATCTACTCTCTATCCCGTCCTCAGACGTTTGCAGAAAAACGAGCTTCTTGAAACCTACGACAAGGAGTTCATGGGCAGGAACAGACGATACTACCGTATCACTTCTCAGGGTAATGATTCCCTTGAGGAATATCGCGAGGAATGGCGAAGCCACAAGAAAAAGATCGACAGTATTTTATTGAATGAGGGAGCTGAAAAAAATGAACAAACTTGAATTTCTTACAAGACTGAGAAACAGCCTTGAAAGGGGCGGTCTTTCCAAGGAGGATATAAACGACGCCCTTACATATTATGAGGAGGTCTTCCTCGACGCAGGCTTCGGCAAGGAAGAGGAAACTGCGGCTGCTATGGGCGATCCCGAGGACGTTGCCGTAAATATCCTCCGCGAGAGCGGCATTCACGTCAATCCCGCTCCCGTTCTGCCGCCTCAGGATCCCAGTGCTCAGAATTCAAATAATAACTATAATAACGGCAATGGCTTCAATAACGGCTACGGCAATTATAATAATGCTGCTCAGCCCGTGAAAAAGACCTCGGGCGGCGCATGGGTGCTGAGGATAATACTTGCCGTACTCACCTTCCCTTTTTGGCTTCCGGTACTTATCGTTATATGCGTTCTCCTCTTTACTCTTATAGTAGTCGTTATATCGCTGGTGTTTGCGGCTGCTGTTACAGCTTTCGCTTTCATCGCAGGCGGACTGGTATCTATATTTGAATCCCCTGCTGTAGCTCTTATGCTCATCGGCATAGGTCTTATCATCACAGGTATCGTCATTCTTATCTGCAAGCCCGCTTTCAGCGCTGCGATACCTGCCTGCGGCAGAGCTATAAAGCGTTTCTGCGGCTGGTTCGCAGGCTTGTTCAAAAAAGGAGGAAACGAAAATGTATGAGAATAATAATATGAATCAGGGCGCAGCTGCTCCCGAGAAAAAGAACGGCGGCAGCTGGGCATGGCTTATCTGCATACTTGTGGGTCTTATACTCTTTGTGCTGGGGTTCGCACTTTATAAGATCTTCGGTAAAAGCAGCAGCATGAAGGTAAAGGACTACAGCGAAAGCTTCAGTGTTTCGGACGTCCGCAAGCTTGATATCGATATGGGCTGGGGTGATCTCACTATCGTTAAGAGCGAGGACGACAATATCGTAGTAGACGCTAAAAATGTTCCCGAGGAGTTCGGTGCCGAGGTAAAGAACGGTACTTTCCGCACCTTCCACAGCAAAAAGAAGTTCAGGATGGTAAATCTCTTCGATCTCTGGGATAATGACAGCAATGAAACTACAGTAAAGATATACCTTCCCGAAAAAGAGTACAGCAGCTTTGCACTGGATCTCGGCGCAGGCGAGACCACTGTTTCGGACATTAGCTGCGATCAGTTAAGGGTGAACTGCGGCGCAGGTCAGCTCAATCTCAGCAATATCAGATGCAGCAGCAGTGATATCGACTGCGGCGCAGGTCAGGTCAATATCACAGATATCAACTGCGAGGGTCTGTTCGATATCGACGGCGGCGCAGGAGACGTCAATATAAGTGGCGTTCTCGGCAGTATCGATGCGGATCAGGGCGTTGGCGAATTTGAGTTCACAGGCACTGTAAACGGCAATATCGACGCTGACGGCGGCGTGGGAGAAATGACCTTCAATCTCACAAATCCTTCCGAAGACTTCGCAAAGAACGGCGGCAAATACAAGCTCGATATCGACACGGGCGTAGGTGCGGCCAACGTTTATTACAATCAGGGTTGACCGCTATGCCCGACAACGTTGAGATCAAAAAAGGCGACCGCGTCAAACACCGCCTTTTTGGCAGGGGAACTGTGACCGATACCCTGCCCCTCGGCGGAGATACCGTTGTTACGATCGAGTTCGACAACGGTACTGTCAGAAAGCTGTGCGCTGTCGTTGCGGGACTTGAGCCCGATGATTCCGATATGGTCACAGAGGATACATGATATAGTTTTCAGGCCCTCCGCATTTTTACAGTACGGGGGGCTTTTCAGCCGTTCCCCCTCAGAATGCCGGCGCCGTTCCCATGCAGGAACACTATCACGGAAATATCATAGTTTACGTGAAAAATGAAAAATTAGCGAAAATCGCAAGAAGTGTAATGACAAATGTAAAAATATGTGTTATAATACATACGGTCAATAAAATCTTCTATGGAGGTCAGATCATGAAAAAGCTTACAGCTTTACTTTGTATAACCGCTCTGCTCTGCGGCTGCAGCAGCAAAAACAACGGAAATTCAAGCAATACCAATACAACTCAGTCTCCCACAGTTGCTTCTTCGGACGGAACTGATGATAATACCGGAACTACCGTTCCTACCGAGCCGGCTCCCACCGATCCCGTCCTCGATTCCGATCCTTCGGAAATGGTCGTTCTCGGCGATACCAAGGATATGACTTCAGTTGCAAATCTGGACTGGGCAAAGATATACCGCGAAGCCCTCAACGACTTCAAAAAGTCTGACGATTATAACGAGAATGCCCGTTTTACCGTCTATGACATCAACGACGACCGCGTTCCCGAGCTCGTTATCTCATACGGTCCCGTAGGCAACAAGACATATCTCATAAAAACTCTCAGCGATGGTTATTATACCCAGTTCGATCCTATTACAGAATGCGGTATGCTCAACTATGTTATGGACAGAAGTCTCCTTACTACCACAAGATACCGTGACGATATCCAGGTAATGAATATACAGCTCTACCGACTTAAAGGCAAGGCTCTTGCAAATGTCGGCTCTTTCCAGCGTTCAAACCTCGCTGTCAAGGAGGACGGAGTATTCGTTACCGAGGAGCACTTCAACGAGGAGTACAATCACTTCATCTCGGGCTTTATAAAGGATATGGGCGAGGACCACAGCTTCGACGACGATGTCATCAATGCTGCTCTCGGTGAATGCAGCGACTGGAAGGAAGCATTTACCGCTATCCTCAACGACTATCTCAAGACAAGAAAGGAAAACGACGATAACCACTTCTCGGTTATGGATATCAACGGCGACGATATCCCCGAGCTTTTCATCTCGGGCGCTTATCACTACGCTCCATATGTTCAGATGTTCTCATGGAACGGCTGTCCCGTACCTGTGGGAAGCTTCGGCAACTCAGAGGGTACTATCGGCTTTGACGAAAAGGCAAAGGAGATCTACTCCACAGTGGACAACCCGAGCATGACAGCAGGCAGTATCTATACCTTTGAGCCTAACTACAAGCTCGCTCAGGTGTTCAGCTACGGCAATACCGAAAACAGCAAGAAGCAGGACGAGAATTTCGAGGTCTCCTACGCCGTAAATGGCGAGAGAACTGATAAGAGCTCCTACGAAAAGGCTATTAAGGAGCGCCTTAACGACTCACTCTATATACTCGGCATGGACAACGACCTCACTGAGGAAACTATCAAGGACTTCCAGAACGGCAAGTACAATGAGGCTAAAAAGAAGAAATAATATCAGCGGCCCGGAGTTGATCCTCCGGGCCGTTTTTGCAAAAGCATTTACAATACCGCGTGAAATTGCTATAATACAGCTTAACAGGAGCGAAAAATGAAATATCTGACTATAATTGACGACAATAATGCCTATGGCGGCTTCAACTCCGGTGATAATGGCGTCTGGTCGAGGGAGAAAGCCTCGGACCCGCCTACCGATGACTACAAAGCTCTCGGCAGCAGACTCGGTGTGCCGCTGACAAGAATAATACGTCCATATCAGGCAGGAGGCGATAAAGCTGAGATCGCAAGTGCTGAGCACGGAGGCGCAGGCGTTATAAAGGACGATCCGTTCAAAAAAACTGACGGGCTGGTAACGGCTGAAAAAGGGCTCGTACTCAGTATAATCGCAGCTGACTGCGTACCTGTATACCTTATCGATAAAAAAGCCGGCGTTGTCGGTCTTCTGCACTGCGGGTGGAGATCGGCGGCAGGCATGCTCATTCATAACGGCGTTCAGCGCATGATTGAGCTTGGAGCTTCTTCTGCGGATATCCAGATGACAATAGGTCCACATATATGCTGCGGCTGCTATGAAGTCAGTGAAGAAGCTGCGAAGGAATACGCAGGGGCGTTCACAGCCGCAGAGCTTAATGAGATATTTGATTTAAGCAGCGGCTCGCGCCGGCTCGACCTTGCTAAAGCAGTGACTTTTAAAGCGACTGCGGAAGGTATACTGCCAGGGAATATCTCTGACGCCGGAGAATGCACCTGCCATGATATGTCCTATTATTCATACAGACGCGGCGACAGGGGCAGGCAGAATCTTGCTTTTATTATGATGAAGCAGACGGCACGATAGTATCCCGTGTTCAGAGGTGTAAGCTCAGGGAAACACAAAGTATGTCAGTAACTTCCATGGTAAGGCAGGGCAGCTCCCCTGCAGCACCCGAGTATAGCTGAACAGCTTCGGCAAAAGGCTAAAAATGCTCCAATGCAGTTGAAAACACAGAATAAGCACACGCTGTTTGTGATAAGTGGAAATACGGTAACTTAGAATGACCGCCTGTAACAACAAGGGCGGTTTTCTTATTCTTATTATCGCGTAAAGCGCACCCGCTGCTTGCAAAAAAGCAGCTGATATTATATAATAAAATCAGTTTTTGAAAAAAGTATGTTACACTTTGACAACTCGGAACAAGTGTATATTATGAAAGCACTCAAGTCGTACGGCTTTTGAACTAAAACAAAAGGGGTGGTCCTATGACAGACAATGAATACAGGAAAATGTATGAAAAAGATCCGACCGCTGCTCAAACTGCACTTTTTGACGAGTATCTGAACTACGTTTATGCCATAGTCTACAATAAGCTCAGAAGCTGCGGAAGACGCGAGGATATAGAGGAATGCGTGGGAGACGTTTTTTCCGCCGTCTTTACAAGCTATGACCACAGCGGCAGCTTCAACGGCGAGATCAAAGGCTTTATCGGCACAATTGCAAAACGCGGGGCTATACAGATGTACCGGAAACTGGTACGTCGCCCGGATACCGTGTATATCGGCGAGGAAACGTCAGAAATTGCTGACAGTCAACGGATCGAGGAGAATACAGAACGGAATGCGATGAAAGAAACTCTGCTCAGACTGATAATAAGTCTCGGCGAACCCGATTCAGACATAATCATACAAAAGTTCTATTACAATATGAATTCAAGCGAGATCGCAGACAAGCATTCAATGTCCCCCGCTTCGGTCAGAATGAGGTGCAGCAGAGCTTTGAAAAAGCTCAGGGAACTCCTTTCCGATGAGGGTTATGATATGAAGGAGGGAAATATATGAAAGGCAACAAGGATTTAGGCTTCGATGTCCTCGAAGATTCGGATATAAACATAATTGAAAAAATCGGAACCGAAAAAATGAATATCGATAAGAATGCAAGAGACAGAATGCTGAAGATAACCATGCGTAAGTATGAGGCAGAAAAAGCAGACTCTGCCGCTAAGGAGCTCTCAGACGACGCAGCAGCGGAATCCGTTACAGGGGTTGATCTCTATGAGCGCAAAAGGATACCGCATATCATCTATACCGTTCTTTGCACGGCAGCTGCTCTTACTATAGCAGTCGGCAGCATATATCTGCTGAAAAAGGAAAATCATATCGTTGTCAATGATACTCCCCTGACTACAGTGACCACAACTACTGAAACAGCAACTGTTACAAGCATTGTTTCTGTAACTTCTTCCGTGTCAGCTTCTTCCGCAGTTTCAACTGTTTCAACCGTTTCAGCTGATTCAACTGATACAACGGCAGCAATATCAGCAGCTGCCACAACTACAACAGCTCCGGATACAAACGGACCTGAACCTGTTATATATAATAATCCGCATACAGACCGCAAGGATATCCCTCAGGAGGAGCTTGACGCAGCAGCTGTAAGAGCAATTGAAGAACTTATGCGTGAGAATAAAGAATTCTGGAAGAAGAGTCCTTCTATTGAATTGACAATTCAGTATACTTTCCATGACGTTAACGGAGACTCCGTGCCCGAACTTTTTATCTATCACTCATTTGTTCTCGGAACGTGCCATATGTACGTATTCGACGGAAAGGACTACGTATCAGCCCGCTTCTGCGGACATGACCTTGACGGAAATGAGGAAGTACTGAAAGTTGAACTTGAAACTGTTGACATATTCACTGAAAGCAGCACTATAGGTATGTTCGGTCATCAGGGCGGCAGTCAATCTTTTATCATGTACATGGCCCCCGATAATACTATAACTCCATTGCATGAATACACATGGAACAGATACTATAAGAACGGCAGATTAACAGCTGAATATACAGACGATAGCAATACGGATCAGAAATGGGATAAATGGCGTGAATTCTGTGAAGCTTACAATTCCTATGAACGTATTGAACTGAACTGGACAAAATATACTGACATTGACCTAGCAGAATAACCACATCTGATAAATAAAAAGCGTGCTTATGCACGCTTTTTTATTCATTAATGCGGGTTATCACCTTTATAAGCAGGAGAAGTGAAGCAGTCATCATTACTGCTTCTGTTGCGGGCTGGGCAAAGAGCGATAATACTATGGCCTATACTGCTATGGACGTTGTTCGCGCTCTCAGCTGGCTGGCTGACAGGCAATGACGAAATGCCTGTTTTCACTGGCTGAAAATAAGAATTCAACGCGAATAACTGCCGTTTCCTGTGGGACGGCAGTTATTTTTTTCGGGAAATTTTAAAAAAACTCTTGACAAACAATACAGGGTGTGCTATTATATGAGTGTAGCAACTGTACTATCATACATAGTACACATATTACAGAAAGGAGCTGCTTATGCTTTCAATTGACCTGACAAGCAGAGTACCCATTTATGAGCAGATATATCAGAAGATCGTCATGCTTATCCTTAACGGGACACTTGCAGAGAATGACCAGCTTCCAAGTGTAAGAAGCCTCGCCAAATCTACTGGAGTAAATCCCAATACCGTAGCAAAAGCCTATCAGGAGCTTGAACGCAACGGCGTGATATACTCCGTTCCGGGAAGAGGCAGCTTCATATCTGCACAGAATTATGACAAATTCCGTAAAAAAGTGCTGGCAGACTTCGATTCCGCCGTGAACGAAGCCTTCGACAAGGGGCTTTCCCCCGATGACCTGAAAGCAAGGATCGATTCCCTGCACCTATCTTACAGAAAGGATGACCGCTCATGATCGAAATAAAAAACACGGTAAAAAAATTCGACAGCTTTACGGCGCTTGACGGCGTTGACCTGCGTATAGAAAAAGGCACTGCCTTCGGACTGCTCGGCTCAAACGGCGCCGGAAAATCTACTATACTCAGACTTCTGTCCGGTATATACGCTCCCGAGTCCGGTGATGTCCTCATCGACGGTGAAAGCGTTTACGATAACGTAAACGCCAAGCAGAAGGTGTTCTTTATCAACGACGAGACCGTACAGTTCGGCAGTTTCACGCTGCAAAGGCTGAAAAACTACTATAAGGGATTCTATCCGTCATTTTCGGAGGATATATTTCAGTCTCTCCGCCAAAAAATCAATCTTCCCCTCAATAAAAAGATAAACACCTTCTCAAAAGGCATGAAGAGACAGGCTATCGTTATAATAGGCCTTGCCTGCTGCACCGATTATCTTCTCCTTGATGAGGCCTTTGACGGACTTGACCCCACAATGCGCATAATCGTTAAAAAGATGCTTGTGGATGCTATGCTTGACCGTCAGCTGACCACTATCATCTCCTCACATAATCTCAAGGAGATAAACGAGGTCTGCGATACGGCGGCTCTGCTCCACAACGGAAAGATAATTTTCTGCCGTGATATCGACGACGTCAAGGGCAGCGTACATAAAATACAGACCGTATTCAATAAGAATGAGGACGGAACCGTTCAGACCTTTACAAAGGAGGATTTTGTCCATGAGGGTATCGAGATTCTCCACTATGAGCAGAATCAGAGCATATGCTTTATAATCGCAAAGGGCGATATCGAAGTGATAAAGGCTTCCCTGCTGCCGAAGCGTCCTATGCTGACAGAGGTCATACCGCTCACACTTGAAGAAATATTTATCTATGAACTGGAGGTGCTCGGATATGACAGCAGCGACAAGATCGGAGAATAATAAAAAAACAAGCTTCTTTTCCGTGCGCATAAAAAGTAAATTGGCGGAGGATTCCAAGCTTTTTGTAACAAATATGGTCTTCCAGCTCCTTTGTCTGCCTTTGCTTGCGGGTATCACCTTAGTTTACTACAGCGCTAAATATTCACAGGAACGCCCTTTTGCCTTTGAGCCGTTCTACTTTATTGCAGCTATCGCTTTCATACTCAGCATAGCAATGGGCATTGTCATTCCGATGATAAATTTCCGCTATCTTTATAACAAATCCCTTGTGGATATGAACTATTCGCTGCCGCTGAACAACCGTCAGCGCTTCTTTGCGGACTATCTTTCGGGACTTGCAGTCTATATCGTACCTTTCATCATCGGTATTGTCATTGCCATAATCGAGATACTTATCGGCTCGTGCTTTATCGATGTCAGAGAGATACTTATGAATTTCGCCGCTGCTATCCGGGTGCTGTCCGTAATTCTTACCGGTATGATAATGCTGTATTCCTTCTCGGTATTCGCTATAAATTTCGCAGGAAGTATATTTGAAGCTCTGTTCAGCATTGCAGCAGTAAATATCATGGTGCCTGCCTGCATCGCAATAACATGGATGAACATCGTTAACGGAGCACGCTACGGACTTCAGACCAGCTCTCTTTTAAGCAGCTACACCCTGTTTACTACAAGTCCTATAGGAGTTTTCTATTTTATCATTTCCTATCTGGAAAAAAATCCTCTTTCTTCACATACCGATACACTGGTAGAAGCAAAATATCCGGAAGATCTGCTTATCTCAATGTACCTGCATTTCATGGTAAGGACTTTGCTGTTCATTGCTCTTATAGTTCTTGTCACTTTCCTGCTCTACAGGCGCCGCAAGGCTGAAGACGTTTCAAAGCCCTACGTTTACAGCGCATTCTACTACATAATCATGTCGCTTGCTATCTACTGCATTTTCTCTTTAATGGGTATAACAAAGCTTTCAAGCGCATCAGCAGCTGCACTTATAATAAGCGGAATAATATGGTTCGTTATGGAGGTAATAAGACGAAGAGGCTTCAAACGCTTCTGGACGGCTGTGATAAGCTTTTCCGCAGCCTGCGCCGTTGTATTCGGAATAATCACGGTTATCAACGTTACACATGGCCTCGGCATGGCAAAAGCAGTTCCGTCAGCTTCATCTGTCACTGATATAGAGATTTCCATTTGGGGATATAGCCATGCACAAATAGGGCCCAACAAGCTCTATGCTGACCGCAATGTGATAAATGACGCGGTCAAGCTCAACAAGGAGCTCGTTGACCGTCATTTTATGCCGGACAAATATGAATATGAACTATCTGAGATACGTATCCCTGTCAGCGACTATGATGCTGAAAAAATGTCTCAGTACAACTTATATTATGACGAGCAGACCATAGAGCTTACCTACTATCTTAAAAATGGCTCTTCCTGCATCCGTCAGTATACTGTTCCGACGACAATGCTAACAGAATTATGCTGTGATATCTTTACAAGTGCTGAATACGCAAAGCATACTGCAAACAGTATTTTCAGACAGAGTCTAAGGACCAATGCCGATGTTGATCCGTTATATGCTTATAAAAACGGGAATCGTGATCTGTACTGCGAATTCAATCTGACCGATAAGCTCGACAATACTGAAAAGATAACGACCTCCCTAAATGAAGGAAAAGAGCTTACTGAGGCTATACGCAGTGATATCGCCGCAATGAAGCCCGAAGATATGAAAAATGCCGAGTTCATCTGCAGGGTAAATGATCAGAACATCTATAATTCATATGAAAATACTGTCAGATTCTTTGAAGATCATGATATAGATTTCCGCAAGACTTCAGAGAAACTTATTACAGAGATCACTACATATACTGACGTTTCTTTCTATGTTGATCCCGAGTATGTTTTCCCGCTCCTGTTTTTCAGGGACGTAAACTACGAAGGCATGTACGGCTACAGATATCTTCCGTACGATATAGATGATTGTTCCCACGATCTGATAAAAATCGACAGGATATTCAGCATTGATTTCAACCATGACCGCGGATATGTTGATTACAGCAAGAACTGGGAGCTGATTATTGATGACGCCGGCGCCTTTGAAAAACTTCTGGATATTGCTACTCCCGTAGTCATAAACGAAAAGGTCATCGCAGAATTTCGGATACAAGGTGCTACGCTGTATGTCACCGATCGTGAGGGCAACCGCGATATCGTGGAAAAGGCAAAAAAATCCTTCAATATCTACAACAAACAAACAGGAGAACCCATGCCCGCGGACATGAGAATCTGATAACAAATGAAAAACAGGCAGTTTCATACCGCCTGTTTTTCATTTATAATATATCGTCAAGTATCTGATGAGGTGTGAGATGATTTTCTTTTAGGACGTCCTCTGCATCATATCTGTCGAGAAATTCCTTTTTCAGTCCGTAATTGTACACCCTCATGCTGTCAGCACCGTAGAAACGTGCTATCTTCTCTCCGAAGCCGCCGTTCAGTATTCCGTCTTCAATAGTTATTACAATTGAGTGATCAGCCTTAAGCTGTTCGAGCAATTCCTCGTCGATTCCGGTAATATAGCGGGGATTTATAAGCGTAGGAGCTGTGCCTGTTTTTTCGGCTGTGAGCTTTGCAAGCTCCTCGCCTCTCTGATAGAAGTCGCCGAGAGCTATTATCGCTATTTTACTGCCGCTCTGAGTTATCTTGTACCTGTTGATATCGCTGTAATCCGTATCAACGGGAACATCAGTATGTATAACGCCGTTGCATGGCATTCTTATGGCAACCGGATACCTGCTCTGCTCAATGCTCCAGTCGAGCATTGCAAAGTATTCCTCGCAGTTTGTAGGAGCAAGATACACAAGGTTGGGTATATTCGACATCATGGGGATATCGTAGATACCAAGGTGGGTAATATCATGCATGCCGTACACGGAAGCCGTATTAACAAGGAGCGTTGCAGGATTGCTGTTTATGCAGAGATCCTGCAATATCTGGTCGTAGGTGCGCTGAAAGAAGCTGGAATGTGTGGCGAATACCGGCTTTCCTCCTGCCTTTGCGATTCCGGAAGCCATAGCTACTGCATGTTCCTCTGCAATACCAACATCCACGAACTGACTGCCGGCTTCCTTTCGCTTGTCCTCGGTAAAGCCGATACATACGGGAACAGCTGCAACCATTGTTACTACGCTCCTGTCGGCTTTCATCTTCTTCATAAGGAAATCACAGGTCATATCGCCGTAATTCTCGCCGCTACCTGTGAATATATCAGCCCCCGAAGCAGGATCAAACGGCATATGCCAGTGCCATTCCTCCTTGTGAGTTTCCGCAGGTTCAAAACCCTTGCCCTTAAGGGTATTTATATGTACGACGGTGGGATGATCGGTGTCCTTCACCTTTCTGAAAGCCTCAATAAGCCGAGCTATATCGTTTCCGCATGATACGTAGGTGTAATCAAGCCCCATGGCTCTGAACAGATTGCAGGGACATTTTCCGTCTGAACTGCGGAGTTCCTTAAGATTCCTGTAAAGGCCGCCGTGATTTTCGGCAATTGACATATCGTTATCATTTACAACGATGATAAAGTTGCTTTTCAGTTCGGCAGCAAAGTCGAGACCCTCAAGAGCTTCTCCGCCGCTGAGCGAGCCGTCGCCGATTACGGCGATTATGTTTCCCTGCTCCCCCTTTAAATCCCTGCCCTTGGCAAGCCCGCAGGCAAGACTCACAGATGTGGAGGTGTGTCCAACGTTGAAAAAGTCATGCTCGCTCTCCCCGGGATCGGTGTAGCCCGATACGTCACCGAAATGCTCGTCACTGAAAAAGGCATTGCTTCGTCCCGTGAGCATTTTGTGAGTGTAGCACTGGTGGGATACATCGAATACGAACTTGTCCTTCGGCGAATCAAAAACGTAATGGAGCGCGATCGTCGCCTCAACAAAGCCGAAATTCGGTCCGAGATGTCCTCCGCGCTTTGAAAGGCGGTTCATAAGTCCGCTCCTTATTTCGTCAGCAAGTACTTCAAGCTGTTGTATGTTAAGTGATTTTATGTCCCTTGGTGAATTGATCTTTTCGATATACATGTTTTACTCCTTTGGTTTATTGCAGCAACAGCAGCTGTTTTCGTCATCCCATTCAAGCCTGCCTGTTTCAACAGCCTTTTCGTAGACGCGTATCTTGTAGTCCATTTTTTCAAGTGCGTCGTCAAATTTTCTGCGCTCGGCGATTATACGCTCACGGGCCTCCCTGAGGAGTTCGCACCTTGCCTGTATGGTGTGGTCGCCCTCCCTGAAAAGCCTTACATACTCTATGAGAAGCTCTATTGGCATTCCCGCACTTCTGAAGCAGGTCGCTGTCTCCACCCACTTTATATCGTCCTCGTTATAATCGCGTATACCGCCTGCGGTGCGGTATACCTGCGGGATAACGCCCACACGCTCATAATACCTGAGAGTGTCGGGACTAATGCCGAATCTGCTGCATACTTCTTTGATAGTCACTCTGTCTCACCTCCAATATGCTATGATTATACACCTTAGAGTTAACTCCAAGTCAATAGCTTCCTTATATTTCTATCACTCTGCACAAATCAGGAGCTCATGTTTTATGCATTTTATCAGAGCAATTCTCAGATCGGCGTGAAAAATGATTGACTTTCAGCTTTTACTGCAATATACTTATAATATGACCAGTCAAAATACAGGAGGGAGCTGTTTTTATGAGTATTTTCGGAAAGAAAGCCTCACTGCCAATACCCGAGCCGTTTTCCGCAGAGGATATAATGATCGAATCAAGCACTTGTACAGGTGAAAAAACTATCGGATTCTACGACAGCTCCGCAAAAAGACTTGTCTATGCAGAGCTTGTGCGCTCTGAAAGCGATATAATCGGCTTTTATAAAAAATACGGCCTGAAATATCCGGGAGGATTATAATGAAAATAGTTATCGCAATAGATTCATTCAAGGGCAGCCTGTCCTCAGCAGAGGCAGGAAAAGCCGCAGCTGAGGGTATCCGCCGCGTATTCGGCAGTGCAGATATTGTCATAAGGCCTGTTGCAGACGGCGGCGAGGGAACCACAGAGGCGCTCGTTACAGGACTGAACGGACGATTCGCTGAAACCGTGGTCACTGACCCTGTAGGCAGGCGTATCAACGCTGTATACGGTATACTTCCCGATAATACAGCTGTTATCGAAATGGCGGCCGCTTCCGGACTTCCCCTGCTGTCAGAATCCGAGCGCGACCCCATGGTCACCACTACCTACGGTACGGGCGAGCTGATACTTGACGCCATTAAGCAGGGCTGCCGCAATTTCATAATAGGCATTGGCGGAAGCGCCACAAACGACGGAGGTATCGGCTGCTTGCAGGCTCTCGGCTTCGGCATGCTCGATAAGAACGGACGTCAGACGGGGTACGGTGCAAAAGGACTTTCACAGCTTGTCAGGATAACCGGATGCAATGCTGTCCCTCAGCTCAGGGAGTGCAGCTTCAATGTGGCATGCGACGTTACGAATCCGCTCTGCGGCGAAAAAGGATGCAGCACAGTGTTTGCTCCGCAAAAGGGAGCAGATCCTGAAATGGTCCGCAAAATGGAAGGATATATGCGCAAATACGCAGAGCTTGCAAAGTCATTCGCCCCTGCGGCTTCTCCCGATACGGCAGGAGCAGGTGCGGCGGGAGGTCTCGGCTTTGCTCTCATGTACTTCCTGAATGCAGGACTGCGTTCGGGAGTTGACCTTATAATAAGCGAAACAGGGCTTGAAAAAGCCATTGCCGACGCTGATATAGTAGTTACGGGAGAGGGTTGCATCGACGGTCAGACCGCTATGGGAAAAGCTCCCGCAGGTATCGCGGAAACAGCCGGGAAATACGGCAAGCCTGTTATCGCATTCTGCGGTGCGGTACGCGAGGGGGCGGAGCTCTGCAATGAAAAAGGGATTGATGCATACTTTCCTGTCCTGCGCAGTGTATGCACCCTGGAAGAAGCTATGGACAGCTCCGCGGCTTACAAAAACCTTGCGGATACGGCAGAACAGGTATTCAGGACCATAAAACTGTTTTATTGATATCTGTCACGGGAGTTATGCCCTTGACATGGGCACTTCCCTGTGATATAATATTTCTGTAATTGAATTGCAGTCTGAAACTGAGGGAAGAACGGTGAAAATCCGTCGCAGCAGTCACTGCCGTACAGTCGGATCGCTCGTCAGACAATGCAGGCAATTAACGTTTTTTGGACAATGGAAAAACGTATGCCAACGACTTCACATACTGTGTGAAGCTGTTTTGCTGCGCTTTTCTGCATCGCGGAAAAGCTTTTTTATTGCCCCGCTATATTATTTAAAGGAGTCGGTATTATGAAAAAGACACTCTCAATGGCAGCAGCTCTGCTCATCTCATGTTCAGCCGTGTGTATGAACGTTTCCGCCGCAGATACGGATTCTGCGCTTGTTTATGTCACTATAGCCGATCAGAACAAGAAGTTTGTTCTCGTTGAAGAGCCGATCACTGTCACAGATATTGACAGCGATGGAAAGCTTACTATCAACGACACGCTCTATATCGCTCACGAAAAAAAGTTTGAGGGCGGCGCAGCGACAGGCTATAAGACATCCGTTACAACCTGGGGACTTGGTCTTGACAGGCTCTGGGGAGTTGAAAACGGCGGCAGCTACGGCTACTACGTTAACGACGGCTTTTCCATGGGTCTTACGGACGAGATAAAGAATGACGATCAGCTTCAGGCTTTTATTTATTCCGACGCAAAGACCTACAGCGACTGCTACAGCTTCTTTGACTCAAAGATCGGCAAGGATATCCCCAAGGGCTCTGATGTGAACCTCACTCTTTCATATTATACATTCGGCGCTGACAGCTCTCTCATCAGCAATAAGCTTGCAAATGCAACTATAACCATAAATGGTAAGGAGACTGAGTACAAGACCGATGCCGACGGAAAGGTGACTATAAAGCTCACTGAGGACATGAATACTGTCAGCGCTGTATCAGACAGCGTTAATATCGTTCCTCCTGTCTTTGTTGGAGTCGCTACAGATGGAGCTGCAACTACAACAACTACCGCAGCTACTACCACAACAACAACAACAACTACTACTACCACTTCAACTACTGCCACCACAACTACCACAAAGACGGCTTCAACTGCTGCCAAAAACGGCAATTCGCCTCAGACAGGCGTAAAGGGCGCAGGTCTTGCAGTCGCAGGCCTTATTACCGCAGCAGCAACTGCTCTTGCTGTGAGACGCAGAGATGAAGAATAAACTTTTATCGGTACTTCTGTGCCTGATATCTGCAATAATGCTGTCACTGTATGTCATACCGTACAGTGCGGAATGCAGCGATCATACCGTCGGTGAGGTCGATGACCTTATCGGCGGTATCGTCAGTTATAAGCTCGGACAGTCAGGTGCGGGAAGTATAGAGGAATGGCTTGAAAACGGTATCGCAGAGGGTGCAGGCAGAACAACGGACTGGTATGCCCTCACGCTCAGTCAGTGCGGATATACCGATCTTTCAGCCTATGAACGCTCTCTTACGGAGTATCTTGGCAGTAACAACATCGCTTCTGCGACCTCGCGAGAGAAGTACGCTCTTGCTCTCTGTGCGGCAGGCAGCGGAAACAGCTATATCACCGATATCCTTGACGGTTCCATAGGCGAGCAGGGCATGATGAGCTGGATCTACGGGCTCCATGTGCTGAACAACGGCTATGCCTGTTCCGGGTTTACTGCGGATTCAGTGGTCGATACCATAGTTTCCATGCAGTCTCCCGACGGCGGCTGGGCGCTTTTCGGCGGCTATGGCGATATCGATGTTACTGCCATGACTGTGCAGTCCCTTGCGCCCTATTATCATAAAAACCCCGCCGTAGACAACTCTGTGGACAGGGCTCTTGACTTTATGTCCCAAAAGCAGATGGATAACGGCGGCTATCAGAGCTTCGGCACTCCGAATCCTGAGAGTGCCTCTCAGGTGCTTACGGCTTTATCGGCGCTGGGAATAGACTTCCGCAGCGACGACAGGTTCATCAAGAACGGTAACGACCTTATGGACGGGATACTGCGTTTCCGCCTGACCGACGGCAGCTTCTCCCATACTGAGGGCGGCAGTTCCAACGAGACTGCAACTGTTCAGGCGTATTACTCCTTTGTGGCATTCAGGCGCATGACTGAAGGAAAAACTCCCCTGCTCATACTTGATAACCGAAGGCAGGATACAACTCCGCCGCAGCATACGGAAGCTCCCGCGCAGGAGCATACTGCCGCCGAGAACACCACATCACCGCAGTCATCATCATCTGCTGCGGCTTCACAGGGAACTACAGCCCCGGCCACGGAAACTTCGGCAGTTTCAGCTTCGACATCGCTGAAAAAGACGGGAACCTCCCCTGCGAAGACCACATCCACCGTTTCAGCGTCCGGAACTGAGAGCATAATCACCTCAGAAGCTGTAAAAGCCGAAGAAATAAGCCACAAAGGCAGCTATAAACCGAAAATCATCATCATTATCGCAGGCTCTGCTCTCGTTCTTGCACTTATCATGCTCATTATCGGCAAAAGGAACATCAAGAACTTCATTTTCATCGGTATTATCGCAGGTGCGGGCATAGCTTTCGTATTAATTACGGATATCAGCTCCGCCGACGAGTACTACAGCGGCAGTAAAAAGGTCAAGGAAAAGACTGTCGGCACTGTAACTATGGAAATACGCTGCGATACTGTCGCAGGTAAGTCAGATTCGGAGCATATACCTGCGGACGGCGTGATACTGCCGCCTACAGCCTTTGATATCGAAACAGGAGACACTGTTTTCGATATCCTTACCGAAGCTGCTCAGTCCTACGGTATACAGGTGGAAAACAAGGGCAGCGCCGGCGGAGCTCACGGTATGGTCTATATTTCAGGCATAAACTATATTTACGAGTACGATTTCGGCGATCTTTCGGGCTGGGTGTACCATGTGAACGGCATTACCCCCTCAAGAAGCTGCGGCGAGTATGAGCTTTCCGACGGTGACAGAGTGGAATGGCTCTACACCTGTGAGATAGGTCACGATCTTAACGAGGTATACGAAAAATGAGAAGCTTTTCCGAATACAATCCCATAGCTGTTACGGTCTGGTTTTTCAGCGTTACGGGCATAGCCATGTTCAGCAGCTATCCCCTGCTCATGGTCATGTCCCTGCTCGGGGGAGTTATTTTCTTCACGTTGCGGAACGGACTCTCTCATGGAAAGGAGCATGTCTTCTTCTGGGTGCTGTTTGTGATACTAGCTCTTGCAAATCCCCTTGTGTCCCATAACGGCAGGACCGTGCTTTTCGTGATGAACCACAATCCCGTAACTCTCGAAGCAACACTTTACGGTTTGAATTCCGCAGCCATGATAATCGGAGTGCTGTACTGGTTCCGCTCATTTACGCAGATAATGACAAGTGAAAAGCTCCTCTACGTCACGGGAGTCCTGTCACCGAAGCTGTCCCTGATACTGTCATTGGCTCTGCGGTTCGTACCCCTTTTCAGCAGGCAGTCCGCGAAGATAAACAACGCCCAGAGGGCAATGGGGCTGTACAAGGACGACAATATCATCGACGATATAAAAGGCAGGTCGAGGGTTTTCTCAATACTTGTCACATGGGCTCTCGAAAACGGCATTATCACTGCCGACAGCATGGAGGCAAGAGGCTTCGGTACACACAGGCGCACTCAGCTTCGCAGATTCGGGTTCAGGAGAGCTGATACTGCACTCCTCATCGCTTCTCTTGCGCTTCTCGGCATTACGGCAGCAGCTGTGGGCAGCGGATCACTGAACTTTTCATTCTATCCTTCCATAAGCGCAAAATCTCCCGATAAGCTTGGCATTGCTGGCCTTATTGCATATGGTGCGCTCATATTGCTGCCTATAATCATCGAAACGGAGGTGAGTCTCAGGTGGAAATACTTGCGGTCAGGGATCTGACGTTTACATATCCGAAATGCAGCCTGCCTGCGGTAAAAAATGTCTCATTCAGCCTTGAACGGGGCGAATTCGCCGTATTATGCGGAGCTACGGGCAGCGGTAAATCCACTCTGCTGCGCATGCTCAAGCGTGAGCTTACACCTGTTGGCAAAAGAAGCGGAGATGTTTTCTTTTGCGATACTCCTCTTGCAGAGCTTGACGATATCAAATCCGCCTCCGAAATAGGCTTCGTTATGCAGAATCCCGAGCAGCAGACCGTCACTGACAAAGTATGGCACGAGCTTGCTTTCGGGCTTGAGAACCTGGGTACTCCACCTGACGAGATAGCCCGCCGCGTTGCTGAAACGGCAAGCTATTTCGGCATAGGAGAATGGTACGGACGGGACGTTGCGGAGCTCTCGGGAGGTCAGAAACAGCTCTTAAACCTTGCAGCCGTACTGGTCATGCAGCCTCAGCTCCTCATTCTCGACGAGCCCACCGCACAGCTTGACCCGATAGCTGCCGCAGACTTTATCGCTACGCTGAAAAGACTGTGTCAGGACTTCTCCGTAACCATCATAATCGCGGAGCACCGCCTTGAAGACGTGGTCCCCATATGCGACAGGCTCCTTGTTATGGAAAATGGCGCTATTATTGCCGCCGCGCCACCTGCCGGGGTCATAGCGGATCTTAAGGAACGCAGGGATATACTCTGCAGTATGCCTGCGGCTGCAAGACTTTATGCCGAACTGAACGAAAGCGGACTATGTCCGCTGACTGTCCGCGACGGCAGGACATTTATAGAAAAAAACTTCGGGAATACCGTATGCAGGCTGCCGAAGGCAACCTACAGCCATTCAGAGAAAACAGCACTTGAATTCAAGGACGTTTACTTCCGCTACGAAAGAAACGGCAGAGATATACTGGACGGACTGAGCCTTAAGGTATACAGCGGCGAGCTTTTCTGCATACTCGGCGGCAACGGCTCGGGAAAAACTACGGCTCTGTCCGCAGCTGCGGGGCTTCTCAAAGCCTACAGCGGAAGTATAAAGGTCTTCGGGAAAAAGCTGAAGGAATACAAAAACCGCTCCCTCTACCGTGAATGCCTTGCAATGCTGCCGCAGGACGTACAGACCGTATTCCTGAAAAGTACTGTACGCGCAGAACTTGACGAATGCGGAGCTGATATCACGGCGCTGCCATATGATATTTCTCAGCTGCTCGACAAGCACCCCTACGACCTTTCGGGCGGCGAGCAGCAGCTTGTCGCTCTCGCAAAGGTGCTTGCGTCAAAGCCGGGACTGCTGCTTCTGGACGAGCCCACAAAGGGGCTCGACGCAGCCGCAAAGCTGAATATAATAAAGATACTCCGCACTCTCAGTGAAAAGGGCATAACTGTTGTGACAGTCACTCACGACGTTGAGTTTGCGGCCGCTTTTGCAGACAGATGCGCTATGTTCTTCGGCGGAAGGATAGTCGGCACCGGTACTCCAACTGAGTTCTTTCCGGGAAACAGCTTCTATACCACAGCAGTAAGCCGAATGACGAGAGGCTATTACGAAAATGCGGTAACACTCGAAGACGCAGTCGGGCTTTGCAGTCTGAACGGCAGAAAGGAGAGGTAAAATGCTCCTTATCAGAAACAAAGAGCTGCGAAGCGTCATAAAAATTGCCGTTCCGTTCATAGTTATCCCTGCTATCACTATAATCGGAGCTCTTGCCTTTGATGAAAAAAAACACATCATCATCTCCCTTGCAGTAGCGGTATTCTCTCTCATGCTCTTTGCAGCAGGCTTTGAGAAAAAATCAACAGGCACCCGCCGCATGGTAATAGTTGCAGTAATGACCGCCCTCTGCTTTGCGGGCAGGTTTATCCCATTTCTCAAGCCAATTGCTGCGCTTACGATAATCACAGCCCTTTATCTCGGAGGAGAGGCAGGCTTTCTTGTGGGAGCACTTTCTGCTGTGCTGTCCAATTTCTATTTCGGACAGGGACCATGGACTGCATTTCAGATGCTTGCATGGGGACTTATCGGACTTTTCGCAGGGATATTCTCGAAAAAGCTACTGAAAAGCAGGCTTCTGCTCCTCCTTTACGGAGCTGCAACCGGTGTGGCTTACTCCTTTATTATGGATATATGGACAGTACTGTGGTATAATCAGGGCTTCGATATAAAGCTGTATCTTGCAGCTCTGGCATCGGCAGTACCATATACGGCTTCTTATGCAGTATCAAACGTGCTGTTCCTGTACCTTCTTGCAGAGCCATTCGGTGAAAAGCTCGGACGCATAAAAACAAAATACGGGGTATGAAAAGCTCCGGAAGAATATAAAAGCTCCCGTAAACAGCTTCTCCGCTGCATTCGGGAGCTTTTTCAACGTAAGACAGTTCTATTCCCACAAAAGCGGAAGCACTCCGCAAATAACGGAGTGCTTCAACAAGGTACGATACAATTTCAGGCAATTGCAGCTACGCTGACTGACAAAAGACTCTGTACAGCATCAAATATCCTGTGGGCAACACAGGAATTATTCATGGTATAAAGATGGATACCGTCAACTCCCTCTGCGATAAGGTCGGTTATCTGGTCTATTGCATAGGCTATCCCCGCGTCACGGAGAGCTTCCTCGTTGTGCTCGTATCTTTCAAGTATACGGACAAACTTTTTCGGGAGCTCAACTCCGCAGAGCCTGACCATTCGCTCTATCTGACGCTTGTTCGTCACAGGCATGATACCTGCTTCTATAGGTACGTATATCCCCGCGATATCAGCCTTTTCGCGGAAACGGTAGAAGTAGCCGTTATCGAGGAAAAGCTGTGTTATCATATGGTCTGCACCGCATTCCGCCTTATATCTTAGCCATTTCAGGTCATCAGCGGCACTGCTGCTCTCGGGGTGTATCTCGGGATAGCAGGCAGCGATAACGTTGAAATCGTAGTTTTCCTTGATGAATGATATCAGCTCGCTGGCGTGGCGAAAATCCCCTGCGGGAGCCGTTCCGTCATGTCTGTCTCCGCGGAGGGCGAGCACATTTTCGATACCGTGTTCCTTCATACTGTCAAGTATCTGTGCCGCCTGAGCCCTTGTAAGGTCTATACATGTCAGATGTGCAACGCTCTCGACGCCGTACCTGTGCTTTATATCTGATGCTATCTGTATGGTCCTGCAGCCGTTTTTTCCGCCGCCTGCTCCGTAGGTCACGCTTATAAAATCGGGCGAGATATCCGAAAGCTCGTTAAGAGTGTCATATATAACGCTTTCATCCGCGTCGGGCTTCGGTGGGAAGACTTCAAGTGAGAATACAGTCTTGTTTTCAAATAATTCAGCTGTTTTCATTTCTTGCCTCTTTCGCAGCATTCACGAGGTTTTTAAGGCTCGGAACAGTTTCTTCGTTTCCTCTTGTCTTAAGTCCGCAGTCTGGATTCACCCACAGCTTTTCAGCAGGGATACGCTCCCTCATCTTGCTTATAGCGGACTTTATCTCCTCCTTTGAAGGTACTCTCGGGGAGTGTATATCGTATACTCCGGGACCTACCTCGGTACGGAAGTGGTTCTCCTTGAGCACGTCGAGTATAGTAAGATCGGATCTTGAAGCCTCAAAGGTGATGACGTCAGCGTCCATATCGTCAATATCCTTGATTATATCCGCAAATTCGCTGTAGCACATGTGAGTATGTATCTGTGTTTCGGGCTTTACACCGCTGTGAACATATCTGAATGCAGGTATTGCCCAGTCAAGGTAGTCCTCTCTCCAGTCTGACCTGCGGAGGGGAAGCTTCTCACGGAGAGCCGCTTCGTCCACCTGTATTATGCTTATGCCGTTCGCTTCAAGGTCGAGTACCTCCTCACGTATTGCAAGAGCTATCTGCAATGCACTTTCCTTAAGGGTTATATCCTCTCTCGGGAAGGACCAGTTGAGTATGGTAACAGGTCCGGTAAGCATGCCCTTCATCGGCTTGTCGGTAAGGCTCTGCGCGTATACCGACCATCTTACGGTCATGGGCTTTGCTCTGGAGATATCGCCCCATATCACAGGGGGCTTTACGCAGCGTGTGCCATAGGACTGCACCCACGCTTTTTCAGTAAAGAGATAGCCGTCAAGACACTCGCCGAAGTACTCAACCATGTCGTTGCGCTCGAATTCGCCGTGTACAAGAACGTCAAGACCTATCTCCTCCTGGAGAGCGATGCATTCTGCTATCTTCTTCTCGATAAAGAACTCGTAATCGCTGTCGGACAGTTCGCCCTTTCGGTGAGCGTTGCGTGCTGACTTTACCTCGGCAGTCTGCGGGAACGAACCTATAGTCGTAGTCGGGAACTCGGGAAGCCTGAATCTTTCCTTCTGTATGCGCTCACGCTCTGCAAACCCGGGAAGTCTTACGAAATCCTTTTCAGTAAGAGCTGCCACCTTTTTCCTTACAGCCTCGTTGCCGCCTGTTCTCGGCTCGCTGTGGAGCGCTTCGTTTCTGCGGTATTCCTCGGTCTCAGCGGGACAAGATGAACTGATTATCCTCTTGAGTTCTGCAAGCTCTGTCAGCTTTTCCTCAGCATAGGAAAAATGCTTTTTGTACCTTTCGTCAAGCTTCGTCTCGTTTGCGAGAGTACAGGGAACGTGCAGAAGCGAACAGGATGTATTTATAACTATATCATGTGTGTGCTTTTCAAGCTCTGAGAGAACTGCAAGACTTGAAGCGTAGCTGTTGCGCCATATATTCTTGCCGTTCACAACTCCCGCAAACAGAACCTTGTCCTGCGGGAAACCGTTTTTCTTTACAAGCTCCGCCGACCTTTTTCCCTCTGTGAAGTCAAGGCCGATGCCGTCAAAGCCAAGTCCGCAAAGCTCTTTATAACAGTCTCGTACATCGCCGAAATAGGTCTGTGCAAGCACCTTTACGGCGCCCTTGTTTTTCAGTATGCTTTCATAAAGGGATACAAAAAGCTGTATATCCTCAGCTGTCATATCCATTACAAGCGACGGCTCGTCAAACTGTACCCACTCTGCGCCGAGCCCGTTGAATCTGCTCAGGAGCTCAGAATAAGCAGCAGCGGTCTGCGTTGCAAAGTCTGCGGCTTTCTTGTTTCCCTTGAAGCGTGCAAGCTTAAGGAAGGTGTAAGCTCCGATCACGACAGGCTTTGTCTTTACGCCGCTGCCGAGAGCCTCCGTAAAGAGGTCAAATGGCTTTGTGCCTGCAAGCTTTATCTCGGTGCTGTCATCTATCTCGGGAACCATGTAGTGGTAATTGGTGTTGTACCACTTCTTCATTGCAAATGCTTTTACATCGCCCTTTTCACCCTGATACCCCCTTGCTGCCGCAAAATATGTATCAAGTTCTGAAAGGCCGAGAGCCGTGTATCTCTCAGGGACTGCATTCAGCAGGAATGCTGTGTCGAGAACTCCGTCATAGTAGGAAAAATCATTGGACGGTATCAGGTCAAGTCCGCTTTTCTTCTGTATCTCAAGGTTGTACGAACGTATCAACTTTGCTGTTTTTTCAAGCTCCTCAGCTGTGATCTCGCCGCGGAAATACTTCTCGCTTGCAAATTTGAGTTCACGTAAATTTCCTATTCTCGGGTATCCGATAATTGATGTTTTCATTTCCTATTCCTCCGGTATGTTTTGGTGTGGTTATATTATAGCATACCTGCTGGAAATGTGTTAATATCAAAAAAGCATGCAGCTTCATAGCTAAAAGCTATATCAGCAGGAGTAGTTTGCGATGTACTCCTTGAGATGCTGGAGATACCGCTCCGTAAGCTCGTTCATTGGGCGGTCCGAGGTGGTTATATACCCTATCTCCATTTCTTCGCTGCTTTCAAGAGGGATCGAAACTATATTGCTGCCGTTGAGATCTGAGCTGAGAATGCCCGACGAAATGGTATATCCATCAAGTCCTATGAGAAGATTGAAAAGGGTGGCTCTGTCCGATACTACAATGTTTTTCGGACTTTCTGCTGTGATATGGAGCTCTTCTGCAAAGTAAAAGGAATTCTTCACACCCTGATCGTAAGTAAGACGCGGAAAGGCTTTCAGATCATCAAGAGTTACCAAGCTCCTGCCCACAAGTGGATTGCTCCTGCTGACGAAAACATGAGGTCTTGCAGTAAAAAGCGGCTCGAAATTTATCTCCTCACTACGGAGGATATGCCTGATGACCTCGCGGTTGAAGCTGCTCAGGAAAAGTACTCCTATATCGCTTCTGTGAGTGCGCACGTCCTCGATTATCTCCGCAGTTTTCAGCTCGCGCAGTGAGAATTCGTACTTATCCCGACCGTACTCACGCACAAGCTCAACGAAAGCATTTACAACAAAGGCATAATGCTGAGCAGATACCGCAAAGGCTCTCCTCGGCGGAGCGGTAGACTTGTACTCGCTTTCGAGCAGCTCAGCCTGCTCCACTATCTGGCGGGCATAGGACATGAACTTGGTGCCGTCCTCTGAGAGATACACGCCTCTGTTGCTTCTGTTGAAGATAATGATACCCATTTCCTTCTCAAGCTCCGCGACTGATTTTGAAAGGCTGGGCTGAGCGATAAACAGGCGCTGAGCCGCAGTGGTGATAGAGCCTGTTTCGGCTATGGTTATAATGTATTTCAGCTGTTGTAGTGTCATTTTTGTTTCCTCCTGTTAACACTGATTATACCACACACGGCACAGGAAATCAATGCATGCCCGTAATCAAAAATGTCCGCGGAAAGCGGACACATTTTTGTTATTCCTTTTCTTCATGCCGAACCCTGAAGCAGCCAAAAACCAGTGCAAGTACGAGCATTATGATTATAGCCGTAAGCTTTGCGGGAACAACTGTGATGCCGTTTTTCACACAAAGCCAGCTTATGAGAGCAGCTACCATATATCCTATAAGCGTGGCTCCCGTAATTACCCTGTTGTAGCGCTGAACGAGCCCGCGCTCAGGAGCTGCCGCATTCACATAGAAACGGCTGCCTGAAAGAAATATGCCGTTTCCGGCGCCGCTGAGTATCGCCGCAGCCGCAAGCAGAAAAACGTTGTCACTGCGAAGTATGATTATCATTGCAAGAGCAGCTGCAATGGAAAGAGGCGCTGCATTTCTCAGCTTCCACAGCTTCATAGCTGGCAGCAGAGCTATCACAGCAGCCGAGACCAGTACGGTTCCCGCAAGAAATATACTGCTCTTTACGGCGTAATTCTCCGCATGGAGGTGGTCCTTCATGATGTATGCCACTGACGGCATGAGCGTGTTGGTGGCGCAATACATCATAAAGCTGTAGAACATTACTATATTATCCCCGTTGCACCGTGAAAACAGTGACTTTATCCTTGCCTTTCTGCCTGAATTGCTGAGGTCGGAGACGGGATGTGCAGCTTTGTCCGCTTTTATGTACTCTCTGCTGACGGGTAGGAAACATATAAACAGCAGTCCGACCGCAATGCCCACGCAGAGCCATGCAGAGTCCGCAAACAATGAAAAAAGCAGAGGTCCGATGATATAGCCCGCCATCTGATAGGTCAGGAGCACCCGCACATTTCTTTCCCTTTCCAATGGTTCCACCGTGCCGGATATGAATACATCGAACACATTGTACAGAAAGTTCAGGCTGAAGCCCGAGATACAGAACATAACGGTATAGCTCAAAAAGGTCCTTACAAGAAACATTGAGGCAAATGAAATGCATACCGCAGCAGTCATTACTGCGGTCATAACTGTTTTTTTCCGCCTGCTGTTCCATTTCTCGGAGCGAAGCAGCTGCGACGAAGCCATTATTCCCAGCATGGTGTATACCGCATTGAAAAACAGTGAAAGCGATACAAGAGCCTCCTTGTTCGCGGGATAATAGCTGTCAAAAAACATCTGTGAGACGATGTTTCTCATACCTGCCGAGAACACCGAGGTATAGAGATACATCAGATCACGTACGAAATGCTTTCTCACGATCACTTTCCGTCCCTTTTAAGTCTGAAGAACAGAGTGAATGCCATTCTGCATACCTCAATTGCAGCTCCGAGAAGAACCGGTATCATTATGATATCTACCAGCATTACGGGAAATGTGCCGATATGGAACAGTGTAACGGGTCCCAGAATCAAATTGAGTATAGCCGTGATTATGTACATCATGTGTATCTCAAACGGTCCGAACGGCGGGAAAGGAAACTCGTTGTATATCATTATGAAATGCATGGTGCAGAGCATATGTATACCGTACATCGGAGCTCCGAATGCTGCAAATTCAAGATGGCCGTAAGAGGAAAGTCCTATAAACAGCAGTGTGAACGTGCAGACGAGGGTATCGGACATTATATCGAAAAATCCTCCGCGGAGCGACTTCTGATTGCGGGTACGCGCCATGTACCCGTCAAGGTTGTCGCAGACTATGTGTATCAGCAGTCCGACTATTGAGCCGACAAAGAACCACTTCGAGAACGTACCGAGGAAGAAGCACAGCGCTCCGAAAAGTCCTGCGATTATGCCTACTGTGGTAACAACGTTCGGGTGAACCGTCTCTGGGATCAGATATGCGAATTTGTAGTTGAAGTCAGCAAACTTCCTCTCAAGGAGACTGGGAACAGTTTTGAGGGGAGCGTTCTTTTCTCCCGACTGATCCCGTCTTATACTTCTTTCTGCTTTTTTTGCAGCCTTTTGCTCCTTACGGAGCTTTTTTTCATCTTTTACGCTTTCACTCATGGTCATATCTCCTTAATTCAATTTTACTGCCGAGCTTTCCGAGGTATTCCTCAGCTTCACGCCAGTTTTTAACTCTTATGATGCGGTCTGCTGATGCGTTCCTGTTGTAGGGAGCATCAAAGAGCAGCACCCATATCCCGTTTCGCGCAAGTGTCAGTGCGGTTTCGGGATTATCCTCTATCATCACGTCTATGCCGAATCTTCGGCAGCATTTCAGCTTTTCACGGGCCGCCTCCTTTTCGTTGACAAGCAGCAGCCTGTCATAGCAGAAACGGTTCCTCTTCAGCCATTTTTTCAGTGAATTAAAGCTGTATCTTCCAAGCGGCGACCTTGATAACGCAAACTTTCTTGCAGTTATCTGAAATATGGTGCTGCCCCTTTTTTTCAGTCTCCTGTATACCCCTGCCGCTTCTTTGTAAGGCGGATACTTACGGCAGTAGTACGGCAGGAACCATCTCATGCCAAACAGCAGCACAGGTACGCCGCTCACTCCGAACATCTCCTCTATTGTATAACCGTCGGGGTCAACGGGCTCCCTGCGGAAGAAACGCCTTCCGAAACTGAGCATGAACTCCCTTGTATCGATCAGAACGCCGTCAACGTCTATCCCTACTCTCATACGTCACACGCTCCCGTCCCTGAGCTTTTCCACAGCTAATCGAAGCCTTTCTGTAAGAGTATCGGGAGTATCGTCTTTCTGCGGGCAGATCGGCTCGCCGAAAACTATCCTCAGCGGCAGTCGCTTGCGTCCCCTGAAGTCGTACACTCTTGGAAGCGCCCTGTCTGCCGGGTATATCTGATATGCACCCTTGATAAATACAGGTACAAGAGGTACTCCTGTCTCAATTGAAAGCCCCGCAACGCCCTTCTTGAATTCTCCCATGGCTCCGTTTCGTGTACGTGTTCCCTCAGGATGGACAAGGAACTGTGTATCTCCCCTCTTTATAACATTTACTGCCTGTTCGAGAGCCGGTGCGGGATTACCGCTCCTGTCAGTGGGGATACCTCCGAGAATGCGTATCATCTTCCTCGACACACCATTGTCAAGGTGCTCCTGCTTTGCAAGACAGGCAAGGTCAATGCAGTCAAGCCGCTTTCTAAGAGCTGTAAGCACCCACAGTCCGTCAAGGTGGCTCTCGTGATTTGGACAGAAAATGTAATGTCCGCTGCGTTTCAGTTTCTCAGTGCCCACAGCCTCGATGTTATAAACTTTGTCCGACAGGCTCATAAAGGCTTTCAGCAGCAGCCTGTCGGAAGTTCCCCTTGGAAGAGGATAGTCCTTTACATTAAAGCGGCTTCGATTTACATTGCGAACCATGGAGCAGCAGCTGCTGCCAACTATATCCGCAAGGTCCTGAACAGTGCGGACGTTTCCGAGGAGGTCCATGAATTCGGTATCATAGGCCGTTTGAAGCTCGGAACATATCTCGAACATGGTGATGGAATCTATGAGCAGCTCCTCAGAAATGAGCGAATCGGGAGTTACTGCCGTGTCCTCGGACACATACTTCCTGATAATACCGCATACCTCTTCGGTATAGGCAGGATAGTTCCCGGTCCTGATGATGCAGGGCGGAGTACGCTCCTCACTGCTCTCGCGTATATCAGCTCCGGCAGCCATTTCCTCCGCTGTCTGACGGAGCTTGTAGCGCTGTATCTTTCCGAGCGTTGTCTGCGGCAGCTCGGGAATGCATATTATATCCGCAAGCCTGTACAGACTGCCCGAAGTCTCCGAGCTGCTCCGCAGCTTTTCTTTCAGCTGTGCTATACTTCTGCTGTCCGGCTCATCTGTCTCGATGAAAAGGACGAGGTGCTCCGTGTCGGAATCATCGTCGGGAACTCCGCAGCAGGCTATGCGTATATCGCCGCAAAGCCCCTGATAATAGCTGTCAACATCATATGCTGAGACCTTGTTGCCGTTGCTGAGCTGTATGGTCTCCTTGCGCCTGCCTGTAATGTAAAGGTAACCTTCGCTGTCGATGTAGCCGAGGTCGCCTGTTTTAAGGTAGCCGTCATCTGTATAGGCATTCCTGGTACTCTGCGGGTCGCGGAAATATCCGTGCATGAGCAGAGCAGATTTTACAAGTATCTCCCCGTTTTCGATACGTATATCAATGAACGGGAACTGATGAACGTTTCCTGTTCCCTTATTCGGATACTTGTCCCGTATTGACGAGGCTGTTATAGGAAAAGCGGCTTCCGTAGAGCCGTAAGCATTGAGGAAATCTATACCCAGGTCAAGGAAGAAGTCCACGGTCTCCTGACTGCACGGAGCTGCTCCGCAGCCGAGTATCTTTATCCTGCGTCCGAGGGCCTGGGAATAAAAGGGCTTTGTCAGGAAACGAAGCCTTATCCCCGTGCGCTTTCTCACAGCCGATACGAATCCCTTGCTGAGTCTGAACGCTGCTCTTACCGGGAACGGCCGCTTTGCTATCTCGGCAAGCATTTTCCTGTGTATGGTCTCATAGACCTTCGGTATCATTATCATATGGGTCGGCTCATATACCTTCATTCCGAGAGTAAGACCGGCAGCCGTAAGCTCGGGTACAAATCCCATTTCCGCACCGAGTATCAGGTTGGCATGGAGCATTGTGAAGCCCGCAACATGAGAAAGTGGAAGTATCTGCAAAAAATGGGGAGAGCTGCGGCTGTAATCTGCATATTTGTCACCTGCCTTCAGGGCATAAAAACAAGACTGATACGTGATCTCTACGCCTTTTACGCTGCCCGTCGTGCCCGAGGAGAAGAGTATGGCGATAACGTCCCTGCTGCCTCCGGGCTTCGGTATCCTGCGCTGCTCAGGTCCCCCGTTCAGCCTGACCATAGGCGCTTTGCCCGAGATCATACGGAATACGGGCAAAGCTGCCCTGATCTCGCCGTCTATGGCAGAACAGAGGTCATCGGTGGTAATGATCGCCGATGGCTCTGAAAAGCGCAGGAGCCTGTTCTGCTCCCCTGTTGGAAGCATCACATCGGGTATCACAGCCGTGTACCCGAGATAGGCAAGTGCAAGGAGCGTAACGGCTGTATCAGCCGAGGGCCGTGTGAGCACCGCTACACGCTCTCCCGGCCGTATACCGCTGTGTTCAAGTACCAGTCCTATATGTTCAGTCATTTTTTGCAGCTTCCGGTAACTGTACCTCTGCTGCTCTTTTTCACTAATGCAATCTACAATGGCAGTCTTACCGTGATACCGTGCAAATACATGGTCAAGCCTCTTGCGGTAATCCTGCTGTCCGTAGCTCTTCATCGAACTGCCCCCCTATGGATATATACAAAATGAAGCTCCGCAGCCTGTGTACGGAGCGAATATCCCGCCTTATAAAGTCTAAAAAGCGAAGAATCTGTCTGTATTGAGAAAAAAACGCAGGGGAAATGTGAGCTGTTATGTAGTGAGTTAAAATTTATGAATGTTCAATGAGAGTATTTATCCCGAGCGTACCGATACAGCAGTATGTATTCCCCGCTCTTTTTCATATGCCGCACCTTTTTAAGTGCATACTGTTATTCATCAGAGTCTGTCATATAACATTTTTACCAATAAACAGTATAGCACAACCAAACAACAAGTGTCAACCAAAAACGGCTTAAAATCAGCATATTAGTGCTATTTCTCGCAAAATTGGCAGGTTCTACAAAAGCTGCGTCAAAAGTTGATAATAATGCTCCCTATGTCAGCCGTAAAATGCACAGAAATGCAGAACGCCGCCCATTACGGACGGCGTTCTGCGCTTTGCTGTATATTATCTTTATTTGTAATTCATGTTTCTTTTTATGTTTCTTTTTGTGTTTTATATTCTTTGCAGCTTTTCAAGCTGACTTTTTCAGTTCGGGATGAACTGTTTTTATTTGAAAGCGTACCTCATGAATGTGTAGAGATGAGGCTTTACGGAATCTGCGCCGTGTCCGCCGCCCGGGATAGACTGATATACGTGCTCAACGCCGTTTCTTGTCAGTATATCGCTGTACTGCTTCGGGAAAGTACCAACAACAGAGTCGTTTGTACCGCCTGTTATCATGAATACCGCAGGCTCAGGACCTACGTTTCTGAACTTCATTTCACTCTCCTGCATGCAGCCGGGGTGAGTCATGAACATATCAGAGCCGGGTGTGATTCCGGGTGCGGGGCAAGCGCCGCCTACATAACCGAAGAGGTCGGGACGCATAAGACCGATGTAGATAGCCTCTCGTCCTCCCATTGAAAAGCCTGTGATAGCGCGGTTCTCTCTTCCTGTCTTTACTGAATAGTTAGACTCGATGAAGGGGATAAGGCTGTCTGATATATCATAAAGGAAGTTATCATAAGCCTCGCAGGTCTCCTGATTGATTCCGAAACCGCCGCCGCCATTGCCGTTCTTGCTTGTATACTGGCTGGGAAGTACGATTATCATTTCCTCTGCCTGACCGTTTCCTATAAGTCCTGCAAGAAGCTCCTGAACTCCCATTCCGCTTACCATGCTGTTTTCGTCACCGCCGATGCCGTGAAGAACATACATTACGGGGTACTGCTTGCTCGGGCTGTAGTTAGGAGGAAGAACAACATTACAGCTCTTCTGTCCGCCTGTGAACTTGCAGTTATAAGTCTTCTTCTCGACCTTGCACTGACCGCTCTTCTCAACGCCGCCGGGTACAGTTGTCGGCATATCCTGTCTGATCTTTGCGTTCAGACCTGAGGTAGCGTTACCGCCGTTGCCTGCATCGGCACCGATGGTGTTGTTTGTGTCGTTGAAGCCGCCTGCCATGCCGTTCCAGTCGATGTTTCCGCCGTTGGCCTGCTGACCGCCGCCGAAGTCAAAACCGCCCATGCCGCCGAAATCAAAGCCGCCCTGATTCCAGTCCTGACCGCCCTGATTCCAATCCTGACCGCCCTGATTCCAGTTATTCCAGTCGTTGTTCTGCTGACCGTTGTTATTGTTCCAGTTGTTTACGTCCCAGTTGTACCAACCATTGTCGTTATTCTGCTGGCTTCCCCAGTCATTGCCGCCGTTGTTCCAGTTGTTCCAGTCCTGGCCGCCCTGATTCCAGTTATTCCAGTCATTATTCTGCTGACC
>DBXO01000055.1:0-154 GCA_002309635.1 Ruminococcus flavefaciens | reverse complement strand
CGTTGTTCCAGTCGAAACCGCCCTGATTCCAGTCGTTTCCACCCTGATTCCAGCTTGACCAGTCATTATTCTGCTGTCCCCAGTTGGACCAGTCGTTTCCACCCTGGTTCCAGTTGTTCCAGTCATTATTCTGCTGACCGCCGTTGTTCCAGTC
>DBXO01000026.1 GCA_002309635.1 Ruminococcus flavefaciens | reverse complement strand
CGCAGAGGCGAAAAAGTCGGTATCATAGGCGATAACGGCATTGGTAAATCAACGCTGCTTCGCATAATCCAGGAACAGCTGCCGCACAAGGGAGTTGTCCGCTGGAACAGCAATATCAAGATTTCCTATTTTGAACAGGAAAGCACAAATCTCAACAAGGAGCTTACCGTTATGGAGGAGCTCCACAGCCGCTATCCGCTCATGTCGGACCTTGAAGTCCGCAGTCTTCTCGCACAGGTACGTCTTGTAGGGGAGAATGTGTTCAAGGAAACGGGAGTGATAAGCGGAGGCGAGCGGGCTAAGCTCTGCTTCGCCATAATGATGCAGGAGCATGGAAACGTGCTCATTCTCGACGAGCCTACAAACCACCTTGACCTCAGTTCAAAAGAGGCTATTGAGGAGGCGCTTGCCGAGTACACGGGAACGGTCATATTTGTGAGCCATGACCGCTACCTTTTAAGTAAGATCTCCGACCGCTTGATCGAGCTTACGGGCGGAAGCTATCGGTTGCATAACTATGGCTTCAATAAATACCTCGATGTACTGCGTGAGGAGCAGGCTGCGGAGCGTAAAGCTCTCGAAGCCGAAAAGCAACAGCGTGCTGCGGAAGCAGCAAAAGAAAAGTCCGCAAAGGGCTATCGCAGCAAACAGCAGAGAAGTGCCGATGCTGCGAGAAAAAATGAAATGAGACGCCTTGAAAAGGAAATCGACGACCTTCAGGCACAGATCGACGCTCTTACCGAGGAGATCGGAAGAGAAGAGGTTTACAGTGATTATGAGCTGATGAACCGCAAATGTGCCGAGATCGAAGAGCTTAAACAGAGGATCGATGAAGATTTCGAGCTTCTGATTGAGCTTGACCAATGAAAAGGAGTAAATCTTATGAAATCTAAAACGCTTATGAGCCTTGCCGCAGCTGTGGCGCTCGTCGTTCCGTCAGCAGGTATCACTACTGCTAACGGCGCTGCAGGACTTTACGTCTTCGGCGATATCAACGGCGACGGCACGGTGGACGCAACGGACGCTTCGGCTGTCCTTGCTGCATATGCGTCTATTTCCTCGGGACAGGACAGTCCCCTTTACACGTATCAGGAATCAGCTGCCGATGTTAACGGCGACGGATTTGTCGACGCGGTGGACGCTTCCATGATACTTTCCTATTATGCTTACGCTTCGGTAAGCGAGGAGGAAGCAGTTTTTTCAGACTTCCTCGAACAGCACGGTATGAAGCAGAAACCTTCAGACGAGGACAACGGCGGCGAACATAATACGCCATCTCCTGTGGCAGCACAGCCGGAACTGGTGCAGGCACCTGCGGTCGGCGGAGCAGAGTACACTCTTCCGCGCATCGACAGTGAATATGCTGATATGTTCTGGATCGGAGACTCACGTACAGTGGGACTTTCCTATAATGTGGCTATCGATTATCTCGGAGAGATCGGCGTCGGTATCGCTTTGCTGAACAGAAATCATGACAGTATCTGTCAGATACGCAACAAAACAGTAGTTTTTAACCTCGGTGTAAACGATCTGCACAATATCCGGGCTTATTTGAATTGGTACAATAGTCTGCCGGACGAGTTCCTTGACACCAACAAGGTCATCGTTCTGTCAGTTAATCCGTGCAGCGGAACGTATCAGCGGTTGAATTCGGGCATAGAAGACTTTAACAATACGATGAAGGACGGTTTGGACAGCAGGATCACTTTCCTCGATTCATACGGTTATCTCAATTGGAAGGGTTTTTCGACCGGTGACGGGCTGCACTATACATCGGGCACCTATATCGATATCTATAACTTCGTAAACGACAGTATCAACAATGAGACTGTCAGTGAGTAATGAGATATAGGTAAAAAAGTAAATTATTTTTGATAACTATTGCATTATACAGCAATGTATGATATAATATTAATCAGTAATTTACGGCACGAGCCGTATCATTCCTATGGAGGGTTAAAAAATGAAACACATCAAGACTATCAATAAGGCTAATCTCAAGGAATCCGCTCAGAAGGGCGGCTGCGGCAAGTGTCAGGCATCATGCCAGTCAGCTTGCAAGACTTCATGCACAGTTGCTAATCAGAAGTGCGAGAGATAAGCTGAACACTAAGTTTAGTCGAGGCAGTATGAAAATGCTGCCTCATATTTTTTGAATAGAGGTTTTTCACATGATCCATAAATATAAGCTTAACGGGCTTAATATCGTACTTGACGTCAACAGCGGAGGCGTCCATCTTGTGGACGAGCTCACATACGATCTTCTCGACAACGTTGAGCCGCCGTTTGCGGACGAATGTCCTCAGATTGTTGTGGATAAGCTTTCAAAGTCATATCCGGCTGAGGATATCAGGGACTGCTACGCTGAGATAGTTGAGCTCTACAACGACAAGATACTCTTCTCCGAGGACGATTACGAGAAGTACGCTCAGTACTCCGTAGCTTCTCCCATAAAGGCTATGTGTCTTAATATCGCTCACGACTGCCAGCTGCGCTGCAAGTACTGCTTCGCTTCAACAGGCGATTTCGGCAAGGGAAGAAAGCTCATGTCCTTTGAGACAGGCAAGCACGCTATAGACTTCCTCCTTGAAAATTCGGGAGACCGTCCGAATCTTGAACTGGACTTCTTCGGCGGCGAGCCGCTTATGAACTTCGGCGTGGTAAAGCAGGTGGTTGAGTACGCAAGGAGCCGTGAAAAGGAATTTAACAAGAAGTTCCGCTTCACCATCACCACGAACGGACTTCTTCTTGACGACGAGAAGATAGATTTCATCAACCGCGAAATGTCGAATGTAGTCCTCTCTATTGACGGCAGAAAGGAAGTAAACGATTATTTCCGCGTATTGCCCAACGGTCAGGGCTGCTATGATATAATCATGCCGAAGTACAAGAAGCTTGTTGCGGGCAGAGGTGATAAGGAGTACTACGTAAGAGGCACCTTTACAAATAAGAACCTCGATTTCTCCAACGATGTTTTTGCTCTCAACGAGGCCGGCTTCGACCAGATATCCGTTGAGCCTGTTGTGGGTGACGATGATATATACGCTCTCACGGAAAAGGACCTTCCCGCTGTATTTGCGGAGTACGAAAAGCTTGCACTCAGGCTTCTTGAAAACGAGAAGCAGGGCAAAAAGTTCAACTTCTTCCACTTCATGCTTGACCTCGATCAGGGCCCCTGCGCTATAAAGCGACTGAGGGGCTGCGGCTGCGGAAACGACTATGTGGCTGTAACTCCTGACGGAGATATTTTTCCGTGTCATCAGTTCGTGGGTATCGACGAGTACAAAATGGGCAATATAGACGAGGGTACTTTCAATCAGGAGATGAAAGCTGACTTTGCAAAGGCTCATGTTTACTCAAAGCCGGACTGCCGCGAATGCTGGGCGAAGTTTTATTGCAGCGGCGGCTGCAACGCCAATAATTATCAGTATATGGGCGATATCAGGACTGCTCACAAGATATCATGTCAGCTGGAAAAGAAGCGCCTTGAATGCGCTATCATGATGAAGGCTGTGAAAATGGCGGACAGTGCAGAGTAATACTGCCGGAACGGTGTTTTTTCGTATAGTGCGGAACGCCGCCCTCACAGTTCTTTATTGAACCGCATATCATAACGGCAGGGGGGATACTGTGAAGATAAACCGCATACAGCTCAATTGCAGGCGCACTGCCGCTCTCGGCGGCGAAATGGGCGCCGACCCTGTGCTGCTCCTTTTCAGAACTCCCGTGGAGTACATCGAAAGCGGCAAGGTAAAGAGGACCTCGGGTACCTCTGCCGCCCTTCTCACAAGCGGCTACAAGCAGAGCTTCAAGCCCGTGAACGGCAGCCCCATGCGATATGATATTGTCAGCTTCAAGACCTCAGCCGCGGACAGGCAGTACATCGCTTCAATGAATATCCCGCAGGATACTCCCATAGAGCTGGAGGACGATTTCGTCATTTCGGGAACTCTCCGCTCAATGCAGGCTCAGTCCATGCACAGGAGCAGGCATTTCAGTGAGTTCATGGAGCTCTCCATGCGTGTTATATTCATAGCTCTCAGTGAGACAGCGGAGTGCCCCGAAAAAACTCCGGAGGAGAAGATCCCTCATTACGCCAACCTGAAAAAGCTCAGGGAGGCTGTTTATGAGGATCCTGTGAATACCTGGTCCGTTGACGAGACCTGCGAGGATCTCGATATCAGCAGGACCTACTTCCACAGGCTGTATTTTGCAGCTTTCGGCATAACTTTCCGTCAGGATGTCATAGAGAGCCGTCTCTTATGTGCTGCGAAAATGCTGAAAAACACGGAACACTCTGTAGCTGAGATCGCAGAGCTCTGCGGTTACGACAGCGAGTCCTACTTTATGAGACAGTTCAAAATGCATAAGGGCTGTACTCCCACAGAGTACAGAAGACGTGCAAGAACCACAGAAGAATAGCCTCTGAATACTGTGTTACTTATATAAAAGCTTATACTTCGTATCGGGGCAAACCTTTCTGAGGAAAGGTTCTTTCCCGAACTTCTTTCCAAAAGGTTTTCCCTCAATAAAAAGTAAAAAACTGCTGTATGAGCATCACAGTGTTGTGGACATTTGTGTTTTGTTAGTATACAATGTGCAAATTTCAATAAAAAATTAGTGCAAAAAATAAAAAAAACACTTTACAAGTACAAAAAGTTGTGATATAATACTAAGTGTGAACAAATTTTGACTATGAAGTCATAAGACAACTAAACTTAGAGATAGACCGCCTATAAGCGGAACACAGATGCGAGAAGGAGCTGCCTTGACTAAGGTGCGGCTTCCGATTTGATCGAGTATTCTTTAAGGAGCGATTTCTTTTTNNNGGAGATAAGCGCAGAAACCGCAAGAGAGACAAAGCCTCAAAGCGCTATAAGATCAGGTATGATCGTCTTGTTGCGGCAGTTCTTGTCATTGTAGTCCTCGCAGTAGTGCTTGCTTCATGCGCACATGCCTGCTCGGATAAGGACAAGAAAAAGAACTCCGATACCCAGAAACAGACAACCAGCGATACTACAGAACAGCAGAAATCTTCTATCATTGACGACCTCGTTACAAGCAGTGAGACAAGCTCTCTTATTACAGGCACTCCGGACGGTCAGAAGCCGTCAGAGTCGCAGTACGTCAATGAGAAGTTCAAGGCTGAGGATATATACAGGGGCGACCTCGTTCTTGTAAATACAGAGCATGAGTATAAATTCCCCGAGGGTGATACAGATCTTCAGAACGTCTACTACGGTATTGAGGCTATCAAGGAGGAGACAGGCAATTATTACTACCACGCTTCCGACCTCATCGAGTGGCTCGACAATNNAAAAGCCTGTATTCGACCAGCTTACAGCTCTTTTGAAGAGCTTTTATGAGGAAGAGAACAACTCGGATGTTTATGTTATAGGTGCCAACCGTACAAAGGAAGATCAGGATGACAAATACTGGAGCGGCAATTCGCAGTTCAAGGGCGGTTATTCCGATTACCATACAGGCAGGAGCTTTGATATAGGTATCTTCCCGACTGACGGCTCTTTGACAGGCTATTATTCACCGAGAGGCGTTTACGGCTATATTGACGAGCATGCTGCGGAATACGGCTTTGTTGTGAGATTCCCCGAGGGCAAGGAGACCTTTACGGGCGAACACGCAAGGACCTATACATACAGATATGTGGGAATCCCGCATGCTGTTTACATGAGACAGAACAATCTCTGCCTTGAGGAGTATATCGACGCTGTCAAGGGGTATACTAACGAGAAGCCTCTTGAGGTTGCAGCAGGTAAGAAGCTCTATCAGGTATATTATGTTCCCGCAAACAAGACAGGCGATACTGAAGTCCCTGTTCCGTCCAACAAGACGCACTTTGTTTCGGGCAACAATGTGGACGGTTTCATCGTAACCGTAATTATGAATTAATGCCTTGTATGTCCCCCTGCACGGGGGACATATTTTGGTTATAGGAGATACAGAATGAAAGATAAAAGAAAAGCTGCCGTTATGGCTGCTTTGCTGCTTGCGGGCAGCTTTGCGGGCTGCGGCGACAAGGACAAAAGAGGAGACGGCGGAGGTCATATGTACAGCCCATCGCTGGCTCACAATCCAAAAAGTCTCGATCCTCAGTTTGCCAACGATCCTTCGTCGGCTACAGTCATCAAGAATATGTACAGCGGTCTCGTTATGAAGGACGGCAGCGGCAGTATCGTCTGCTGCAATTCGGAGGATTACAATGTGTCGGAAGACGGCTGCGAATATACCTTCACCCTCCGTGAAGACAACTACTGGTTCTTCGATAAGAATGAGGACGACAAGATAGACGAGGACGAGTACTTTCCTGTGACTGCTTACGATTATGCCTTTGCGCTGAAAAGAATTCTCGACCCTGATATGCATTCGCCATTTGCAAAGGACTTCATGTGTATCAGAAACGGCAGATATATCGCTGACGGAAGCGCTACCCTCAACAGCCTCGGAGTTTCGGCAAAGGACGACAGAACGCTTGTGATAACACTGGAAAAGCCCTATGCGGAGTTCCTCAGCCTGCTGACTACTCCTGCCGCTTTCCCCTGCAATGAGGAGTTCTTCCTGTCCACCAAGGGAAGATACGGACTGGACGACAGGTCCGTTATGTCAAACGGTCCTTTCTTTGTGAGACAGTGGTTCTTCGACCCCTACGGCAGCAACAATATACTGTATATGCGCAAGAATACTGTCAACGAAAACGATAATTACGAAGTGCTCCCGAGCTTTCTCAGCTTTGCTGTGCTTGACAGTGAGGCGGAGGTGAGACATACCTTCAAGACCAAGGAGGCAGAGTGCTTTACTACCATGAAGGTGGGAGAGTACAACCCGAGAAAATACAATATCATCGGGCAGAAGGCTACTACGCTCGGACTTCTGTTCAATCCCGAAGACAAGATATACTCGAATCCCGATATCAGAAAGGCCGTGGCTATGGCTGCGGACAGGAATGCCGTCCACGGAGAGGATAAAAATGATATATCACCCGCTTACGGTATAATACCGCCTGCTGTGGACCTGCTCGGAAGAAGCTACCGTGAGCTTGCTTCGGACAGGCAGTTCAACGAATTCGATATAAAGCAGGCTAACGATCTTCTGGCAAAGGCTAAGGCAGAGCTGAATATCAACTCGGTGGAAAGCGTGAAGATAATCGTGGATTCCAATACCATGGATTCGAGATACCTCCACATGCTTTCCCAGAGCTGGCAGGACAGTCTCGGCATCTATCTCGGCATTGAGGACCTGACTTCCTCGGAGTTTGAGAGACGGATAAAGGAGGGGGATTACAGTATCGCCCTTTATCCGCTTAAGGCAGATTTCAACAGCGGACTTGCGGTGCTCAATGAGTTCGCCGTCACGGACTGCCTGAAAAGTGCGGCAAAGGAGCTGAACTGGGCTGACGAGATAATGAAGTGCTCCACGGCGGACGAGCTGGTAAACTGCTATACCGTTCAGGAAAAGGCTATACTTGAACAGTACGGCTTTATACCGCTGTTCTATAAGAGCTCCTACCTTGTGGCTGACGACGACAATGAGGATATCGGCTATGACGCCTTTACAGGTGCTGTGGACTACCGAATAGCAAAGAATTACAGCTGACGGCTGAAAAAAACAGGCATAACCAAAGGTTATGCCTGTTTTTCGTTATTAAGATATTCGCTTGCAAGGTAAAGTGAGCCGCATATTACTGCTACGCCGTTGTTTTCACGGGCAAGCTTTTTGGCTTGTTCTGAGCATTCGGCAAGAGTTCCAGTTTCAGCTTCAGTGCGGAAGCTTGCGATATCGGCTATAGTCTCTGCAGGAACGGCGTTTGCTGCAAAGCCGTCAACTGCAAAGAGCTTGTCGGAAAGCTCGGATATAGTCTTTACGCATTCTATGTAGTCCTTGGAGTTGACCATTCCCATAACTGTGTATATCTTCTTTCCACGGGTGCTGAGGTACATCAGCATAAGCGAAAGCATGCCTACTCCCGCAGGATTGTGACCTCCGTCAACTATCACGGGGGGCACGCCGTCTATGTACTGCACTCTTGCGCGTACCTGCGTGGTCTCCACAGACCTGATTATGGCGCTTTCGCTTATGGAAAAGCCCTTGCTGCGGAGATATATGCAGGCGGTTATGGCTGTCTGAGCGTTGTACTTCTGATGTATGCCCGCCATTGCGGGAGTCAGGGTTATTCCTCTGTAGATGAAGGGGGAGAAAAGTCCGCCGTCGGGGGAGGGCTTGCATGGTTCAAGAGGTATGAGCTCAGCGCCTGTTTCCTCTGCGGTCCTGCGTATGAGCTCGCGGACGCTTTCGGGGTTGTCATCGGATAGTATCACTGCCGAGCCGTTCTTTATTATGCCAGCCTTGTGGGAGGCTATCTCCTCTACGGTCTCGCCGAGAAGCGCTGTGTGATCGAGGGATATGGATGTTATCACCGAAAGGAGGGGAGGAGGTATTATGTTTGTAGAGTCGAGGGTTCCGCCTATGCCTGTTTCAAGGACGACTACATCACACTTCTCGCGCTCGTACCACAGCATGGCTATGGCCATTGTTATCTCGAACTGTGAGTACGCCTTGTCGTCAATGCGCTCCTTTACGAACTGTGCAAGCCCGCAGAGGGAGGCCTCGTCGATCTCGTCATCGTTTATGCGTATCCTGTCCGTATAGCGCAGCACAAAGGGAGATGTGAACTTTCCCGTCTTATATCCCGCATACTGCAAGGCGTTTGCGATATATTCAAGGGTTGAGCCCTTTCCGTTGGTGCCTGCGATATGAACGAATTTGAGTCGCTCCTGCGGGTCGCCAACTCGCTTCATCAGCTCCCTTGCACGGGAGAGGTCGGTTATCCTGCCGCCGGATTTGGTGTAGGAATTTATGAAGCTCATACATTCTTCGATGTTCATGGTTTCTCCTTAATTATAATGTCAGAAATACTGACAGCTTTTTTATTGCGGGCGAGCGGAACCTGCTCCTGCAAATGAAAAATGTGTATCGTATCAGAACGCACGGGCGGCATTGCCGCCCTGCATAGTGTTCTTTAATACACCCCTGCCTGCTTTTCAGCCTTTGCAACGGCGTCCTCAAGTGTCATGCCAGTAAACTCCTGTGCCGAGAAGATACGTCCGCATTTCTTGTCGTCGATGAAGGCTCCCACCAGTACGCCCGGAAGTGCGCTTTCCGGGGAGTTGGGAGCGTTTGGACCCCCAAGGTCTGTCCTGCACCAGCCCGGGTCTGTAAGGCTGAGGGTAACGTCCGTGCCCTCGTAATTCTTGCCGAGGTCGCGTGTAACCTTGTTGAGTGCTGCCTTGGCTGCGGAGTAGCCTGCCTGCTCGGGTTCAAGGTCGATACCGCTTGTGGTATTGACTATGCGTCCGAAGCCGCGCTCCTTCATCTGCGGAAGGAAATGATAGCATATCATCATCGGTGCGGTGGTGTTTATTCTGAAGCTTATGTCATAGTCTGAGGCGGGAGTTGCAAGATAGTCCGTTCTGTAGGCTATCTGAAGTCCTGCGTTGTTGAGGATTATGTCAAGCTTTGTGCCCTTTTCGTCTATCGTGCGGCACATTTTCTCTACCTGTTCCATGTCCGAAAGCTCTGCTGTCACAATGTAAGCGTCAACGCCCAGCGCCTTTACCTCGCTGAGTACCTTTGCACAGTGCTCCTCCGTTCTGCTGTGGAGAACGAGATTGCAGCCCTGCTTAGCCATGAATATTGCGGAAAGATATCCGATTCCACGGCTCGCGCCCGTGATGAGCGCCCATTTTCCTTTTGCGTTTACCATGTTTTCTTCCTCCCGTTGGGATTTTTGTATATATGCAATTCTCCCGCCGCGCGACAGGAGAAAGTAAATCAGTATTCGTAGTCTATGCAGGCTCTGTCGGTCTTTACGGTACCTATGAACTTGCCGAACTCAAGATGTGCAGGGTGTACCTGGTATGCGTTCAGGTCTGCGATAGTCTCGAAGTCGCAGAGAAGCGAGATGGTGTAGTTGCTCTCGGGAGCCTCCCTGGAGTTGATGACTACCTCTCCCTTTTTCAGCTCCTTAACGTTTGCGATGACGTTGTCGAAGCGTTTCTTTGCTTCGAGAGCGTTTTCGTACTCGCTCCTTCCGTCAGCGTCCTTTAATTTGAACATAACGATGTGTTTTATCATTGTAGATACCTCTTTCATTGAAGTTGTCAGTGATTGGTTCAAAGCTCAAATATTTTTGCCTTAAAAGTCTTTAAACCGTCGTAGCTTTTGTACTCGCCGTATTCCTTGAAAACAAGTCCGCACTTTTCAATTACGTGTGCAGAGGCTGTGTTCTCTGCGGCACATTCGGCTCTCAGGCGAATATTCCCGTACTTGCTGCGTACATATTCTATCATAGCCATTGAAGCCTCTGTAGCATAGCCCTGTCCCCAGCAGTCATAGCGGAAATTGTAGCCGAACTCCCAGAAGCCGTCCTCTTTGAGATTTATTCCGCCCGAGCCTATGAGCATACCGTCGCTTCTGCGTACAAAGCCGAAAACATTCTCGGAGGGCTTGATACTTCTCAGCCACTCTTTTGTGGTCTCCACGCTCTCATGGGTGGAGTATATCATGTACTTCGCCACACGCTCGTCGCCTGTCCACTCAAAGGCAGCTTCTGCGTCGTCAAGTGTCAGCGGACGGAGTATGAGCCGTTCGGTCGTTATGGTTATCATGTTATTTGCCTATTTTCTCGACTTTCATAAGATTAGTGGTTCCCGATACGCCGAGTGGAACGCCTGCGGTAATGGCCACAAGGTCGCCGTCCTCAACAAGTCTGTGTGACTCGGCAGCTTCAACTGCGGCGGCAAACAGATCGTCCGTACTGGTCTTTTCATCTATTATGAACGGGATAACTCCCCAGCTCATGTTCATCTGACGGCATACCACCTCACTCATGGTGCAGCTGATTATGGGACAGCTCGGACGGTACTTTGAGATAAGTCTCGCAGTCTGTCCGCCGAGAGATACAGTGATTATAGCCCTTGCGTTAAGGTCGTGTGCAGTGGTAACCGTTGCGTGGGCAATGGCCTCTGCAACGCTTCCGTTCTGCTCGGCACGGCGCGAGGAGAAGCGGGCCTTGTAATTGATATTGTTCTCAGTGGTCTCTGCTATGAGAGCCATGGTCTTTACTGCTTCGACAGGGAAAGCACCTGCGGCGGTCTCGCCCGACAGCATGATAGCGCTGGTGCCGTCGTAAAGTGCGTTTGCAACATCTGTTATTTCCGCACGTGTGGGGCGGGGGTTGGTTATCATGGATTCAAGCATCTGTGTAGCCGTGATGACCTGCTTTCCTGCATTGTAGCCCTTTTTGATAAGAGACTTCTGTATAGCGGGTATCTGCTCGAAGGGTATCTCTACGCCCATATCTCCGCGGGCAACCATGATACCGTCAGCGGCTTCGAGTATCTCGTCTATGTTCTCAACGCCGTCGGTATTCTCTATTTTTGCGATTATCCTTACGTCAAACCAGCCGAGGCTCTGTGTGAACTTCCTGAGGTAGTTGATATCCGCTGCTGTGCGGACAAAGCTTGCGGCAATGAAGTCGAAGCCCATTTTTGAGCCGAATTCAAGGTCGTCCATGTCTCTTTCGCTGAGATAGGGCATGGAGAGCTTTACTCCGGGGACGTTTATTCCCTTGTTGTTTGAGAGGGTACCGCCGTGAACTACGCGGCAGACTATATCCGTGGTCGTTACCTTTTCCGCAAGGAGCTCGATAACTCCGTCATTTATGAGTATCCTCGTACCCATGCTCACGTCGCGGGGAAGCTTCTTGAAGCTTATGCTGCCTCTCTTGTCATCGCAGAGCACATCCTCTGTAGTAAGAGTGTACGTATCGCCGTCGTGTATTTCAACAGGCTTGTCGTCCACGAATCTTCCCAGCCTTATCTCGGGTCCCTTTGTATCGAGAAGTGTTGCGATAGGCATATCCAGTTCTTTCCTGAGCCTTTCTATAACGTGAAAGCGCTTTTCATGCGTCTCGTAATCACCGTGAGAGAAGTTGAATCGTGCTACGTTCATGCCTGCCAGCATGAGCTCGCGCATTATGTTCTCGTCGTCTGTAGCAGGGCCTATAGTGCATACTATCTTGGTCTTTCTCATAAGAATATGCCTCTTTTCCTTGAGAGTTTATCAGAGCTTTTTCAGCTTTGCGTAATTTGCCATTATCTTCTTTGTGCCAACCTTGTCAAAGGCTATTTCAAGCATGGAATCGTTTGCCATTGGCTTTACGGAGACTATTACTCCCTCGCCGAATATACTGTGCGATACCTTTTCGCCTGCGGTATATGCAACAGTTTCCTTTGCAGCTCCTGCGGCAGTTTTCTTGCTTCTTGCAAGCTGCTGCTGGAGAGTTGCCGAGCGCACCTCGGTGACGGAGTTGTCGCTCTCCTCCATCTGCTGTTTCATTGCTGCGGCGTTGTCATGTTTTTCAACGAGCTCGCTGCCTATCTCCTTCATGAAGCGGGAGGTTACATTGTGCTGCGTCTGGCCGAAAAGCATACGCTGTCTTGCGTTGGTGAGGTAAAGATGCTTCTTTGCACGGGTTATCGCAACGTATGCAAGTCGTCTTTCCTCCTCCATATCATCTTCGCTGTCAAACGAGCGTGAGCTCGGGAAGATTCCGTCGTCCATGCCTGCAACGAATATGTTTTCGTACTCCAGTCCCTTTGCGGAGTGTACAGTCATAAGAGTCACCTTGTCTTCAGTGCCGTCGTCGCGGTCAGCTTCTGTGTAGAGGGCAACTTCTTCAAGGAAACCGCCCAGCGATGGCTCATCCGCCTGTTCCATGTACTGGACTATGGAGGTGCGGAGCTCCTGTACGTTCTCTATCTTTACGTCGCCGTTTTCGAGTGCCTTTAAGCTGTCGAGGTAGCCTGTCTTGTCAAGGAGCAGGTCGAGTAACTCGTCGAGAGGGAGCTCCTCCGACTTCTCGGTGAGCATCTCAAACATCTGATATGCGCTCTTGAGAGCCGAGGTCTTCTTGGAAAGGGGAGCGTACTCGTCGCAGTTCTTCAGTACCTCAAATGGTGATATCTTGAGGTCGCGGCTGATGTCCTCGATGACAGTCAGCGTCGAATCACCTATACCGCGCTTGGGCTCGTTGATTATACGGCGGAAGCGGAGCATATCGTTATGGTTGTTTATGAAGCTGAGATAGGAGGTGACATCCTTTATTTCCTTGCGGTCGTAGAATCTCATGCCGCCGTAAACGCGGTAGGGTATGCCGCATTTAACAAGCATTCGCTCGATGGAGTTTGACTGAGCGTTCATGCGGTAGAGGACTGCATTGTCGGAATAGCGTCCTGTCTCCTTGTATTTGTCGAGTATGGTATTGGCTATGAAAAGAGCTTCGTCGGTCTCGTCAACTGCCTTGTACCAGTACACCTTGTCGCCTTTTTCGCCAGCAGTCCACAGCGTCTTGGGCTTTCTGCCGTTGTTGTGGCTTATCACCGAGTTCGCTGCGTCGAGGATAGTCTGTGTGGAGCGGTAATTCTGTTCGAGACGTATGACCTTTGCACCTTCGAACTGATTTTCAAAGCCGAGAATATTCTCTATATTCGCGCCGCGGAATTTGTATATGCTCTGGTCGTCGTCGCCCACTACACAGAGGTTCCTGTGTCCCTGGGAAAGCAGGGATACCAGTCTGAACTGTACGTGGTTGGTGTCCTGATACTCGTCAACCATGATGTATTTATAGCGGCTGCGGTACTTTTCGAGCACCTCGGGGAACTGCTCGAACAGCTCTACCGCAAGTACGAGTATATCATCGAAATCAAGAGCATTTGCGGCTTTCATACGCTCCTGATAAAGAGCGTAGAGCTTTGCTATCATTTTTCTGCGGTAATCCTGACCTGCCTCTGCACGGAGCTCCGCAGGAGTTATCATCTTGTCCTTGGCAACGCTTATCTCGCTGAGTACAGCCTTTGGCGCAAGCTGCTTCTCCGATACGTCAAGCTCTGTCATAACGTTTTTTATCATGCGCTGGCTGTCGTCGGAATCGTATATAGTAAAGTCCCTGCCGTAGCCGAGAGCCTCTATCTCGCTCCTGAGAATCCTTACGCATGCAGAATGGAAGGTGGAGGCGTTGATATTCATAGCTTCCTCGCCGAGCATGGCGGAAAGTCTTTCCTTGAGCTCTCCCGCAGCCTTGTTGGTAAAGGTTATGGCGAGTATATTCCACGGACGGATAGGGTCAACTGCCACAATATCCCTGAGGGTGTCAAAGTCGTCTGTTTTACCCCCGGCATAGTCGTTAAGGAAGTCTGTATCCTCCTTGCTGCCCTCCCGCTCTGTGTCAAAGTAGGCGTTGCCGAAGTTTATCATATTCGCTATACGGTTTACGATGACCGTGGTCTTGCCGCTTCCAGCACCTGCAAGAACGAGAACGGGCCCGTTGACTGTGAAAACAGCCTCCTGCTGCATATCGTTCATGCGGCTGAAATAGCGCTTGAGCGCTGCCTGTTTTGCGGAATTATAAGAATTAGTTTTCATAAAAAGATCTCCATATACGCTATAGTATCAAAAGTGCTGATAATGTGCACTTTTTTCAGAATTCCCCTTTAAAAACAGCTTTTGATAAACTGATATATACATTATATCACATTTATCAATGCTTGAAAAGACCTGTGCGGAAATTTTTTCATTTTTTTAGCTCTTTATAATAGGAAGAATCAAGAGCTGAGAGATGAGAAATTCATAATTCATATGACAGCTAAGGAATGTAAAACAACGTCCCTATGCAGTCAGGCTGTAATATTGTCAATGAATTGTAAGGAAATGAAACCTTTTGCTAAGAAAAAAGCCATTGAATCGTATAGAAATTGAAATAGTCCTGTTGTTGTAAAGTATAGCGGGAAAGGGGTATAATAAGAGTACAGAAAAGGATACGGCAAAGCTTACCGTATCACGTTTATCAAGGTCCCGTGGGACTATAAAGGAGGCTTTTTTATGAGTAACAGCTTTAAAAAGGGAGCAGCACTGGCTTCTGCATGTGTTTTGATGATGAGTGCGATGTGCAGCTGCGGCGCTGATATGAGCGGTAAAAACGACGGCGGAACCTACAGAAAGGACGAGCACAGAAAAAACAATACTATAGCCGAAGCACCGAAGAACGACAGCTCAGACAATGAAAAAGCTGAGTCTTGCGACGATTACAGCGACTACCGCGAATATCCCGGTACAGTATCTCCGGACGAGGAGTATAAGGCGTACACTGAGGCGGGATTCAGGGATCCGAGAAAGGAACCTCTCTCGACTTTCTCAGTTGATGTTGATACAGCTTCGTATACAAACGTCCGCAGACTTATCGAGGACGGTGTTATAGTGCCCGAGGATGCAGTACGTGCGGAGGAGTTCATAAACTACTTTGATTACGATTATCCGGACCCCGATGAGGGAATGCTGTTCGGTGACTATGTTGAGCTTGCGGACTGTCCGTGGAATCCCGCAAACAAGCTCATGATGATAGGCATACAGGGAAAGCGTCTTGCAGAGGAAGAAACGCCTCCGTCGAACCTTGTTTTTCTGATAGATTCATCGGGCTCCATGGCTTCTTACGATAAGCTGCCTCTGGTACAGTCGGCATTTTCTATGCTTTCGGAAAAACTTACCGGGGACGACCGCGTTTCCATAGTTACATATGCGGGAAGTACAGATACACGTATCGAGGGTGCGTTCGGCCGTGAAAAGGACGAAATACTCGAGGCTCTCTACTCTATCACAGCCTCGGGCGGCACAAACGGCGAGGGCGGTATCGAAAAGGCATACAAGCTTGCTGAAAAATACTTTATCAAGGGTGGAAACAACCGTGTTATCCTTGCTACTGACGGCGATCTGAATATCGGCAAATGTTCAGAGAAGGAGCTCACAAAGCTTATCGAGTCCAAGCGCGACAACGGCATATATCTTTCGGTACTGGGCTTCGGAACAGACAACTACAAGGACAACAAGCTCGAAGCTCTTGCAGATAACGGAAACGGCAACTACAGCTATATCGATTCTGTTGATGAGGCTTACAGGGTACTCAATGAGGAAATGGCAGGAACTCTTTATACCATCGCCAATGACGTGAAGATACAGGTTGAGTTCAATCCTTCTATGATAAAGAATTACCGTCTTATCGGCTACGATAACAGACTTATGGAGGCTGAGGACTTCTTTAACGATGAAAAGGACGCAGGAGAAGTAGGCGCGGGTCACAGCGTAACGGCTCTTTATGAGGTTCAGCTTGCAGACAGCCGCGAGACCTACAGAGGCATTCAGCTTGAATTTGCTTCAGAGCATGAGAATATCCCTGAGGAGGATAACGGCAGAAGCGAGCTTTGCAAGCTTTCAATAGCGTACAAGCCCGTGGGCAGCGACGGAGAAATATATGATTCTCAGCTTTTCGGAATGGAAAAGTATAATAAGGCTCCGTCGGATTCAATGGTAGTTGCGTCTGCTGCGGCAGAGTTTGCAATGCTGCTCAGGAATTCCGATATGAAAGGGAACTCAAGCTTTGATCACGTCATAAGCAGCGCAAGTCGCGTTGACGGAAATAAAAAGACAGAAGAACTGATACAGCTTGCTATGGAGGCACAGAGGCTTTACCGCTGAGATAACTCGGCGTTGATATAAAGGTAGTTCAAAAGAAAGAAAATGTGTTATAAAGCAGGAACGCTCCAAAAAAATGGAGCGTTCCTGCAATAACAAAATAGTTAAAAAATAAAAATATGTATCATCTTATTGACAAATGCAAGCAAAGGTGATATAATAATAAAGCTGAATAATTCAGTTGCATATTGGGGTGTCGCCAAGTGGTAAGGCAGCGGACTCTGACTCCGTTATTTCGAGGGTTCAAATCCTTCCACCCCAACCAGTTCAATAAAAGGGCGATAACATGAGTTTTCGCCTTTTTTTATTTCCAATTATATACTGATTTGACAGCTGTTGTTTGTTTTCGATAAGCGTTTACGCTATTTCACATCACGCTTTCGTATTGCTTACATTCTTATGGCTCGTGATACCTTTACGTTGTTACTTGTAGCAACGAATGGAATACTGCCTTATCCTTACAAACACAGGAGTTGATTTAGTTCTGCTAAACAGGCTCACATCATGGCTCATTCCTCCGCCTAACCTCATTGCCGTTCGGCTTTGACTAAGGTAAAGTAGAACGCAGCAAATTTCGACTTCAAATCTCTATATTCAATTATCAAGCTACATTATCCATGTACATATAAAAGCAAGCCTTTCAGTAGATGCGACGAAACAATCACTGAAAGGCTTGACAACACTATAATAAGCGTGTATAATTATACACGCAAAATAGCCATCTTGCTAAGTCAGTCTGATGTTAGTAGCATCGGTCTGATTATCGGGAGTGTTGGGATTGCCGTCCTAATACTCCCTGCGAGGTGCTTTTTTATTAAGTACATTTCCATTATATCACAGCACAATGGGAAAGTCAATAGTTTTAAAATTATTTTTTGTTTATTAGATAGTATACCACATAAAATATGATACATATAGAAAAATCGGGTTGTTGATTATTCGTCAACAACCTATTTTTTATTTTGCACTTCGTTATATAATAATACATTTTATCAAAAAGTTCAATTAAACCGTGTTTTTTCTATTGTATAGTTTGTTGAAATATGCTATAATTATTTTAATATATCCTTATTAATGTATTACTTATAAAACAAGAGAGGAAATTATTATGATAAAAGATTCTCCTGAGATAAAATACGCTCCCGGAATGAGACTTATCATTCGTGATGAAGAATGGATGATAAAGAAAATAGATACAAACGAGATAGGTGAACAAGCTTTGAATTGCATTGGAATCTCTCCATTAGTAAAAGACAAGGAGGCTATATTTCTTACTGATCTTGAGGAGATTGAAGCAGTTAATCCTACCAAAGTCAAGCTCGTCAAAGACGAATCGCCCAAATACACAAAATCACTTCTCTATCTTGAAAGTCAGTGGAGACAGAAGAACCCGACAGATAAGAATATCCATATCGGTCATAGAGCTGCAATGGACTTAATGCCGTTTCAGCTTGAACCGACTAAGATTTCATTGAACCGTACTCGCTGCAGAATACTTGTAGCTGATACGGTTGGCCTTGGTAAAACGCTAGAAGCCGGAATACTAATGTCCGAGCTTATTATTCGTGGCAAGGGTAAGAGAATACTTGTTGTTACCTCTAAAAGCATGATGACACAGTTTCAGAAGGAAATGTGGAATCGCTTCACCATTCCTCTTGTTCGTCTTGACTCTCATAAGATACAGAAGATAAGGGCTTCGCTCCCATCTAACTATAACCCGTTCTTCTACTATGATAAGGTTATTGTCTCTATTGACACGATCAAACGTGATGTAGAATACCGCACACACCTTGAAAACGCTTATTGGGACATTATCGTGATTGATGAAGCACAGGGAGTTGCAGAACGTGGTAGCAAAGATTCTCAGCGTTCAAGACTTGCAAATATCCTGAAAGACCGTTCTGATACGATGATTATGCTTTCTGCTACACCGCATGACGGACGAGCAAAGAGCTTTGCTTCTCTTATGAATATGCTTGATCCTACTGCTATTGCAAATCCCGAAGAATACACTAAGGACGAAGTTAAGGGATTGTGTATCAGAAGGTTCAAAAAAGACGTTAAAGACCAAATGGGCGGTAAGTACCTTGAAAGAACTGTAAACCTTGTAAGCTGCGAAGCAAGCCCGAAGGAAGAAGCTGTCTTTGATATATTCGCTCATATGCAGCTTGAAATGGACACAAACAAGCCTAAAGGAACAGGGCAGTTGTTCAAGACCTCGCTTGAAAAATCACTTTTTTCAAGTCCGAAAGCCTGCCTGAAAAGCGTAGAGGAAAGGCTCAAAAAGCTCCATCATAAGTATCCAAACGGAGAAATCAAGGATATTGCCTTGCTTGAAGAACTCCGAGATGCTCTTGCGTTGGTTGCACCTCACGATTTTTCGAGATACACTTCACTTCTTGAACTTCTCAGGAGCAAGGAGTATAACTGGAATCCCCAAACGGTTGATGACCGTATTGTTATTTTCACCGAGCGAATTGAAACAATGAAGTTCCTTGCAAAGCAGCTCAGAGAAGATCTCCACATGAGTGACAAGCAGATTGTTGAGATTTCAGGCGGTATGACCGATATGGAACAGCAGCGTGTAGTCGAGGAATTTGGCAGAACCGAAGCTCCTGTCAGAATACTTGTTGCTTCTGATGTGGCATCGGAAGGTCTTAACCTTCATTATCTCAGCCATCGTCTTATCCATTTTGATATTCCGTGGTCACTTATGGTATTCCAGCAGAGGAACGGAAGAATTGACCGTTATGGTCAGGAAAAGCGTCCTGACATTCGCTATATGATGATTTCAAGTAAGAATGAGCGAATCAAGGGCGATATGCGTATTATCAGGATTCTCGTTGAAAAGGAAGAACAAGCATTTAAGAACATCGGAGATTCTCCTCTTTAACTAAGGAATGGAAACACAATAACTCATTAAGGACAGATTATGAACGTAGACAAGCAGGCGTAGAGATAGACGTTCTTGTTGCAATGTTATTAGGATTATCATTAGAACACCTTATTGCCATTTACAGGGTTCAATTTTCAATTCTTCAACAGCATGAACAAGAGACCTTTTATGATGCGAATGGTAGAATTGTATTTGCAAAGAACAATGCTCTTACAGGCGTAGGTTTCGACCGCAAGGAGTGGGAAGGCAACGTCAAGGGTGCTATGGACGGAATGGTATTCACAAGAGAGATCGAGGACGATACGATGCCCGGCGGCCCTGTAAAGCGTACTATCGAGTACGTTGCACCGTTCGATAAGTGCGACCGTGAACAGGACTACGAAACAGCGTGGAGGTTCTTTGAGGAGAAGTACGGGAGGAGCATAGATGGATAAGAAGAAAATTGCTGATAAAGCTGTTCAGGCTGGCAACTGGCTTGCTAATACAGCACTCGATGCAGTTGTGGAAGCTAAACAACACCATGAAGACGATCTTTTCAATGAGGGATACGATATCGGAAGAACCTCTCAAAGGAAACGTGATGTTGAAGCAGCAGTCATGGCTTTTTTAGATTTGAAAGTTAAAGAACTTGATATTTATAATATTCTAAGTAAATATTTTGGTGTTGATTCAATCTCAGAAGCCTCAGAATTTTTAAAAACGGCAAAAAAAGTCAAATGCTATGATGCTTTTTGCGAATATTGTAAAAGAAATATTGGCATGACTCGAAAAGAGTATCTGGAATATGTTGATGGCCATAATTTAGAAGAGCAAGTTGATAATGATGAACGCCTTTTGGATATGTCGCCTGAAAAACTTAAAGCATATTTAGATAAGCAATAAATGAAAATATTAAATTATCTTTTAAGGGGAGAATATTATGCCAGAGAAAGAATATATTTATCAACCAAAACCTGACTCATTAAACTATCTGAGCCTTATAACGAAAATCGAACAAGGAAGCATCAAAATCCCTCAGTTCCAGCGTAAATTTGTTTGGGATATTGATGAAACAGCAGGACTTCTTGATAGTATTCTAAAAGGGTATCCTATTGGTTCATTTATTATCTGGAAAACTAATGAAAGATTGAGAAGTGTTCGTAATATAGGAGAAATGAATTTTCCTGATACTCCATCAGGGGACATGGTTCAATATGTTCTTGACGGTCAACAGCGCATGGATAGTCTTGAACAAGACAGGGGAGAACACGGGCTAGAGTCAATCCCAAATTCTGTGTAA
>DBXO01000010.1:11725-80861 GCA_002309635.1 Ruminococcus flavefaciens | reverse complement strand
GAGTGTGCAGAAGTTCAGCACACATCTGACTTATGGGGACTACAGGGCTCGAACCTGTGACCCTCTACTTGTAAGGCAGATGCTCTCCCAGCTGAGCTAAACCCCCACTTCGCAGACGCCGTATCCTCGGCGACGAAAATAATTATATCACAGTATCTCAGGTTTGTCAAGCGTTTTTTTGAATTTTTTTCAAGATTTTTTTGTTTTTTCTAAGAAACCGCAGAAATTAGCCGCAAATAAGCACAAAAATTTTTGAAGCGAATTCAAATGCGCCGTCATCGGCGGCGCATTTGATCACAACAAAAAATATTTACCCCATTAATTATCAAACCGTTTTTTCCTGTTTATTTTTCTTGCAAAGCAGGATCATGCAGACGCTTCCGCTTACGATTATCATCGGGAACAGCGCAAGTATCTTCGCCCAGAACTCCGGAACAGCGAACTCAAAGAGCTCCCCCTCAGCATTATATGCAAAGAGCAGGAATACCGCGACAGTATCAATCAGCATATGGCACAGCGCCGCGGGATATACCGAGCCCGTCCGCTTTGTGAGCCATGTCAGAAGCGCCGACCAGAATATGCACATAACTATCATGGCGATAAAGCCGCCGTAGGGGAAAAAGTCATAGTCCCTGCCGAAGTTGTAGCCGTAGGCAAGGAGAGGACCGTGCCACAGCGCCCAGATGATACCTGTGACAACTACAGCCGCAGGTGTTGGCATGAGCTGTTCAAGTTTCGGCGTAAGATATCCTCTCCAGCCAAGCTCCTCGCCGAGACCATGGAACAGCGTTGCAATGCCTGAGACAAGGCCTATCAGCAGTGAAGCGACCCCCATTACAACATCGCTGCCGAAAGCGCTGTCGGAGACACTTCCGTTCTTCACGATGAACAGGTGAAGTATCGCCGCCCCCACGAAAGGAAGCACCAGCGGATAAAGAACAGCCACCGCATAGTACTTTGCGCTGCCTCTTTTACCGAAGCCCAGCATTGCGTCGCGGAATCCCTCTTTCGTCACAAGCCGCGTTATGATCGAAGCTATGGCAGGATAGAACATTAATGTAGCTCCCCAGAATGCGTTGGTCACGCCGCCCTGCTTGTCCGGGAATATCAGCTCTATTGCAAAAGCAGGAGCGAAAGCCAGTACAAGGTATATAAGTATACGAAGGATGGTTTTCTTCTTACTTGGCATAGTTCTCAGCTCCTTTCAGGTACAGCATCACGGATATCCTGTAGGAAATGTAGTACAGCGGCAGCACTGCCAGCGCGCCTATGCCTGTCCACAGCAGCAGTTTTTTCAGCTTGTCAGGATTTTCCACAAAGGCAAACATTCTTTCCCAGAAGGTATCCATGCTTGCAAAAACGGATGTATCGCCGAAAAGCGCATAGATTATGACGCCAAGTATGATAACGCATACCGCCGTTATCTTCACCATGCTTCCCATCTTCGCCCCGAAGCGCACTATCAGCGGATACTCCACGGCTCTCATAAACAGCTGCACATAGAACATCGACGCAATAAGCACGGAAAGTCCGCTCGTCTGTCCGGTGATCTCCTCGGCAAGTGCCAATTTCAGCGTTTCAAGGGTTACGACAAACATGACAAACAGCATAGTGAACAGGTACTTTGCGCCTATCTGTCCCTTTATCCCCGATGGGGTCGAAGTAACGAAGTAAACCCACTTCTTTCTGTCATCGCCGTTGAAAACTCCGCTCTGTATGCATCCCGCAGAGATAAATGTGAAAATGCAGAACACTCCCAGTATCATTGTCAATGCTTGTCCTATAGTATCATCGTCTTTTGATTCAGATACCGCAAAGATCGGGCATGCGGAAAAGAACAGGTATGTCAGCAGAAAAATAAGCACAAGGCGGATATTGAGTTTGAATTCCTTATAAAGATATCCCGTCATCAGTAACGCCTCCTTCTGTACTCCTTAAGCGACCACACATAGAACAGCGTCACTGCGCCGACCACAAAGAAAGGAGCGACGATAAATCCTATATTCCGTGCTTTTTCAAAATAGGGCGCAAATACCTTCGCCATAGCCTCGTCTGTCACCTCTCCGTAAAGTCTTGTTGCTTCAGCCATGCAGAACTTCACGAATTTCCAGCCGAAATAAAATACAGCCGCCAGAATCGGCGCACACGCGAGCAGTGTGATAGTCACTGCCTTGTTCTGATTCTTAAAGCGGAGCATAAGAGGTATCTCTGAAAAGCCTACAGTCATAACAGCTCCGAGAATGAGGATATTCTTGATATGTGAAGAACTTACGGGCATTTTCGCCGCAGCAGCTATTATCACCTCTGCTATCAGGGCGAGCACAAGCCCTGCAAGCAGCAGTATTCCGCGCACTGTGAACTTTGAAGCGATTATCTTCCTGTCGCTTACAGGAAAAGTATAGGAATAGAGCTGCCAGCGGGACTGATAGTCCTTCTGGATTATATCGTTATGTCCGTAGCCCATACCGGCCAGGGCGATACACGCCGCATAGAAGTATGCCTGTGGATAGAAGGCTTCTATAACCCCCTTCTCGTCTCTGAGGTTGCCTGCATAGGTGCTTATGCAAACAAGGGACATCATGGCAACAAAAACGAAATAAACAAGCAGCGTAAGCACTATGGTTTTGCGGATAAGATAAAATTCACGATAGATAAGACCTTTCATTCATCTCCACTCCCTTTTGCTGCGGTTTACATAGTAAAGCATTATGTCCTCAAGGGACACATTATCTATTACCGCACCAGAGTATTTGCGGCTGCAAGCCGCCTTGTCGGACACCATTACCTCTGCGCCGAAGTCGGAAAGGCGGGCGCTCACGATATCCCCGGGATCTATGTCCTTATAGTCGTCCTTAGTGCATTTGAGTATTCCGTGGCTGTCAAGGATATCGTCCTTGAAGCCGCTTACAAGCACCTTTCCCTTATCGATAAAGGTAACGCAGTCGGCAATTTTGTCAAGGTCAGAGGTGATATGCGAGGACATGAGTATGGAATGCTCCTCGTTTTGGAGATACTCAAGGAATATATCCAGTATCTCGTTACGCACAACGGGATCGAGACCAGTTGTTGCCTCGTCCATTATGAGAAGTTTCGCATTGTGTGAAAGTGCGGATGCTATCTGCAATTTCATCTTCATGCCCTTGGAGAACTTGCCGAATTTCTTCTTCCTCGGCAGTGCAAAGCGGTCAAGATAGCCGAAAAAGGTATCCGTGCTCCACTCCTCGAATATCTCGCGGAGTATCTTATCTAAAGCTATGGCATTGAGTCTGTCGTCAAAGGGCAGCTCGTCAAATACCGCAGCTATCTGCTTTTTTGCCTCGTATTCGTTCTTTTCGCTGTCAAGACCGAGGAGACGGATCTCGCCCTCGTCCTTTTTCACGATATTGAGCAGGGCGTTGATAGTAGTGGTCTTTCCTGCGCCGTTCTGACCAATAAATCCCATAATACTGCCCTTCGGCACATTAAAGCTGACTTTGTCGAGAGTAAAGCCATCGTACCTTTTGGTCAGTTCCTTAATTTCAATAGCATTTTCATATTCATTCATTTTTCTTCCCCTCCGTAAATGAGATCAAGCATTTCTTTCAGCTCGTCGAGACTGAGCTCGCACTGTCTTGCCTTGTCGCAGACCTGAGCGAGGAGAGCCTCTGTCTGACGCAGGTACTCCTCGCGAAGAAGCTCGGTGTTCTGCCCCTTGACAAAGCTGCCCTTGCCTGTATAAGACTCGATGAAGCCGTCGCGTTCCAGATCCTCATAAGCGCGTTTGGTAGTGATAACGCTTATGCGGAGCTGCTGTGCAAGTGTGCGCATTGAAGGCAGAGCGTCCCCTGCTTTCAGCGCGCCGTTCAGGATAAGCGTCTTTATCTGAGAAGATATCTGCTGATAGATAGGCTCACCCGATGAGTTGCTGATAATAATATCCATAGTCCACCTCATAATGTATATATACGTTATACACATTATAGCATTTATATACACGCTTGTCAAGTGTTTTTTTTAATTGCCAAGCATTTTTTCAGAAATTGAGATTTGAGAGTTGAAAGTTGCATTCAAACTAATGTGTGCAAAGCGTCCGCCTGAACTCTCAGCTTTTCAGGCTCAGCGGCAAACCAGTTAATTTTGAATATGTGTATATGATAGACAATTAAAAACAGCCTTTTTTAGTCAAAATCGCCTATTTTAAAGAAATAATATAGACAAGTCCGCAAAAATAATATATAATATAGTGTATATAATTCGGTATCCGTATACCGTAAATGCGGAAACCGCAGTATACTCTGCGGCTTCGGAGCACTAAAACATGAGAGTTATCACAGGCATTGCAAGAGGCCGCAAGCTTGTCGCGCCCGAAGGTCTCGATGTAAGGCCTACAGCCGATAAAGTCAAGGAAGGCATCTTTTCAGCCGTTCAGTTCGAGCTCGAGGGAGCAAGAGTCCTCGACCTCTTCGCAGGAAGCGGTCAGATGGGCATAGAAGCCCTCAGCAGAGGCGCACAGCACGCTGTTTTTATAGACAGCTCCCTGCGCTCAATAAGATGCGTGAACGAAAACCTGCGCAATACAGGCTTTGAACGACAGTCTGAGGTCATAAACCGTGACAGCTACGATTATATCAAGCTCACCGCTCAGACCTTCGATATCATTATCCTCGACCCCCCCTACCGCCACAGCCATATCTCGAATATACTGCCATTCGCAGCTAAAAAGCTGCGCGACGGCGGCTTTATCATATGCGAGTACGAAAGCGACGCGGAGGAACCGTCAGCTCCCGAGGGTATGACGCTGAAAAAGACCTACCACTACGGCAGGATCAATGTTACTATATTCTGCAAACCGTCCGAGGAGGTGGCTGAGGAATGAGAAGGATAGCCGTTTGCCCCGGAAGCTTCGACCCCGTAACACTCGGACATCTCGACATCATCACAAGAGCCTCCAAGCTCTTCGATAAGGTGATAGTCCTTATTTCCAGAAATGCGGGCAAGGCACAGCCAAGCTTCACGGCTACGGAACGTATGCTTATGATAGAGCAGGTCACAAGAGACCTTGACAACGTCGTTATAGACATACTCGACGGTCTCCTTGCGGATTACGTAAGGGAAGTCGGCGCAGTCGCCATTGTAAAGGGCCTGCGTGCTGTCAGCGACTTTGAGTATGAGTTCCAGATGGCTCTTGCCAACAAGAAGCTGTATGCGGGAGCGGAAACAGTCTTCCTCACGACAGCTACCGAAAATATGTATCTCAGCTCGAGCCTTGTAAAGCAGATCGCTTACTTCGGCGGAGATATAAGTCACTTCGTTCCCAACGAAATTCTCGATGATATAAAACAAAGACTAATTAAGGAGAGGTAATCACTATGAGTATTGATGAGATTTTAGAAGAAATGGACGAACTTCTCGACAAAGCAGGTTCGGTGCCTTTCGTATCGCACAAAAAGGTTATCGACGGCGAGCGCATGAGAGAACTCATTAACGATGTCCGCCTCAACATGCCTCACGAGCTCAAGGAGGCAAAGAAGATCGAATTCGACTGCCAGCGTATCCTCAACGAAGCAAAGCTCAATGCCGAGTCTATAATAAGAAAGGCAGAGGAGCGTGCAGCACAGATAGTTTCAAGAGAGGCTATCGTGACAGAGGCTAAGAAAAAGGCGCTGGATATGCTCAACAAGGCTCAGACAGCCTCAAAGAACCTCCAGCAGAACGCAGCAGCCTCAGTTGCAAAAATGCTCAATGATACCGAGAGCTACTATTCAAGGAATCTCCAGAGCATAAAAGTAGTAAAGAGCAAGCTGGGCAGCACTGTTTCGGCAGGCCTCACAGCAAATCCCGCAAACGACAAGAAAAACGGCATTCAGTGATCCACAGGCGGTACTCGTTGAGAGTGCCGCTTTTTTATTGGTTAGTAATCAGTGAATGGCAATCACTTAACGGGCGGGATTTGCCGCCTGATGTTTACTTTCTTACACTCTCCCTTAAAATTCACTTAAATTTTGCAGTCAAATGTATCGTTTTCGCAAAATCATCACCTTAAATGTATTGACTTTGTAGAAATTATATATATTTTATTGACTTTTTGTTACGACAGTGGTAATATTTAATATACAGAGATACAACAGTACCTGTCCTGTTAGGGGATATACAGGCAGGTCATCCATCAGGGAGTTGGTAAGGAATGAAACTTAAAAAGACAAAAAGGCTCATTTCCGTTTTCCTGTCAGCCTGCATGGCAATGCCGCTCTTTACAGGCGGAATGCCCTCTGCACAGCTGAAAAGCGCCTGCACAGCAACGGCTGCGGAATATCCGCACGACGATGACCTCGTTCTGCGCTATGACAGCATGGCAGGCTTTGTCAACACTGACAACGCCTTCAACAACGACGAGTCATTCTACAAGGCGCTTCCGATAGGAAACGGACGTATCGGAGCAATGGTATACGGTAATTGCCCCGATGAACTGATCGACATCAACGAATGTACCGTATGGAGCTCGGGTCCGGGCTCGAACAACCGCGAGGGCGGCGCTTCCCACATCAAGGAGGCACAGGACCTCATCAAAAACGGCAGATACAACGACGCAAACGGCGTCGTCGGACGCTATCTTATAGGCGGCGGCGAGGCCAAGTATCAGAAAGTGGGTGCCTTAAAGCTCAGCTTCGGACATGAGAGAGTGGGAGATTATTCCCGTCAGCTCGATATGAACGACGCTGTATCAAGGACAGAATACACCTTCAACGGCAAAAAATACACCCGCGAATCCTTTGTAAGTCATCCGGATCAGGTCATCGTTACCCGTATAACCTGCGACAGTCCTAACTCGGTATCACTAACGGCAGGCTATGACGGAGTGCTCAACGGCGGAGTCACCACAGACGGCAACGACACCCTCGTGGCTAACGGCCACGGCAGCGAGGACCTGTGGATACAGGGAGCCGTTTACTTTTCATCACGCAGCAAGTTCATACCCGACGGCGGAAGGGTAAGCGCCGGCAGCGGCAAGGTAACGGTATCCGACGCTGATTCGCTTCTCATACTTACATCGGTCCGCACGAATTTTGTGGACTACAAGACCTGCAACGGCGATGAAAAGGGCGACGCAGCAGCAGATATCGAGAGAGCCTCAAAGCTCTCATACGAGACCCTCTATGAAAACCACAAGGCTGACTATCAGGAGCTCTTCAAGCGCGTGGACGTCGATCTCGGCGGAGATACGGACGCTGTCCGCAGAATGACCACTCCTCAGCGAATCGCAGGCTTTAACCGTTCTGACGACCCCAAAATGGTCAAGACCCTCTTCCAGTACGGCAGATACCTTATGATAAGCGCCTCACGTGACGCACAGCCGATGAACCTACAGGGCATATGGAATAAATACTCATCCCCCGCATGGGGCAGCAAGGCAACCACGAATATAAACTACGAAATGAATTACTGGCCTGCATTCACCACGAATCTTGCGGAATGCTTCGCTCCGTTTGCAGAGAAGGCAAAGGGACTGGCGGAAACAGGCCATGAGACCGCAGTTGTCAACTACGGCATAGACAAGGGCTGGGTGCTTCACCATAACACCGACCTATGGAACAGAACAGGAGCGATAGACGGAGCATGGGGTCAGTGGCCCACAGGCGGAGCATGGGTATCAAATATGCTCTACGACGCTTACCGCTTCACTCAGGACGAGGAATACCTCGCGGATATCTACCCCGTTATCAAGGGCAGCGCAGAGTTCCTCAGCGAACTGATGACAACAGCAAGGATAAACGGTCAGGAGTACGCGGTCATAAGCCCGAGCACCTCCCCCGAGATAAATCTTCCCGCTCACCCCGACGCTTGCATAGACCACAGCATAACTATGGACAACGGCATTGCCCGCGAGCTGTTCAAGGACGTTGCCGAGGCATCGGAGATACTGGGTAAGGACTCTGCTCTCCGCGGAGAGCTCAACTCAAAGCTCACACTTATACGTCCCGAAACTATAGGCAAATGGGGACAGATACAGGAATGGGCTCAGGACTGGGACGATCCCAACGAGAAACATCGTCATATATCCCATATGTATGCGCTTTACCCCGGATTCGAGATAACTCCCGAGGACAACCCCACCACAGCAAAGGCAGCTGCCACCTCACTCAACGGCAGAGGCGATGACGGCACAGGCTGGTCCGAGGCATGGAAGCTCAACTGCTGGGCAAGACTTGAGGACGGCGCTCACGCATACAACCTTGTTAAACTTCTCATATCACCCGTAAACAACTACGGCAGACTTTACGACAATCTGTGGGACGCACATCCTCCCTTCCAGATAGACGGAAACTTCGGCTTCACATCGGGCATTGCGGAAATGCTGCTCCAAAGCCACAACGACGTTATAACACTTCTTCCCGCTCTTCCGAAACAGTGGTCAACAGGCCATGCCAACGGTCTCTGCGCACGCGGAAACTTCGAGGTTAAGGAAATGAGCTGGAAAAACGGCGTACTCGAAAAGGTTTCCATACTTTCAAAGTCAGGCGGCACATGCACCGTAAGATACGGCGGCACTATGGTCAGCTTTGACACTGAGGCCGGAAAAGAATACAAACTCAGCGGCGAATTGCAGCTTGACAGCTCTGCAAACGTACTTCAGAACGTTGCTCTCAACAAAGAAGCAACGGCTTCGGGCTCTGAAAAGGGCGCAGACGCTTCAATGGTCACAGACGGCAGCAGCAATACAAAATGGAGCCACAATGACGGTCTCAGCGGCGAATGGATACAGATAGACCTCGGTGAAAACTACGATATACAGCGCTGGAACGCCGTATTCGCAGGCATAAGCGGCGATATCGCATCCAATCCCCGCGACTTTAAGCTGCAGGCCAGCACAGACGGCAGGAGCTGGGCGGATATCGCAGTCGTATACGGCAATACCAAGAGCTCATGCGGACGGAATGTCAGCGGAGTTTCGGCAAGATACGTAAGGCTGGAAATGCTCACCTCGACTCAGACAAACGACGGCGGAGCCACAGTCTGCGAGCTGGAGATATGGGGCAAGGACGACAAACCTCCTGTTCCCCGCTCTGCATATAAAAAGTATAACGGCAGCGGCTATAACTTTATGTACGGCGATATACGCAAGGACGACGAGCGCGGCAGTGCGATAGGCTACATTACCGACGGTTCGTACATAGTTTTCCGCAATCTCGACTTCGAGAGCGGTGCAGAAGGCTTCCGCGTAAGTGCGGCAAGCGCTACAGAGGGCGGTACTATAGAGATACGCATAGACGGCTCCGACGGAGACCTCATAGGCAAGTGCGATATCCCAGGCACCGACGGCTGGGACGAGTATCAGCCCATGAGCTGCAGGACTGAACAGTGTACGGGAGCACACGACGTTTACCTCGTATTCAAGGGCGAGGACGGCTATCTCTTCAATGTTGAGGACTTCGGCTTCTACGGAATAAAGGGCGACGTAAACGGCGACAGAAAGGTCGATGTATTCGACATGATACGCTACAGAAAAGCTCTTACAGAAGATATCAGGCTTTCGGGACTGTCACTTTCAAACGCTGACGTCAACGGCGACAGCGAGACTGGAGTTGCAGACGCAGTAATGCTCCAGCGGCAGCTTCTCGGCAAAGCATCGTAAACAGCTATACCTCACTCCCAAATATGGTCATTCGTAGCGTCTCCGACCTCATGGTCGGGGACGCTACGGCGTGAAATAAATGAAAAGTCCTTAAGCGTTTCATCCCGCTTAAGGACTTTTTCACATATTCTTACTGTTGACAAATCGCTTTTTCACGTTGAGCAGGATCGCCGAGAGGAGCAGATACGACTTTGTATCCGATACAAACCTCTGTATCTCCGCATCTCCTGCCATACAAAGCTTAAGTATAACCCGTGAAGCCACAAGGACAAAACCGAAAGCCACCAGCATCCGGCTCTGTGATATGGTGTAGTCCTTGAGTATCATCCGTATCATAAGGGCAAAGAATATTATGACCAGCAAAGCCGAAAATATATCCATTGCCATGATACCGTAATAAAAGGATACCTTTTCACGGAGTATATAGGAATAATTAGGGTATCCCTTGACTATCTGAGCAATTTCCGCCGCTATTCCCGCCACAGGGAACGGTAGCAGCAGATCACATCTTCCCTTTGCCGCCAGGGCGACAATGAAGATTATAAGCATGAGGGGCAACAGATCCACTAATACAGAATAAACTGCGGTAACGGTACGGTCATTCCTGACCATACCCAGAATGCTGTGATCCATGTGTAATATCTGCGACTTAAGTCTTGTGAAGTTATCCATTCCTTTGAATGCACAAACAATTGCATATACAGAGGTGATTATAAGAGCTGTGTAATACAGGATATTGCTGTTCCGCTTGTAGGAGCGGCGGTCGAGCTCGCTTATCTCCTCGCAAACGGGACATTTTGCTGCGTTATCGTCTATTCTGCTGCCGCATTTCGGGCAGACGCGCATTACAGCTTCCAATCGTCACAGAGCCTGTGTATAGCTTCTGTGAGCTGACGCATATCCGCATTCGTCCTGCCGTCGGAGTCCCTGATAAGAGCAGCGAGGCGGTCCGAAGCCGCAACAAGGTCGCTGTAGGCGATATTGAAGTTTGCGGTATTCCTGCGTTTCGGTATCGGTATGGGCGCTGCGTCCACGGTGATCACATTTTCGGCGATATCGAACTCCGCACCGCTGTACGGAGCATATACCTCGGCTCCAAGCTCGTCGCGGAGGCGCTGTGCAAAGCTCTCTGAGGAACTTGCCTCGCCGTGATTGATAAAGAAGCGCTGAACTCCCGAGACTGCCTTTGCCCAGTCAAGAAGTCCGTTAAGGTCGGCATGGCCGCTGATACCGGGGAGCTGGGTGATAGTTGCGAAGACCCTGACGGTCTCGCCGAAGAGCTTTACCCGCTTAGCCCCGTCAACAAGGGCTCTGCCGAGGGTATTGCTTGCCTGATAGCCAACGAAAAGTATGGTATTCTCCTTTTTCCAGAGATTGTGCTTGAGGTGGTGCTTGATACGTCCCGCTTCGCACATGCCGCTGGCGGAGATGATCACCTTGGGACGAGTATCCTCGTTGATAGCACGTGAATCATCGCTGCTTACGGTCCTGATAAGATCATCAAAGGTGATGGGGTTAATTCCCTGACGTACAAAGGAGAGAGCCTCCTCGTCGTAGCAGCTTTCACGGTTGCTTATGAATATATCTGTAGCCTCATTTGCAAGAGGACTGTCCACATATACGGGGAAGCCGTCGTGGTTCTTCACCAGCCCCTCGGACTTGATATGGCGGATAAAATACAGCATTTCCTGAGTTCTTCCCACTGCAAAGGAGGGTATGATAACACTGCCTCCGCGGTCGAATGTCTCCTGAAGCACCTTTGCAAGAGAGACGGTATAGTCTGTGGGACGGTCGTGGATACGGTTTCCGTAGGTAGACTCCATTACCACGTAGTCTGCCGAAAGGATATGCTGTGGATTACGGATAAGAGGCTGCTCGGTATTGCCGATATCGCCCGAGAATGCAATAGTTTTTGTAACTCCGTCCTCTGTGAGGGTAAGGAGTATGCTCGATGAGCCAAGAAGATGACCTGCGTCGCGGAAAAGCACCTTTATGCCCTCGCTCACCTCAAATTCCTGCTCGTAGCGGTGAGGAACAAAGAGCTCTATAGCTCCCATAGCGTCCTCCATTGTATAAAGCGGCTCGTAGTCGGGCTCGCCGCGGCGTGCAGCCTTGCGGTTGCGCCACTCCGCTTCAAACTCCTGTATGTGCGCACTGTCACGCAGCATTACCGAGCAGAGGTTCGAGGTAGCTTCCGTAGCGTGTATCTCGCCCTGAAATCCCCCCGAATACAGCAGCGGCAGCAGACCGGAATGGTCTATATGAGCATGAGTAAGCAGAACGAAGTCGATATTCGACGGAGAAACCGGTATCTGAACATTCTCGAATATGTCCTCTCCCTGCTGCATGCCGAAGTCCACAAGGAACTTTTTTCCGCAGGCTTCTATATATGTGCAGCTGCCCGTGACCTCATGGGTAGCGCCGATAAAAGTCATTTTCATGTGGTTTCCTCCCTGTTCAGATCAAGATCATGCTTCGCATGGTTTTGATTCAACTTTGTATGGAACGGCGCCTTCGCCGTTCCCTGCATATATTATAGCATATTTTCGTTTCATTGTCTACAATAAAACTGTGAAAAATGACTGAAATCCACAATTTACCTTTTGCCATTTAATGATAAACGATAAATTTTTATCGTGGAATATGCACAGTCTGCAACTGGAAAACTGTCTGCATTTATGTTTAAACATACAATATTTAACGATAAACATTAAAAACATATTGACAAACATTAACAGTCATGGTATTATATACTCACAGACGGAGAACATCTCCGAAAAGAATTATTCTGAGGTGAAACAAAATGGAGAACACAAAATTAACATCAAAGATCAAAAATATCAGCAGGATATCCGTTGTCGGACTGATAGCATATATCGGAATTGCAGCATACGCCATGTTTCCCGAAGCTAAGCAGGGCTTTATAGACGGCTGGAATGATTACGAAAACGGCGTTGAGGGCATAAAAAATCCTGCCCTTTGGAAGATACTTACTGCATTTCCGTGCAGTATCGCCATGATAACGGCTCTTGTTATTACAATAGTTGCCGGCTTGCAGCTTCTATTCGGCATGAGCCGCGGAGCTTCGCCCTTTACGGAAAAGGTCAGCAAGGCTATAAAGAATATGGGCGTGAGCCTTATAGTATTCGAGCTTACAAGGGCGCTGTTTGTTTATATTTGCGATGAGAATGTCGAAATAGGTATGCTGTGGCTGGCGGGACTTGTACTTTACGCATTCTCATTGGTGTTCCGCTACGGAACGGTATTGCAGAGGGAGTCCGATGAAACTCTCTGAGCAGAAAGGACGTGAGTCTATGGATAAAGAACAGCTTACGCGTAAAATACAGCGTATAAGCCGCATAAGCCTCATAGCTATGGTGGCTTACGGAGCGCTGAATATCTTCGGTATGCTCCCGGAAAAGCGCTCCTACATCATTAATACAAAGGAGCACAGCCTGTTTGAGAACATCATCGGCGGAATAGCTGTCATAGCGGTCATATTCTGCGTTATTGCAGGCTTTGTCACGGCTTTTATGCTGCTGAACGAGCTGGGCAGGAGAAGAACTCCGTTCACTCGAAAAATAAGCAATTTACTGCGGAATTTAGGCATTTACATGATAATAACGGAAATAGGGAAGATTATATTCATATTCATTGCGGCAAGGGAGATAAGGGTAGACCTTTTCTGGTTCGCTGGACTTGTGCTCTACGCATTTTCACTGGTATTCCGCTACGGCAAGGACTTGCAGAAGCTTTCTGACGAGACCTTATAAAGAACAAAGGAGAGATAAATATGATAAAATCAACAGTAGAAGAAAAAATAAAAGAGAGCAGTATCGCTATAATGGTCATATCCGTGATAGCTTCGCTCTTTTCGGGAGCTGCGGGGATATACGGATTATTGAATGAGGTCGGAGCTGCTGCCGATGCTTTTTCAAAGAAAATGCTGCTGAAAAACTATGTTTCCGACCTGATAGCAGCTGTTATACTTATCGTTGCGGCAGTTATCTTTTTCAGGATCTTCAAGAGCGGCAGACCGTTCACAAGGGGAAATATCAGGGCGGTAAGAGTTATTGCGTTTCTGTTCCTGTTAAATGCGGTGATTCCGTCGGTCATAGTGGGAACGGCACTGGGATTTGTGGGAACGAGCATTATCGGAGCAGGTTCGCTGTTCAATGCAATGCTTTTCTTCTTCTTTGCGGAGATAATGCGCTACGGCAACCTTTTACAGACCGAGTCCGACGAAACTCTGTGAGGTGAGCCCGTATGTCCATAATCTTAAGACTTGACCGAGTAATGGCTGACAGAAAAATGAGCCTTAACGAGCTGAGTGAACGTGTTGGGGTAAGCAATGTCAATCTTTCAAAGCTCAAAACAGGCAAGGTCAGCGCCATACGCTTTTCCACCCTCAACGCCATATGTAAGGCGCTGGGCTGTCAGCCGGGGGATATACTGGAATTCATCGACGACGGAGTAAACGATTAGCCGATGATATCCTTGCTGAAAAGCCGCAATACGTCCATTTTCAGCCAGCGGTTCTGAGGCTTCTCAAGCATCGGGTCATCCGCAAGGAGCTCCCTTGCGCAGTTCTGCGCCCGGTTCATAAGCTCCATATTGCAGGCGATATCCGCTATCTTAAGCGGCGGCAGACCATGCTGCGCATTGCCGAAGAAGTCTCCGGGGCCGCGCATTTTCAGATCCTCCTCCGATATCCTGAAGCCGTCTGTGGTAGACGACATTATCTTCATGCGTCTGACGCAGTCCTCTGCCGTATTATCGGTAATGAGTATGCAGGAGCTCTCAAAGCTGCCTCTGCCGACACGTCCGCGGAGCTGATGGAGCTGTGAAAGTCCGAAGCGCTCAGCGTTTTCGATGACCATAACAGCGGCATTGGGAACGTCAACTCCAACTTCCACAACGGTAGTGCAGATAAGCACCTGTATCTCTCCGTCTCGAAACTTCTGCATGACCTTGTCCTTTTCGGCGGCTTTCATCCTGCCGTGCAGAAGAGCTGTGGTGTACCCCCTGAGATCGCCGTTTGCAGCGTTTTCCGCATAGGTCTTCACAGCAAAGAGCTCGCTCTCGCTTTCCTCTATCATGGGGCAGACCACATAAGCCTGTCTGCCCTCATCAAGCCTGTCTCTCACGAAGCCGAATGCACGGCTGCGAAGCTTTCCCGTAACAGCATAGGTCTTAACGGGCTTTCTGCCCCCGGGCAGCTGAGTAATGGCTGATATATCAAGATCTCCGTAGATAATAAGTGCAAGCGTTCTCGGTATTGGGGTCGCAGACATAACGAGCTTATGCGGAGAATCACCTTTTTCTGCAAGGGCAGCACGCTGAGCTACGCCGAAGCGATGCTGCTCGTCTGTTATAACGAGCCCGAGGGAACGGTACTCCACGTCTTTTTGTATGATAGCATGGGTGCCAACGATGACGTCTATCTCCCCCGCGGCTATTTTTTCGCGGATCTGCGCCTTTTTCTTAGTGGCGGTCGAGCCTGTGAGCAGACAAACGCTGACGCCGAACGGCTCCAGAAATCCGCTGAGGGTGCGGTAGTGCTGTGAGGCCAGTATTTCCGTGGGAGCCATAAGCGCCGACTGTACGCCGTTTTTCGCAGCAAAATAGCATGCTGCGGCTGCAACGGCGGTCTTGCCGCTGCCCACGTCGCCCTGCAGGAGCCTGTTCATGGGAACTCCTCTGCACAGGTCTGCGGTTATCTCGGTCACAGCCTTCTTCTGATCGTCTGTGAGTTCAAATGGCAGTCCTTCAGTGAAATCGTTTATATCCACGGACTTGTCCATTTTGAATGCGGTACTGCGGCGGCTTCTCGACTTCATCACCGACATGCCTATCTGAAGCTTAAGAAGCTCATCAAAGGCGAGGCGGCGCCTTGCAGTCTCTGCGGCGAGCTCGCTTTCCGGAAAGTGTATATTTTCGAGAGCCCACATAAGGGGACAGAGGTCGTATCTGCGCAGTATATCGTCTGAAAGCGTCTCAAAGGGCTCGTTTCGCATGAGCTCCAGCGCCTGACGCATATTTGTGCGTATCATATTAACGGAAAGGCCCTGTGTCAGGTGATATTTCGGCTGTATGAGCACACTTTCGTCTGCGCTGATGTACACAGGCGAGCTTATTTCCTTACGCATGAAGCTTCCCGTGACCTTGCCGTACATATAGTAATCAGCCCCCTCCCTGAGAGCCTGAAAATAGTACACGTTGTTATATACCACGATCAGAATATCGTCCATGCCGTCCGTCGCAGCAGCCTTGCATATGACAAGACCGCCCTTTATGCGCTGAGGCGGCATTTTTTTGAATACCGTCAGCTTGAGGACGTTGTACTCGTTGAGCACTGCCTGCCTTACGGGCACATGTGTACGGAAATCGAGGTAGTCCCGTGGAATGTGGTATATGAGCTCATAGGGAGTGCTGACGCCAAGCCTGCGGTATTTTTCGCCGCGGGCCTTGCCGACTCCCTTGAGGTATTCAATCTCGCTGAAAAGTGTAGCTGCCATAAAAACTCCTTGCTTCCAAGAGCCAAAAACTCAGAGCTCAGTACCAAAACGCACACTGCGTCTGAGTCCTGAGTTTTTAGCTCTCAATATATAAAAATTGGCTTTCAAAGTCAGTGGGACGTTTGCATAATTGCTCCCCGCCGCATTCATGTGATTTGTCAAGGCCGCCGTTTACTGTGCTCGTTTGGGCTTGACAAGCTTCACCGGTGCGGTACAATAAGCGTTTCTGAACACCGACGCCGCAAAACATCACAGTCTGATTACGAAAGACATTAAAAAGGGCGGACAATAAGTCCGCCCAGTGTGTTTTACCGATTATCTCTGCTCGCAGATAAGCTTGATAGCGGTTCGCTCCTCACCGTCGATCTGGATATTAGCAAAAGCAGGGATACAGATAAGGTCAATACCTATAGGGGCAAGATAGCCTCTTGCGATAGCGATCGCCTTTACTGCCTGATTAGCTGCACCAGCACCGACTGCCTGAACCTCAACAGCCTTCTGCTCTCTTATAACGCCGGCAATAGCTCCGGCTACAGAATTCGGTGATGAGTGTGATGATACTTTCAGAATTTCCATTACAAATAACCCTCCTGATATAAATATTTGTACGTTTATTGTCAAATGCCTTTAGGCTATTGTACAATAGTATTATAACTTATTCCTTCAAAAAATGCAATAGTTTTTAGCAAAGTTTGTAGACTATCTTATAATTATTCTTTCAATTTTGTGCGTTTTGCCGCATTTTTCATCAAAATTCACGATAGTTCCACAAAGGAAACAATCGCCCTCAGCGACCTGAAATTTTACGGGCATTCTGAAACGCAGTCTGTCCACTGCCGAGACGGGATCGACACCCAGACAGGACAGCTCCGGTCCTACCATTCCCACGTCTGTGATATAGGCGGTATGCCCGCCGAGTATGCACTCGTCGGCAGTCTGAACGTGGGTATGAGTACCGAAAACGCCGCTTACCTTTCCCGTAAGATAATGACCCATAGCCTTTTTCTCCGAAGTCGCCTCCGCGTGGAAGTCCACAAATATATTGGGAGTACCGATATTCTCAAGAAGCTGGTCCATTTTGCTGAACGGGTTGTCGAGCGGATCCATATACACCGTACCCATGAGGTTTATCACGGCTACGGAATAAGCTCCCATGTCCATTATACGCACGCCGCTGCCAACGCAGCCACCTTCGGGGTAGTTTGCGGGGCGGACGATATAATCGTACTCGAATATCTCCAGCGCGTCTTTATGGCGGAAAGCATGGTTTCCCGTAGTTATGACGTCAGCGCCCGCTCTCACCAGCATATCAGCAGAAGCCCTGGTGATACCGTTGCCCTGAGCCGAGTTTTCGCCGTTGACGATAGTAAGATCGACGCCGTGGGCTTTTTTCAGGGCTCCCAGCTTCTCAGCAAGGAAATCGCAGCCCGCTCTGCCCACAACATCGCCTATAAATAGTAAATTCTTCATACTGCTCCGTCACTTTTTCTTTTTTCCGCCGAGGTCGGTATCATATGAGATACCCGTTCCCTGTAAGCTGACGGTAGCCTTTTTCTTGTTATTGACGGTCAGCTTCACCTTTTTTCCCGCGATAGTGGGACCGTCAACGGAGATGCTGCCGCCCTTCTTGTTTTTATTGAATTTGAAAAGCTTGCCTATCTTGAAGCTTTTTCTGAAATGGAATCCCATAACAGCTCCTCCTGATAATCAAATATCTTCCATTGAAAGTGTAGCCACGGCATTGAGGCTCTCATCGGCAGTTATGCCCGCAAGCAGATTATAGCTGCCCTGACAGGCTATCATAGCGCCGTTGTCGCCGCACAGCTTCTTTTCAGGCATATAGAACTCGAAGCCGCGCTCCTTGCAGGCCTCTGAAAGAGCTGCGCGTACCCCTGTGTTTGCGGAAACGCCTCCTGCAAGAGCCACCTTTTTATATCCGAGAGCCTCGGCTGCGCGTACAGTCTTATCCGTGAGGATATCCGCGATAGTAGCCTGCAAACTTGCTGCAAGGTCGTTCCTGTTGATATCTGTGCCCTTCTGCTCTGCATTGTGGAGCAGATTTATGACATTGGTCTTAAGTCCCGAAAAGCTGAAATCGAACTCGCTTCCCGCCACCGCAGGGTGAGGGAGCTTAAATGCGTTCCTGTCTCCCGACTGTGCAGCGTTGTCGATGTGTACTCCCCCCGGATAAGGAAAACCCATTGCACGGGCGCACTTGTCGAAGCACTCCCCTGCCGCGTCATCGTGAGTTCTTCCCGCCACGCGGAACCTGGTATATCCAAGCACCTCGATAATATGGCTGTGACCGCCGCTTGCCACAAGACAAAGGTAAGGCGGCTCAAGCTCCGGGAAGGTCAGGTAGTTCGTAGCGATATGCCCTGCGATATGGTGTACAGGGATAAGTGGCTTGCCCGAAGACATGGCAAGCGCCTTTGCAAAGCTCACTCCCACGAGGAGGGCTCCTATAAGTCCGGGAGCATAGGTCACGGCAATGCCGTCAAGGTCGTAGAGACTGACATCAGCCTCGTCGAGAGCCTGACGGACTACTCCCAGGATGTTCTCACAGTGCCTTCTTGAAGCTATTTCAGGCACTACTCCGCCGTACTTCTTGTGCTCCTCTATCTGAGTGGAAACTACCGACGAAAGAATGGTGCGGCAGTCCTTTACAACGCTTGCGGCGGTCTCGTCGCAGGAGCTTTCTATTCCGAGTATAAGCATAAAATCGATTCCTTCTTTTAGTGTATTAGCCGAGTTTGCGCACCATTATGTCCGCGTCCTCCACAGGTGCGCTGTAAAACCTCTTGCGCGAGCCTGCCAGTTCAAAGCCGAAGCCCTTATATAGCTCGATAGCGGCTTCATTTGAATGCCTCACCTCAAGAGCTATAGTCTCCACCTCCCTGGGGAGCTGTGAGAAAAAGTCGTTGAGCAGCATTCTTGCGATACCCTGCCTGCGATAAGCCTTCGCAGTGGCAAGGGTGAGTATCTCGCCCGTATCGGACGAATTAAAGCCTGCAAGCACGCCCACAGGCTGTGACATACAGTATACTGCTATAACTATGCCCGTAGGCATAGCAGCTTCGGATATGAAATCCTGAGCCGACCAGTTCTCGCTGTCGAAGCATTCGTGGTCGAGCTCTGAAAGCTCTTCAAATATACATAACGGAAAGTCTTCTGTGATCCTCTTCAAATTAAATTTATACATAATTATCAGCCCTTTGCATCATACCAGCTCTTGCCCTGATGAACATCGACTGCAAGCGGGACTCTCATATCGTAAACGCCCTGCATTTCCTCTCTGAGAAGCTCCGCACACCTGTCAGCACAGGTGATCTCTGATTCGATGATAAGCTCATCGTGAACCTGCAAAATGAGTTTAGCGTCGAGTTTTTCGGCTTTGAGGCGGTTGTGTACGTTTATCATTGCTATTTTTATGAGGTCTGCGGCAGTTCCCTGAACAGGAGTATTCATAGCGATCCTCCTGCCTGCTGCCTGTAATACTTTATTGGACGATGAAAGCTCGGGGATACGGCGTTTTCTGCCGAACATTGTAGTCACGAAGCCGTCCCTTACCGCATTGTCCACTGTGGTCTCCATAAAGCTGTTGACCTTCGGGTATTTTGCAAGGTAATCGGCGATATATTTCTTTGCCTTCGCCAGCGAGGTGCCGATATCCTTAGCAAGCGAGAATGCTCCGATACCGTAGATGATACCGAAGTTCACGGCTTTGGCGGCGCTTCTCATCTCAGGAGTGACCATAAACAGCGGCATATCGAACACCTGTGCCGCCGTTGAGGTGTGTATATCCTCTCCCGAATTGAAAGCCTCCGTCATATTCTCGTCGCCGCATAAATGAGCCATAACTCTCAGTTCTATCTGACTGTAGTCGGCGTCGATAAGTATTTTCCCCTCACCTGCGGTGAAGAACTTCCTCATCTGAGCGCCAAGCTCTGTACGGACGGGTATATTCTGCATATTCGGCTCTGTCGAGCTGATACGCCCCGTTCTTGTTTCAGTCTGCCTGAACCATGTGTGTATCCTGCCGTCGGGAGCTATCTTGTCAAGAAGTCCCGCAACATAGGTGGAATTGAGCTTTGTATACTGCCTGTACCTGAGCACGTTGTCAACTATGGGCGCGTAATTCCTCAGCTCCTCCAGCACCTCCGCATTGGTGGAATAGCCGCTTTTGGTCTTTTTCCTGGCCGGAAGCCCCATTTCCTCGAAAAGCACCGTTCCAAGCTGCTTCGGAGAGGAGATGTTGAATTCATGTCCTGCCTCGTCGTAGATCATCTGCTGAGTTTCCTCGATCATCTCCGACAGGTATACCCCGAAGTCCTCAACGCCCTTTTTGTCGATAAGGACGCCCGTGTCCTCCATTGAAGCAAGCACCTCCGTGAGAGGCAGCTCCACCTTTTCCAGCAGCTCTGTCATGCCCTCCGCTTCTATCTCGCCGCGCAGCTTTGCAATAAGTCCGCGCAGTGACAAAAGTTCGGCAAGCTCGCCGTTTTCGCTGTAGTAGTGTACTCCGTACTCTGCGCAGAGCTTATCCACAGCGTAATCCGAAGCGGAATTGTTCAGCAGATAACCGCATATAGCCGCATCGCTCCTGAGATTCTTCAGCCCGCCCCCACGAGCCATAGCCCAGCGATAATGCGCCTTTGCGTCATCTGTTGATTTGCTGCACTCCGAAGCGAAAAAAGCCGCTATGAGACTTTCGTCACCGGAGGTATAGACGTTGTCGCCGCTTCGTACAGACAGCTTACCGTCACGGAAAAGATACTCGCAGTCCATGATACTGCCGATAATATCCTCAGTGAGACCGCTCACCCGAGCGTTTATGACCTCAGCCTCCTCAGCCTTGACCTCGGGAGCCGAATTTGCGCTCTCTGCGGCACTTATGCCCAGCTTGTCGAGAAGCTTGAACATCTCCAGCTCGGTGAGCATACGTCCGATAGCCCCGTTATCGGGAGTACCGGGCTTATAGCTGTCAAGCTCCCTGTCTATGGGAGCGTCCCTGACTATAGTAGCCAGCCACTTGCTCTCCTTTGCCGAAGCTGCGCCTGCTGCAAGCTTAGCCTTTACGCCCTTTGTCAGCGATGAGTCCTCATACCTCTCATACAGCGTCTCGATACATCCGTACTCCTTTATGAGGGAAGAGGCTGTTTTTTCGCCGATGCCCGCAACTCCCGGGATATTGTCCGAGCTGTCTCCCATGAGTGCTTTCAGGTCTATGAGCTTTATGGGCTCGAAGCCGTAATCCTCGTTGAACCTTTCGGGAGTATAGTATATATTCTCCTTGTTGGTAGCAAGTATAACGGTGACCTTATCGTCGATGAGCTGCAGGCTGTCCCTGTCTCCCGTGAGTACGTAACATTCGTTTCCGCTGTCTGAACAAAGCTTCGAGAGAGTGCCGAGAACGTCGTCCGCCTCGTAGCCCTCGCATTCAACGACCCTGACGCCCATAAGCGTGAGGAGCTCCTTCACTCTCGGGAGCTGCTCTGCAAGCTCGGGCGGCATGCCCTTTCGGTTCGCCTTGTAGTAGGATACGGCCTTATGACGGAATGTAGGCGACTTCAGGTCAAATGCCACCGCCACTGCGTCAGGCTTCACATCGCCCACGTTGCGCAGGTAAATATTCATAAAACCGAATATTGCGTTGGTAAACTGACCCTTTTTGTTTGTAAGCAGCTTGATTCCGTAAAAAGCCCTGTTGAGAATACTGTTGCCGTCTATTGCGAGAAGCTTCATAGCGACCTCCGTTTGTTAGGATATTGGTCCGACATCTGAACCTTATATAATGTCATCTGTAAAAATTAGCTTAGTTTATATGATACCATAAATTTTTATAATAATCAATACAAGGGCACAAATTTTTTGCAAAAACAAGTATAAATTTTCCATAAATTTCAAAAATCAGCGTAATAAATGGTCAAAAATGCCGAAAACTTGAAAAAGCGCCCCCAAAGCGCCATAATAAATAAAATGTTATATCGGGAGTTGTAAAATATGGAAATCATCTTACCTGTAGCAACAGTGTTTATTTTCATTGCCTTAACAACCGCCAGTATACTGAATAAAAAGTCAGTTGATTTTTTACATACGCTATTCCTATGGCGACAGCAGCCGCGTCACGATAAGTGATGCGGCTTTTTATGTTCAAGGAGCAGTATTCCGTAAACAGCCGCTTTCCCCGATCGCTGAAAAATTATAAAAAATATTCTTCTTTTCAGGACTTGTAAATCATATAAGTTTGTGATATAATTATTAGGATAGCGGTCATTATTATATGCCGCAGCAAAATTTTACCAAAGGAGTGATGACCACATGGTAGGCTTTGAAAATCATATCGGAAAGATCACTATTTCGGAGAATTATCTCACCGAGCTCGTAAAGCACGCTGTCACCGACTGCTTCGGCGTTTCCGACGTCAGCAATGTGAGCACCTTCCGCTCTGCCGTTTCAGCTCTTACAGCAGGAAAAGCTTTCAGGAAAAACAGAGGGGTTGTGATCCGCACCGATAAGGAAGGCGGTCTCATCATCGATCTGCATATCAAAGTAACATATGGTACCAATATCACTGCAGCCGTAAACAGCATTACTCATAAGGTCAGCTTCACAGTAGAGGAAGCTGCAGGAATAGATGTACACAAGGTCAACGTTTTCGTTGACGATCTGAACGCTTAAGGCGTACAGTTTTCACCTGTCTACAGAATTGGAGGACTTAACTGTGATAAACGGTTCATTACTCAGAGACGCCATTATCTCAGCAGCTGTTACCATAACCAACAGAAAACGCGAGGTAGACGAGCTGAACGTATATCCTGTCCCGGACGGCGATACGGGAACTAATATGTCAATGACCATAGGCAACTCTATCGCAGAGCTCAGACGAATTGACTCAAAGGCACCCGTTTCGGAGGTAGCTTCCACGGCTGCTTCGGCATTTCTGAGAGGCGCAAGAGGAAACTCCGGCGTTATTCTTTCACTTATTTTCAGAGGATTTTCCAAGGGTCTCGCAGGCTGTAAGGAAGCAGGCAGCGAGAACTTCAGCGACGCTCTGCGCTTCGGCGTTGAAGCGGCATACAAGGCGGTAATGAAGCCTGTTGAGGGTACTATCCTTACAGTAGTCAAGGCTGCCGCAGCAAAGGCAAATGAGATATGCGCCGAGACCAACGATGAGGTCACCTTCTGGGAGGAGGTCTGCAAGGAGGCAGAGGCTACTCTCGAAAAGACCACCGATATGCTCCCGCAGCTGAAAAAGGCAGGAGTCGTTGACGCAGGAGGAAAAGGCCTGTGCATTATATTCAGGGCAATGTGCGATGTGTTTGCAGGCGGAAAGATAGCCGAGCCCAATGAATCTCCCGCAGCTCAGGAAAGCTCCACTGATTCTTTCAGAACAGCCGTAAGCGAGTACGACGACGATATCACCTACACCTACTGCACCGAGTTCATGCTCGAAAAGGAAGATAACTGCCCCGACGCTTCCATACTCAGGGCTTACCTTGAAACCATAGGCGACTGCGTTGTTGTAGTTGACGACGAGAAGATAATAAAGGTGCATGTACATACAGATAACCCGGGAAAGGCTATCCAGAAGGGGCTTGAGTTCGGTCACTTCACCAATGATCCCAGACCGAAGATAGAGAATATGCGCATTCAGCACGAAAACAAGGTCAAGGACGCCCGCGCTGCCGAGGAGGGACTTACTCCCGCAGAGCCCGAAAAGGAGTTCGGATTTGTTGCAGTTGCGGCAGGTCACGGACTTGAAGCAATGTTCACAGACCTCGGCGCCGATGTTGTGGTAAAGGGCGGCCAGACAATGAACCCCTCTACTGACGATATCCTCCGTGCTATACTTAAAACTCCCGCGAATACGGTATTCGTGCTTCCCAACAACAAGAACATAATCATGGCGGCAGAGCAGGCTGTAAAGCTCACGGACAGAAAGGTCTGTGTGCTCCAGACAAGGACCATACCTCAGGGTATCGCCGCAATGCTCGCATTCGACGACAGCCGCAGCCTTAACGAGAACCGTATCGATATGACAAAGGCATTTGAAAAGGTATCCACGGGACTTATAACCTTTGCCGCAAGGAACTCGGAGTTCGAGGGTCATCAGATAAAAGAGGGCGAGATACTTGCTCTCGACAACGGCAAGCTTTCATTCACCGAACGTGACATAAACAAGGCCACCTACAAGCTCGTCAAGAAGCTTGCAAAGGGCGATGTGAACTATGTTACCCTTATCCACGGCGCTGACGTATCAGAGGAAAACGCTGAAGAATTGCAGAAGTTCATACAGTCCAAGCTTGGCGACAGGATAGAGGTAATGCTCGTTAACGGCGGACAGCCTGTCTACTACTATATTATTTCCATAGAATGAACTTTATGATTGCGTAATCAATAAACAATGCCTGAATTGTTAAAAGCAACAATTCAGGCATTTTCTTTTTGTGTAAAATATAGAATTTGAAAATAATTTTTCAGTATTCAATGGCTTTGCATTGTATTAACCCTTATTTCAGCCCTGTTATAGAAAGACTTTTTCTTACAAAGAAAACGGGCGGCAAATGCCGCCCTGTAAAAAGTACCGTTTATCAGATAATTATGCATCAATCAGCTTTTGAGTGCCTTTTCCAGCCATACATTGGCGATATCCAGCGCCTCGTAGAGTCCGCACTCGCGCTCGGCATTCTTTACGAAAGCCTTGAGAGGATCGGGCTCATTTGTGTCCATCTGGACAACTCTTACCTTTGAAGTCATCTGCTCACCGTTCTCCTCGGTGGTCTCAAGTATCTGTATAAAGATAACATAAGGATCCGACATATAGCCGTAGTATATCTGATTGCCGCTTCTTACCAGCGGATAGCCCTTGTATGTGTTGAATTTCTCGATCATTATATACCTCCCTGAAATAATTACCATGTCGTGACGAAATCGTCAGTACCGTCTATCTTGCGTATGTTGTCCGTAAGGACGCTTACAAACGACTTTGTGCAGTAATACTTGCTCTTGCCGTCTACCACTATGAGAACTCTCATTACCGAATCGTCATAAAATTCGTATGTCTCCGTCTTTCCCCTGTAGGAATCGTTGAACTTTATGCTCGCCATAGGCTCGCCTGCGGGAACAGGTGCTTCAAGTGCGAATTCCTCTGCATTTGCACCGTTGAGGAACGCATAGAACTGCCTGTATCTCTCGGCGTCTATCTCCTTGCCGTTATAGGTAGCCTTGAAGTCCTCGGACTGAGGGCTATCCAGCTTCTTGCCCGGCTCGTTCTGGGTTATGACAAACTCTGCCTTTTCACTGCCGCTGCTTACGGTCATATCAGTGATGTTCCATACATAAGAAGTAATGAGCATTCTCGATGCAACGTCTATTGGCTGTACTGTGAGCCACGGCGCCTTGTCTTCAGAGATGATGTATATGACATTATCTCCCCCGAGCATTCCGTAGCAGCACTTCTTGCCCGAATTGTCCGCGAATACCTCACTTAGCAGGAGCTCGTACTTCTTGCCGTCTTTCATCTCGCAGTCCACCTTGCAGAAGGGCTTGCTGAGACCGGCGTTCTTTATGTCGTCCTCCTTGCAGTGCATAACGTAGATATCGGACGCCGAAAGTCCGAACATACCCGTTATGACATCGGTGGACCTTTCTACCGTAAGGTAGCTTTCCGTAGGCTCATGCATCTTATAGGAAGAAGATGTTCCGCCCGAATGGGCTACGCCTGAGTTGTTGTCGTACTCTAAATAGAAGCCGTCTTTAAGGTCGTCACGTTCCACCCTGAGACTTTTTACGTCAGGCTCTGTGCCGTCGGCAGGCTTTTCGAGTATGGTCGTGCTGATAAAGTCCTTGACTGTCTTGCTGTAATTGGCAACTAATGACGGTGCAACCGAGTATACGTCCCTGCTGCCGTCCACCATTACGTATACAGACTCACCTGACGGGGTCTTGTCGCCAACGAGGAACTTCACGGTATTGCCTGATTCATAGACTATCTCTACGGTAGCCTCAGGCTTGTCGAGACCGTACTTTGACACATCGTCGCAGCCTCTTGCGACTGCCGACTTTGCGGTAAGACCGTTTCCGTTGTTGACAAGGGTGGATACCATCATCTCGTCCACCTTAAGGTCTGTAAAGCCGTCAAGGGTATAAGCGGGGGCATTGCCGTCCTCTGCGGGAGCGGACTTCCTGACAACGGTAAGCTTGCCGCTGTCGTTGATAATGACTGCCTTTTTAACTACGCCCTCCTCGCTGCCGTTGTCGCTTACGAGTACCGTGCCCTCTCCGTCAGCAGTAGTGGCAAGCAGCTCCATATTGCTGGAGCCGCCATTTTCTCCGCTGTCCTCGGGATTAAGCTTCATATAGGCGTATCCTCCGCCCAGCAGCGCTGCAAGCACAGCGCTGAGAGCGATTATTCCCTTTGCTTGCTTCTTCATTATTTATTTCGTCTCCTTAACAGTACAAATACGCCGACAGCTGCTGCAATGAACGGGATTATCCACATAACGATTATGCGTATTCCCTTGAGCTGTCCTGCGGTAGGAGCGAAGAACGAAGACTGAAGGCTCTTTTCGGGGATAACAACGCTGTTTTCCTTTCCTGTCATACCGTTTATGATATTCAGGAGCACGTTTGCGTTGTTTATCGACTCATTCTGCTGTATATAGACAGGTCCCGACATAAGCGGACTTCCTATAACGAGCACGTCGCTTCCCACAAGCTTGAACTCCTCTGAGCGTTCCTTTCTTGAAAGCAGCACCACAGGTCTTTCAGCCTTTTCGCCCTTTGTCTTGTTCTTTCCTGTTATATCAACCGTATATGAAGTGTCACAGGTCTTGAGAAGCTCCTTTACGACATCGTCGTTGTTCTTCTTGATCTGTGAGATCTCTCTTGTATACTCAGAAATTATGGGCAGCTTGTTGTTGGGCAGAGCGCCTACATAATCGGTATCGCTTATGTTGAGCTTTATCATGTTGCTGTTGAGGATATAATTTTCGTCATCGAACAGATAATTGGGTTCTATCTTTATGCTCCAGTCTGCAAGGAAACCGTCGATATTTGTGAGGCCAGTCTTGCTGAGGTCGGGAGTGTATATGAGCTTCTTTTCGTATTTTCCGTCATTGTAAAGGAAATCGCTGAGCTTTTTGATGACATCCTCTGTAAAATCAGACGATGGAGCAAAGAGCACTACCATGTCGTAATCCTCTGCGTTCAGCTCGTCGCTTACGATATCTATATCGGTGCAGTCGTAGCCGTTCTTTTCAAGGAGCTCTTCCTCAAAGGTAACTGCTGCGTTACCGTAGATCTGCTCGTCATAGAGCACAGAGCCGTTCATTTTCTTTGCGAATGCCACCTTTACAAGGTTATCGTCGGTAACGCTCCTGATAGCCGATGTGAGCATGCTCTCGCCCGAGAATTTGAACAGGAGCTGCTGATTTCTAAGAGCGTTTTCATCGGCTGTGAGCATTTTCATCATAACGTCGCTCTCGGAGAATACCTTTACTCTTTCGCCGGAGCTTACAATGATGCAGCCGTTGCCGATACTGCCGTTGTAGTGTTCCTTGTACTTGTTGATGATATCGGGGTCAACGTCCATATTTACATACTTGACGTTGATGCTGCCGTTGCCCTGCTTTGCATATACCGAGTACTTGTCGAGTATCTCGGGTATCATTTCATAGGGAACGTCACAGGGGACGCCGTAGTTTGAGGAATAATAACCCTCCCAGTATGCGCTGAGGGAGTCGAAGTAATCCTTTGTTGAGGTAACTGTGATGTCAACGTCCTTGTCAAGACTCTTCAGTACGTTTATGGACTCGTAGCTGAGGTCGTATCTGCTGTCAGAGGTGAGGTCCACCTTGAGGAGCGAACGCTTTGAGATAACGTTCACCATGATGTTTATTATAACAACTATTGCAATTACAAGAATTATGATGATATAGAACATTGAGCCGTACTTAAGTCTTCTGCTGTTCCACTTGCTGATCTTTTCCCCGGCAGCTTCAACAGCCTCTTCGGCAGACTCGCTGATGTTCTTCTCATCGAGTTCTTTTTTACTCATCTGTATCAAAACCTTCCTTTCATGCAAATCAGCTCCAGCGTCTCTTCTCCAATACCTTTACAGTCAGGAAATTGAAGACGAAGGCTGTGCTTACAAAGAATAATACACTCGGAAGGCTGAATACTCCCCTTGTGAATTCAATATATCTCGAATAGAACGCCATGTTCATTACTGCCTTGTATGCTATTCTCTTGGCAAAATTACCGTTCTCAAAGTTAGCTACCAGATTTTCCGAAAGGTAGAGGACAAAAAGAACTACAAGACACACTACCGCAGAAGCCATCTGATTCTCGGTAAGTGAGGAAACGAACAGGCCGACTGCTATGAATGCAGCTCCGAGGAACAGCATTGCAAAATAGTTGCCCAGAAGGGTCGGCCAAATGACATCGCCGAGGTAATTGATGATGAATGCATATACGAATATGATCGACTCGGCAATAACATAGAGCGTAAGTGCTGCGAAGTACTTGCCGAGAACGATCTCCCACAGTCCTATGGGAGCTGTCAGGAGCCCCTGATCCGTCCTGTTCTTCTTTTCTTCGCTGAGGAGCTTCATTGTGAGAAGCGGGATAAGGAAAAGTACGATTATGAACATTGACTGGAACATGGTCGATGTGTCGGAATTACCTGTGATTACTACATTATTATAAAAGAATATGCCTGAAACGAGCCAGAATACCGCAAGGAACACGTATGCGAGGCCTGATGTGAAGAATGCGCCCATTTCACGTCTGTATATCGCCAGCATTATTCTTCACCTCCGTTGCTTTCTTCGTTTCCGGCTTCTGATCCGGCCGTTTTTTCTTCTGCCTCAGCCGCTTTTCCGGCTGCTTCGGTATCTTCATCTTCCTTTACGGCGCTGAGGCCGTCTTTTTCGCTGATCTTAAGGTTTATCTTCGGTGCGGACTTTTGCTTCTGCTTGCTGTCTGTGCCGTCTATTCCCTCGTCCATGGTGATCCTGAGGAAGATGTCCTCGAGAGTGAGGTCCGAAAGCTGGAGCATCAGGATATTCCAGCCGTTTTCGCCGCATACCCTGTTGAGTTCACGTCTTATGTCGTTCTGACCGTCGGTCTCAACGTCATAGTCGTATACGCCCTTTTCGCGCTCCATATCTGCGCGTACATACTTTACGCCAGGGATAGCCTTTATTGCGTCGGCTATGAGGCGCTTGTCGTCGGCAGTATGAGTAGGACCCTCGATACGGAGAGTCATTTTATGCTCGTTGGTTATGTTATGGGCAATCTCGTCTGCTGTGCCGTCAACGGCAACAGTGCCCTTGTTTATAATGATTATCCTGTCGCATACCGCCTGTATCTCGGGGAGTATGTGTGACGAAAGGATAACTGTATGTCTCTTTCCGAGCTTCTTGATAAGGGATCTGATCTCTATGATCTGATTCGGATCAAGTCCTACGGTAGGCTCGTCAAGGATAAGCACAGGGGGATTGTTGATAAGCGCCTGTGCAAGTCCAACTCTCTGGCGGTAGCCTTTTGAAAGGTTCTTGATTATCCTGTTCCTTACGTCCTGTATCTTACAGAGCGTGCATACGTCCTTGATGTGGGCTCTTCTCGGGAGCTTGCACTTCTTGAGATCGTATACGAAGCTGAGATATGCCTCGACGGTCATATCCACGTAAAGAGGCGGTATCTCCGGGAGATAACCGATATTTGCCTTTGCCTTCTTCGGATCCTCGAGTATATCCGTGCCGTCAATGAGCACCTCTCCCGAGGTCGATGAAATATAGCCAGTCAGCATATTCATGGTCGTTGATTTTCCTGCACCGTTTGGTCCGAGGAAACCGAGTATCTCACCCTTTTCGACCTTGAAGCTTATATTTTTTACAGCGACCTTGTCACCGTACTTCTTAGTAAGGTTCCTGACCTCTATCATTGGGTTTAACCCTCCTTATTGCGTATGTTGCGGCGAAAAAAGCTGTGCCGCTATTTTCACAGCCTATACTATGTTAATACCTGTATGTGATAACACAGTGAAAGCAGTGCGAATTTTTTACAATATATTCATGGCAGACTCGATATCTGTCCTTATCTGTTGTTTCAGCTCGTCAAGTGAAGCAAATTTTGTTTCGGGCCTGATAAAGCCTTTGAAGCTTACATCAACGCTTTTGCCGTAAAGATCTCCGCTGTAGCCGATTATATGGGTCTCCGCAAGCGGTCTGCAGGAGCTCTCAACAGTAGGCTTGACGCCCACATTCGTCACCGACGGGTATAATCTCCCGCCCACATTCGTACAGGTGGAGTACACTCCGTACCGCGGCACCAGCTGCCCTTCGGCAAAGTCCTGGTTTATTGTGGGGAAGTCGATGGTCCTGCCGATGTGATTGCCGTCCGCAACAGCTGCCCTTATGAAATAATCCCAGCCGAGAAGGCTGTTTGCAGCTGTGATATCGCCGCCAAGCAAGAGCTCTCTTATACGGCTCGAGGAAACGATGCTTCCGCCGTATCCGACTGCCCCCACTACCTCGACCTCAAAGCCGAAGCGCTTTCCGAAGCCTTTGAGCTCCTCAGCACCGCAGGCGGCATTCCTGCCGAATCTGAAATCATCGCCGCAGCAGACAAGAGCCGCGCCCATTTTCCTGCAAAGTATCTCCTCTGCAAATTCCTCGCCCGTGAGACCGCAAAGGCTCCCGAAGGGCGGACTTATCACGTCGTCCACACCTATCTGCTCCCACAGGAGCATGTCCTTTTCGGTATTTGTATAGATGTACCCGGATGTACCGCCTGCTTTTCTCAGCACGCACTGCGGCTCAAAGGTGAAAACCGAGGCAGAGAGCCCGTTTTCACGCTGATCGAGAGCTGCTCCGATAACAGCGCGGTGTCCGAGATGAACGCCGTCGAATATCCCGAGGGCAACAGCCGAATGTTTTTTTGCCATGCCGTCACCCTAAGTTCTTTCCGATGCGGAGCTCGCCGCTCTCAAAGTCAGCGAAAGCCGTACCGATAAAGCCGCCGTCGGAGCCGTAAACTCCGTAGAGTTCCTCGCCGCTGCGAATGTCTCTGAGTCTTGATATATCGAGCTTTACGCCATTTCTGTACATTTTTGTCTGAGCCTCGCCCAGTCTCAGCTTCGGGAGCTTTTCAAACACGCGCTCTATGGGGAGTATCAGCTCCTCCAGCCTGTCCTCGTCCCTTGCCTGCTGTATCTCCTCAAGAGTATGACAGTCTCCGAGAGTGAAGCCCCCCGACGATGTCCTGACCAGCGAGGTCATTATTCCTCCGCAGCTCAGCTTATCGCCGATATCGCTGATAATAGTCCTTATATATGTGCCCTTGCCGCAGACTATGGACATAACTCCCTCGCGGGTATTACTGTCGTACTCCTCCAGCACAAGGCTTTCTACCTCTATCTCACGTGCCTGACGCTCTACCTCTATGCCCTGTCTTGCAAGGTCGTAAAGGCGCTGACCGTTTACCTGAACAGCCGAATACATAGGCGGGAGCTGCATTATCCTGCCGGTAAAACCGGGGATGACCGCTTCTATCTGTTCGCGGTCCACATCCATATCAGAGCTTTTTCTCACCTCGCCCCACACGTCCTGGGTGTCCGAGACGGCTCCGAGTCTGAAGCCGGCACGGTAGCTCTTGGTATTATCGGGCATTATATCGCATGCCTTTGTGGCATTTCCCACGAACACGGGCAGCACTCCGGTAGCCATAGGGTCGAGTGTACCGCCGTGTCCGAGCCTTTTTATACGCAGTATACCGCGCAGCTTTGCAACAACGTCGAAGGACGTGAAGTCCTGCGGCTTGTCAACGCAGAGTATACCGTTCATTCTCCGAGTGCCCCTTTTACAGCTGCAATGAGCTGTTTCTTTGCGTCCTCGAGAGGTCCGCTTATAGTGCAGCCCGCAGCCTTTGCGTGACCGCCGCCGCCTATTGACTGGCATATAGTGGAAACATTTACGTCCTTCGCAGAGCGGAACGAGCACTTGTATACGCCGTCCTCACGCTCGCGCATTAGTATTCCCACCTCTGTGTCCTCCAGCTGGATAGTGAGCGGTGCGAAGCCCTCAAGCTCCTCCATCGATACTCCCATATCCTTCATCATTTCCTGCGTTACCGCAGCGATCGCAAGCTTTCCGCCGAGACAGTACTCCATAAGCTCGTTCACTTTTGCTTCAAGCTTGAGCCTGCCCATGGACTTTACGTCGAACATATAACGGTTGATGCGCGCGAAATTGATATCGAAGCTGCGCATCATCTCTGCCGCTATCTCATGTGCGCGGGGAGTGGTGCAGTCATACTTGAAACAGCCCGAATCCGTTGCAATGCCCGTGTACAGACACATTGCACAGTGCTTGGTTATCTTTACGCCCATGTACTTCGCAAGGTCGTAGATGATCTCGCAGGAAGCCGTAGCGTCGCCGCGGAGAAGAGTTTTCTCCGCATAGTTGTTGTTTGAGATGTGGTGGTCGATGCAAAGCTGCACCTTTCCGCCGTAGACGTCCTTATAATCGCCCATAAGCGTCTCGTCGGCAATATCCACCGCTATTATCGTCTTTGGTTCAAACTCCTCGCCTGCTCCCTCGCTTGTCAGAAAGCTGTAGCGCGACGGAAAGCCGTCATGGCATACAACTCTGCTCCTGATACCCATCTGAGCAAGCAGGTCCTTCATTGCGAAGCCTGCGCCTATGCAGTCTCCGTCGGGATTGCGATGTGTTATTATAACTGCGTCCTCGCAGTTTCTGAGAAAGACCTCAGCCTCACTGAACCCAATGAACATACAAAGCCCCTCCTTACAGCAAGTCGTGGAGCTTCCTGCTTATCTCCGCACTTCTCTCGATGGAGTTGTCGGCGATAAACGTCAGCTCGGGCGCCTTGCGCATCTTAAGTCTGTGAAAAAGCTCGCGCTTGATGAAGCCTGCGCCGCTTTTCAATCCCTCAACCGATTCCTTTGCTCTCTCGATGCCGTCGAAGCTGGAAACGTATATCTTGCAGCTTGACATATCGCCCGAGAGATCCGCTCTTACTATGGTGAGCATCTTGTCTATCCTCGGATCCTTGAGCTCGCGGAGGATAGCCGTCATCTCACGCTTTATATCTTCAGCCATGCGGCTGTTCTTGAAATTAGGCATTTTTTTCCTTTCTGTCGTTACAGTTTGACGGTAAAGCCGCCTCCTGCTGTCTCTTCGTGCTTATCAGACTCGGCAGAGCTTTCTTTCTTTGAGGACGCCTTTTTTGTCGCAGCCTTCTTTGCGGCAGGCTTTTTATCTGCCGTCTTCCTGGCTGCCGTCTTCTTTGCAGCAGGCTTCTTTCCGCTCTTTGCCGCTGCCTTTTCCCCGGGCTCCTTTGCCGCCTTTTCAGCCTCAGCCTCGGCTGCCTCTACAGCCGCAGTACCCTCGGGATCGTTAAAGAATCCTCCCGTGAACATCTCTGCCGAAAAAGCCTCGTCCTCAGCTGTTGCGCTGTAGTCGGGAATATCATCGTCGCCCTCTTCGCCGTAATAAATATCGGCATATTTTCCGTACTCGGGCTCCAGCTCCACGTCGCTTACGGGACGCTCGATACCCATGAGGTCCCCGAGATCCTCCTCAGGCTCTTCCATTGCGCTGCACTGACCGAGAAGTATCTTCTTTACGGACTGGAAGAAGAATATGTCTATAGGTCCGAAGTCGTCCCACGCCAGTGCCTCGTTGCAGTACTGCAGCATATCCGCAGTACTCATTCTGCTGTTATCCATCAGAAATTCCCCCTTTATCATTAATAATTATATACGAAGAAGTTCATTATCAGTCCTCGCGGTACTCCTCAACGATATATGTCTCGAAGATATCGCCTTCCTTTACGTCCGAGAACTTTTCAAGGCTGATACCGCACTCGTAGCCCTCTGCCACTTCCTTTGCGTCGTCCTTGAAACGCTTGAGTCCTGCGATCTCGTCGTCCGCTATGATGATTCCGTCACGTACAACACGCACCTTGCTGCCTCTTGTTACCTTGCCGCTGAGTACGTAGCTTCCCGCTACCATACCAACGTTGGATATCTTGTATACCTGACGCACTTCGACTCTGCCCTGCTCGACATCGCGGAACTTTGGAGCAAGCATGCCCTTCATGGCTGTGGATATCTCCTCGATAGCGTCATAGATGATGCGGTAAAGTCTGATATCAACACCGTCACGGGCTGCATTCTCTGCTGCAACGGGGTCGGGTCTTACATTGAAGCCGACGATGATAGCATTTGAAGCGCTTGCAAGCATTACGTCGCTCTCCTTAACGGCGCCGACAGCACCGTGGATGACCCTTACTCTTACCTCGTTGTTGGAGAGCTTTTCAAGCGACTGCTTTACAGCCTCTACAGAGCCCTGTACGTCTGCCTTTACAACGATGGGGAGCTCTTTGATCTCGCCCTCTGCGATCTGGCTGAACAGATTGTCAAGAGTTACCTTGCGGTAAGCGTTGAACTGCTCCTGCTTAGCCTCGTGCTTTCTCTGCTCGACCAGCTCTCTCGCAAGTCTCTCGTCCTCGACAGCGTTAAAGATATCGCCTGCGCTCGGCACCTCTGCGAGACCTGTGATCTCAACAGGCACCGAAGGACCTGCCGTCTTTACCGATCTGCCCTTGTCGTTGGTCATTACACGTACACGTCCAACGGCAGTGCCTGCGATAAGAACATCGCCCTGTCTGAGTGTACCGTTCTGTACGAGAAGCGTTGCGATAGGACCTCTGCCCTTGTCGAGACGCGCCTCGATAACAGTACCCTTTGCAAGTCTGTCAGGATTTGCCTTGAGCTCCTTGACCTCTGCAACGAGAAGCACGTTCTCGAGAAGATCGTCGATACCCTCGCCTGTCTTTGCCGAAACGGGTACGCAGATAACATCGCCGCCCCAGTCCTCGCATACGAGGTCGTACTTTGTGAGCTCCTCCTTGATACGGTCGGGATTAGCGCCTTCCTTATCCATTTTGTTGATGGCAACGATAATGGATACGCCCGCAGCCTTCGCGTGGTTGATGGACTCGACTGTCTGCGGCATGATACCGTCGTCTGCGGCAACTACAAGGATAGCGATATCAGTGATATTCGCACCTCTTGCACGCATTGAGGTGAATGCCTCATGTCCGGGAGTATCGAGGAAGGTGATGTCCTGTCCGTTGATATTCACCTGATAAGCACCGATGTGCTGTGTGATTCCGCCTGCCTCGCCTGCTGCAACGTGAGCGTTTCTGATACGGTCGAGTATAGAGGTCTTACCGTGATCGACGTGTCCCATTACAACTACAACAGGGCAGCGCGGCTGGAGGTTTGTATCATCGTCGTCGGTATCGTCGATAAGACGCTCCTCAATGGTGACGATGACTTCCTTTTCTACCTTTGCGCCCATTTCGTCCGCAACGAGGGCTGCTGTATCAAAGTCTATCTCCTGATTTATCGAAGCCATTACGCCCAGCTTCATGAGCTGCTTTATAACATCGGTAGCTGTTGCCTTGAGACGTGTAGCAAGCTCGCCTACTGTGATATTGTCGGGGATAAGGACCTTGAGCTGCTGCTTTCTTGCTCTTTCCAGCTCAAGTCTCTTGAGCTTCTCTGTCTCCGATTCCTTCTTTGAGAACTGCTGACGTGTTCTCTGGGCTGACTTCTGATTTATCTTCTGCTTCTTAGAAGAATAGTTGTCGTTCTTGTGCTTGTTCGAGGTAGCCATCTGATCGTATCTCTCGTTGTACTTGTCGAGGTCCACATAGCTTCCTCTTGTATCGACAGTGCGGCGCTGGGTCGAGGTCTGAGCCGTCTCTGAACTGAAGCTTGCATTGAACTTTGTACGCTCGCCTCTGTCCTGAGCCTTTGCAGGCTCCGCCTTCTTCTTGTCCTTTTTCTTGTCGTTCTTCTTGTCCTGTGCGTTAGCCTCGTTCCTGGGAGCCTCCTTTGCGGGAGCTGCCTCCTGCTTCTTCTCGGGCTCTGCCTTGGGAGAATCCTGCACCTTCACAGGCTCCTTCTTCGGCTCCTCCGCCTTTGCCTCAGCCCTGGGAGTCTCCTTTGCGGGAGCTGTCTCCTGCTTCTTCTCGGGCTCGGACTTCTTTACAGGCTCTGCCTTCTTTACTGGTTCTGCCTTCTTTGCGGGAGCAGCAGGCTTCTTATCAGCGGGCTTCTCCGCAGGCTTTGTCTCGGACTTTCCGGAAACGTTCTTCTGCTCGTCCTTTTTCTCTTTCTTGGGAGCAGAAGGCTTCTTATCCTCTTTCCTGGGCTCTGCCTTTTTCTCCGCAGGCTTCTTTGCTGCGGGCTTCTTTTCCTCCCCGAGTTCCTCTGCCTTTGCGGGACGGGGATCGCTCTTGGAGTTGAAATAGTCATTGAAGGAGTTTACCGAATAACGCGCCCTGGTATAGTGCTCAAGAATGCTGTTCATCTCCTCCTCGGTGAGCGAAGAGCCTGTTTTCTTTTTGTTGTCACCCTTTTCCGCAAAGAGATCGATTATCTCCTGTGCAGAAATATTAAGATCCTTTGCAGCGTCGCTTATCTTTATTTTTTTTGCCATAGGCTTGATTACCTCCATAATCTCTGCCGCTCTAAATGCGGCATCAGTGTAAGAAATATTTTCGCATAAACATATATGTCAACGCATTAATGCGATACCTCAGATATTATTTTTTCAAAGCCGTCCGAAAAGCCTTTGTCCGTTACTGCCAGAACGCCTGTATCCTTGCCGCAGAGCCTTCCCATTTCGGTCTTGCTCAGCTCGGTGTCGAAATACTTTATGCCGTATTTCCCGCAGTAGTATTCCGCTTCCTTTTTTGTCTTCACGGATGCGTCGGCAGCTGTAAGTATGCAGTGAGCCGTTCCGTTCTTTGCAGCCTCGACAGCGCTGTCGAAGCCCTTTACCGCCTTGCCCGCTCTCAGGCATATGCCGAGCAGATTAAACGTCCTGCGGTTCTTTTCCGAGCTCATCCGTCATCACCTCGTAAACGCTATCCTCTATCTTGCATGAGAATGACTTTTCAAACCGTCTTGCCTTTCTTGCCTTTTCAAGGCATTCCGTACTGCGGCAGATATAGGCTCCTCTGCCTGCTGCCTTGCCCTTGAAATCAAGACCTATCTCGCCCCCGGGAGACCTTATCACGCGGATAAGCTCCATTTTCGGCTTCATCTCGCCGCAGCCGAGACACATTCTCATAGGTATTTTCTTCGGCTTCATAATTATTCCTCGTCAGCGGGAGCTTCTGTGCTCTCCTCTGCCTCTGCGGGAGCTGTATCGTCGGTCCCGTCAGCTTCTGCGGCAGCCTCCGCGCTTTCTTCCTCGGGCGGCGCAGCTTCAAATACGGGAGCTACAAAATCGGGGCTGAGCTCGGGCGCTTCCTCGTTGGTAACAGTGTCGAACTGAGGCTTGATGTCGATCTTGAAGCCTGTGAGCTTTGCAGCAAGCTTTGCGTTCTGACCCTTGTTGCCGATTGCAAGGGAAAGCTGATTGTTGGGAACGATAACGGTACAGGTCTTTTCCTCCATGGAAGTGATGACCGTCTTGAGCACCTCTGCGGGAGCAAGAGCTCTTGCGATGAATTCCTCAGGCACCTCGCTCCAGGGGATTATGTCGATCTTTTCGCCGCTGAGCTCGTTGACAACAGCGGTGATTCTCGAACGCTTGGGACCGATACATGCGCCTACCGCGTCAACATTCTCGTCCTTTGACCATACGGCGATCTTTGTTCTTGAGCCTGCTTCACGGGAGATAGACTTTACCTCGACCGTTCCGTCGTATATCTCGGGGACCTCCTGCTCGAAGAGTCTCTTCACAAGGTCCTTGTGAGTACGTGAGATCTTTACTACAGGCTTCTTGTTCTTACCGATGATGCCTGTGATGTATACCTTTACCATTTTGCCCTCTTCCAGGTTCTCGCCGGGTATCTGCTCGTTGCGGAAGAGGTAGAGCTCTGTTCCGTCGTATACGACAGTTACCGTACCTCTGCCCGGTTCTACCTGAGATACCTTGGCGGTGATACATTCATGCTCCTTCTGCTCGAACTTGCTGAGCATCTGCTCGCGGTTGATCTCCCTGAGGTCGCCCTTTATGGACTGCTTTGCGGAGAGAGCTGCCATTCTGCCCAGCTTGGAGATATCAAGCTCCTTCATAATGGTGCCGCCCACCATAGCGTTGGGGTCCATAGTCCTTGCGACGTCGATATTTACCTCGTTCTCGTCGATAGGCTCATCGTCGATGATATCCTGTCTGATGTACATTTCAAACTTTTTCGTTTTCGGATCGATCTCGACTGTGATCCTCTCCTCACTGTGCGGATAAGCTCTTCTTGCCGCCTTGAGCATAGCCGACTTTACTTTTTCGATGAGAAGATCTGTCTCCACGCTGTTTTCTTCACCGAGAGCCTCGAGCGCCCTGAAAAAGTCCTTATTCATGTTCATGTCTGTAAATTCCTCCAATATATTTTATTTTGTTTTTTTGCATTTCAGAAATCAAGATACAGCTTTACGAAAGCTATATCCGCCAGCGGGAACTTTCTTTCCTCACCGCTGTCGAGAGCAACTGTTACGCCCTCTCTGTCCGCGCCCACGAGCTGAGCGACTATTTCTTTCTCCCCGTCTACGGCTCTTATGAAGTGTACCCTTACGGTATCTCCCTGACAGACCTCGAAGTGCTCCTCCTTGACGAGCTCGCGTTCAAGTCCCGCCGAACCGACCTCCAGCATATAGCTCTGGGAAATGGGGTCCTTTTCGTCGAGGATATCGCTTATGGGAGCGTTTGCACGTTCACAGTCCGCAATAGTTATTCCCTCGTCCTGATCGATGAACACGCGCAGGTACCACATGGCGCCTTCCTTTTCATAGCAGACGTCCCACAGGTAGTAGCCCAGCTCATCGGTTATAGGCTTGATAAGGTCGTATACCTTTTGTTCCGTACCGCCGAATTTTTTGAATTTCATAGGCAGTTCTTCCCGATTTATCGGGTATCTCCTTTCTCTGAAAATAATAGTAGCGATATAAATACTAAAGACCGGAAGGGTTCCGGTCTTTGGGTTTACTATCATCATAAAGTATTATACCACGGTTTTTCGCAAAAATCAAGTGTTTTTCGGAATTTTTTTTTAAAAATCAGAAGATTTTTCCTGCAAAGCATAAAATGAACTTCGGCAGGCGGTCAGACACAAACGCCTAAAGCTCCTCCGAATGCCATGCGGCGGCTTCAGAGGAGCTTTCATCTATTATAAAATCCCTTTTTTTCTCTATCATCATTATCCTTTTATATACTTTACCGGGCCCGTGTCATATCACTCTGCCAAAAATACTTTGTCTGCCAAAACAGCCTCATTCAGAGGGCGCAATACGATCGGAGGTGTTATCTTTCTGCTGATAAGCTCCCACTTGCCCGTTACATCGGAGAACCGCCAGTTCTCAACTATTCTGTTGCCGTTCTTTGTGAAGCCGGTTATTTCCTTTCTTAATCTGTAGCTGTAGTCAAGGTAATACTCGGTCTTTGTCACTCTTGTAACCAGCGATGTATTGTAAGCAGGGTCGCCCAGCTTTGTTCTGCTCTGGAGTATGCCCTTCCATACATTGTTGATCTTAATATAAGAAGTGAAGTACTCGGCAATATATTCTCCGTCCGTGGTATATCCTACTATAACGGTCATAAGCCTGTTATTGGAGTCATAGTATGTATATTTTGCTATCTGCTCCACTACCTTAGAGGCCTGTAAAAGCTTTATTGCCGGCCTGAGCTGAGCCTGAGGCAGCTGCTTCTTGATCTCTATGATATTGGGCTCCTTGATATTTATAACTCTGATCTCGGGGAGTCTCGGGATAGTCGGGTTATCCGGATCGATCGGTATCCTTGCGTCAATATCCAGTGTGCCTATATCTGCCTTTATGCTTGCAGTATCAAGCTTTGTAAGATCAGCCCTTCTGAGCTCATTCTTTATACTCCTGTCAAGAGCGATATACTCGCTCGCCGCACTTGCCGTAAGCGAATTTGCCATTGGAACTGCACACATAACTGCTGCCGCTGCTGCTGTGAATATCTTCCTGAAATTAGCTTTCATAACAATTCTCCTTTCCTTTATATCAGCCCTTGAAGTTCATATTGACTTCGGTCTTTGTGGTGTTTACGAAAACGCCTGTGTAGTAGCGCTCATCGGGCATGTACTCCGGACCTATGGGATCGGTAGCCGGATTTATAAATGTAATAGGCACCTTGGTCTCAAGCGTTCTCCTTGTGAGCTTTGTATTATATGTGTGTATGGTCAGCCTTGTAATTCTGGTAATCTCTGTTACCGGCTTCATATACTGCTGAGCCGCAGGCGTTGTGCCTCTTACCACATTAGCCTCGCCGAGATCAAAAGATACTTCGGGCTTATATGCCTGCATGAACGTCTTCGCATCGGCTGACGGATCATATTTCTGCATACGGTTCGTCTCTGCATTTGCTGTTGCTGTGCATGCCATAGCTGCTGCACACATCATTGTCGCTGTGATCGCGGTAAAAGTCTTCTTAAAATTAGCTTTCATAATGATTCTCCTTTACAAATAAAATTGTTTTTTCACCCTTATTGATTTTCGGTTTTGATGTTTGTTCCTCGCATTTTGTTCCTTTGGTTTAAAAGTTGATGTTCGTTTCGTTCGTTTTGATATGCTCTTGTTTGATATTCAAGTGTTGCGCAACCCTATGCTTTTATTATACTCGGAAAATCATTTTTGAAAAGATGACGTTTGTCACTTTCGCAGTGACATTTGTAATTACATGAATGACATATGTAACTTTTGATAGATAAAGAATACAGGCGGCTGTAAAAGCCGCCTGTTTCCTGTGTATCAGTCAAAATAAAATGTTATCCCCAGCTGCGGAGACGATATGCCTGCACCTCTGCCGTAAAGCTCTTCGGTCTTGAAGTCTATATTGCAGCTTACATCGGCATCATGACTATCCATATAGTCACACCTTTTTGCAAAATAATCATTATCTGTGGAAGTAAGCCCGGGTTTTTCGTCCATATCTTTATACACCTCAACTCTGCTGAGATATGCTCTCGAACGGTACACGAATTTTGACTCCGATGATGATATTCCCGAGGCAGTTGTCGAAGCATCTGTTGAAAAAAAGTGGTGAATCAGGACTCCTTCGATTGGTATCTGCACTTCACGGGCGATGACAAAACTCCTAAAACTTGCAATGTGGAGGGTAACAGAAAAGCCCATAAAATCAAACTTTTCGGGGCATCTTATGTGCCTGCGTTGGTGGAGGGCTGCTCAGCTTGCATACAGGGAGGTATATCGTTAAGGCTAAAACGGAAAGTATAAACATCGCCTGCATTTTATTAACAAAAAGCAAATTCACAGCTCGATATTACAAATTGTAATAGAAAAATGCTCTATTCTTGCTGTTATTCACAATTTGTTCATCTTTACCCCCTTGTCAAATAACAGTCGTATATGATATAATTAGAATGATATTTCCTGTCCCGAGGATAGCACTGTCCGACGGCAGCAATGATAAGGAGAATGGTTTTATGCAGTACGGACACTTTGATCTTGAAAACAAAGAATACGTCATCACTAACCCCGCGACCCCGGCACCATGGGCAAACTACCTCGGAGACCCTGAGTACGGCGCTATGATTTCAAACAACGCAGCAGGCTACAGCTTCGTTAAGTCAGGCGCAAACGGAAGACTTTCACGTTTCCGCTTCAATTCCGATATGGCGCTCCCGGGCCGCTATATTTATATAAGAGACAACGATACCGCCGATTACTGGTCGGCTTCATGGCAGCCTGTAGGCAAGCCCCTTGACAAATATAAGAGCGAATGCCGCCACGGTACCGCTTATACGGTTATATCCGCCGAATACGCAGATATCAGGTCCGAGACCACATATTACGTTCCCTACGGCAAGACCTATGAGGTATGGAGAGCAAAGGTCACAAACAACTCCTCAAAGGAGAGAAAGCTCTCTGTATTCGGCTTCATAGAGTTCACAAACGAGCCCAACTACGAGCAGGATCAGGTCAATCTCCAGTACACCCTGTTCATCACACGCACAAGCTTTGAAGGCGGCAATCGCATACTACAGCACATGAACGAGAATACCGGCTTCGACGAGAACGGCTACAACGGTCAGGAACGCTTCTTCGGCATGGTAGGCCAGCCTGTTACCGGCTGCTGCGGAAGTCTCAGCGACTTCATCGGTCCGTACAGAACATTCTCGAACCCTGTCGCTGTCGAGAACGGCAGATGCAGCGGTGTTATGAACTATAACTCCAACTCCTGCGGCGCTCTCCAGAGCGATATCACCCTCGCCCCCGGTGAGACAAAGGAGTTCATCTTCGTCCTCGGCGAGCGCAAGGATCCCGAGGCTGCTGCCATACTCGACGAGTACAGGACAGCAGGAAAGGTAGACGCTGAGGTAAAGCAGCTCAAGGACTACTGGCACGGACAGCTCTCAAACTTCAGGGTGGAGACTCCCTCACCCGAGTTCAACAACATGATAAACGTATGGAACGCATACCAGTGCTTCATCACATTCATATGGTCAAGAGCAGCCTCATTCGTATACTGCGGACTAAGAAACGGCTACGGCTACCGCGATACGGTTCAGGATATTCAGGGTATCATTCACCTTGACCCCGAAATGGCAGCAGAGAAGATACGCTTCATGCTCTCCGCTCAGGTAAGCAACGGCGGCGGTCTCCCTCTTGTCAAGTTCGATCACAACGCAGGTCACGAGACCTGTCCCGACGAAAATGACGAGCACAGCGTTTATGCCAAGGAGACAGGTCACCCCTCATACCGTGCAGACGATGCACTGTGGCTCTTCCCGACTATAGTAAAGTACCTCGGTGAGAGCGGAAACAAGGGCTTCCTCGACGAAGTTATCACCTACGCAGAGGAGGGCGGCGGAAAGGCAACAGTCTACGATCACCTCAAGAACGCTATCCGCTTCTCCATGGAGCGTCTCGGCAGTCACGACATGCCCGCAGGTCTCCACGCTGACTGGAACGACTGTCTCCGTCTCGGAGCACAGGGCGAATCCACATTCGTTGCATTCCAGCTGTACTATGCTATGAACGTTATGCGCGACATGGCTAAGGACAGGAACGATACAGACTACATCGCATACCTCGACGGCGCTCAGAAGAAGCTGGGCGACGCACTTGAAAAGTGCTGGGACGAGGACAGATTTATCCGCGGTATCCGTGACAACGGCATTATCGTCGGCGCAAAGAAGGACCCCGAGGCAAATATGTGGCTCAATCCTCAGAGCTGGAGCGTTATCTCACGCTTTGCTTCTGATGAACAGGCTGAAAAGGCTATGAACAGCGTTCACGATATACTCAATACACCTTACGGAGCAAAGCTCCTCGAACCGCCTTACAAGTATCATCACTTCAAGGGCGCTCTCATGCAGGTATTCAACCTTGACACAAAGGAAAACGGCGGTATCTTCTCCCAGTCTCAGGGCTGGCTCATACTTGCCGAGGCTCTTCTCGGTCACGGCGACCGCGCATTCGAGTACTTCCTCGAGAGCTCGCCTGCCGCTATGAACGACAAGGCTGAGATACGTGTTATGGAGCCATACGTACACGGACAGTTCACCGAGTCGAAGGCTTCTCCGTATGAGGGACGTTCACACGTTCACTGGCTCACAGGTACAGCTTCAACAGTCATGGTAGGCTGCGTTGAAGGTATCTGCGGCATGCGTCCCGACCTGGGCGGACTTGCTATCGCTCCTTCTATCCCTGCCAAGTGGGACGGCTTCAGGATCGAGAAGAACTTCCGCGGCAAGAAGCTCAGCATCACTATCGACAACTCCGCACACGTTCAGAGCGGCGTCAAGGAGCTCACACTCAACGGCGAGAAGCTTGCAGGCAATTATGTTCCTGCTGACAAGCTGGCAGCTGTAAACGAGATAAAGGTAGTTATGGGCTGAATTTAATGCGTAATTAAGGCACTGTGATGATCACCAGTGCCTTTTTGTATCTGTAGGAGCGGCGGAATGCCGCTCCTACGCATTTTGTGCAATCAGCATTGTTTTACTGGTCACAAATTGTGCATTCACACAAATCTGACAAGTTTGCTTTGCAAAATCTTGACAAGTACACTTGGCAGTGATATAATACAATCATACCAAGTATACTTGTCAGAAACTGCCAACAAAACTTTGCATGATATAGGAGGAAACTATTATGAACAAGGAAGAAATTCTCGCAAAAAGCCAGCAGGAATACAAGGAAAACGATCCATACGTTGAAGAAGTAAACCATAAAGCCCGGAGCTATTCGCTCATATCGGCAATGATAGTCGCATTTATCCTGTTTACAGCAAATATACTCATAACAGGTGAGACAAACTACGGATACTGGGCTATAATCACCGCAGGAGGCTTCATAACTTACATTATGAACGGCAGGAGCAGAAAAAATAAAATGCTGACAGCTATCGGAATACTCTGGCTGATAATGACTGTCTTTTTTACGGCTGTTGCCATAATGTATATGTTCAAGAACAGAGCGTAAAAAGGAGGATTTAGCATGAACAAGGAAGAGATTCTCGCTAAAAGCCGCAAGGAAAACAAAAACCGTGACATTGCAGGAATGGACATAAACAAAAATGCTTCAAGGATATCACTCATTTTCAGCCTGTTTTTTATCCTGTTCCTGATGACATTGACATGGATAGCCGGAAAGCACATGAATCACGGCATTATCGCAACAGAATACAGTATGATTTTTCCGTTGTTTCTCTATAAAGCCATAAAAACAAAGAATCCTGCAAATATAATCTGTGCGGTAATCGCAGGACTTTGTCTTATTATTTTTACTGTTAATACGATACGGGATATTTTCGATATATACCCGTTAGGAAGGTGAATGTATCATGAATAAAGAAGAGATTCTGGCAAAAAGCCGACAGGAAAACAAGAATCAGGATCTTCCCGAATTAGAAGTTATCAAGAAAATGACTACCTTTACACTCATAGCTGTTACAATCCCGGCAGGTGTTATATATTTTGCCGAGCACCGTATTTACGGTGATTACAACATCGGTCTGATGACAGTCATTTTCGGCGCTCCTTTTATAATGGGACTGTATATGTGCTTTAAAAGCACTAAAAAGCATAAGCTCCCGATAATGCAGGAACTGTATTTTTCGCGCTGTGGTTCGGCTTCGCGGCATTCTGCGAAGTAAGCACGCTTATAGACCATATGGGGTGACAGCATGATAGACGATTCACTTATACTCAGGAACCGCCTCAAGGAGATACGAAAGGAGCAAAGGCTATCACAGGATGAGCTGGCAAAAATGGTGGGAGTTTCCCGCAATACCATAAGCTCCATTGAAACGGGACAGTTCAGTCCCACGGCAAAGCTTGCGCTGATACTTTGCATTGCTCTCGACAAGAAATTTGAGGATATATTTTATTTTGACTGACAAAAAAGCGCTTCCGATGATTGGAAGCGCTTTTGCTTTTTATCAGTCTTCTTCGGGCATACCCGCAAATGCGTCAGCTGTCTTTGCTGCATTGCCGCTTATTTTATCCGCTGCGTCCTTAGCCTTATCCACCTCTGAAACAAGGCTGTCCACCGCTTCTCCTGCTGCGGTATCATCTGTTTCCGATATTGAGGAAGCAGCTGTTTTTCTCTCCGCAAGGGGTATGGACTTGCCGTCCTCGTCGTAGAACACGATATTGTCTATATACATATCCGACTCATTGGCGATGCCCCAGCGCATGATAAGGAAGTTGGCGTCCTCCATATCCTCGGTCCAGCACTGACCGTCGTCGGCAAGCAGGAACTTGAATACAGCATGAACGTTGCCCGAGGTCTCGAAGTTGTACTCGCCGCCGCTGAACTCCTTGAAATCGTACCATTTATCGTCCTTAGCGGTAACAGTACCGCCGCCGCCGCCTATCCAGCCCGGAGCTCTTACACCATCGGCGTCATCTGTCTTAAGGTGGTCTGCGGTAGCCTGCGCGTAAAGGTCGAACTCTATACTTCTGACCTTAGCTGCGCCCTCGCTGCCCAGGAGCTTTGTAGCGCTGATTATGACCTTCTGCACCTTTCCTTCGAGGGGAACCGTATTATCGTCGGCAAATCTGAGCATTTTATTGCCCATGAGTTCTTCAACGGAGATAGTGCCCGAAGCGCAGTCGGGGTCCTCATTCCTTGTGGTAACGAAGTCGTAGATACCGTCGTCAAATGTAACGGCATTGGGATCCGAAGCCTCAACGGGAACAGGAGGCTCGGGCAGCTCCTCGGTAGTTACCTCCTCATCGGTGGTATCCGCGGGAGCAGTGGTCTCATTACTGGTATCAGGCTTGGTGTCGGAGTCCTTTTTATCCGAACAGCCGGCCGCACAGGCTGCAAGAGCAAAAGCCATAGCGCCTGCGATAAAGCTTTTGTAGTTCATATATGTTTCTCCTTTGTGTACTGATATATAGCACGTTTCATCTCTCTGCAACTTCATTGTAGCACAAAAATCCGCAGGTGTAAAGAGCTTTTTCGCTTTTTTCACAAGGCTATCATAAGAGTTTCCGACTATCAGCATAGTTGAGAAACATACGGCACTTTCCTCTGTCCCTTACTGTATACAGGGCTTTTTATTATAATCAAGGGACAAGGCGGCTGACGGCATGGGAGGTTAATATCCGCCCCTACTGCCTGTCGCGGTGCTGATAGAATATGTCCACGGTCTCTATCATCATCTCAAAGGGCAGCGTCTTAGGCGATATCTTCACGGACACATAGGACTTGCCTGCTCCGTTGAAAGCTATCCTGCCCTTGTACGCCTTTTGCAGAGCCGCGATCTGGTCGGTTGAGATATACTCGGTATAGAAGTACATCGCGCCGTTCTTCTGCGATATCTCTGTTATTCCGAGGTGAGCCGCCTTGTTTCTGAGCAGTGAAACGTCGATAAGTCCCACCACTGACTTCGGCGGGTCGCCGTAGCGGTCTATAAGCTCGTCTATGAGGTCGGACTTGTCGCTCTCGTCGTTTACCAGCATTATCTTCCGGTACATATCTATACGCTGATTCAAACTGGAGATGTAGTCCTCGGGGATATGAGCGTCTATCTGTATATCAACAAGACACTCGGGTATCTTTTCGGGCTGAATGCCCTTTTCTTCTGCAATAGCCTCCGAAAGGAGCTGCAGATACATATCGTAGCCCACAGCCTCCATGTGACCGTGCTGCCTGCCGCCGAGTATACTTCCCGCACCTCTTATCTCAAGGTCGCGGAGAGCTATCCTGAAGCCGCTTCCGAACTGTGTGAACTCTCTCATGGCGTTAAGTCTCTTGGTAGCTATCTCTGTGAGGACCTTATCCCGCTGATAGGTGAAATACGCATAGCCCCTGCGGTTTGAACGTCCCACACGTCCGCGGAGCTGATACAGCTGTGAAAGTCCGAAACGGTCGGAGTCCTCTATAATAAGTGTATTCACGTTGGGAACATCAACGCCCGTCTCTATAATGGTCGTGCAGACGAGGATATCCACCTCATGCTCCACGAGCTGCTCCCAGATATCGGACATCTCGTCCTCGCTCATCTGACCGTGGGCAACAGCAATGCGGGCTTCGGGAAGAAGCTCCTGCAGGCGTGATGCACATGCCTGTATGGTCTCCACACGGTTGTGTATGTAATATACCTGACCGCCGCGGCGGAGCTCCCTGACAATAGCCTGCACAACGGTGCCCATATTGTACTCGATAACATAGGTCTGCACGGGATATCTGTCCTGAGGCGGCTCCTCGATGACCGACATATCGCGTATGCCGCTCATAGCCATATTCAGTGTACGCGGAATAGGCGTTGCCGAAAGCATCAGCACATCAACTCCCGTAAAGCTCTCCTTGAACTTCTCCTTATGAGCAACTCCGAAGCGCTGCTCCTCGTCGATTATGGCAAGTCCCAGATCCTTGAAGACAACGGACTTCTGTATTATCTTGTGAGTGCCGATTATCAGGTCGATACGTCCCTGTTTGAGCTTTTTTATTATCTCCTCCTGCTGCTTTGGCGAACGATAACGGCTCAGCAGCTCTATATTTACCGGGAAGTGCTCAAATCGGCGCAGAGCCGTCTGATAGTGCTGATATGCAAGGACTGTTGTGGGTGCAAGTATAGCGCACTGCTTTCCGGCAAGAACGCATTTCATGGCGGCTCTCAGAGCAACCTCGGTCTTGCCGAAGCCTACATCACCGCAGAGAAGTCTCTCCATAGGGCGGGGACGCTCCATATCAGCCTTTATTTCAGCGATGGAGGTGAGCTGGTCGTCAGTCTCCACATAGGGGAAACGCTCCTCGAAATCGCGCTGTATTTCATCATCGGGATAGAAAGCGAAGCCTACGCTCTTTTCGCGCTTTGCATACAGGGCAATTAGCTCATGCGCCATGTCCTTGACTGCCCGTTTTACGTTGCTGCGGGTCTTCTGCCACTCGCCCGAACTCAGCTTGTTCAGCTTAACGCCGCTGTCGTCGCGGGGACCGATGTATTTCGACACCATATCCAGCTGAGTAACGGGTATATATAGCTTATCCGTGCCTGCATACTGTATGGTTATGTAGTCCTTGGTAACGCCGTCCATTTCAAGCTTGCGTATACCTATGAACCGTCCGATACCGTGACCCGAGTGTACAACAAGGTCGCCTTCGGTTATGTCCGCAAGGGAACGTATCTCCTCTGCCTTGTTCTTCTTTTTGTGGCGTTTCCTGCGTACCGAATCCATAGCACGTCCCTGTGTAATAAGGACTGTCTTGTTTTCGGGGTATTCAAATCCTCCGCCGAAGCTGCCCGACATAAGGAGCACTCTTCCGCTGACAGCCTCCGAGCTTTCGGTGAGGATATCGCAGGGAATGCCCTTTTCATCGAGGTCCTGCTGTATTATGGGTAGTGTCTTGTCACTGCCTGCCGCAAGTATCATGCGGTAGCCGCGGCGTCTGAAATCCGCCAGGTCCTCAACGAGCTGCTTCATCTCGCCGCTCCACGGTGCAGTCTGCATAGCCTCGAAGCTTACGAGCTTGCGGAAGTCTATGCGTTCGCCGCCCTGCATGAAACTGCTCATGTAGAGGCAAACCTTCTTTTCCGCGATATGCTGTATATCCGCAAGCTCCAGCACGTAGCCGTCCAGTCCCTTGCAGAGCTGTCCGTCCTCAATGAGTATCTTTATATCCTCGTTATGGCGTGAAAGCACGCCTGCAGCATTGTCCATAACGTCGGAATAGTCGCTGAAAACAACGGCTCCGTCTATGTAGTCGAACACCGTTGAGGGCTCGCCGTAGACAAGCGGATAGTACTTTACGCTGTGAGCCAGTATCTCCCCTGCCCTCAGTCTGTTCACGTCTGCGCCGAGGTGTTCGCGGACTGCCTCCATATGCTTGCCTCGCACCTTTTTGCACAGCTCCTCAATCTTGTCGGCAAGCTCGTTGTTATCATAGAGCACCTCGCCCGATGGATACACCTCAACATTTTCAAGGGCCTCGGTACGGCGCTGGGTATCGGTCTCAAACTCGGAGATGCTGTCTATCTCGTCGCCCCACAGCTCGATACGTACAGGCTTGTCAGCCTGTACGGGGTATATGTCAAGGATAGAGCCTCTCACTGAGAACTGTGAGGGTCCCTCCACCTTTTCACAGCGCTGATAGCCGCACTTCGCAAGTGTCAGCGACAGCTCCGTGAGGTTTATCTCCTGCCCCTTTGCAAGCTCGATTCCTGCGGCGATAAGGACACCCACAGGTATAACAGGCTGCATGACAGCCTCGATACTTGCGCATATCACCGAGCAGCGGCTCTTTGCAGCCTTTATCAGCGCAGCGATGCGCATATGCTCATATTCATGGTTGGTACTGTCCACGGGAGTAAAAACAAGCTCCTTTGACGGAAAAAGCACAGCTTCCTCGCTGCCCGCCATCATGTTTATGTCATCGCAGAGCTTCTTTGCCTCAGCCTCCGTACCCGTTATGACAAGGTCGGTCTTTTTCCCGCAGAGGGCGTATATCAGCTGAGCCCTGTGAATATGGGAAAGACCCGTCACAGAGACGGGTGAGATATTCCTGTCAATTGCTTCGCGCAGGCTTTTGAAGCCTGCAAGCTCGGTAAATATGTCTTTAAAGATCTTCATTGCTCTCTCCGTTTATAATGGGAATCATGAATTGTACTTGTTCATGGCTTCATCAGTCTTTCCCTGCACCATTAGCTTTATGCACTCGCAGGCGTTCTTCACCGACTGCTCCATGAGCTCGGAATCCTCCCTGCCGAACTTTCCAAGCACCCATTTTGCAAGGTCGTAATCAGGGTGCGGCTTCTTTCCCACGCCCATTTTTATGCGGGGAAAGTCGTCACGGCCTGTAAGCTCACATATGCTGCGCAGACCGTTGTGTCCGCCGTGGCTGCCCTTACGGCGTATGCGGAGCTTTCCGCAGTCAAGGGAGATATCGTCGCATACCACGATAAGATTTGCCGCGTCTATCTTGTAGAACTCCAGTGCCTGCACTACGGCTTCGCCGCTGTTGTTCATAAATGTGGTGGGCTTGAGGAGCAGACAGCGCCTGCCCTCGATAGTCACCTCCGCGGTCTTGCCCTTGAAGCGCAGACGGCTTATGTCCTCGCCAAGCTGCTTTGCAAGCTGGTCAAGCACCATGAATCCTGCATTGTGGCGTGTGTTTTCGTATTCAAGTCCGGGGTTTCCGAGACCTGTTATCACATATTCTATTTTACCTCTTGCCGCGGAAGAATTTGCGGCGATCCTGTCGAACACATCAAAAATACTCATTTTATCTGCCTTTCATTTGAATCCGGAATTTGGAATTAATGTGTCGGCTAACGCCGACGGAGTTGAATGATTAAATACATCAGACATATGTCGGACAATGATAATGATTCGGGATTCTGAATTATTATCAGTCCAGACCTGCAAGCGTTTCCACAATTTCAAGCTTATAGATACCGGCAAAGTCTCTGCCTGCCCTTACAGCTTCCCCGTCGCACAGTGACGCGGGTATATGCGCGTCGCAGCCGATTATCGCCTTGTTTCCCACTTTCTGCGCGATACTGAAAAATCTGTCAGACGGATAATGCCTGCCGCCTGACATGCCCAGCAGGTTTATCTCAACGGGGATATCCTTTCTCCTGAGGTACTCGCACAGACGGGTCATGTGCTTTTGGTATATATCGTCCCCGCCCATGAAGCGTATGAGATCGGGGTGTGCAACATAGCGGTATCTTCCCGACTCCATACCCTCTATTATGCGGTCCACATACTTTATAAGCGTGCTTTCCTTATATACCGGAGCTCCCATATACTCGCCGCATTCCTCGGGGTCGTTGAAGTGCTGTCCCATTATCATATAATCGAGGGGATAGTCCGCAAGGAGCCTGTCCTGCGCCTCAACAAGCTGCGGGATATACTCGGCCTCAAAGCCGATGTATATCTTTATATCGCCGGAATATTCCTTCTTAAGATCTGTAAGGGATCTGAAATAATCCTCGGTCTCAGCGGGAGTCATTCGTATGCCCGATACGTATCCGTTATCGAATACCCACGGACAGTGGTCCGAAAATCCAAGTATCTTCATGCCGCTTTTTATAGCGCTCTCTACAAACTCCCTGTCCTCGCCCTGCGCGTGTCCGCAGCGGCGGGTGTGCGTATGGTAATTGGCTGTCATCGGAAACTCTCCTTTCAAAGTATGATTATACCACTTTTCGGAGAAAAAAACAAGTCCGAAAGCACTGTGAAAATGCTTTCGGACTTCGGATATGTTACTGTACATTTGCAGCAGCTGCGGCTGCTTTCTTTGCCTTTTTCCTTATCGCCCTGTTGGACTTTCTGAATATGAAGCCTAAGAGCAGCTCCACAGCGCCTGTGATGATAAGCACCAGCGCAAGGGGAAGAAGCAGGCTCTCGCTGAGGTAGAATCCTACGTTATGCGTGAATGTGAATGCAAGGGCTGAGCCTACTATGATCGCAGCTCCCACAAGTAGGGCTATGAATCCGACAATGTTGAATATAGTCGCAAAGAAGCCCGTTACGTACCTTGCACGCTTGTCAACGATAGCGCTTATCCATATGAGGAGAAGAAGCACGATACCGCCGATAATTCCGATAGTGATGAACGAGAACAGATAGCTGAGCTTGTCCACGTCGAAGCCGAGCTCCCTGTTCCACTCCCTTACGCTGAGTGAATCGGAGAATTTGTCCTTGTCGAGGTTCTTCTCGATGAGCTCATAGTCTGCGTCCTCAAGCTCGTAGCCGAACTCGTCCTCGGCAGCGTTCGAATTCGCCCTGATAAAGTCGTTTACGAAGTCTCCCGACGTTACAGACGGATCTGAACCCTTGCCGTCAAGTATGAAATCAATATAGCCCTTTGCCACTCTTCCCGTATAGCTGCGGAAATCTGTGCTCATAAGGTATCTCTTGAAGGAAGCCTCGTCGGCTGTTCCCTTTGTTGCTGTTCTGAAGCCCATTGAATCGTAAAGCGTCTTTGAAAGCTCCTTGCCGTCAAACTGTGCCGTAAGTGTGGTGGAAGCGTTGAGCTTCTCGAATCTTCTCTTTATGACAGAGCCGTTTGCCCCTATCTTTACTGCCAGCATGAAGCTGAAAAGCAGCAGGAACAATACCGCGAATATCGTCACCAGCGAAGCTCCGAATATGCGTCCGACACCTACCTTTTTACGCGGCTTCGGCTGCTCACCGGGATTTGACGGCGCAGGCGCGGGCTGCTGAGTATTCTGTACAGGCTCCTGAGGCGGTATAACAGGCGTAGCCTGCTGCTCAGCATAGCCGCCGTACTGGTCGTTACTGCTGAAGCTGTCCTGCATGCCCTGAACGGGTATCTGCATGGTGCTGCTGTTGTCGTTGTACGCATCTGCGGGGTTGCTCACGGGAGTCTCCTGCTTCGGGAAACCGGCAGGCTTTTCCTCCTTCTCCTCAACAGGCTCGTGAAGCCCGGCAATCCCGGATGTGCTGAGTATCTCCGCAGGCTCATCGTTGAGGAGCTGAACGTCCTCCTGAGTTAGACTGAGTGCCTCCTCATTATTTGCTATTACCTCATCAAGATGCGGAAGTATGGAAGTAGGCTCGTCGTCCTTGAACACCTCCGCAGCAGTCTCTGCCGCTTCTTCCTTTATCTCCTCCGCCGCCGATGTTACCTCAGCAGCTGCTTCTGTAACAGGTGTATCGTCTTTTTCGAGTGAAGCTCCGCACTCTGTACAGAACAGAGCGTCATCGGGCATTTCACTTCCGCATTTTTTGCAGATCATATTATTCCTCCTGTTGATGTAGTGACCGTTGGTTTCGTTTCTCAGCCCAGGCGTCCGCATATCCCCTGGATCGGCTGACATACCTGTCAGCGCCGACAGTGCGGAACGGCTGTTGAATTTATAATTATTATAAGTCAAAAGGTAAAATATGTCAAGTAAAAAAACTGTTACATAATATTACAGTATCAATTTATTGTCGTTTGCTGACAGCTGCTGTCGCTTTGCATAAAAAAAGCCCGAAAGCAGCTGTTTCTGCCGCCTCCGGACCTGTATCATTCAAGCTCTGCAATGAATCCCTTTATTATATCCGCGCATTCGTCGGTACGCTGATTGAATATGAAGTGATCTCCCGCAAGATATATCAGCTTGCAGCTGCCCAGCTTCTCGGCATAGGGCTCTATCAGCCGTTCACGGCTTTGGGCGCACTTTCCGAGGAACGCCCTGCATGCAGCTTTCCTGCGCTCTTCGTCGCTGCCCGTGAAGCCGGGTGTCAGCTCCGCGATCTCTTTTTTATTGAGATCTCCGTACTTCTCCACATCTTTCTCGGTGCGGAAGCCGTCTATTGCCGAAATGTATATCTTCGGCACATCGTTCGGGACCATGACGTTCCATGTGTCGTTGAGATTGCGTCCCCAGTTGGCTCTCTCCGAGTCAAGGACTCCCGAGGAAAGCGTAGATATACGCATGATATCGTATGCTCTCTGGTCGTCATCGTTCAGGTACGGCTTCGGCAGCTCTGCAAGGTGGAATGTAAAGTCAAGGATCCCCATATTCGCAAGATAGTATGAAAGCTTCCTGTGCACATTCACGCTCACATCGCTTATAGGGCACACGCAGGTGCCGTCAATTATGACAAGGGCCTCTATCTCGTCAGGATATCTGCTCACCCAGTAGGTGGCGAATACTCCGCCGAGGGAATGTGCCATAAGCATATATGGCTTCTGCACCCCTGCGTTCTCAAGAGCTTTCCGGTAGTCCTCCACCACGCGCTCTGCGGTCATGTCCTTTTTGTCGTAGCTGCCTGCATCATAGCCTGCACGGGACAGGAATATCACCTGCTCCCTGTCACGTAATCTGTCTGCAAAGTCCTTGGCTGAAATGCTTGAGCATGAGCCTATGCCCGACAGGAAAACTATCCTGTGTCTGCCGTTTTCATTGCCTGTTTTCAGCAGGTTAAGAGTGCAGCTCCCTGCGGAAACAGGCGAATAGTAGCCGTTTTCCGTAAGGAAATCCATATTTCTCCGATACACGGCGCGGTGACGGATAAAAACCGCTAAAAGTGCTGTAATAAGCATGAGGGAAAGTACAAGGAGTACTTTGCCCGCCGCTTTGAGTATTCTTACTCTTGTATTCATTGCATTGTCACCCTGTCCTTAAGCTTTGGGTGTCTGCTGATATTTTATCTTACCTTTGAACCTACGGGTATGCTGTCGTCAACGAATATTACCTTTACTCCGTCGGGGGTATCGGCTGCGCATATCATGCCGTTGCTGTCAACGCCCCTGAGCTTTACGGGCTTGAGGTTCGCGATGAGCTGAAGCTTCTTTCCGATGAGGTCCTCGGGCTGATAGTACTGAGCGATACCTGATACCACCTGTCGTCCGCCCATACCGTCGTCAAGCTGCAAGCAAAGGAGCTTGTCGGACTTCTTCACCTTTTCGCAGGCAACGACCTTGGCAACTCTTATCTCTACCTTTGCAAAGTCGTCGATGGTTATCTCGGGTGCGAGCTGTACAGCTTCTGTTTCTGCGGGAGCTTCACCCTTTTCCTCTGCGGAGAGCTTTGCCTTTGCAGCCTCCATGTTCTTTGTGAGTATGGCGTTGAGCTCCTCTATTTCCTTGTCCACGTCTATTCTCGGGAAAAGGATCTCGCCCTTATGAACTGTTACGTTCTCGGGAAGTACGCCGAATCTGCTGAGTTTTTCGTACTCCACATCTGCTGCTGTTGCGCCTATCTGTTCCCATACCTTTGGCATTGTTGTGGGCATGAAGGGTGCGAGAAGCGCCGAGGTTATACGGATAGCTTCAAGGAGATTGTAGAGAACTGCCGCAAGACGTGCCTTCCTTGTATCATCCTTGCCCAGTTTCCACGGTTCTGTCTCGTCAATATACTTGTTAGCGCGGTCAACCACCTTTGATATCTCCTCGAGAGCCTGCTTGAGCTTTGTCTCGTCGATACACTTGTCCACCTCGCCGCAGAGTGCGGAAACCGTTGCCCTGAACTCCTCATCGAGAGCGTCGTTTTCGCGGTCAGCCGGAAGAGTTCCGCCGAAATACTTGTCAGCCATTGCCACGGTACGTGAAACAAGGTTTCCGAAGCCGTTTGCAAGGTCGGAATTGATACGGTTTATCATTATCTCGTTTGAGAAGAGACTGTCTGCTCCGAGAGCCATTTCGCGGAGGATATGATATCTTATGGAGTCGCAGCCGTAACGCTCGCCGAGTACGAAGGGGTCAACTACGTTACCGAGGGATTTCGACATCTTCACGCTCTCGCCGCCCTTGCTCTGCATGGTGATATAGCCGTGTACCGCAAGATGCTTCGGGAGAGGCAGGTCGAGAGCCATGAGCATTGCAGGCCATATGATGGCATGGAAACGCATGATATCCTTTGCTACCATGTGTACGTCTGCAGGCCAGTACTTCTCAAAATCGCTGTGTGCCGAGTTTTTATAGCCGAGAGCGGTGATATAGTTGGAGAGTGCGTCTATCCATACGTATACGACGTGCTTTTCGTCGAAGGATACGGGAACTCCCCATGTGAACGAGGTCCTGGATACGCAGAGGTCCTCGAGACCCGGCTTTATGAAGTTGTTTACCAGCTCTACTGCTCTTGTCTTCGGACGGAGGTAGTCTGTCTCCATGAGGAGCTTTTCGATACGCTCCGCAAAAGGCGACATCTTGAAGAAATATGCCTCCTCTTTTGCGAATTTTACGGGCCTGTGACATTCGGGACAGCAGCCGTTCTCGTCAAGCTGTGAATCTGTCCAGAAGCTCTCGCAGGGAGTACAGTACTTGCCTGAATATTCGCCCTTGTAGATATATCCTCTGTCGTACAGCTCCTTGAATATCTTCTGTACGGCTTCTACGTGATAGTCGTCTGTGGTGCGGATATATCTGTCGTAGGAAATGTTCATGTATTTCCAGAGGTTCTTGAATTTGCCGACGATAACGTCTACGTACTCCTTGGGAGTTACGCCCTGCTCGGCTGCCTTCTGCTCTATCTTGAGGCCGTGCTCGTCCGTGCCTGTAAGGAACATTACGTCATAACCCTGCATTCGCTTGTAACGGGCAATTGTATCGCAGGCCACTGTGGTGTAGCAGTGTCCGATATGCGGATCGCCCGACGGATAATAAATCGGTGTGGTGATGTAAAAGGGTTTCTTTGACATAAGGATCGCTCCAATCTTAGTGTTTATTTCCCGTTTCCTGATGAAAGAAAGGGTTAACTCATATTATATCACATATAGTTTAAAAATGCAAGTTCGCGGAACAGCTGCGCTCTGTTTGGATTTTCCGGGAAAGCAATAGACAACTGCTGTAAAACGTGATATAATAAGTAAAAATACAGCAAAAAGGAGTAATCCATATGAAAAAATCAAGAATGTATGCATTTCTGACTGCAGCAAGCCTTACAGTATGCCTTGCGCCAACAGTATTTGAAGATATCCATGCAAATGCTGTATATTACGCATGGACGGAAGCCGAGGACAGTGACTACATCGACGATATCCGCTACGACTTCTTTTCCGACCATGTTGTTGTCAGTTACTGCGGTGATAAAAGCGGAGATGTGGTTATCCCGTCAGAGATAGAAGGACTTCCCGTTACGGAAATATTTGACGGAGCATTTTATTCGGATAAGATCACTTCTATCGTTCTTCCCGACTCTGTCCATGAGATAAGCGAGAATATGTGTGCGAACTGTATCAACCTGAGATCAATAAAGCTCCCTGCAAATATCACGTACATACCTGAATTTGCATTTGATGGCTGCATATCTCTCGAAAAGATCGACATCCCATCAGAGGTAACACATATCGGCAGATGTGCTTTCTACGGCTGCTCCTCACTGAAAGAAGTAAAGCTCCCAGAAAAACTGGAAACTCTTGACAACAGCTGCTTCGCTGACTGCGGCCTTGAATCTATTGATTTTCCAAAGGGGGTTACCGAGATACCGCTCCGCAGCTTTACAGGCAACCGCTTCAAGGAGCTCACTATCCCCGAAAATGTCAAAAAGATAGACGTCTGGGCATTCTTTGAGTGCTATAAACTGGAGAAACTCACCGTGCTCAATCCTCAGTGCGAGATCGATTCCCGTCTTGATTTTGTCTTCGGCGGAGGACACAGAGACGAGAACGGTGATCTTATAGAGGAAAGAGTTCCATGCACCTGCTACGGTTACAAGGGCTCTACCCTTGAAAAATTGGCAAATGAAAGCACAGCCAAAAACGCAGGCTTTAGCTTTGTTGCCCTTGACGAAGAGAAGCCACCCAAGCTCGGCGACCCCACAGGCGACGGTATTATCGACGCTGTTGACGCTTCAAAGGTACTGAAATCATATGCTGTATTCTCGACGGGTACCGAAAGCCCCGCAGAACAGGAGCTTGCGACCTCCGACATAACCAAGGACGGACTTATCGATGCGGTGGACGCTTCAAAGATACTGAAATACTACGCATATACCTCAACTAAAGGTACCAAATCTTTAGAGGAATTCTTTGAAGTGTAAATATTATTATTATGTCCATAAAAGAAACGAAAAATTAACACATTATCTATTGAAATGGTAATATCGCAATGTTATAATATGTATAGAAATATATCTCGGAGAGGAGAATTTCTATGAAACTTGCGAGGTTACTGGGAGCGGCAGTAGCAGCGTATTTTATTGTTTCAGCCAGTTTTCTGCCTCATTTTGCAGCTGCGGACAAGGCAACGGGCGATACCTATCAGCTTGACGGTCTTGACCCCTACGATTCGCCTGTAAAGCCCACACTCTCTTTGAGCAGGATCGAACTTACCATAGACGAAGCAAGAGCAAATCCCGTACAGACTATAGAACTGACCGTTAAAGGCGCAAAGAATAAATATGCTCCTACAGCGCTGCATATCAATTACGATGAAAGACTTACCCTTGTCACTGAGGATGACTTTCTGGCCGAAAGAGGCAAGGCTATAGACAAGCTCGAGGACATACAGTACCCTGCGGGTCCTCACTGTTTCGGACTTGTCACCGCAGGCAGCGGCGATCTCGGCAGGGACGGAGTTATGTGGTCATTCAGCTTCACTCTGCCCGACGATATAAAAGCAGGAGACGAGTTCCCGATCAATATCGAATACAAGCGCCCGGGTCTCACAAACGACCTGTTCACCAATATCTCAAACGATAAAAACGGCAGACTCATGGAGGCATGGGTATTCACTCACGGTATTCAGCACGGCTTTATCAGGATAAAGGAAAATGTGACTACTTCCTCCGCCGTTACTTCGACTACTGCAGCTTCCACGACAACAACAACGACTGCTACAACGACTACTACCACATCAAAAAGCAAAACTACAACAACTACCACCACAACCACGACTACAACTGCTCCGCCAACAACGACGACCACCACATCAAGAATCACAACGGTTTCAACTTCCACCACTGCTGTAAGAAGTACTGCTGTTTCAACTGAAGTCACAAACAGTCCGCCTCCTGTGACCACTACAGAAGCAAAGCCGGTCTATATGCTGGGAGACCCTACCAATAACGGTATTATCGACGCTGTGGACGCTTCATATGTACTGGGAGCCTATGCGCGTTTCTCAACAGGCGAGGGATACCCCGACGCAAAGTGTCTCGCTACCTGCGATGTGAACGGCGACGGTCTCGTTGACGCAGTGGACGCTTCAAAGATACTGGCGTACTATGCATATATCTCGGCCAAAGAGAACATTACCTTTGAAAAATTCCTCTTTTTGAGAAAATAATACAGCCTTTCAAGAAAAAACCGGACCGAAAGATCATTCTTTCGGTCCGGTTTTTATCTTTGTTTCAGAAGTACCTCCGCTATGGCGATATCCTCCGGAGTTGTTATCTTTATATTGGTATAATCCCCTATGGTCATGGCTACCTTGCCGCCGATAGCTTCTACGAGCTGGCAGTCGTCGGTGAAGTCAAGTCCGTGCTCAAGGGCAAAGTCAACTCCCTCAAAATAGAGGCTGCGCTTGAATATCTGCGGGGTCTGTGTGATATAAAGAGAACTTCTCGGCGGGGTATCTACTATAAGTCCTCCGTCTACGGTTTTAATTGTGTCCTTTACAGGTACTCCGAGAGTTGCTCCGCCGAAGATCGAAGCGTCCTTGATGACCTTTTCTATGTGCCCGGGCTTTACGAGAGGACGTGCTCCGTCATGGACTGCAACAAGCTCAGAATCCCTGCTTATCTTCTTTATGCCGTTGATGACGCTCTCCTGACGGGTGGCGCCTCCCGCTGTACAGGCTGCAAGCTTGGTTATGCCTGCGAGCTCCGCTTCCTCCTGTATGGCAGGGATATCGGCTTCACGGGCTACTATTATTATCTCGCTTACGCTTTCGCAGGACTGGAACGCCTGCATGGTCACACCTATGACCTTTCTTTCTCCGAGAGGGAGGAGTATCTTGTTCACGCCGCCCATTCTTGTGGAATTTCCGGCGCAGACTATCACTGCTGATGCTTTCATATCATTTATTCCCTTCTGTTTTATCCTTATCAGGCTCTGGGGGAGCTGTTCTTATGCGTATTACGGGGAGCTTTTCAAGAGTACAGTAATAATTGTACATTCCGTCGGGCGCCGACAGGTCATTCTCTCCGCTTGCAGGAGGCGCAAATATCTTAAGTGTAAGCTCCGTGCCGCCCTGTATTCTGTTATTGTAGAATGCCGGCATAAGGTCTACATATCTTGCTTCAGGCGACTTATAGAACCATGTGCCGCCCAGCTCCAGCATGAGGTTTGAATCGTCATCGAAGAAGAGCTCGCAGAATACGGGAGGAGCTTCAAAGTAAAGCGGTATTGCTATACCCTCTGCGTCCTCCGAGCTGCTCCACCTGAGACGCACCGGCAGCTTTTCCTCGCTGCCTACGGTCATGGAGGGGAGGAACCTCTCTTTGTGTATTATCTTCCTGTAGGTCTCCATTACCGGCTGTTCTATGCCTGCGGAGGAGTTGCTGGGATCCTCTCGTTCAAGTCCGAGTCTGCCCCTGTCCCGGAACTGATAAAAGGTGAAGGCTGTCAGCCAGTCCGCCTTTTCCTGTTCGATGATATCGCAGAAAAGCTTTATCATTTCTGCCTGTTCATAGGGACCCGTTACGTCGCCGTCGGCGTTAAGCTCCGACATTACCATGGGCTTGGATACGCCGCCGTTAAGGTATCTGAAACGCTCGAAGCTCCTGCGCGTCAGCTCGAATATCCTGCGGACGGAGTCCCTCATGTGAGTGGTACCGCCGCTCTCCGCAACATCGAACGGCCAGCCCCAGTGGAGCGCCATGTATTTGTCTACCGACCATATATCGGTATCCCTTACCGCCTGTGCGAATTCCTTTTCCCTGACCATTTCCTCAGAGTTTATGTCCTCGATGCCTCCGATACAGAGGACAGTCCGCACATTGGGAGCATGCTCCTTTATTATCCTTGCGGCGCGGCAGTAAAAATCAGCGACCTGCTGATAGTCCGCTCTCCTGTTGAACTGGAACCAGTTTCCTGTGGCTTCGTGGTTGATACGCAGGAACAGCCGTCCGAATGTTCTCAGATCATCGCCTATGGCTGCAAGATGCCCGTCAGAGACAAACGGGTCTATGGTAAGGGTAAGCGTCACGTCCTGACCGTGTCTGCGGATATCACGCATGAACGTAAAGGGCTCGCCTTCCCTGCTGCCGCCGAGTCCGCCGAGATACGGGAAATAATCGTCGTAGGGGTAGTCCCACTGAAAGCTTATCTCCTTGTTCCTGTAATACTCGGATATACGTGCGGGCCACTCCTTGTCACAGGGATAATAGCAGTACATCAGACTGATGCTGCGGTGGGGCCTGCCCAGCTTATGGAGTATATAGTCCTGATCTACATACTCTCCTCTCTCACTCCCGTCGCCGAGATCGACAGCGCAGACCGCCTTTTCCATAGTGAGCCTGAATATCTTATGCATAATGCTCCCCTTTCGCGGATATTAAGATCCGATTTCAATAACTGTCTTCCGCCGGATCTGCAATATATTTATTATAATACACACAGCATGACCTGTCAACAGAAAAAGCACCTGCGGTCTCGTTCCGCAGGTGCCAAACGCATATATCACAAGTCACATAGTGACAATGAAGCATACGCCCTTGCCGGGCTGATTGAGGACGTGTATCTTGAACTTGTGCTTGTCAGCTACTGTCTTTGCAATAGCAAGTCCAAGTCCGTAACCGCCTGTTGCGCGGTTTCTCGACTCGTCGCTGCGGTAGAAGCGCTCGAATATCTTTTCCGTGTCATTCTCCTTGATACCGTCGCCTGTATTGTACACCGAGAAGAGCTTTCTGTCTCCCGATTTTTTCAGCGTTACCTGAACGGTGCCGCCGTCGTTGGAATACTTCAGTGCGTTGTCGATGAATATTGCAGCCATCTGCTTGATGTGCTTCTCGCTGCCGTTGAGCATGATGTTGTCCTCGATATTCACCTCGAACTTCTTGTTGCTCTCGAATGCGCGGCACTCAAATGGCAGAGCCGTATTTGCAATAGCCTTGCTGAGGTTGAAGTATCTGCGCTCCAGCTCGTTATTGCTGTTTTCAAGCCTTGTGAGGTTTAGAAGATCGTTTACAAGAACGCTCATACGGTCAGTCTGCGACTTGATATATTTGAGCCACTTGTTGTCGCCTATCTCGCCCTCAAGCACATCTGCATTGGTAGATATTACAGTAAGGGGAGTTTTCAGCTCGTGGCTGGCGTCGGAAACGAACTGTTTCTGCTTGTCGAAAGCCACCTTGATCGGCTGTATGCTCTTCTTGCTGAGGAAGTAGGCAAGTACGGAGAGTATCACAAGTGCGATAAGTCCTACTATAATGGTAGTGCGCTTGAGCTGCATGAGCATATTCTTCTCATAGCTCTTGTCGGTGAGTATCATTATAGTGCCGTTGGGCTTGCTTGCCTTATAGTACTGATATGAATTGACATAGCCTGATTCATGTCTGTCGTTGATTATTGCGTAGGTGTAGGCCTCTCCCTTTTTGTCAACTATCTCGTCATTGTTGATGGTTCCGAGGTAATTGCCGTTGGTATCAGCCATCATTACAAAGAAGTCGATCGAACCGATGCTCTTCGGGATAGTTTCCACCTTTTTCGAGTTCTGGGCATTGTAGCTGCCCATGCTGCTTGCTGCGGAATTGCCGCTGTCCGCAAGCTGAACTATTCCGTATGTACCGCTGCCGGCTGCTGTCTGCCCGAGAGTATAGCCGTCCCCGGGATCTATGCTGACATCTGATTTGTACTCTTCGGCTGTGTATGAGGTCCCGGATTTTTCCTCTGAGTCCTTCACCTTATTGCCGCCGTAATACTTGGAGTAGTCATCCTCCTTTGACTTCTGCGCATAAGGATTATAAGGGTTCATGGGATTATACGGATTATCCGGTCTCCATATATTGTAGGGACTGTTGGTCCACCAGTCGTTGGTCTTCTGGTCTGCCTGATCGGCTCCGTCGAACCAGGGGGGCATGCCGACGCCGTCCCATACACTGCCGTCCTTGTTTTTCCACTGTGATCCGTCCCAGTACCAGCCCTTGAAGAGATCCTCATACTGCTGGTCGCCGTTCTGACCATTCCAGTTCTGACCGTTCCAGTTATTCCAGTTGTTCCAGTCCTGATTCTGATTTCCGTCGTTCTGTCCGCTCTGAACACTGCCGCCAAATCCGAAGCCGCCTGTGTTCCAGTCCTTTTTGCTCCAGTCCTGACCGTCCTGACTTACCCATTCGTTCTTGCTCCAGTCGTACCAGCCCTGTCCGCCGTTATTCGGCAGAGTAGTGACGGTGGGGTCATATGGGAAGGTGGGATAAGCAAACCATGTGGAAGGCTCTGTTTCGGGCTCTGCGGGCTGAGTCTCTGGATCGCTCTCGGGCTGTGTCTCAGCGGGCTGAGTGTTCTCGTCTGTGGGTGCGTCAGTGCTTTCGGGAGTCTCCGTAGCCGGAGGAGCTGTGGACGAAGCCGCAGCCGTAGTTCCTGTGGGCGGAGCCGTATTCGCCGGCTCTGCAGGGGTGAACGGAAGCTGCTCCATCTTGCCGTCATTTCGATCGTCCTCACGCTTGTAGATGAATTTTGCCCGTTTGTCGTCGTAATTGATATCTGCGGCGATCTCCTGAAGGACCTCCTTGGACTGTCCCTCCATTACCGCCTCTGTGATGAGATTGATTCCAACTATAAGTGCGAAGAAAACTGCAAGAAGAATACTGACGATCATAGTAAAAAGCTTCATCTGTGCTTTTCTGAACATGCGGTCATGTACTTTTCTGAACATCTGTTATTCCTCCTTTACATTTTTTATTCCAGTGAATAGCCTATTCCGCGGGCTGTCTTTATCTGTACAGGCGCGGATATCACTGAGAGCTTCTTTCTCAGGAATGATATGTACACCTCTATATTATTGTACTCAACATCGCTCTCGTAGCCCCATATTTTCTCGATTATCCTTTCCTTCGGAAGTATCTGGCGCGGATTGGAAATGAGAAGCTCCATGATCTGATACTCCTTGAGTGAAAGCTTTACGTCGCTTCCCTTCCACATTACCGAGCAGGTGTTCTTGTTGAGTTCGAGACCGTTGTAGTCCAGTTTCTTTTCGTCGATTATCTCGCCCTTTCTTCTTGTAAGGGCACGTACTCTTGCGAGCAGCTCTCCTGTTACGAAAGGCTTGGTTATGTAGTCGTCGGCTCCGCAGTCGAGACCGTTTATCTTGTCCTCTATCTCGCTTCTTGCGGTAAGGAGCAGCACGGGAGTGTTTATATGCTCCTGTCTCAGCTTCCTCAGTACCTCTATTCCGTTCATGCCCGGAAGCATGATATCAAGTATGATACAGTCATAAACGTCTGTAAGTGCGTTATCGAGTCCGTCGATCCCGTCATACACGGTATCAACGTTGTACATGTTTCTTTTAAGTATCTCAGACAAAGCGTCTGCAAGCTGCATCTCGTCCTCTACAACGAGAAGTCTCATAATAAATACCCCCTTGGAATAATAGCTACCGAACTGCGGCTGTAAATGCACAGGCTGTGCGGAAAAGGCGCCAAAATGAGTACACCATTCCACTCTAATACTATTATACCACATATTCTTGAAATAAGCTTAAAAACTTTAAATGTTCACATTTTTGATTAGGAAAAAAATTAGTTGCATTTTTGTGCATTTCAACAGTTTTATTTTGTACGCCCCTGCAAATGTTGACTATAAGTTAGATTTGTGCTAAAATTGATTTACAGAATAGACATTAAAATTTATTGTTTTACCCATTATATATATTTCGCAATAAGGCTATATAAAATAGTATGTGGCATACTATATTATATATAGATAGGAGGGGCGAAATTATGTTATCACCTTTGGAACGCAAAAAGGCAGGCTTTCCCCTGCTCACATCAAGTGCAGCCGAGCTGAAAAAATACGTGGACGTGTACAGTCTCTATGTTGAAACAGGTTATACACAGGAGCTTTGCGATGCCTACACAGACGCTTTCATCGACAACGTCAAAAAGCCCCTGCCATTTGATATGATACAGCTTTCTTATCTTTATGATAAGATATTTGACAATAAAATGGCATATTTTTACCTTGAAAAGCTTGAGGACAAAAAGCTGAGCGGCGAGGAAAAGTTCGACTACTGCACCGGCATGCTCAGAACTATAAGTAAAATAGGAAACTGGCGTGACGCCGAGGACTTCCGCACGAAAAATATCGGCTTCCTCCAGAAGTACACCTCAAAAGTTTCGAAGCAGAAGCAGGCTGAGATGTATATCGCCCTTGCGCTGGCGGACTGTGCCGCAAAGAACTACAACGCAGGCCTTAAGCTTTTGAAATTCGGCTACAAACCGCAGGGCAGGAACGACGTCACCCTGCTTGAGATATTCATTACCGCTGTATACATCTTCGCAAAGGCAGGCGACCCCGAAGGCCTTGAGGGCGCCGTTAATAATGCGGTAAGCTGTCTGAAGCTGTTCAAAAACCCCGATTTTTCGTGGGAAGAGGATTACTACAAAACACGAATCGAAAATGCCGCAAAAGGTTTGATATGAATCATAAGCTCCGGATCCTTTTCGGAGCTTTTTTTGTTCCCGGAATGCTGAGATTTTTAAGTTAAAAAATAATATTATATAAAAAGATGCAAATTTTGCAAAAATTGCTACAGCAAGTCAATTGTTGCTATTTTTAATAATAGTTAATCAAAAAGTGCCCGGCAAAATCTTTGTGCAGTTTTTCACAAATATCATTTTTGTGCTAAATATTTTATCGCCGCTTGAAACCTCGAAATTTTAGGAAATTCTCAATTGCTTTTTTGTTCTGATAAAAAATATAACACTTTTGTACCTTATTTATAAACGAGATATTAATAAATAAAATTAATACAATTGTTAATAGATTATTAATGTAAAAAAATATATCAAATTTAGCAACATAGTGCTAATTTCAGGCAATATAATCAATTGAACTTCCGCTCCACATGGTCTATAATACAAGTGTTGGAAGAGAATACGCCGAAAAATCGGCTTCTCTGCCACCACATAATAATGTTTAAGATATATTATGTGTCCTGTAACAAAATCGGCAATTATATCCTGTGTTGCTCGATTCGGTTTTTAAACTCCGCCGAATCCCCGATCCAACCATCCAGTTTTAGTATACTTCCGACTACTGACAACTGTTATTAAACATTAATGCCTATAATATGTTTAATCGCCTAAAACAGTTTAATGACGCTTGATACAACAGAGCAGTCGTGACAGCAAAGCAAACGGATATAAGGCACTGCGGAAATTGTGCCCGCCGACATGACATCTGAGTATAGAGGGTGCTCGGTGTCACTCGATAGCGACCTTGATTGGCTTTTGAGAGGGTGTCAATGAAGGTCGTTATTCTTTTGCTTTTTTCGTTCTATACCTAATATAAAAAGGTCTGCCTTCGGGCAGACCTTTTTCCTTTATTTGCCAAGCTTTGTCTTGAGCTTTCTCAGCGTATAGCCTTCGTTTATCTTCATAACGCCTCTGTCTATGGCAAGAGCATAGTCGGGAACGTCCCTTGTTACGGTAGTGCCCGCGGCTGTGTATACAGCCTTGCCCAGCTTTACGGGAGCTATGAGGTTGGTGTTGCAGCCGACGAAGCAGTTATCGCCGATAACACAGCGGCTCTTTGCAATACCGTCGTAGTTTACCGTAACGGTTCCGCAGCCGATGTTGACCCTCTTGCCGATGTCGCTGTCGCCAACGTAGGCAAGATGCGCTATTGCCGTCTTTTCACCGACAGTGGAGTTCTTTATCTCTACAAAGTCGCCGATCCTGGACTCTGACCTGATAAGGCAGTCGGGACGGATATGTACGTAAGGGCCCACCTTTACGCCGGATTCTATGACAGAATCGTATGCCTGTACAGTGTTGAGAGTTACATTGTCCCCTACCTTGCAGTTTTCAACTACGGTATTCGGTCCTATGACGCAGCCGCTGCCGATGGAAGCGTTCCTGCGGAGTATAGTATTGGGAAGTATCTCCGTGCCTGCGCCTATCTCAACGCCGCGCTCGATGATGACCCCGTCCGTGCATGTGAATTCCACACCGTTGGCAAGATGCTTGTCAATAACAGCCATTCTTGCGTAGGTATTGAGTTCAAGGAGGTCCTTTCTGTCGTTGGCGCCCTTGATGATATCCGCATTCGCCGACTTGAATGCGCCTGCGTTCTTGCCTTCGGAAATAGCTATGGAAACCGTATCCGTGAGATAATATTCATTCTGGGCGTTATTGTTGGTGAGCTTGCCGAGGAGCTCCACAAGGTCAGCTGTCCTGAACCAGTATGCTCCCGAATTTACTTCCTTTACAGCCTTCTGCTCATCTGTTGCGTCCTTCTGCTCAACTATTCCGCTTATTCCCTTTGCGCTGCGGATTATCCTGCCGTAGCCGAACGGATTCTCAAGCTCTGCCGTTATGACCGTAACCGCATTGCCCTGCTCCTCATGAGCAGCAAGCGCATTCTTTATCGTAGCCTCGTCAATGAACGGAGCGTCGCCGCAAAGGACGAGAGTATTGCCGCTCTTGTCATTCTCGAGGAAAGGTATGGCCTGCTGTACCGCATGACCTGTGCCAAGTCTTTCGGCCTGAAGCACCGTTGTGTACTTCTTGCCGAGGTATTCGTCTATCATTTCGCCCTTGAAGCCCTTGACCACGCAGATATCACTGATATCCGCAGACTCGCAGGCTGTTATCACCCAGTGGAGCATAGGCTCTCCCAGTACCCTGAAAAGCGGCTTGGGCATGTCGGCTTTCATACGCTTGCCCTGTCCGCCAGCCAAAATTACTGCTTTATTCATATTCTGCCTCCTTGCTGATGTCAGTTCTGAGGCGCAGCCTGCGCCTCAGATGTAGTCTGTGCCTGTCCCATTGCCAGCAGATCCTCCTCAGACGCGGGGATTATCTTCCAGCCGCCGCCCTCTATCGATACTGTGCACAACGGGTCGGAAAAGGTGCTTACCTGTCCGTCCGCCTCTACATCTATGTTCATATTGAAGCTGTAGCCCTCGTTTATCCTGAATTCCTGCGTGGAGGTATTCAGACCGATGGCAAACGCCTCAAAAAAACTCTTAGCCTTTGACACAGCTTCCGGACTTAGCTCCTTCCAGCTGTCCGTAGTAAAGCTTTTGAGCTTGCCGCCAACATTGTTCTCCAGCGCCTTGACGAAATCCTCTTTCATCCCCGCTTTTTCCATAGCGTCTATCATTTCGGCAGGATACATGCAGAGTATCATCGTATCCACATCGCCGTTTATGCTGCTTTCCGCAAAATCCCTGATGACCTTTTCAGCTTCCCCGGGAACCGGCATAGTCTGCCCGGCAGTTGTCGCGGTATTTCCGTCCGGCGTGGAGTTTCCCGATTTTTGTCCGCATGATACTGCGCACAGTGCCACGCTGCATGCAGCGAGCAGTGCTGTAAGCTTTTTCATGTTTAACGTTCTCCTTTCATGCGCTCATACACCTATTTTTGCACACTTTAGCCGTAAATGCAAGTCTTTTTTGCAAAAACCGCTCCGCTTTGTTGATTTTTGTACAAATATAGCATTTTTAACGGCTCATTTTTGTCATCGCAAATATGGTAATTTTTTCTTTAATGTGTTATAATAAGTTTAACTCGGATGATGTCCCCGCGGGATAAGCATCCGGTAATGTAAAAAATGGAGGTATACACCAATGGCAAATAAGTATTGTTACCTTTTCTCAGAGGGTAATGCCAACATGAGAGAGCTTCTCGGCGGTAAGGGCGCAAACCTTGCTGAGATNNGAGATGACAAACATCGGTCTCCCTGTTCCTCAGGGCTTCACAATCACTACAGAGGCTTGTACTCAGTACTATGAGGACGGCGGCATCTCTGACGAAATCATGGCAGAGATCAACGAGTATATCGTTAAAATGGAAGGAATCACAGGCAAGAAGTTCGGCGATAAGGAGAATCCTCTCCTCGTTTCTGTTCGTTCAGGCGCAAGAGCTTCAATGCCCGGTATGATGGATACAAT
>DBXO01000010.1:11422-11649 GCA_002309635.1 Ruminococcus flavefaciens | reverse complement strand
AGATTCATCCAGATGTATTCTGACGTAGTTATGGAAGTTGGTAAGAAGTACTTTGAAGAACTCATCGATCAGATGAAGGCTAAGAAGGGCGTAACTCAGGACGTTGAGCTCGACGCTAACGACCTCAAGGAGCTCGCAGGCCAGTTCAAGGCTGAGTACAAGGCTAAGATCGGCAAGGACTTCCCCGACGATCCCAAGGAACAGCTCATCGGCGCTATCAAGGCTGT
>DBXO01000010.1:11224-11355 GCA_002309635.1 Ruminococcus flavefaciens | reverse complement strand
GCTGTTAACGTACAGTCAATGGCATTTGGTAATATGGGTGACGATTGCGGTACAGGTGTTGCCTTCACACGTGATCCTGCTACAGGTGAGAAGAAGCTCATGGGCGAGTTCCTTACAAACGCACAGGGCGA
>DBXO01000010.1:11028-11198 GCA_002309635.1 Ruminococcus flavefaciens | reverse complement strand
GTTGCAGGCGTTCGTACTCCTATGCCTATCCAGCAGATGGCTGAGACATTCCCTGAGGCTTTCGCTCAGTTCAAGGAAGTTTGCCAGACTCTCGAGAATCACTACCACGACATGCAGGATATGGAGTTCACTGTTGAGAACAAGAAGCTCTATATGCTCCAGACAAGAAA
>DBXO01000010.1:10731-11006 GCA_002309635.1 Ruminococcus flavefaciens | reverse complement strand
TGCGACCTCGTTGACGAGGGCATGAAGACAGAGCAGGAAGCTGTTGCAATGATCGACCCCAGAAACCTCGATACACTTCTCCACCCCCAGTTCGATACAAAGGCTCTCAAGGCTGCTACTCCTATCGGCAAGGGCCTCGGTGCTTCACCCGGAGCTGCTTGCGGTAAGATCGTATTCACAGCTGACGACGCTGTAGAGTGGGCTGCAAAGGGCGAGAAGGTAGTTCTCGTTCGTCTCGAGACTTCACCTGAAGATATCACAGGTATGAAGGCTGC
>DBXO01000010.1:10509-10682 GCA_002309635.1 Ruminococcus flavefaciens | reverse complement strand
CGTGGTATGGGTGAGTGCTGCGTATCAGGCTGCGGCGACATCAAGATGGACGAAGCTAACAAGAAGTTCGAGCTTGCAGGCAAGACCTTCAAGGAAGGCGACTATATCTCAATCGACGGTACAACAGGTAACATCTACGAAGGTATCATTCCTACAGTTGATGCTCAGATCGC
>DBXO01000010.1:9745-10441 GCA_002309635.1 Ruminococcus flavefaciens | reverse complement strand
GCTGATACTCCTGCTGACGCTAAGAAGGCAAGAGAGCTCGGCGCTGAGGGTATCGGTCTCTGCCGTACAGAGCACATGTTCTTCGAGGCAGACAGAATCGCTGCTTTCCGTGAGATGATCTGCTCAGATACAGTTGAGGGAAGAGAAGCTGCTCTCGCTAAGATCGAGCCTATGCAGCAGGGTGATTTCGAGGCTCTCTACGAAGCTCTCGAGGGCTGCCCCGTAACTATCCGTTTCCTCGATCCTCCTCTCCACGAATTCGTTCCTACTGAGGAAGCTGACATTGAGGCTCTCGCTAAGGCTCAGGGCAAGTCAGTTGCTGATATCAAGAATATCATCGCTTCACTCCACGAGTTCAACCCCATGATGGGTCACAGAGGATGCCGTCTTGCTGTAACATATCCCGAGATCGCTGCTATGCAGACAAAGGCTGTTATCAAGGCTGCTATCAACGTTAAGAAGNNAGAAGAAGCACGCTGACTGGAACGTTAAGCCTGAGATCATGATCCCGCTCGTTGGCGACGTTAAGGAGCTCAAGTACGTTAAGAAGGTTGTTGTTGAGACTGCTGACGCTGTTATCAAGGAAGCAGGCGCTAACCTTGAGTATGAGGTTGGTACAATGATCGAGATCCCGAGAGCTGCTCTTACAGCTGACGAGATTGCTAAGAACGCTGACTTCTTCTGCTTCGGTACTAA
>DBXO01000010.1:0-9707 GCA_002309635.1 Ruminococcus flavefaciens | reverse complement strand
AAGTTCCTCGGCGCTTACTACGACAAGAAGATCTTCGAGAACGATCCTTTCGCTAAGCTCGATCAGACAGGCGTTGGTAAGCTCATGGAAATGGCTATCAAGCTCGGTAAGCCTGTAAACGCTAAGCTCCACTGCGGTATCTGCGGCGAGCACGGCGGTGATCCTACATCTGTTGAGTTCTGCCACAAGATCGGCCTCGACTATGTATCCTGCTCACCTTTCCGTGTTCCGATCGCTCGTCTTGCTGCTGCACAGGCTGCAATCAACGAAAAGAAGTAATTCGGAAATATAATCAGGTTGGCTATTTTACGCTGAATCTGGACGATGCTAAGAAATACCTTTACGCGAAGTCCACTAAGCGCAGAATACTAAGCTGGCGTGATATTCACGTTAATGTGTTTATCTGAATAAAAACAACAGAGTCCTCATAGCTTCGGCTGTGAGGACTTTTTTTGTCTGAAGTTAAATATCAAAAATAAAGCAAGCGTACTTGACAAACAGATTTATGTTTGATACAATATACTTGTAAACAACATAAATTGAGGAGGCAGAATAATGGAATACAACTACAAGGAAGCTATGAAAATAGAAAACCAGCTCTGTTTTCCGCTGTATGCTGCGGCAAGAACTGTAACGGGCTTATATACGCCGTATCTTAAAGAGCTGAAACTGACATACACACAGTATATAGTTATGCTTGTTCTGTGGGAGAAGGACGGCGTTACTGTCGGAGATATATGTAAAAAGCTCATGCTTGACAACGGTACGGTTTCGCCTCTTCTTAAAAAGATGAGCACTCTCGGATATCTCGAAAGGACACACAGCAAAGACGACGAACGTTCAGTTCTCATTTACCTGACCGAACAAGGCAGAGCCTTGCAGGAACAGGCAAAGGATATCCCTGTGAAGGTTGGAAAGTGCGTAAAACTCAGTCCCGAAAAGGCAAAGCAGCTCTATTCGCTGCTGTATGAATTATTGGAAGAAAATGATATCTGACTATCTGAAAGGAGCATGAAGTATGAAAACAGTGTACGATTTTATGGTGAAAGACCGCGCAGGCAATGACGTAAGCCTCAGTGAGTACAATAACAAAGTTCTGCTTATAGTGAATACCGCAACAGGCTGCGGATTTACACCGCACTATGAGCCACTTGAAGCTATGTATAAGGAACTCCGTGACAAGGATTTCGAGATACTCGATTTTCCCTGTAATCAGTTTGCAAATCAGGCTCCCGGCAGCGAGGACGAGATACATCAGTTCTGCACGCTCAAATTCGGTACGGAGTTCCCACAGTTTGCAAAAATCGATGTGAACGGTGACAGTGCTGATCCGCTTTTTGCATTTCTTGCCACAGAAAAGCCATTTGCAGGCTTCGGCAAGGGTATAAAGAATGCGATGCTAAACAAGTTTGCGGATATGAATAATAAGAAGTTCGGAGATAAGGCATATATCAAGTGGAACTTTACAAAATTCCTCGTTGACAGAACAGGTAAGGTTATCGCACGCTTTGAGCCTACAACTGATATGGCAGAGGTGCGTAAGGTTGTTGAAGAATTTCTTGGGTGAGGCTATGAACGAAAAATTTGACCTTCAGGAATATCTGACAAAGGGTGTTGAGCGGATAGTTGGCGAAGCTGTCAGGGCAACGTTGAAAAACCCGAGGGAAAGTGCTTTTATGCTGAAATTTGCAGCAGCGAGCAGAATAGCCTCAAAACGCCGCAGGAAAGCCAAGGATAACGGCGAGCATATCCCACCTTTCCTCATTGCAAGTATAACCAGCAAGTGTAATCTTCATTGTGCAGGCTGTTATTCGCGTTGCAATCATGCCACTGTTGATTCCAAGCCTGTGAGACAGCTCACAGACGCGGAATGGCTGAGGATATTCGATGAGGCGGACGAAATGGGTATAAGCTTTATCCTTCTCGCAGGCGGTGAGCCTATGCTACGTCGGGATATTATTGAAGCCGCAGGTCAGAAGCAGAATATCCTCTTCCCTATATTTACCAATGGCACTTTTATAGATGAACGCTATTTCGAGCTTTTCGACAAGTGCCGCAACCTTATCCCTGTCATGAGCATTGAGGGTAACCGTGAGCAGACTGATTCACGACGCGGTGAAGGTATCTACCATAAACTCATTTCCAATATGGACGAATTCAGAAAACGCGGACTTGTTTTCGGAGCATCTGTTACTGTTACAACGCATAACTATAAAGAAGTGACCTCTGATGATTTTATAGACAATCTTTCTGAAAAAGGCTGCAAAGCGGTCATATTTGTGGAGTATGTTCCTGTAACCGATGAAAGCCTCGAGCTTGCTCCCGGCGACGTGCAGAGAGAGTACCTGATGAACGAGATACAGCATCTGCGTGAGAAACGTCCCGAAATGGTTTATATCTCATTCCCGGGAGATGAAAAAAGTTCGGGAGGCTGTGTTGCAGCCGGCCGAGGTTTCTTTCACATCAATTCTCACGGCGGAGCTGAGCCATGTCCGTTCTCGCCGTATTCTGATATCAATGTGAAGGATACATCACTTCGTGAGGCTTTGCGTTCTCCGCTGTTTACAGCTCTCAGAAGTGGCGATATCCTGCTTGACGATCACGACGGAGGCTGTGTTCTTTACCAAAAGAAAGCACAGGTCGAGTCACTTTTAAAGCTCTGAAGGAAGTGAAACTATGAATACGTTTACGCCGAAACAAAAGGCAGTCTCATGTGTTCTGAAAATTGTAGTGATTTTTTCAGCGATACTTGGTACTTTTCTGAGTGCTTATGCAGGACGGCATTCTTTTATGGGCGGCAGCCGTGTTTTTATGTACTTCACGATACAATCCAATATTGCCATCGCCATAATATGTGCGGCAGGTCTGATAGGACTGTTCAGGAACAAATCCGTCAGTGACCTGTGGTGGGTAATAAAATTCGTAGGAACAGTTTCAATCACCCTTACGGGAGCGGTCTTCTGTTTTGTACTGGCTCCGACACTTGGTAATGTGGCGTGGAATCTGCAAAACATACTGACTCATGTTGTCGTTCCTGTCGCTGCGATAATTGACTTTTTTGTAGTCGGAGTCAGCAGCAATATCAAGAAGCGTAACACGTTCTGGGTGATAGTTCCGCCAATTCTGTATGCTGTCTACGCAGGCATTGGATATGTTGAAAACTGGCAGTTTGCGGAAAGTTATAATTATCCGTACTTCTTCCTCAACTGGGGAAGTCCTGCCGGAGCATTCGGCTTCACCGATGAGCTGCCGTTCATGGGCTGTGCGTGGTGGATAATTTTCCTTTTTGTAGTAATGCTGATAGTCGGATATCTGTATCTGAAAATAGTTGATATACTGAAAAGATTTAAGGATTGACATCCTTCCGAATAGTCTTTAAGACAGGAATAAAAACAATGAGTCCTCACAGTTCCGGCTGTGAGGACTTTTTTGTGATGGTTGAAGAATAAAAGTAAGCCCTGCCCCATAACGGGGCAAGGCTCTTATCATATATATTCTTTAGATGTTTAGATTTTAGCTATAAGCTGTTTCCTCATATGAAAAAGGAACGTCATTCAGTAATGATATTTTTAATCCTGTTGCAATAAACAGTTATGTTTTTAGCCATTACAGACAAAACCGCCCGAACCTGATGAAAGCTCGGGCGTCTTTTTATTCTTCTTCGATATCAGTTATAATGTCATCTTTAGAAACTGTTCGGGGATGAAACACCACATTCCCTGTTTCTGTACTAATGAAATACATATCATTTTCAAACAGCTTTCTCAGTAAGCTAATGGAACCTTTTATAATCATAACCAACACCTTTTTATATTTCTTATGGCACATATTATTCAGGAGGTCTTTATGTTGTTTTCTTCAACATCGTCCTGCTTTCCACATCCGCTCTGTACAAATGAGAACTGAGCGGAAAATGTGCTGTATGGAATCCTTTCTTGTTACCATTTGTACAGCTCCTTTCCTGTGTGGTATGTATATATTATAATCTGTATTTTGCCGTTTGTCCAATGCGAATAATCCATTGCCAACAATAACAAAAAACTATATCTGAAAATCAAAAAACAGCTCCTTCGTTATAGAAGAAGCTGCATTGTCGTTTCATTAAAATGTATTGTTTTAGGAGGTTATACACTTAATGCTTTCAGCTAAAATTTGAATTTCGTTGTAACATCGTCCAGTGCTGCACATTCGGTCTGTCCCCCTGACGATAGAGCGGAGCATACCAAGCATACAGGATATTCTTTTTTTCATTTTCACCGCTCCTTTCGTTTGGTGTGATTTTAGTATATCACACAGAAAGCCGTTTGTCCAATGCGAATAATCCATTGCAGATTATAGAAAAAAGCTATATCCGATGTCATTGAAAAGCTGATGTATATATGCTATACTTATTAAACAAGTAAGAATTACATTTACAGCTTGACACTTGCAAGACTTACGATATATGCGGCATGACCGCCTTCGATATTGTAAACGTCATATCCGCGGTCTTCCAGTATTTCGGCGACTTCTTCGCTGAGGTCGCCTGTTCTGCACAGGACGTAAACAGGCTTGTCCTTCGGGAGCTTTGAAAGTCCCGTTGATATCTCGTCAAATGGCACATTTACCGAGCCTTTTATTCCGTTATTTTTAAATTCTTCGCGGCTTCTTATGTCGAGAAGAATCACTTTTTCTGTATCAAGAGCGGATAGTTCCGTCGCATTTATACTTTTCATATAAAATTCCTTTCGGGAGGCAAAAATGGCTTTAACAGACGAACAGCTCGAACGCTATTCGAGACATATCACATTAAAAGAAATAGGAGTGAGAGGGCAAAAGAAGCTCCTCGCCGCAAAGGTGCTCATCATAGGTGCAGGAGGTCTCGGCGCACCTGCTGCAATGTACCTTGCGGCCGCAGGCGTGGGAACTATCGGCATTGCCGACTGCGATAATGTGGAGCTTTCAAACTTGCAAAGGCAGATAATACACACAACCGATGATGTTGGCAAAACAAAGGTGCAGTCCGCCGCTGAGACTCTAAGAGCCCTCAATCCTGATGTTGAAGTTATCACATATCACGAATACGTAAACAGCAAAAACATCGCAGATATGATAGCGGACTACGACTTCATTATAGATGGTGCGGACAACTTTCCCACGAAGTTCCTCATAAACGACGCCTGTGTACTGGGACATAAGCCATTCTGTCACGCAGGTATCCTGCGCTTTGATGGACAGCTTATGACATACGTCCCCGATAAAGGTCCCTGCTACCGCTGTATATTTGAAGCTCCGCCGCCAAAAGAAGCAGTACCCAGCTGTCGTGAAGCAGGAGTTATCGGTGCTATGGCTGGTATAATCGGTTCCATGCAGGCTCTTGAAGCCGTGAAGTTCATCACAGGTCAGGGGGAGCTTCTCACAGGAAGTATGCTCGTATTCGACGGACTTAAAATGGAATGGCGCAAGGTAAAGCTGCCGAAAAGAGTTCCGACCTGTCCGATATGCGGCGATGATCCGACAATAACCGAGCTTTTCGACGAGGAACAGCAGGCATGCTCACTTTGACGAAGTCAGATCGTTCACTATCTCTCCTGCAATGAGCAGACCTGCGACCGCAGGAACAAAAGCCGTACTTCCGGGAATATCGCGGCGTTCCGTGCATTTGTGCTGAGCACCCGGAGGGCAGATGCAATGGGTTCGGCAGCTTATGGACATATCTTCGATAGGCCTGATGGGCTGCTCGTCGGAGTAAACGACTTTAAGCTTTTTTACGCCGCGTTTTCTCAGTTCATGGCGCATTACACGGGCAAGAGGACAGACCTGGGTATCATAGATATCCGCTATTTTCAGTCGTCCTGCGTCGATTTTATTTCCCGCGCCCATTGCACTGATTATAGGTACTTCCAGACTTTTTGAACGCATTATCAGTTCAAGTTTTGCAGTTACGGTATCAACTGCATCAACAACATAATCATACTCATCAAACTGAAAATCGTCGGCGTTTTCAGGCAGGAAAAAGCACTTGTGTATTCGTATATCCACATCGGGATTTATATCCTTCATACGCTCCGCCATGACCTCTGCCTTGTATTTGCCCACAGTTTTTCTTGTGGCGAGTATCTGGCGGTTCAGATTGGTAAGACACACCTTGTCATCGTCGATAAGGTCAAAATGTCCCACACCGCTGCGTACTAAAGCTTCGCAGACATATCCGCCTACACCGCCTATACCGAATACCGCAACTCTCGACTCCGAGAGTTTTTTTATTGCTTCTTCACCGTAAAGAAGCTGTGTTCTTGAAAACTGATTCAGCATTTATCTCACCTGTACCATAGTTTTTAAATAGTTATAATATGATTATATAGCCGCTTAGAGTAAATGTCAATAATCAATTCACAGAAAACCTATTGACAAAGTATGCATATTATAGTATAATATTAACATAGCAAATCAGTATGAATTGACGGAGGTGTTTGTTATGCAGGTATATATGTGTAAGATGAATATTAATATGTGTATAATAGCAAGCTCCGCGCTTACTGTATCATAGGCTTTTTCTGCCTGTAAACCAACAGTCTGCCGCGGAGGCAGACTATTTTTTTTACAGGAGTGATAATATGAAAAGGATAGAAGTGATTTCCCTCGACAGAATAGGGCTTGTAGGTGAGATTTCCAACGTCATCAGGCGCCTTAACGGAAACATTATAACTCATACAGCCAATGTAGTGACAGACGAAAAGAATACCCTCGTTTCACATTTTACTGCTGACATCTGCTTTGAGACTCCTTCTGAAGATGAAGCTGTTTCACGCAGACTTCGCAGGATAAAAAATGTCAGACAGGTAATAATAACCGATCTGTGAGGTGATAGCAATGAACGAAAAAATCAGAAAAGCAATATATGACAAATACATAGCACCAACTACAAAAGAACGTCCTGACTATATCGGCGTGGAAATTGAAATGCCTGTAGTAAACCTCAGCGGACAGCCTGTTGACGAAGCTGTTTCCATAAAGACTGCCGAAAGCTTCATCAGGCACTTCGGTTTCATCACCGCAGGCAGTGACACTGACGGCAATATAACCTCTGCGAAGCATGGGCAGACAGGCGATATACTGTCCTTTGACTGCTGTTATTCAAATCTTGAATTATCCTTCGGCAAGGCTGTAGGTCTTTTTGAAATAAAGGACAGATTTGAGCGATACTGCCGCTTTCTCAATGCTGAATTTGCAAAGCACGGTTATACTATTACAGGTATGGGCGTTAATCCCAATGCGGATATAAACCATAATCAGCCGATCCAGAACGAGCGCTATCGTATGCTTTACCATTATCTGCACTCTTATCCTCAGCATATCAATGATGTGGCTATGCGTTTTCATGAACGCCCAGATTTCGGCACATTTACAAGCGCCTCGCAGGTGCAGCTCGACGTAAGATACGATGAACTGACCGATGTTATCAATGTTTTCGGTCTCCTTGAGCCCTACAAGGCTCTGCTGTTTGCAAATTCATATCTCTCCGATTATCCCGAATTCCTGTGCGTAAGGAATATGCTGTGGGAGCACAGTATGCAGGGCTATAATCCGCATAATGTTGGAATGTTCGGCAAAAAGGTGTCGAGCATAGACGAGCTTATTGACTATATTGGAACGCAGTCCATTTACTGCACCATGCGTGACGGCAGATACATTGATTTCACGCCTCTCACTTTAGATGAGTTCTTTTCCCGTGACTCTGTTGAGGGCGAATACTTCGACGGCGAAAAGTATCGGAAGATAAGCTTTACGCCTGAAATTTCCGACCTTGAATACCTGCGTACATTCAAATTCGAGGATCTTACGTTCAGAGGTACTATCGAATACAGAAGCTCCTGCTGTCAGCCGCTTTCAGAAGCTCTGACAGTTGCGGCGTTCCACACAGGTCTGAAGGAAAAGCTGTATGAACTGAAGGAACTGCTTGAAAATGACGATGTTATCTATTCTCACGGCTTCAATGCATTAGAGCTTCAGAAGCTGCTGTCAAAGCGCAGCCAGCCCTATTTCATTGACGAAAACAGGAAAGAAAAGCAGCTTATACGCATACTCGACCTTTCATCAGAGGGACTGAAACAGCGAAAGCTCGGTGAGGAAATACTGCTCGTTCCGCTGTATGAAAGAGCGCAAAGACATACAAATCCTGCCAGAACTATGCTTGACGGAATAAATAACGGTATCCCCATGATAAACTACATTGAGCAGTACGCTGCTATATGAGGTGAAAATATGACCACAAGCAAATATTACTACAGCGGAAAATTCGGCATTGAGCGTGAAACTCTCCGTGTGGACGGTCAGGGCAGACTTGCTCAGTCTCCACACCCTTTCGGCAATGACGAGCATATCACAAGGGACTTCTGCGAGAACCAGATCGAGCTCGTAACTCCTGTTTGTCACAGCGTTGATGAGGCTGTTGAAGCCCTTGCAGAGCTTGATAAAAGAGCCCGTGAGGAGCTGACTAAAAACGGTGAGAGCATATGGCTGTACAGCAATCCTCCACACTTTGACAGCGAGGACGATATACCAATTGCAGACTTCACAGGAGACCACTCCTCAAAGCGTGCCTACCGCGAAGTCCTTGAACAGAAATACGGAAAAAAGCTTATGCTTTTCTCGGGGATTCATTTCAATTTCTCATTTGCAGAGGAATTTCTACGCGAGCTCAATACAAATAATGAGGACTTTCACACATTCCGCGACGAGCTTTATCTCAGGCTTTACAAGCAGCTTATGACACACAGCTGGCTGCTGGTATTGCTGACCGCAGCAAGTCCATATTATGACGCTTCACTTGACAAGGACGGAAAAAGCGGTATAATTATGAGTGAATATTCGTCCCTGCGAAACAGCAAACGCGGCTACTGGAACAAGTTCCTGCCAATTCTCGACCACAGGAGCTTAAAGACATTCACAGGCAGTATCAAGAAGCATATTGTGACGGGTTCGCTGTACTCCGCAAGCGAGCTTTATCTGCCCATACGTCTTAAACCAAAGGGCGTGAACAGCCTTGAAAATCTTGCGGCAAACGGAGTTGACCATATCGAGCTGAGAATGTTCGACCTTAACCCGTCCGCACCTCTCGGTATAGACGGCAGAGACCTTGAATTTGCACATCTGCTTATTCTTTATCTGCTCTCGCAGCCTGATTTTGACTTCACTCCGGAGCTACAGGAAAAGGCAGTGCGCGATCATAAAAATGCGGCTCTGCTTGAACCCGATACAAAACTTTTGGAGCGCGGACTTGAGGTTATTGAAGAAATGGAAAAGCATTTTTCTGATAACGAAAAGGCACTTGAAGTAATTGCGTTTGAAAAGAATAAAATAACCAGCAATGCCTGTTTAAGTAAAACGATTCTGAATTATGCATTATGAACGGAAAAGGCGGTGACATAAATGTGCGAGCTTCTCGGCTTCACTTCTGAAAAGAATACGAATATATCAGACTATCTGCGTACCTTTTTTGCTCACAGCAGAAGCAATCCTCACGGCTGGGGAATGATGTACGAAAACAGCGGCAGAGTCATTCTGAAAGAGCCTGTCTGCGCCGCTGAAAGCTCTTTTCTCGGCGATATGATAGATAGTCTTGCTCCGCAGAAAAATCTTCTCGCACATATAAGATTTGCCACCGTAGGTTCTATAAATGAAAACAACTGCCACCCTTTCACAGGCAGGGATATCTCAGGCAGAGA
>DBXO01000013.1:97891-109893 GCA_002309635.1 Ruminococcus flavefaciens | reverse complement strand
GTTTTCCAGAACTATGCTCTTTACCCTCATATGACAGTTTTCGATAATATGGCTTTCGGACTTAAGCTCCGTAAGGTTCCCAAGGACGAGATCGAGAGAAAGGTAAACGAGGCTGCAAAGATCCTCGACCTTACACACCTCCTCGACAGAAAGCCTAAGGCAATGTCCGGTGGTCAGAGACAGAGAGTTGCTCTCGGTCGTGCTATCGTTCGTTCACCTAAGGTATTCCTTCTCGACGAGCCTCTCTCAAACCTCGACGCAAAGCTCCGTGCTCAGATGAGAACCGAGATCGCCAAGATCCACAAGAAGCTCGGTACTACATTTATTTACGTAACCCATGACCAGACAGAAGCTATGACAATGGGTGACAGAATCGTTTGTATGAAGGACGGCTTCGTACAGCAGATTGATACACCTCAGAACCTCTACGAGAACCCTGCTAACAAGTTCGTTGCAGGCTTCCTCGGTTCACCTCAGATGAACTTCATTGACGCTACTCTCAAGGAAGAGTACGGTCAGTTTATCGTTGAATTTGGTAAGAATACAAAGTATCAGATCATCGTTCCCGAGTCAAAGGTAAACGAAGACCTTAGCGCTTACGTTGGCAAGGAGATTACTCTCGGCGTTCGTCCCGAGTCTATCCACGATGAAGAAATGTACCTCTCAAATGCTTCTACAGGCGTTATTGACGCTAACGTAGAAATTACCGAAATGATGGGTGCTGAGACTTACCTCTATCTCCTCTGCGAGGGTATCCCGCTCACAGCAAGAGTTAGCCCGAGATCTACAGCTAAGTCGGGAGACGATATCAAGGTTGCTATCGATCCCAACAGAATCCACATCTTCGATAAGGAAACTGAGAAGACAATTGTCAACTGATTAATTCTTTTCATATTTATCCTTTCTTTCTTGGTACATGGCGTCGTGAGGCGCTGTGTACGCGCAAATTACCGCAGTAGATATACTGCGGTTTTTTGTTTTTGAATAAATATGAACATAAGAAAGATACTAATATTAACACAGGAGAATACAATGTCAGAGATAAAAGAATATATTTACGCCCATAAACAGGAAATTATCGATTTTCTTGCGGAACTTGTGGCTGTTCCAAGCGTTCAGGGCGACGCCGGGGAGGGCTGCCCATTCGGAAAGGAGCCTGCAGGAGCTCTCGATATCATGCTGAAAAAGTGTGAAGAATTCGGCTTTGCTGTTGAAAATGCCGATAACTATGCGGGTTCTGCGGATATTAACGGACTTGATCCCGCGCTTGCCGTGCTCACTCACCTTGATGTTGTCCCCGTGGGTACGGGGTGGACCTCCGACCCGTTTGTGCTTCGGTATGAGCCCGATACGGATAAACTCGTAGGCAGGGGAGCTATTGACGACAAAGGGCCTGCTGTTGCAGCTCTTTTTGCGGCGAGAGCAGTAAAGGAGCTTGGTATCCCACTGAAAAAAGGAATACGCCTTATATTCGGCACGAATGAGGAGAACGGTTCCGCAGATCTTGCCTATTACCGCAAAAACCATGAATTACCGCCTATGGTATTCACTCCTGACGGTGAGTATCCCATTATCAATGCGGAAAAGGGTATGCTGAGAGTTTATTTCTCAACGGAATTCAATGACGGTTTTATCAAGGGCGGCGAAGTCATAAATGCTGTTCCGGAAATGTGTACATTTGACCTGAGAACCAATGAAAACGGCGGAGATGTTCTTACCTACGGCAAACACAGGGGAAGAGCTGCCCATGCTTCAACTCCGGAAAAGGGAGTGAATGCAATAACGGAGTTTCTGAAATTTCAGAGTCCTCTTAATCCTGTAGTTGAACGTCTTTCGGAGCTCTTCCCCCACGGCGAGTTTAACGGAAAGAGCTGCGGACTTGGCTTCAGAGACGATATTTCGGGAGATATGACCTGCGTTCTGTCCCTTCTGAACACCGAAAACGGCAGACTGTGCGGCGGAATCGACATACGCTTTCCCCTTGACCGCAAAAAAGCAGAGATAAGCGATATCATCTGCGGAAAGCTTCGCGAGGCAGGCTTTGATATAGACTCCTGCGAGGGGGTAGAGCCTCACTGCACCGATGAAAACAGCAGCTTCGTGCAGAGCCTACTTCGGGTATATGAGCGCGTAACAGGCGATAAAGGCCGCTGTATAGCTATCGGCGGCGGCACCTATGTACATGAGATCGAAGGCGGAGTTGCCTTTGGTGCGGAGTTTCCTGGTACGGATAACCATATGCACTGCCCCGATGAGTTCATTACAGTTGAGGAGCTGCTGAAAAATGCGGAGATAATGGCGGAAGCTATGGTTGAGCTGTGCTCATAATTTCAACAATTCAGCATTAAATGTTGAAAGGCGGACTTTATGTCCGCCTTTATTTATCTGTCTTTGCTGGTCGTTGTTGCTGAAGCTGTTTCCTTTTCGCCGTCCATGCCGTCGATAACGTCATCGACTGCGTTCTGAGCTCCGTCGATAAGGTCCTTGCCTGCGCCGCTTATGCCGCTGACTATATCCTTGCCTGCTTCGCCTGCGCCGTCGGCAGCGTCCTCAAGACGGTCCTTTGCGGAGCTTTTTGTTGCAGCAGTGGTGCTTTCATATTTTCTGTCTGTAGTGGTCTGATCGACAACTGCGCCGTTTCCGTCATCGGTGTAATGACCGTCGTTGTTATCGCCGCAGCTTGCAAACGCTGTACAGACAGTAAAAAATATGGAGCATATTGCTAAAAGCTTTTTCATACAAATCATATCCTTTACTTTGAATTGTTGCGGAGTGTTTTTCCACAACATAATTTTATTGTTTACTTATTTTCCCCGTTTATCCACAGGGTTTTCAACTTTTAAGCAGTTCCAAAAAGTGTATTTTACGTTGTTTTCCACCTTTTCAACATAGTTATCAACAATCGAACATATGAATCCACAGCCATTTCAACACAATGTTGAAAGTTATTTCACCCCATTGTGAAATATAATTAGAACTATATTGCTGTAAAATTGCGGAAATAAGATATTACTCCTTGAATAATGACGGAAACTGTGATATAATTTTTTAGTGATCAATAAGATACTTTTTGGACGATCAAAGATCGTCCATGCAATAACAGGAGAATAAGATGTTTGAAGGTTTTTCGCAGGAGGCGCTGGAGTTTCTCCTCGGTATAAGGCATAACAATAATAAGGACTGGTTTGAGCCGCGAAAGGCGGTATATACTCAGAAGATATTTGAGCCGATGAAGGCTCTCGGCGAGGAGCTTTTCGAGCCGTTTTCACATATCGACGGAATGATGTACAAGGTGGGCAGGATATACCGTGACGAGAATTTCGCGCCATATCTTCACTATCGGGATACCATGTGGATATACGTCCGATATGACGCATGGTACTGGAATAAAACTCCTACCCTGTATTTCGAGCTTTCCCCTGAGGGTGCAGAGTTCGGTTTCCGTATCTCAAAGCCTGAAGCCGCTGTAATGGAGCGTTTCCGCAGCGGACTTCTCGAAGAACCGGAGCCGTTTCTCAACATGGTCGATGAATTTGTTGAAAAGTACGGGCTTACGCTGGGCGGCGACGAGTACAAGCGGAAAAAGTCTTGTCCCGTTCCCGGGCTGGAGAAATATTTCGTGAAAAAGGGACTGAGCATTTATACAAAGGTCAGCGGCTCTGAGGAGCTTTTTTCCCGGAAAATAGCGGAGCATGCTGCTGAAGTATTCAAGGCTCTCCAGCCGGTAAATGATTATTTTCACGAAATTGTTGAAATTGAGGAGCTTGCAAAGGCTATCGAAAAAGAGGACAAGCTTCAGTCAGAGCCCGGGTCAGAGATACGTATGGTAAAAGCTCCCGATGTTGAATTTATGTGGTAGCAGGCTGAGCCAGTCTGATCGCCGTAATGATGCCGCTCATGAAATTACTGAAACCTATACCTGTACACCGCTTACGGCGCATATTAATTCTGAATCAAAACAGCCCTCTTACATCTTCAAATGTCAGAGTTGGCTGCAATGCGAGATTTATTCCGAATGCAAGGAGCTGAGAAGCTCTTTCGGTCAGGCGGTCGATATCACGGGGAGTTACCATCATATTGGGCAGCTCCCCTTTTATTCTGCGCCCTGTGAGACTTCTTACAATGGTATGCATATCCACAACGGTGGGAACTCCCACAGCGATAACGGGTATGCCGAAAAGCTTTTCCGAAAGCTCCATGCGGCGGTTGGATACACCGCTCCCCGGAGAAATACCCGTATCCGTCAGTTGTATCGTAGTGCCGAGACGGCTTATATCAGTGCAGGCAAGTGCGTCTATGGCGATTATGGCGGCAGGCTGGAGCTCCGATGTTATAGCGCGGACTATCTCGGCGGTCTCGATGCCCGTCTGTCCCATAACTCCCCCTGCAAAGGCGCTGACGCGGCGGAGGGAAGTGAAAAACTCACCGCAGAGGTCGTCACTGCTGCTGAGGTGCCGCGTAGCAAGCACCTTTGAGGCGGTCTGCGGACCTATTGCGTCGGGAGTTATATCATTATTGCCAAGTCCCACCACAAGGACCTCCCCGTCGGGAACGAGCTGCTCCAGCTCCTGTGCAAGCTCCTGTGCCATGAGCTGATAATCGTCGGAAAATCGGCTCAGACTGCTGCCCTCAAGAGTGATGTAGCGTCCCCTGTCCTTGCCTATGGTGGAAAGGCAGCTGTCATCGTCTATGACTATCTCCGTAATGGAGAAGGCTCTGCCCCGCGTCTTTATGTGAACGCCTTCGGGCAGGTCGCCGGCGGAAATGCTTTCAAGTGCCAGATCGGTGCGAATATTCATAGATCCCTCCATATTGTGCATTGTGCTTTAATTGTGGAAAATATTTCTGAGGATTATTTCACTTTTAACTATTGAAAATACTGTTGAAAAATGCTATAATTATATTTGTCTCAGTAGGACAGCTGTGCGTTGCAGCTGTCAGGGAGTGAACTAACCCGTGTTTGCTCCTATTATCTGTAAAATGCGGACGATTATTCGGTTCGCATAATTCAAGGAGGTGTAACAGAATGCCAAACATTAAGTCTGCAAAGAAGAGAGTAAAGGTCAATGCAACAAAGGCTGCTGCCAACAAGGCAAGAAAGTCTAATCTCAAGACTGTTCTCAAGAAGGCTGATGCAGCTGTAGCAACAGGTGCTGCTGATAAGGCAGAGGCTATCAAGGTTGCTATCAAGAGAGTTGATCAGGCTTGCGCAAAGGGTCTTATGCACAAGAATAAGGCTGCAAGAAAGAAGTCTCAGCTCGCTAAGAAGCTCAATGCTGCTGAATAATCGGTCTCTTTGATCATATAAGAATTGAAAATCCCCTTGCGGACAACTCACGGTCGGCAAGGGGATCGTTTTTTGTAATTCTGATTTATCTTGGCAGACATGTAAAAACAATGCCCCGAAGCGCTTTGAAACGCTTCGGGGCAGATTTACTATATGAGTATCTGTCTTATATGATAGGTGCTTTTTATTTCAGCTCATATTAGCTTTTGCGAGTTCTTTTAATACGTGCTCCATTACCTCTTCGGGTGTGGGGACCTTTCCGTTCTTGCCTATTTTATTTATGGGAGCATTGGGATCCTTGCAAGCTTCGGCGATGGATTTTTCGATCTCGCTTCTTACTTCTTCTTCAGTTACGCCGTTTTTGCGGGCAACTTCTTTAAATATATCTTTTTTCATTAATATCACTCCCATGAGTAAAATAATGTCAGTGCTCAGTGTTTTATAAAACAAATCAATATGCAGATGTATTATCTGTCTGTATAATTTCTATATTCCTGTTATATTATTCCTTGACGTAAACTCCGACAATTTCCGATATATATGCCCTGTGATAGGGGTCGCTGCCGAAAAACTGAGCGGGTATGCCGTCATTTGTAAGAAAACCGCTTTCCTGAAGGTCATAGCTGTAAAGCTTACGGCATACAAGCACGAGCTCAGCCTCTGCGAATGTCATACAGCCGTCTATCTCTGTGGGAGTAAGACCTGTCTCTTTTGCCTTGTCGCAGTCTCTGCCCGAATGTGAGCCGCAGAAGGAAAGAGCTTTTCTGTATTCCTCGCCGAAAAAGCTTGCAGTATAGCATTCGTCTTTTTCTATAAAGCCGTAGGTATAGCGGTTGGGTCTGATGTAACAGGTGAGGACGTTTTTGTTCCAAAGAACGCCGAGCTGTCCCCATGAAGCGGTCATAGTGTTGTAATGTTCACTGTTTCCGCCTGTCAGTAGCATCCATTGTTTGCCTATCTTATTGAAGGGATTGAATGAAAGCTCATTGATATCGAGTTTTCTGAACGCCATGGTGATTCTCCTTTGCTAAAAAATTCGTCACAGAGCAGCCGGTCTGCTTTCTGCGATGATGTATACAAATCGGTATCATCACGGCTTAACAGAGATATCAGTGAGTTCTGAGTGCGCTTTTGTAGCGCAGACGGAGCTTATCCGTGATAAGTGCGATAAATTCCGAGTTTGTAGGCTTGCCCTTTCCCGTATCTACGGTGTAGCCGAAAAAGGAATTGAGTGTGTCCACGTTGCCTCTGTCCCATGCTATCTCAATAGCATGACGGATAGCACGTTCAACGCGGGAAGATGTGGTATCATAGATATCCGCGACTGTGGGATAGAGCTGCTTTGTTACGCTGTCAAGCAGCGTTTTGTCCTCTATTGAGTAAAGGATAGCTGTTCTCAGGTAGTGATAGCCCTTGATATGAGCGGGAACGCCCAGCTGGTGTATCATGTCGGTGACTACCACCTCCATGTCGTCGCTGAGACTGCTCACTCTGTCGCCGAGAGCCGAGTTTATGGCTGTACACAGGTCATCTGCGCTGCACGGACGGAGCATGAAGCGTGAAGCTCCGTTTTCCGTTACCTGACGCTCGATGAACTCGTTGTCATAAGAAGATGTTATGATGAATACAGGCGGTTTTATGCCTGATTCCCTTACACTTTTCATAAGTGATATAACATCGCCGTTCTGAGACGAGATATCGAGTACAGCTGCGTCGGGGGGGTCCTTTTTTATGGATTCCAGTATCACGCCGCAGTCCTTGCGTCTTGTGTATGCATACATACCCTTTTCGCGCAGCTTGTTTGCCACGCTTACGCCTGTCTCGGCAGAATCGTCGCCGATAAGTACTTTTACCTTGTTATTCATATTTTATACCTCCTTTTGTTCAGCGGTTTTCGACCGCTTAATAATGATATCACACCGCAAAAGGAGCAGCAACGGGTTTTTTTGGAAATTTACGCGGTTTTTGATCAGGAAATGTATCAAAAAACAAGCGCTATAGAATCCCGTCGAAAGAGGCTGTCGCATAAATATGAATATTATTGAAAAAAGCTGTTATTTACGCTTTTTTCTTGTGAGAACGTTTTCAGTCATCTCTCTGACCTTTGTTCCCTGTGGGAAAAGCTTGTCAGCCAGCTTCTGAAGAACGTTCTTTTTGACTTTTTTTGTATGGACAGGGGCGAGTTTGGGTTCGCTTTCGGGTTTGCCCCACGCTTTCCTGTCTTTATCGGACAGAAACGGGATTATCCTGTTTCTGTCGCCGATATAGCTGTGTTTTTCGAGAAAATCCAGCGCCAGCTGACAGCCTTCGCCGCCGTATTTCCCGATGAAATCCCCGAAATGGTGGTACAGCAGCTTTTCAAAATCGAGCTTGCCGTCCATGATCTTCTGATCCTTTTCCATAGCCTTTATGAGTCCGGACTGCATTTCGGTGGGAGCGAAGTCCTTGATGAAGCAAAGCGGACCCAGTATGATAAAGCCCATCATGTACTCATCGTCGCAGAAATCGCTTTTCGGCTTCTTGTTCTGCGGAGCGTCAAAACCGTAGGCGGCATACAGTGCAAGAGAACATCTGAGTGCCATGAACTGCGGTTCGTCGATATCGTAGAGGTGCTCCTCCTCGATATAACCGCGCAGTCTGCCCGACCTTACCATAAGGGGCAGTACAGGCTGCAGAAGCAGAGCCTTCATTCCCTTTCGTATCGGGGCTTCCACGTCCCTGGAGAGGTCTCCGCCGATGTGGAGTATATTGTCCGCATTCTGTTCCGATTTTTTTATGACTATGTCAAGGAATCCCGTATCCGCAGAATCGGGGATATTATGCTCTGCGGGTATGATCAGGGAGCTGTACTCGCCGTAGCCGCAGTCGCAGAGTATCTTTACAACGATATCGCGGGGATAGTAGGAATCCGATACTATCAGTATCTTATTTTTGCAGTGTCTCGCCTTTTCAAACAGGAGCTTTCCCGTTTTTCTGGGGAATGCAAAATGGTGTATCAGGTCGCACTCTCTTGTCAGCAGCTTTTCCCTGCATGATGGGGAGACTCCGCTGAGCTTTACGAATATATCGTATATCTTTTCGAGAGTAACATTGCCCTTGAGGGCGTATTTCTTTTCGGCAGCCTTCTGCGCTTCGGTACGCAGCTCGGTGAAGGTCTTGTTTCCCGTATAGTACATGGAGAAATCCTCCTCCATGAACAGGAATATATCCTCTGGCTGTGAAAAGGGCAGAAGCACAAGAGCATCCCACATTTTGAAGCTGACAGTGTTATGGTCGTTTCTTGTGACCGCAGTCAGCATTTTTTCGGTAAGCTCCTTCTGAGTTTCGGAATCAGGTCTTATGAGAGTAAGTTCATCATTCATCCTTATCCTCCTTGGTGGTATCCTCAGTCTTTTCATGTTCGTCTTCGCCGAAACCTCTCAGCTTTCTGTATTCGTCAAGCGTGAGGGCTCCGTCTGAGTTATAGGCTCTTATAAGAGCCTCCTTGCCGGTGAATTCCTCGCTGTATCCGCCCTCCTCGTTCTGTATGTACTTTCCGTACCATACACCGAAGAATGACCATACTGCGTTATCGCGGAAAGCCGCGTCAATATCGGGAACGCTTCCGCATTCGCTGATAGCCAGCAGCTTGTCTGTGCCCACGAATTTCTGAACGGCTGCGAATTCCTCATAGTATCTGTGACCGTAGTCCTTTTCATTGTTGAGGTAGAGGTCCACGGAGGCGATATCAAAGGTACGCCTGTCCACAATGGAGCTTTCGCTCTGACCGTTCCATATCCATATAAGGTTGTCAAGCTCGAAATATTTGGTAAAGCGGTCATATATCAGCTGCCACAGCCATTTATATGGCTTGTCGCCCTTTGAGCCCCACCAGTACCAGCTTCCGCAGCCCTCGGGGAGAGGTCTCCAGAGTACGGGTACTCCGCGGTTTTTCAGTGATGTAAGCTGACCGGCCATATTGTCTATATCAAGTATGAGACCGTAGCATTCCCTGGAAATATTGCCCTTGCTGTAAAGCTCTCGTATCTCCTCTTCGGTGAGCTCCGCAAGATTTATGGTGGTGACAGCCTTTGAAAGGTCAAAGTCCGTCTCCTCGGTGCGGATACTGCTCTTTGTATCGGAGGGAGCCTTCCAGTACCAGCTTATGCAGGAAATACCGCCGTTTAGGTACCATTCTGCCGCAGCGTCTATCTCCCTGAAGCTTTCGTCGAAGCTCTCGTCAGGGACATCAGTCTCGGAGAAGCGTATAACGGGGTATTTTCCGGTAGTACGGTATATCAGGTCAAGCTCTGAATTATTTCCGCCGTAGGCGTACTGACCCGTTATCATGTGCTTTCCGTAGTTGTCTGACAGAAAGCTCATGAGCTCCTTTGCTGATTCGCCCGCATTCTTGTTTACAAGTTCTCCCTTTGCGTCGTAGCTTATATCGCTGAGGGAGGTATTGTTCTCTATTTTAAGATAATCAAGGCACATATCGCCGTTTTCCGGAGTAATTTCAAGTTTTTGCATGCCCTTTGTGAGGAATACACCGTAGAGGGTGATATATGTGAATTTGCCGTTTCCTGTGGTCCTGAATATCGTAAGCTGCTGACCGCCGAGAGTTATGCGGCAGTTTACAGCCTGTTCGGACGAGATATTGAACGACAGGTCGTAGTGCTGATTGGTAGGCACATCGATATCGAACACAACCGAAGCCTTGCCCTCGCTGCCGAAGCCTGTAACGTAGCCGTCGCCGCTGAATTCGGGCAGATCAAAGGCAGTTCTTGCACCGCCTTTTAGCTCGCCGTTCTCTGCTTCATAGAGATTGCCTGCCGTCTGTTTTTCTATCTCTGGATAGGTCACTGGATAGTCGGGGTAGGTCTCTACGGGGAGAGTAGTATCGGGTTCTGTGGCCGGGTCGGATACCGACTCGACGATAATAGGCACCGAAGCGGTCATTTTGTTCTTTTTATCGCAGGCTGTGAAAGCCGAAACGGCGGCAGCCNNCAGCCGCTGCCGCTGCAAGAGCGATAGGTTTGCGAATGTCCATTTATTCCTCCTGAGGGATCATGCTTTTATGGTATAGGTCATGCCCTGCTGTGTCATGAATATTATAAGTCCGTCCTCTGTGCGGAGATCGACAGGCTCGCCGTCACAGGAAACACTTACTGCGCAGTTTGCACGCAGGCGGAGCTCTCCGCCAAGCTCCGAGAGTATCTCGGCTCGTGTGAGTTTGTTTGCGGTCCAGTAGATATCGGCTATAAAGCCGCCCTTTGCCTTAAGACCGCATATATGACCGTTGTTCCACTCGTCGGGGAGTGCCGGCAGGAGATTTATCTCTCCGCCGCAGCTCTGCATGAGAGCCTCCGCGATGGCGGCAGTACCGCCGAAATTGCCTTCAAGCTGCAAAGGCGGCTTTGACTGGGTCATATTCGGGTTCATATAGTGCGAGAGCAGACGCATGAGGCTTTCATATACCATTCTTCCGTCGAAAAGCCTTGCCCACATATTTGTTACCCATGCGCTGCTGTATCCTGTGTAGCCGCCGCCGTGTATAAGTCTGCGGATGAGGGTGGCTCTTGCGGCGTCTGCAAGCTTCGGCGTTCTTACCGGAGAAATCAGGCCTGCGGGATAGAGGGCGAAAAGCTGTGATATACGGGTATGTCCGATATCCGTTTCGTCGTAGTCCTCAGCCCATTCCATTATCTGTCCGTATTTTCCCACCTGCGGCTGGGGCAGTTTTTTAAGCATAGCCGTCAGCTTTTCGGCAAAGGCTTCGTCCCTGCCGAGTATATGAGCAGCCTTTATGGCAGAGCAGAAAAGCACTGTGAGTATCTGCGAGTCCATTGCGGGACCCATGCATATGCTTGCTTTTACACCGCTGCTGTCGATATAGGTATTCTCGGGGGACAGCGATGGGCCCGTCACCAGCTTTCCGCTGCTGTTCTCGGTGAGGTACTCGGTGAAGAACTCTGCGGCTTCTTTCAGTATATGGTATTTTTCGGCAAGGAACTCCCTGTCGAGGGTATATTCGTAGTGTTCAAAGACGTGGAGAGCCAGCCAGGCGCCGCCCATAGGCCATATGCTTGCGGTGCTGCTTTCGCCCTGAGGAGCCGAATCGCCCCATATATCGGTATGGCTGTGGCATACGAAGCCCTTGCTGATACCGTACATTTCCTTTGCGGTGACTCTGCCGTTGCCGCATACGCGCTCAAGCAGGTCGAAAAGGGGAAGATGACATTCGGACAGGTTGCAGCTCTCGGCCGGCCAGTAGTTCATCTCGGTGTTGAGGTCAAGAGCATAGCGGCTGCCGTTGGGAGGGGACATGAGATCGTTCCATATTCCCTGTAAATTGGCGGGCTGAGTGCCTGCGCGGCTGCATGATATCATAAGGTATCTTCCGTAGTTGAAGAAAAGCTCGATGAGCTTGTTGTCGTTGATAAGACGGCGGCAGTCGGTATTATCCAGCTCGTCGCCCTTGATGCGGTCAAGACGCTCGGGGGTTGTAAGAAGGGTGAGATCCTCGCCGCTGTTGTCGTTGAGAGAGAGCTCAACTCTGTCAAAGAGCTCCTTGTAGTCGTTCACATGGCGGTAGTAGAGCTCGTCGAAGTCGCACTGCAAAGCCATTTCCGCGTCCACCTGAGCAGACTCTTCATACATCTGACTGTAAAAGCTTGTGCGTACCGAGAGCACAAGCATGACCTCGTCGGCGTTCCTGACGCAGATACGGCTGCTG
>DBXO01000013.1:53354-97841 GCA_002309635.1 Ruminococcus flavefaciens | reverse complement strand
GTACCGCCGTTGAAGAGTATCATATTTCCTGCACAGGGGCGGTTGTCGTCATAGCAGTCGTCCCGTCCGCCGATACCGCATGAAAGTGTTACAGAAGCGGGCTCTGATGCGTGTATGCGCACCACGAGCACTTCATCGGGTGCCGATACGAAATATTCCTTTGTGTATGTTACGCCGTTCACGGAGAAGGAAGCGTCTGCAACAGCGCTGCCGATATCGAGGCTTCGTGAATACTCACGGGCCTTTCCGTCGGCTTCGAGAGCTATATCCAGCTCGCCGAGCGGCATATACCGTCTCATATTTGGGGTAACGCCCTCCATTTTGCTCATGGCTGTTTCCTCTGCTTCGGCAGTCCTGCCCTCACTGAGGAGCCTGCGGACCTCCGTAAAGCCTTCCTTTGCGTCCGGGTTGATCCTGTGGCGGAGACCGCCTGACCAGACNNTTTAAAGCTGTACCGTAGATCATTGCACCGATACGGCCGTTTCCGATAGGGAGAGCTTCATTAAAAGTTTCTGCTGGAGAATCGTATTTCATTATAGTTTCAGTACTCATATTACATTGCTCCTATTGGATTAAGTCGTCTGCGGATGGTGATAGTTCGTGACAGTTAAAAATACTGCCGTGATTATCTTAATATTATATCACAAATTGCTTTTTATTGCAAATCTGTGCATATTTTGCTTCGAATTTCCAAACAAATCACATATTGTTTCAAGATACGCACACTATTTTGGCATATATGCATGAACGACCGGTAATTTTACAGCGTATTGCGTTTTTGATTGACATTATGCTCAAAAATATGTAAAATGAAAATATACCATAAAAAGCATTGACTTTCCGCATATAAAGTATACGCAGGAGGAAGAAAAAAATGAAGAAGATCATTAATTTCATGGCAGCAGCACTTATAGCGTCGAGCTGCTTTTCATGCAGTAAAAAGACGGATACCGAGGAAAAACAGCCACAGCCCACGGAGCAGGCAGTTGATGAAACAGTTGTCGGGGTCACAGATGAAGATACTGAGCCCGTGACTGTCGGGGACGTAAAAGAGTACCGTGAGTACTGCGAGGATGACTTCAGGAAAATACGACTGAATACAACAATGTCCGACAAAAGCCTGCCATATGATATAAAGTGTATCAAGTTCTCCGATATCGGTTTGAATGAAAGGGTGCCTGTTTACAACAGAGCAGAATTTGCAGAGCAGGCTTACACTGAAAATGAAATACTTAAGTTTGACTTCAACGGTAATTGGGAGAGCAGGATAGACGTTCCCGAAAATCCTTCATTTTATTCTGCTTACTCATATAACGGAAAGATATATATAGCTGTCACATACGGTCTGATCACGGGGGGATACTGTGAATGCGCGGTTGTCTGTTATGATCCGGAAAGCGGGGAAAGCAGGGAGTTCTTCACATGGTCCTCTGAAAATCTTGATGAAAGCTGCCGCAGTATTCAGTTTTATGAGGATAAGATGTTTTATTCCTGCATTAAGGACGGCAGGAGCAGTGTAAGGTACATAGACCTGAACACTTATGAGGAAAAGACAGTGCATGAGGAAGATGCATCGCTAAACAGCGTGGTAATTTACGATTATGATATGCAATTATTAGCTTTTGTTATCGTTGCCATTGAAAGTGAAATGGAGGATTACCGCATATTTGTATATGATAAGGAAAGCGGAGAATTTAAAGAGTACGCAAATGAAGGAATCGAAAAGATGTATAGTACCCGCGAAAGCGACAATACTATTGTGAGATTCAGAAGCGATGATTACAGCTTCCGTGTATCCTCGGACTACAGCGGAGATGCTATATACCATGACGATGACTGCTTTATCATGCGCTCGCCTATGCACATTGATACCTATGACCTGAAAAAAATGGAGCATTACGAATTGGCGCTGGGCAGCGCGGGAGACCCCATTTTCTATTACGATGGATTAGTGTTCCTGCACAGCATGGTTGACAATGCCGTAAACTGTGTTGTGCCCGGTCTCGGAATAGTATACAGAGTCCTTGAAAATGTGAATTACTGTTTCGGCAACGGTTACGGTGACTATGAAAACGCAGGTGTTATATTTGAAAATTATCCAGGTGGAACAAGGTTCTATATTCTGAACAAGTCCGAATAAAAACAGCCCGAAAGCAGTGATATTACCGCTTTCGGGCTTCGTTCTGCGTTATAGCTGTATGGTGCCCTTGCGGTATCTTCCGAAGAATACGCCGTCATCGACGTATTTTTCCTTTTCCGATACCCACATGGGGAACTGACCAGTTGCAAGAGCTGTCTGACCGTTGAGCATACCCGTATGGAAGGAGATATGCCTGAACTGTCTCAGAACCAGCTCCATTCGCGTATAGCGCGATTTTTCAGGCTTTTCGTAAAGCATATCGTCCGTGAGAGTGTCGAGGTAGTCCATAGTCTTCTTCTGAACGGCGTCAAGGTACTCAAGGAGTTGCTCATCGGATAGGACTACCGATGCAGGATTGTCGGGATTGTCCATACCCTCCTCGTGGAAAGGCGGTTCTTCATAGACAAAAGGATTTATGAACCACTTATCCGCCGAATGTATAGCGTGATAAGCCCAGCGCCAGCAGGGAGCTCCGCAGCAGAGCGCGTCACGGTCATAGGTCCGCAGTGAAGTCCTTATGTTCATAAAGTTAGGTATCACCATGTTCTTGATTATCATGCAAAGCTCGTTCATAAATATCCCTCCGTTTATTTGTATTGTCAGGCGTAACCGCCTGTACATGATAATTCTGTATAAAGCAGGGGCTGCCGTTTGCAGCCCCTGATATGCTTATCAAAGAGTGTCGATGATATCGAGAGAGTGCTCCTCGTTCATAGTTCTGCACATTTCGATGAACTTGTCGAGCGGAATGTTCTTGAGCTGCTTATTTCCGCGGATATTGATAGAAATAAGGTCGTTTTCAGCCTCGTTGTCGCCGATGATGACAACATACGGATCCTTGTAGTCCTTGAAGCGTCTTATCTTGTTCTTCATGTTATCGTCGGTGTAGTCGGCCTCTGCTCTGATGTGGTTCTTCTTGAGGAGGTCTGCTACCTTCTTGGCATATTCGTTGTGGTCTGTTCTGATAGGAACGATACCTACCTGCATTGGTGAGAGCCAGAATGGGAATGCGCCTGCGAAGTTCTCGGTGATGATACCGATGAATCTCTCAAATGAACCGAATATAGCTCTGTGTATCATTACAGGCTGCTTCTCGGAGCCGTCTGAAGCGATGTACTTCATCTTGAAGTTGAGCGGGAGCTGGAAGTCAAGCTGGATAGTACCCATCTGCCACTCACGTCCGATAGCGTCCTTCATCTTGAGGTCTATCTTAGGACCGTAGAATGCGCCGTCGCCCTCGTTGAGCTCGTATCCGTCGGGACCGTACTTCTCCTCAAGGATAGCCTTGAGGTCAGCCTCTGCCTTGTTCCATACGTTTATATCGCCCATGTAGTCGTCGGGACGTGTGGACAGCTCAGCCTTGTACTCCAGACCGAAGGTCTTGTATATCTCTGTAGCGATATCCATGATATCGTTTATCTCGGAAGCTATCTGCTCCTCTGTTACAAGGATATGAGCGTCGTCCTGTCTGAACTGCTGAACGCGGAAGAGACCGTTGAGCTCGCCTGACTTTTCCTTGCGGTGGATAACGTCTACCTGATTGAACTTAAGGGGCAGTTCCTTGTATGAACGCTGCTTGTTCATGTATACCTTGATAGCGTTAGGACAGTTCATAGGCTTGGCACAGTAAACCTCGTTGTCCTCCTCGGCAGGGATAACAAACATACCGTCCTGATAGTGGTCCCAGTGACCTGATGTTACCCAGAGTTCCTTCTTTGAAAGAACAGGACCTGAAATTTCGGTATAGCCGTGATCCTCGTGAACGCCTCTCCAGTATTCAAGGAGAGCATTGAAGAGTTTCCAGCCTCTTGGGAGCCAGTAAGGCATACCGGGAGCTGTGTGGTCGAACATGAAGAGACCGAGCTCCTTGCCGAGCTTCTTGTGGTCGCGGAGCTTTGCTTCCTCTATCATTTTGATATATTCGTCAAGCTGTGAAGCCTTGGGGAATGCGATAGCGTATACACGGCTGAGCATCTTGTTGTTCTCGTTGCCGCGCCAGTAAGCGCCTGTACATGAAAGGAGCTTGAATGCCTTTACGGGAGCTGTGTCCATAAGGTGAGGACCTGCGCAGAGGTCTATGAACTCGCCCTGCTTGTAGAATGAGATAGGCTCGCCCTTGTCAGCGTGCTCCTCGCAGAGCTCTACCTTGTACGGCTCGTCCATTTCCCTGAGCTTAGCGATAGCGTCAGCAGGTGAGAGCTCAAACTTTTCAAGCTCTATTCCTTCCTTGACGATCTTCTTCATCTCGCCCTCTATCTTTTCCAGCTCCTCGGGAGTGAAAGGCTTTTCGAGGTCGAAGTCGTAGTAGAATCCGTTTTCGATAGCAGGGCCTATTGCCAGCTTTGCAGCGGGATAAAGCCTCTTTACAGCCTGTGCAAGGATATGTGAAGCTGTGTGCCAGAAGGTCTTCCTGCCGTCGATTGAGTCAAAGGTGCAGACCTCGAACTGACAGTCGCTGTCTATAACTGTGCGGAGGTCCTTTACCTCACCGTTTACCTTTACACAGCATGCAGCCTTGAAAAGGCCCATACCGATGCCCTTGATGATCTCTGCGGCTGACTGTGCAGCTTCGATCTCGCGGACGCTGCCGTCAGGTAATGTTAATTTTATCATAGTTATCTCTCCTTTTTATTATTTCATAATTCATAATGCGTAATGCATAATTATTGTATCGCTTAAGTGATGAACTGTTATTCCGTTTGGAATAATTCATCGTTTTTCAAATTTGCGGGACGGACAGGCTTATCCGTGTCATTCTGCCCAGCCTGTTATCTCGAAAAGCACTCCGAACAGCTCAACATGTGCGAATCCCTGCATATAGCCGTCCTCGGTGCCTGTATCGAAGCAAACTACGATATCTTCGTCGTCGATATCCACGTAAACGTTCTGAAGCTTAAGTATTTTCGCAAGCTCCTCCGCGCTGCCGCCCTCATAGTAGCCCTCGTCGATAAGCATACCTGCAACGGCAGCCTTTCCGCCGTCGACCTGAGCCAGCTTTTTTGCGATAGCAGATAGGTTTTTTATGATAGTATCCTCTTTTTCGGTATAGAAACGGACCGTCAGGGGCTCGTCCCACAGCTTGTACGGCAGCTCGTAGGCTTCCTCCTGCTGGTTATACTTGATGTTGCTCACATTCTCACCTCCCGGAGCCATAATGACAAAAAAGCCCCTCGCGCCTATAACAAGGCACAAGGGACGATCAAATACCGTGGTTCCACCCTGATTCACACGGAGCTGTCTCCGTATCTCAAGTGCTCTGTAACGGGAGCTCCCGACGCTTATTGGGCGCACTCAAAGGCGGTGTGCTCTGATCTGAACGCTGCTGCCTTGCACCTAACGGCAGCTCTCTGTGAGCGTTGCTGCTGAAAAAAGCCTTCCTTATCGACGTTTTCGTAATATTGTACAATTATCTTAGCACATATTTTACAATTTGTCAATAGGCAATGTGTTATTTTTTAAAATGCCCTATTTTCCGAAGATAATTAAACACTCTGTTGAAAAGAACGTTAAAAACCACAAATAAGTGGGTTGAAATGCTGCAAAAAATGTGATATAATCTTAATGATATAAAATTTATAATTTACGGGAAGGAAATAAGCTTTCCGCTCGTTAAACACAACAGATAAGGGAGATATAAATGAATATTGAGATAACAAGGATAAATCAGGGAATAGAAAACGATCCTAAAGAATATATAAGGGCTGTAAACGAAGACTATCACTACAAGCTCATGAAAATAGCCGACGATATAGCCGATAACCGCCGCGAAAAGCCTGTAATACTGCTTTCGGGCCCCTCGGGTTCGGGCAAGACCACTACGGCGATGATGATAGAGAAGCTTCTTGACGATATGGGCTTTGAGACACATACCCTTTCCATGGACAACTGGTTCTGTCCGCTGACTGAGGCTGAAAAGACTCTTGCAGCAGAAGGAAAAATGGACCTTGAATCGCCTCTCCGCGTGGACTGTGATCTCCTCAACGAGCAGATAGAGGACATATGCGCCTGCCGTGAGATAGAGCTGCCGAGGTACAATTTCAAGACCTCCACCCGCTGCGGTTCGGGCAGGAAGTTCAGGCGTCAGGAGGGGGAGATAGTTATATTCGAGGGCATACACGCCCTTAATCCTGCGGTAATAACAGTCCCCGACAGCATGATAAGCAAGATATACGTCAGCGTAAGAACGAGAGTATCGGGGGACGGAATACTCCTTCACCCGTCAAGAGTAAGGCTCATGCGCAGAATGATACGCGACAGGAACTTCCGCAAGCGCTCTCTCCGCGAGACCATGAACATGTTCCACAGCGTTGAGGCAGGAGAAAACAAGTACATCATGCCATATAAGTACCGTTCCGACTACGATGTGGACACATTTATGGCATATGAGCTTTCAGTGTACCGGAACGACCTGCTGACGCAGCTTCAGGAGCTCACGGACGTTCCCGAGGTAAGGGAGTGCATAGAGGTGCTGGAAAAGCTCAGACCCATAGAAAAGACCGATGTTACTCCCGATTCGCTCATTTGTGAGTTCATAGGCAACGGGCAGTTCAAGTATTAAGATAAAAAGAGGATAGGAGATCGATTTATGGAATATCTCGAAAATCGGGAGCTTTCATGGCTTAAATTCAACAAAAGGGTGCTCGAAGAGGCGACAGACCCTGATACGCCGCTTCTTGAAAGACTCTCCTTTTCAGCTATATATCAGAGCAATCTTGACGAATTCTTCATGGTCAGAGTGGGCTCTATAACAGATAAAGCAAAGGAAAACGACAAAAAGAAGGACAAATTCTCGGGCATGACGCCATCCCAGCAGCTTGACGCCGTATTTACGGCTGTCCGCAGACTGCAGCCCTCGGTTGAGGAGTCTCTGCGCAAGACTATGGGAGAGCTTGCTGCATACGGTTTCGAGCACGTTACTTACGACAAGGCTACAAAGGAGGAACAGGCTTTCCTCGAAATGTACTTCAAACGCGAGCTGAAGCCGTTTATTTCGGGAGTTGTAGTCAACGACGCCCTGCCCTTCCCCTTTCTCAAAAACAAGGAGATATACGCGGTAGTGCAGCTCAGTGCGAAGAAAGGCGTTTCAATAGGCGTTATTCCGGCAAATACCAGCCGTTCCGAGCGAATAATACACCTTAGTGCCGACGGAAAGCGCTTTATCCTTGAAGAAGAGGTCATTCTCCGTTTTGCGAACCAGTTGTTCAAGAACTATAAGGTAATAGACCGCGCACTTGTCAGGGTTACGAGAAGTGCCGACATCATGGTTTCGGGAAGAGGTCCCGAGTTCCGCCGGCGCATGGAGGAGCTTGTTGACAAGCGTCAGCGCCTTGCTCCCGTGCGCCTTGAGATATCCGATGTTTTCAGCCGCGACGCACTGGATTACCTCTGCAAGAAGCTGAAGCTGAAAAATGTGCGTGTGTTCACGTCGAGGATACCGCTCGACCTTTCCTACCTATATACTTTGCAGGAGTACGATGAAGACCCGAAGCTCCACTATGCTCAGAGGTCGCCCCGCAAGCCGGCGGTATTATCGGACACAAGGCCCGTATTCCAGCAGGTAAAGTCGAAGGATATACTTCTGAGCTATCCATTTGAGTCCATAAACCTGTCATTTATCAGGCTTTTGCAGGAGTCTGCCAACGACCCGAAGGTCATTTCCATAAAGATAACCCTTTACCGTCTCGCACGCAGCAGCAAGGTCATTGACGCGCTGTGTACAGCTGCGGAGCAGGGCAAGGAGGTCCTCGTTATGATAGAGCTCCGCGCCCGTTTTGACGAGGAAAACAACATAGAATGGTCGAAGCAGCTTCAGGAGGCGGGAGTAAAGGTCATTTACGGTCCCAAGGATTACAAGGCTCATTCAAAGCTACTGCTCATTACACGAAAGGCTCAGGGCGGCGGATATGACTACGTTACCCAGATAGGAACGGGCAACTATAACGAAAAGACCGCCGCATTATATACAGACCTCATGCTTCTCACCGCAGACAGGGATATAGCTGCCGACGCAGAGGCTGTGTTTGCTTCTCTTATTAACGGTACATTTGTGGAGAATATGCGTAAGCTCCTTGTATCGCCCCTTGCGCTGAGGCCGCAGGTGCTCGCCATGATGGACGAGCAGATAGAGCTTGCCGAAAACGGCGGGAACGGCTATATTGCCGCAAAAATAAACTCTCTCAACGACCCTGCTGTTATCGCAAAGCTCATAGAGGCTTCTCAGGCGGGAGTTAAGGTTGAGCTGGTAGTACGCGGCTTATGCTGCCTTATTGCGGGAGTACAGGGCTTTACGGAGAATATCACCATACGCAGTATAGTGGGACGGTTCCTTGAGCACAGCCGTATTTTCATATTCGGAAAAGACGGAAAGGAACAGAAAATATATATAGGCTCAGCCGATTATATGAGCAGAAATACCATACGCCGCGTAGAAGTGGCGGCTCCCGTTGAGGACGAGAAGCTGAAAAAGCGTATCCGCGATATGTTCCGCATTATGATGCGCGATAACGTCAAAGCAAGGATAATGCTTGGCAGCGGCGAGTACGTCCGCGAGCGCAGGAGCCGCGAAAAACCGCTGAATTCGCAGGAATACTTCTACGAGGAGGCTTACAGGCGTCTCGAGGACAAGAGCTCCAGACAGGAGCAGCTCCGCGAGAACCGCGAAAAAGCGGCCGGAAAGCCTGCTGCAAAGCGTTCTGCTCCCGGTAACGCAGCTAAAACCGCTTCAAGGCGCGGAAGAAAGAAAAAAGGCGAATAATCTGTAAGTTATTTGAAATTGCGATAAAATACTTGAAAAAAAGCATGGTATATGATATAATGGAACATAGGCATAATAATTGTTTTTCGACGGTTATTTAGAATACATTTGTGTTTTTTATATCGTAATGGTATATATTGCTGTAAAATATCATTTGAGGTTTGAATAATGATTGGATATTATAACTATACGGTTATTCTTACATATATGAGCCTTATCTCATCCGTAATAGGCATGTTCTTTGCGGCTGGCTATGCGGGAATGAGGTCTCACCCCGAATACGCCATAATATGTCTTATGGTATCGGGGCTGTGTGATATGTTTGACGGTAAGGTCGCCCGTACCAAAAAAGACCGTACCGAAAGTGAAAAAAAGTTCGGTATACAGATAGATTCGCTGTGTGACGCCATATGCTTCGGCGTTCTTCCCGCAGTCATCGGATATTCCATAGGCATGAATGACTGGTGCGATCTGCCAATACTGATACTTTTCCCGCTGTGCGCGGTGATAAGACTTGCTTATTTCAACGTGGCCGAGGAGGAAAGGCAGTCCAAAACTGCCGAGAACCGCAAGGTCTACGAGGGGCTGCCCGTTACAAGCGTGGCGCTGATACTTCCGTTGCTTTACAGCTTCCATAAGGATATCGGCGACTGGTTCCCCGAGGTCTACGGCGGAGCACTCGTGGTGATAGCTATCGCTTTTATAACGCGCTTCAAGGTGAAAAAACCCAGCATGAAGACCATGCTGTGCTTTATAGGCGTGGGAGTTCTCGAGCTCATATGGATGCTCTATAAGACCAAAACAAGGTAGAGCAACAAGGAATACAGAAGGCTGCTGCGTAATGCGGCAGCCTTTTTTGCAATAAATGTCTTTACAATATGGATTTTATGCTGTATAATACAATTATACGAAAAGGAGAAATGCTATGAAGAAAATGATACTGTGCCTGTGCGCAGCAGCTGCGGTACTGTGCTTTGCGGCGTCCTGCGGGAGCCGTCCCGTATCGAACGAGGGCGTGACGGTATCTGTCGATACTATGCGGAGCAAGTCGGACGAAGAAATAATCACCGAGATAACCGGCAGCTGGGAGACCTCAAGCGAGTTTCTGGACGGCATCAGAAAGGACAGTAAGGATATCACATACAAGCGGTATGAATTCGCCGGGGACGGCAGCGGTATATACTATGCTCCCGACGGCAGTGAGCAGACCCTGCACTGGGAGATAACCCCCAAGGGCGGCGTGGATATCAGCTATGACGATGCCACGGAGCATTACGACTATGTCAACTACGATCTTACCGCGGCAGCGGATACTCCCGAGGGCGAGCTTATCGTGAATATCGGCAAGGTAGGCGAGTTCAGCGAGCCTGTGGAAAAGTAAAGGAGAAATATGAAAAGAATAATTGCAACAGTTTTTGCGGCTGTAATGATGCTTGTATGCATGGTCAGCTGCGGCAAGGAGCGGGACCCGAAGTATATCGGCAAATGGGAGGCGGCAGACCTTACAGTGAACGGAAAATCCGAGTCAAACTTCCTCGGCGTTCCGATAGGAGCCCTTTTCCGGTTTGAAATGGACGACAAGGGAAAGGTAACGTGGAAATCTGCCATTGATAATAAGGTAATACAGAACGCAAACAACAATACCGAGATAACATGGGAGGAAACAGAGCCCGATGTTATCGAATTCACGGTAAAAGACACCACAGGCAAGAATGATACCAGTACAATGACACTTCACTATCGTGACGGAAAACTGGTCATCGAAGAAAACAGTTCAGCTATAAATATTAATAAAGTTGAAGAATTTACGGAGGTAGACGCCGAAGCTCTCAATGCAGCCGCAAGCGTTGTGCAGAATTTCGGTATAACGCAGTAAAAAAGGAGCATATATGAGAAAGATGTTTTCCTTTTACATTAAAAGATCAGAATGAAAAAGAGACCGTCTGTGAAGAGCTTCATTACAGCGACGGAAAATGAAGCTTATAGCAGAAGGCTGGTCATATGATCTGAAAAAAGTCGAAAAATTCACCGGAACAGATCCCGGTACGCTCAGCGTCACTGCAGGTGCGAAGCAAAGCGCCGGGTCATCAGAATAAGAAAAGGAGAAAATATGAAAAAGCTGTTTTGTCTTTGTATGTCAGCCGTCCTGCTTGCAGGAGCTTTCTGCGGCTGTGATAAAAAGAATAATAAGGGAGGCCCGGGCAGCAAGCCTGTCAGTACGACCGCTCAGAATACCACCGAAACAGGCGATATCGACAATTCGTCAGCAGGTTTCCTCGGAAAATGGGAGACCTACAAGGTATCAGTCAACGGAGAGATGTACGAGACCTCATATGCGGGATATCTTCTCAGCTCTGTGTGCCGTCTTGAGATAACCGACGATAAAAAAGCAAAATACTACGATAATCTCAATCCCCGCGGCAAGGAAAGGGTTGTTGAGTACAACTGGGATATGTCCGTGGACGAGGACGGAAATGATATGATGCAGCTGCTCAGTCCCGATGACAGGTTCGACCTGTGGATAAATCAGGGCGAAATGACCATGAAAAACTCCATAATGGGCGATGACGGAGATATATACTACCTCCTGCCCGTAAATGAGTTCAAGGTGGTTGAAAGACCTACGGAGGCAGGTCTCGATAAGGTGGATTACAGCCGGTTCATGGGCAAATGGGAGGCAGAGGAGATAACCATGGACGAGGAGGTATTTACCGAAACCCTTGGCGATTACCCCGTAAATGTATCATTCCAGCTCGAAATGAGCAAGGACAATACCGCTTCAATGTCTGTGCTCAACTCCGAGACTACCTATGAATGGGAGCCCGAGAAAAAGGATCAGCTTTACCTGTGGAACGATATGGAAGGCTTTTCCATGACTGTTGAGGGTGGAAAGCTGATACTCGACAATGAGAATCCCGAGAGCAGGTTCAAACTTAAGATGAAAAAGGTGGAAAGCTTCACGGAATATGACTTTGAAGCCGCAGCAAGCAGTATACCCGACGAAAACATAATCCTCGAGCCAGAGGAGGAAGAAGAACCCGCAACATGACCAAAAAGGACCGCTTTGAACGGTCCTTTTTATTATATAAAAGAGTTTTCGCTGTTTCCCTTTGACATTGTACACTGCGGGTGCTATAATTGAATATGTAATTATAGTATCGCGATCAAGGGATAAAATAAAAAGGAGAGATCATATGCATAAGGAATTCTTAATGGGAAATGCCGCTATTGCAAGAGGCGCTGTTGCGGCAGGTCTGAACCTTGTTTCGGGCTATCCGGGCACTCCCTCCACGGAAGTGCTTGAGACCGCTGCAAAGGTCAATGACGGCTCGGTCTACGTCGAGTGGTCCGTAAACGAAAAGGCTGCCCTTGAACTCGGAGCAGGAGCTGCCTACAGCGGAGCACGTTCAATGGTTACAATGAAGCAGGTAGGTCTGAACGTTGCCTCCGATCCGCTTATGAGCCTTGCCTATATAGGCGTAAAGGGCGGAATGGTCATACTTGTTGCCGACGATCCCGGTCCCATATCATCTCAGACCGAGCAGGATACACGTCATTTCGCCTCATTCTCGAAGCTACCATGCTTTGACCCTTCATCTGTGCAGGAAGCCTATGATATGATACAGGAGGCATTTGATTATTCAGAAAAATACCATACCCCGGTACTTTTCAGACCCACAACGAGAGTCTGTCACGGCTATGCTTCGGTCGAAGTAAAGGACAAGGAGGAGTACAGGATAAACAAGCCCGAAGGCTTTGTAAAGGATTCCTCAAAATGGGTGATATTCCCCCGTCTTTCCTATAACGCACATATAAATATTGAAGCCCGGAACGTTGAGCTTTCGCAGGTATTCTCGGATTACAGCAGAAATATCATCACAGCGGCTGATGATAAGGGCTGCCGTAAGGGTATCGCCACACACGGAATAAGCTATACTTACACTATGGAGGCTCTCCGCGGACAGAAGGCTCCGAAGGTATTCAAGGTATCGACTCCTTTCCCGTTCCCCGAGCAGGCTGCGCTGAAGTTCCTCGAGGGACTTGACGAGGTCCTCTGTATCGAGGAGCTTGATCCGATAATTGAGCGTGAACTCACATATATCTGCGGAAAGTATCACCTTAATACAACGATCCTGGGCAAGCTCACTCACCATGTCAGGAACGCAGGCGAAAACACCTGCGCTTCTGTTGCAGCTGATATTGCCGATTTCATGGGCTGGGAGAAGAAACCCGCAGCAGAGCTTGAAGCTCCCCCTGCTCTCCCCGTAAGACCTCCCGTACTCTGTGCAGGATGTCCTCACAGAGCCTCATTCTTCGCAGTAAAGGAAGCAATGAAGGGTAAAAAGAGCGTCTTCTGCGGAGATATTGGCTGCTATACCCTCGGCAACGCAATGCCTCTCGATATGGTGGATACATGCCTCTGTATGGGAGCAGGCGTGAATATAACCCAGGGTATCGGCAAGATAGAGCCCGACACAAACTGCTTTGCATTCGTTGGAGACTCCACATTCTTCGCCTCAGCTATCACGGGAGCAGTTAATGCAGTTTACAATCAGGCGGATATGACACTTGTGGTGCTTGACAACTCCACGACTGCCATGACAGGTCATCAGCCTCACCCCGGTACAGGACGCACCATGATGGGAGAGGTAGTTGAAAAGGTAAGCATACAGGAGGTACTTAAGGGCGTCGGAGTAAAGACCGTCGAGACCGTAAATCCTCTTGAGCTCAGTAAGGCTATAGACACAGTGAAGCGGGTTTCCGCAGAAAAGGGCGTAAAGGCCATCGTGTTCAAGTCCCCCTGCGCTGTGCTTATCAAGGGCAATAAGCCAGCCGTTATCGACAGCGCAAAATGCACATCCTGCAAGAAGTGCATAAAGACACTCGGCTGTCCTGGAATAGTACTCAGGGACGGCAGGGTAACTATAGAGAATTCGCTTTGTACAGGCTGCGGGCTCTGTTCGCAGGTATGTCCTTTCAAAGCAATAGGAGGTGGCGAAGATGCAGAGTAATATCCTTATCTGCGGCGTAGGCGGTCAGGGAATAGTCCTTACCTCCAAGCTCATAGCCGCTACTGCCATGGAGCATGATATCCCCGTAATGAGCGCCGAGACTATCGGTATGGCTCAGAAGGGCGGAAGCGTTTTCAGCTTCCTGAGACTGGGCGACGATATCTACTGCCCCATGTTCCCCGAAAAGACGGCGGATATAATCATCGGTTTCGAGCCTGCCGAGGCAGTACGCATGCTGCCCTATCTCAGGGACGGCGGACAGGTTGTAGTCAATACCCACCCCATAATGCCCGTTACCGCTACTCTCAGCGGTTCCGACTATACCGGAAAAGAAATGACAGAGTATCTTCAGCGCAACGTGAAGAATGTGCTTCTCGTTGACGGTACGAAGGCATGCGAGGAGATAGGTTCCCCGAAGGTGCTGAATATGATAATGCTGGGTGCGTCTGTACGAAACGACGTGCTGCCGTTCTCGGTTGACGACATAGAGGATACCATGAAAAAGACAGTTAAACCTCAGTTCGTAGAGCTGAACAGCAAGGCTCTGAGGTACGATCTTTAATGCATTGAATCAAATCAGGTGAAAGGAAGAAGAAAAATGCAGATCACACAGAAACAGCTCGACCTTGTCAATGACCGTATTCGCGCTCTTGTTGAGGCCGGCAGCTTTTACGGAAAGAAGCTTGCGGAGGCAGGCATAACACACGTTGATACTCCCGAGGACTTTACAAAGCTCCCGTTCTCAGAGAAAAAGGACCTCCGTGAAGCTTATCCTCTCGGACTTATGACAGCTCCCGAGGATCAGATAGTACGTATCCATTCATCATCGGGAACTACAGGTACTCCCGTAATTATCCCCTATACAGCCAAGGATGTAGACGACTGGGCAATAATGTTCAAGCGCTGCTACGAGACGGCAGGCATCACAAATATGGACCGTATACAGATAACTCCCGGCTACGGTCTGTGGACAGCAGGTATCGGTTTCCAGAACGGAGCCGAGAAACTGGGCGCTATGGTAATCCCCATGGGTCCGGGAAATACGGACAAGCAGCTTGAGATGATGCAGAACCTCAAGAGCACGGTACTCTGTTCCACATCCTCATATGCTCTTCTTCTTGCAGAGGAGATAGAGAAGCGCGGCATCAAGGACAAGATACACCTTAAGAAGGGCGTTATCGGCTCCGAGCGCTGGAGCGACAAAATGCGCGAGCGTATCCACAACGAGCTCGGTATAGAGCTTTTCGATATCTACGGTCTCACCGAGATATACGGACCGGGTATCGGTATCAACTGCCCCGGCGAGAAGGCTATGCACTACTGGGACGACTTTATATACATCGAGATAATCGACCCCAAGACAGGCGAGCCTGTACCCGACGGCGAAATGGGAGAGATAGTAATAACTACTCTCGTTAAGGAAGGCGCTCCCCTTATCAGATACAGGACCCACGACCTTTCGAGAATAGTTCCCGGAAAGTGCAGGTGCGGACGCTGCTACCCGAGAATAGACGTTATCATGGGACGTACAGACGACATGATGAAGATTAAGGGCGTAAATGTATTCCCCAGCCAGATAGAGGAGGTACTTGCAGAATTCAGCGAGAGCTCCAGCGAGTATCAGATACGTATCTCTCACCTTGACGGCAAGGATACCATGCGTATCTACGTTGAATCCACAGGTGATGTGGACTTCGCAACACTCAGCAAGAAGATAGCCGAAAAGGTAAAGAGCAGGATAGGCTTCACACCTATCGTTAAGGTAGTTGAAGTAGGCGTGCTCCCGAGAAGCATGAAGAAGACTGCAAGAGTTATCGACGAGAGATTTGACTGATGAAAAAAGCTATAATTTCAGCAGTAATGGGGGCGCTCCTTGCAGCGCCTCTCGTTACTGGCTGTTCAGATCATAATTCAGGATACGATAATACTGCGGAGCCTGTTTTTGAGGCTTCTGTTTCTGAAGAGACAAGACCCTCGGAGGAACCGGCCGTAAAGCATAAAAAGACCGATATCACCGACTTCGGCAAGCCCTCCGACCTTTCGGAGATGAACCGCCCTCAGTACGTATACCTTCTGGATAACGGTTCGTACGTATACTTATCAGGCAAAAACGGCAACAACGGCGGAGAGGACGTGTATATCCTCGATGACAGAAAGGGTCATACCCAGGAGCTGAAATTCCCGTCAAGGAGCCTTATGCTCCACACAGACGGCACCAGGCTGTACTATTACTCTCCAGATGAGGGTATATGCGAGTACATGGACGGAAAGTCGAAGCCCCTCAATGCGGAGACTGCCGAAAGGGACTATCCCGTCCCCGAGCGCGAAGAGTTCTTCTTCACCGGGGATAAGATATACTTTACCTGTCCTTCAGACAGCGGTACGGTTATAAAGTCTATGGACTACTCGGGAAAGACTGACAGCAAAGAGTATTCGCTGGAGTATAAAAATGCACGTATAGTGGGAGTTGCAGAGGTAAATGGCAAAAAGTCGCTTATCTGCACCTACCGCATAAGCATTAACGAGCATATAAGGATATTCGGCGAAAACGGCAGATTCACCGAGATAAGCTCGGGCAGCAGTCCCTATATCGTGGACGACAGCCTCTACTATATAAAGAACCAGTGCCTCTGCCGCAATTCTTTGTCGGGAAATTCCGAGGAGACCGTTACGGACAGGGGCTGCATGGGCTTCTGCATATACAAGGGAAAGCTTTACTATACCAATGCAAAGTCGGTCTTTGTCATGGACGGGGACGGCAGGGCGGAGGAGATACTCAGGGTAAGCGACCTTGATAATACCGACTTCATCGAGGGTCTGTGCACAGCCGGTGACAGGCTCTTTGTAAGCGGCGGCTCGGGAGCCTTCGGGCACAGCCTTGCCGAAATAGACGAAAATGGCAGAATTGCCGACAAGATACACTCGGATAAGTGATATGAACGGAAACGAAATGCTCGCTCTGCTGTTCCTTGCAGCTGTGGTATTGTTTGCGGTATGGCTGTACAGGAGACTGCACAGACCCGATATAACCAAGCTTTTTACCGCAAAGACCATTCTCACGGACAGGGAGTATGAGTTTTACAGGATACTTAAGCCACTTGCGGACGAATACGGGCTCAGCATATACACAAAGGTCCGTCTTGCTGACCTTATCGAGCCAAAGCCCAAGGCTGAGAACCCCTACTGGATGGAGTGCTTCAACAAGATAAAGGCAAAGCATATCGACTTTGCTCTTGCTGACGAGGAAACGGCCATAGTTGCACTTATCGAGCTGGACGACAGCTCGCACGCACGTCCCGACCGCGTGGAAAGAGACGATTTCGTGAATGCGGTGCTGGAAAATACGGGGTATACGCTTCTGCGCACCTACGGGGAGCTTGATGTTATCGAGCAGTATCTTAGCAATTAGTTATAAGAAACCGGAAGGGCGCCCATTGGGCGCCCTTTATTTTAGTATTATCATATTTGCATTATTATCTGAATCTGTTGTCTTTTTCTTTGCAGGATGTGATGTAATCGTCCATGTATGAGGACTTTTTTCTCAGAAATGCCGCAGCAGCTGCTATTCCCGCAAGCATTAGCATACTGTTTACGATACTGTCAAGTGCTGGCAGCATAATACCTGCTATAAGAATTATCAATAATACCATGATATCACTCCCTGATAAATTTTACCTCTGTGGTATGTTATTATCATATCACCTTATCGGGAGTTTTAACAGATGTCATTTGTCACTTTCCGAGTGACATATGTCATTTGTTCTTTGATTTATTCGAGATTATCAGCACCACAGGGGTGAGGATACCTGCGATCACCCATATGAGCCATGTCATATCCCACCTTTTGGTGAGAAAGCTGAGACCGATATACAGGGTTGTGACCAGGCACCAGTATACGATCATAACAGGGTTCGGGCCTTTTTTGCATGCTTTCTTCTCACGGGTATAGCCGTCCTCCTCAAGGAGCTTTCTGTAGCCCTCCATTATTATCGAGGTACGTGTGATTATACCGACGCCTGCGGCTATGAAAACAAACAGAAGTGTGGGTTCAACGGCTTCTGTAAGAGCGTTTTCGCCGAAAAGCTCTTCGATGATTATGGTCGGGACAAAGGACAGTATGAACAGTACAACTCCTATGACTATGCTGAGAGTATACTTCTGCTCGTATTTTGACTTCTTATCCGTGACCATTCCCGATATGCCGTACTCCGTGTCTATTCCCTCTTTTTCGAGGTACTCGTAGGGCTTCATCTGCTGACCCGAGATTATAAAGAGAGTTACCGCTGCAGCTATAAGTATAAACATTAATGGTATGCCTATAAGGTCTCCCAGATCTGTAAGTTCGTCAAGGACTATCAGCGGTACAAAGCAGAGTATGCATAGTACCACTCCCACAGCCGTGCGCAGCGAGTTCTTCTCATTGACGGCAAGGAAGCTGTTTGCCTCCTCCATTGAGACCTTGCGGAGAGGGGGTTCAGTTTCCACTGTCTCCTTCACCGGGGCTGAGGTCTCTGAGAGCTCCTCGGAGTCTTTTAATAATGTATCGGTGCTTATTCCGAATATTTCCGAGAGCTGTAATATACGGTTGAGGTCGGGTGTGGACTGGGCGCCCTCCCATTTTGATATTGACTGACGGCTCACTCCAAGCTTTTCAGCAAGCTCCTCCTGTGACATGCCCGCCTTTTTCCTCAGTTCGATTATCTTGTCTGCAAGTATCATATGTATATCCTCCGTTGTTGTTTTCTGCGGAGAGCACCCCGCTGTCTATGGTCTTATTTTAGCATTTCATGCGGTTACACACAAGCAACCGTGCTTTACAATTTGTCAATCGGCGGTTGCAATTGCCTGTTTTACGGTAAATTTAATATCACATTCAAAAAATCACACAGGAATATTGCATTTGACAAAAAAATGTGATACAATAAAAATATAAATTTTATCGAAAGAAGGTATCCCCCTATGGAGATCAAAAAGGCAGTAGAATTCGTCGAGAAAAAAACAGGCATCGACCTTCCCGATGAGAAGATCGAAAAGACAGTTTCTAAGGTAGCAACTAAGGACAACATTGAAAAGGCCAAGGATATGGTCAGCAAGGTGGCTACCAAGGAGAACATCGAAAAGGTAAAGGAAAAAGTCGGCGATATCGTTGACAAGATCAAGAAGTGATCGTGCAAAGGGGCATTTTCGTATGGAAAGTGCCCCTTTTTCGCAACAGTACCCCACACAGGAGGCACAAATGAAAAAAATAATCGGTATTATAAAAGAAATAAGCCCGTTCCGTCTTTTTATGCTGACTATTGCGGGCATAGTCAACGCTTTCGGCATAACCCTTTTCCTTATGCCTGTTAAGCTCTATGACAGCGGAATTTCGGGCACATCTATGCTTCTTGCGCAGATAACCCCCGATGTGCTGTCTCTCTCGGTTTTCCTGATAGTCCTCAATATACCGCTGTTTCTCTACGGCCTGAAAAAGCAGGGCGGAAGCTTCACCATATCGGCGATATACACTGTAGCCGTGTATTCTGTTATGGCCTGGCTGATAACCGATGTACTGCCCGTAGATGTGAGCATTGCCTCGCCGCTTGCAGGCACTGATCTGCTTCTGTGCGCCCTGTTCGGCGGAGTTATATCGGGTATAGGCAGCGGTCTTGCCATACGCTTCGGCGGAGCTATGGACGGCATAGAGGTCATGGCGGTCATATTTGCAAAGCGCCTTGGGCTTTCCGTGGGCTCCTTCGTCATGGTCTACAATGTGATACTGTATATTCTCTGCGGAGTCGTTATCCACAGCTGGATACTGCCCCTTTACTCAATAGTCACCTATGGAGCTGCTCTTAAGACGGTGGACTATATAGTTGACGGTCTCCAGCGCGAAAAGGCGGCAATGATAATAACCGCCCGCCCCGACGCCATAAAAAAGGAGCTTATGGCGCAGTTCGGCTGCGGAATGACGCTCATAAAGGCTGTGGGCGGCTATTCGGGAGAGGAACGCACCGTTCTGTACTTCGTGGTGAACCGTTTTCAGGTCATGAAAATGAAGGATACAGTGCAGAAAATAGATCCTCTTGCCTATATCACACTCACCGAGGTGGCAGATATCTTTTCCGTAAATCAGGATAAGACCTGAACATATAGCAGCGGACTCATCGTTTATAACGGTTTTCTCTCGAACATGAGCACCGGATAGCCCTCGTAGTAGGGCTTTACTATTTCAGGGTGCTTGTCGGCATATGCGAAAATAGCGTCTGCAAGTCCCTCTTTCAGCAGTCCCACAAGATCCGAAAGGGGGCGGTGGAACAGCTCGTCGCATATGGAAGCAAAGGTTATGGCGCGTCTGCCGCCTACTTCCATGATACGGTACGGCCATATGCGGCAGTCGAAGGGCTTTTCGTCGCCAAGCATACAGCCATTTTCCGTAAGGGCGGGGCAGGAAAACAGCTCGTCGCCCCTGAGCTCGCCTACTCTGAATATATAGCCGCCGTCCTTGGTGACAAACTGCACCTCCGGACGGGCGGATTTTATTCTTTCGCATAGCTCCGCAGTAAATACGGGTGTCTCCCACACGTCATAGCGGTCGAAGATGCAGCACAGCCTGCATTTCGCACAGGCTTCGCTGCTGAGTATCTTTTTCAGCATAGTTTAGCTCCTTTCACACAAAGAAACTGAGCAGATAAGCCGTGCCCGAAGCCGCAAGTGCGACCACGATAAGCGGCATTTCGAGGAATGCAAGCAGCAGGGCAACTGCCGTGCCTGCAGCGGCTGTCCATACATTATGGGTGGTGTAGAATATTGCGGGTATCGTCATCGCGGAAAGCACCGCGTAGGGGATATAATACAGAAAACTGCGGAAGAAACGGGATCTTATCTTTTTGCGGCAGAATGTAAAGGGTATCATTCTTATGAGATAGGTCACTCCTGCCATGACGATTATATATACTGCAAGGGTCATGCGGCTGCCTCCTCTTCTTCGTCCTTGACGGGGAATATGAGAGCTGTAAGCATTGAAGCGGCAATTGCGGAAATAATTATGGCAAAGCCCTCGCTCACCATCGGCAGGACATATCTGAACATCACGCTGAGAGCTGCCGCTATCACCGCCGCAAACAGCACTCCGTGCTGCTTTTTTGCGGGAGGTATCACTATGGCTATGAACATTCCGTACAGAACAATCTCCATAGCCATGCTGACAGATGCGGGAAGAAGCTCGCCTGCCGCTGCTCCGAGAGCGGTACCCGCTATCCAGCCTAAGGCGGCTATGAATATCATTCCGTACATGTACGCAGGGGTAAGGGGTTCCTTTTGTGCCGAGCATACTGCGAATATCTCATCGGTTATGCCGTATGACGCCATAAGTCGGTGAGGCGTTGTGAAGCGCTTGTCAAGCTTCTGCGAAAGGGACAGCGCCATCAGCGAGTAGCGGATATTTATCGTCAGCTGGAGCAGTATCATCTCGATAATGGCTCCTCCTGCGGCTATTACGTCAAGCCCTGCCTTTTGTCCTGCGGAAGTAAGGTTTGAAGCGGATATGACCGAAGCCTGAAATACGGAAAGTCCCGCCTTGTTGACCGCAAGAATTCCGAAGCCGAAAGAGACTGAAAGATATCCCAAGCAAATTGGGATACCGTGGGACATTCCGCGTAAAAATCTGCTTTTCAAAAAAATTCCTCCGTTGTATATTAAAACGGTATCAGGTGTAATGTACGTACAGCAGCTTTATACGTATTTATCGGGGAAAACCTTTCTGAGTAAAGGTTCCCTCTGACGGAGGCGCGACCCTCTGTCCTTCGGACATCTCCCTTTACTACAGGGAGTACCCCGAACCCCTTTCCAAAGACTTTTAACCAAAATTTTTCTTAATAGAACGCCCAACATAAACTAATGCCCTCTGTACATTTTGCAGAGGGCGTTCTATTAAGAAAAATTTAAGCTGGAAGTTTTAGGAAAGGAGTTTGAGGGATAACCCTTTTTCAAAAGGTTTTCCCTCAATAGATATACATAAAACTTCTATATGAGCATAACGCTTGATGCCCGTATTTACATATCGTTTCTGTTTTCGAGAGCCTTGAAGAGTGTGACCTCGTCGGCGTACTCGAGTATACCGCCCACAGGAAGTCCGAAAGCGAGGCGGGTGACCTTTATGCCCATAGGCTTTAGAAGTCCCGCTATATACATTGCAGTAGCGTCGCCCTCTACAGTAGGGTTGGTAGCCATTATGACCTCCTCGACGCCGCCTTCTGATATCCTTGCAAGGAGCTCCCTGACGCGGAGCTTATCGGGGGTTATGCCGTCCATAGGTGACAAAAGTCCGTGGAGGACATGATATACGCCGCCGTACTCTCTTGTACGCTCAAAGGCTGTAACGTCCTTTGGGTTCTCGACGACGCAGATAATGCTCCTGTCGCGCTGAGGATCGTCACAGATAGGGCAAATATCCCTTTCCGTGAGATTCTGGCAGCATTTGCAGCAGTGAACGTTCTTCTTTGCGTCGATGAGCGCTTTTGCGAAGTCCTCAACAGCTCCCTCGTCCATAGACATTACGTGATAGGCAAGTCTCTGTGCCGATTTCATGCCTATTCCCGGGAGAGAAGCGAACTTTTCCGCCAGTATCACCAGCGGGAGCGCATTGTGGTCAGCCATTGGCTATCAGAAAAGACCGGGGAGAGAAACTCCGCCTGTGATCTTGCCCATTTCGCTCTCTGTAGTAGCCTCAACGTTGTTAACAGCTTCGTTTACGGCGCTGATGATGAGGTCCTGAAGCATATCTATATCGTTAGGGTCAACGACTTCGGGCTTGAGAGTGAGAGACTTGATAGTCTTCTTGCCTGTGATAGTAACTTCAACAGCTCCGCCGCCTGCTGTGGCAGAGAAGTCTCTTGCCTCGATATCCTCCTGAAGCTCAGTGATCTGATCCTGCATCTTCTGAGCCTGCTTGATCATCTGATTCATGTTCTGAGCGCCGCCTGCGTTGATATTCTTTGGTATTCTTGCTTTCATTTTAAATTCTCCTTTGAAAATATGGTTTCTTTAATAATTTTATATCAAGCAAAGTTTATTTGCTTTTGAAGCGTTACTGATTTTCGACAGAGGTCTCTATCTTGCTTTCCACAGCCTTTTTTATGAGACTTTCCGCAAGATTTTTCTGTTCTGTGACTGTTGTGGCGCATTTGGCCTTGATTATGAAGCGCTGTCCCAGCACTTTGGATATAGCCGCTCCAAGTGAGGCTGCATTCTCCTTGACCTTGAAAAGGTCCATGAAGAAGCGGTTCTGAGCGGTGATGAAGATATAATTTCCCGCAGTGCCTGCGAAAGAGCCGTCAAGACTTCCCGCAACGGCAGGATTGATCTTGCTGAATTCCTCCAGTATCTCTCCCCAGCGGTCGCATTGGCGGATATCCTCGGGTCTGAGCTTTTTCAGGTCTACAGTGGGGATTATCTTCTCGTCGGCAGGAGCCGCGCTTGCTTCGAGCACTTCGGGCTGCTGCTGAACCTGAGACATATTCTGTACAGCTTTCGGAGCTGAGTTTATCTTATCCTCTAACTGTTTTATTTTATCATAAATTTCGGAATTGTCAATACTTTCGGGAGCATTCTTTACATTTCCGCAAAGTTTTATGAGGGACATCTCGAATTCCACACGCTTGTTCATGGCGCTCTGCATACGCTCGCGGCACTCCTGCAAAGCGGAGAGTCTGTCCATAACCGCGGAGAGGTCGCTTTTTGAGGCGACAGCCTTAAGGCGCTCCATTTCGTCGGGCATGCATACTATCAGCTTTTCGGCATTCTCGGGCGAAGCCTTGATCAGCATTACGTTGCGGAACTGTATGATAAGCTCGTCACACAGCCTTGTGAGGTCCTTCGACATATCGTAGAGAGAGGCTGTTATTGAGAGAGCCTTTGGGGTATCGGAGTCCGATACGGCGTCAAGCATATCGTAAAGGTAATCTCTTCCCGCTATTCCTGCTGCATTTGAGACAGCCTCGGCGTTTATGGTCTCGGCGCATACCGAGCACTGGTCGAGTAGGGAAACCGCGTCACGCATACCGCCGTCTGCAAGCTTTGCTATCATGGCGGCTCCGTCCTCGGTGAGGTCAAGCTCCTCCTGCTGAGCGATGTAGCTTATGCGTTTGGCGATGTCCTCGGGCTTTATCCTGCGGAAATCGTAGCGCTGGCAGCGTGAAACGATAGTGGCGGGCACCTTGTGTATCTCAGTGGTGGCAAGTATGAATTTAACGTATGGAGGCGGCTCTTCCATAATTTTCAGCAGGGCGTTGAAGGCACCTGCGGAGAGCATATGCACTTCGTCGATGATATAGATCTTATATGCTCCGCGATCGGGAGTGTATACTGCTGCGTCGCGGAGGTCGCGGATATTGTCTACGCCGTTGTTGGAGGCGGCGTCTATCTCTACTATGTCAGTAAGGGCGCCGCTGTCGGCGTCGCGGCATATGTCGCATTCGAGACAGGGGTTGCCGTCCTTCATATTGCGGCAGTTTACGGCTTTTGCAAGGATACGGGCGCAGGTGGTCTTACCTGTGCCGCGCGAACCCGTGAAAAGGTATGCGTGGGCAGTTTTGCCGCTTATTATCTGATTTTTCAGAGCTTCCGTGGTATATTCCTGAGATATGACGTCATCGAATGTCATCGGGCGCCATTTGCGGTAAAGTGCCTTGTACACAGCCTTTCCTCCTTTCGTCAGCCGTCTTTCTGTTCAGCCTTCTTCATAGCTATTATACCGCGGTAGTAATGCTTGAAGTCGTCGGCGTTGTCGATATTGTTGAGTAATGCCAGCCTGTAGAGCTCGGCGCTTTTTTCGGTGTTTCCAAGCATAGCCTGTGCTATAGCCGCACCGCCCACTGCGCTGGCGTAGTTTTCGTGCTTTTCTATTGACTCTCCGAACCATTTCAGCGCGGTCAGACCGTCGTTCATTTTCAGGTACATATTGCCTATTTCACAGCGTATCCTGTCGCGGTAGCGGTAGTCCTTGGTCATTAGCTCCTTATAGAGGTATTCAGCCTTTTCGTAGTTGCCGTTGCCCACATGGCAGCGGGCCTCGAATATAGGCAGCTCAGGTATATAGAAGCCGTTTTCCTCCGCCTTTTCGTAGCATATGACAGCATTGGGGAAGACATTGAGGATATGGTAGCAGCGTCCGCGGTAGAAATCCAGCACGGCCGTTTCCCGCTGGGAAAGCTTGAACTTTCCGTTTCCGATATCAGTGAAAAGCTCCAGTGCCATGCGGAAATTGTTCTTTTCAAACAGCTCAAGGGCGTCCTCGAACATCATTGAGCTGCGCCCGAGACCGGTAAATGCGTCGCCAATGAGCTCCTCGTCGTACAAGTGGAATATCCTGCCCTTGTATCTGGCTACTTCTTCCACTGTAAATGCGATCAGGCATATAAAATAGCAGCATAGCATAAGGTAGATGGCTTCGGTATAGCGGATACTTCCGCCCTTGTCATTTATTGCTTCGTATATGAGGAAAACCACCGCCGACAGAGGCACGAAAGCCGCCGCCTTCGGTACGGAACGCTTTATGCAAAGCAGTACCCGTTTTGTACGCTTTGCAAGGATAGAACGGAGCATATCACGCACCTCCCTGTCTAAAGAAAAATTCCGGAACATAGATGTGCAGGCTTGCTGCGGCACACAACACGCACCGCTTAATGCTGCTCGGTCTCCCGCCTGACATGGTTCACGGGGTCTTGTTGCACAGGGCCCACACATCTATATTTCGGAATTTCACACCCGTTTATACGAGCAGACGATGCTCTTTTAATATGATACCACAAACGGGGAGCTTTGTCAAGAAAAAATTTTTCACCATAAGTGTGAAAAAAACCGCCGGAAATCGGTAAACTCAGAAAATCAGGGATAAATATTGACAAATTGTGACACAGTATGTATAATAAAAATAGTATACCATCGAAAGGATAAACAGATGATAAAAAGAAACAGAGCAGTAAGGCTCGTACTGATATTTACGCTGATAATGGGCGTTTCGTCCCTTACGGTAATGCTTGCGGGCACCATGAAGGAGAGAAACAACAGTTATATCACCATAATTCCCGAGGAAATGGAGCTCGTACAGCTCAATGAGCCCGTAGAGGGCGATCCGATAGCCATTGTGGACACGACGCTGGGAGAGTTCCGCTTCGTGCTTTATCCCGAATATTCGCCTGATGCGGTGAAGAACTTCACCGAGCTTGCGGAGCAGGGCTATTATGACAAGACCTATGTGTTCCACTCGGAAAGCGGGGCTTATTCAGCCGCAGGAGCTCCCAACAGCGACGGCAGCGCAAAGGATAATTCCCATGAGCTGGTGAAAAGAGAGCTCCATCAGAACCTGTGGCCCTTCAGAGGCGCAGTTCTGGCGATGAACACTACCATGAAACAGACCTTTAAGGAAAAGATACTCGGCGGCGGAACCTATTACAACGGAAGCCGCTTTATGCTGGTGAATACCGTGGAATTCTCCGAGGAATTCAAGGAGGAGCTCAGACAGTCCTCTGAGAGCAAGGAGCTTGCGGAGGCGTTCATAGAAAAGGGCGGCGTTCCCAATTTTTCGCAGCAGATGACGGTTATCGGTCAGACCTACAGCGGCCTTGACATTGTGGAAAAGCTCGCTTCACTTGAAACAAAAAACATGGGAGATTACAAATTCCCTGCTGAGGACGTAATGATTAATTCAGTTAAGATAAGTACTTATTCTCCTGACGAAAAGTCATCAGAGGACGAAAAGTAAGCAGAAAAAGCTGCGTATCACCAAAACCCTTTGTCCGAATGATACAAAAATACAATGAAACTCTTTACAAACTGATTTTTTTGATGTATAATATATAAGTTGAAGTATAATTATTTAATTCTGTCTGAGGACAGGGATTATTTAATGTAAACACCTGATCTCACATTTCCAAGGAGAGATATTGATGTTCAAAAAAGTAATCGCAGGGATCTTCTGCATGGCTCTGGCGGCTTCTGCCCTTGCTTCATGCGGCAGGGATACGAGCAGTACGGTAAACAACGCCGACAATAACGGCGGCGATACCACAACTGCTGCAGCAACTGAGGCAACTACCAAGGAGCCTGAAGTTGAAAATGTAGATATCGCAAACTTTACATCCCCGCAGAAGGGCGATACCATTATAGAGATGAACGTTAAGGATTACGGCACCGTAAAGTTCAGACTTTTCCCCGAATATGCCGACAAGGGCGTTGAGAATTTCGTTGAGCTGGCCAAAAAGGGCTATTATGACGGTCTCAAGTTTCACCGTGTCATAACCGATTTTATGATACAGGGCGGCGATCCGATGGGAACAGGCATGGGCGGCGAAAGCACATGGGGCGGCAAGTTCGACGGCGGCACAGATCCGCATCTTATCCACGTTTCAGGCGCTCTCGCTTATGCGAACAGCGGCGCCACTTCTACTAACGGAAGCCAGTTCTATGTGGTAACGGGAACAAAGTATACCGACTCTGATTTCGAGGATATGAAAAAGGGAGGATATTACTTCTCGGACAACGCAAAGAAGCTCTACAAGGAGGTCGGAGGTGCACCGTGGCTGGACGGCGGCTATACCGTTTTCGGACAGGTCATCGACGGACTTGACGTTATTTTCAAGATACAGTGTGTTGCAGTCGATGCACAGACCAGTATGCCATACAAGGACATTATCATGGAATCCGTCAGGGTCGGCGAGTACGACGGCGGGGATATCCGCTGGTATATAGACGACTATGAGAAATTCGACCCTGAGGAGATAAGAAAGGCTACAGGCAAGGAAAATCTGACCATAGCCAACTTCACAGCTCCCAAGGAGGGCGAAAAGATCGTAAGCCTCAAGATAAAGGACTACGACAAGGAGATAAAGATAAAGCTCTTCCCCGAGTACGCAGACAAGGGCGTGGAGAACTTCATCACCCTTGCAGAGCGCGGCTACTATGACGGTCTTACATTCCACAGGATCATCAAGGACTTTATGATACAGGGCGGCGACCCCAACGGCGACGGTACGGGCGGCGAGTGCATATTTGAAAAGGGCTTCGACGACAACGACACCGATCCGCATCTTATCCACGCTGCTGGAGCTGTAGCTTACGCAAACAGTGGCTCGACAGCAAGCAACGGCAGCCAGTTCTACATCGTAACAGGTACGGTCTACAGCAAGGACGAGCTTGACGATTACAGATCAAAGGGATACGACTTCACTGACAACGAGGCTGAGATCTATTCCACATACGGCGGTACGCCATGGCTTGACGGAGGCTATACTGTCTTCGGTCAGGTATTCGACGGACTGGACGTAGTATTCAAGATACAGGAAACAGAAACAGGAAACAACGATAAGCCGAGCAAGGACGTTATCATAGAGAAAGTAACAGTAACGGACTACGACGGCAGTGATGTTCACTGGAACATCAAGGATTATAACTGATCTTTTTCGGACGGGTGTCCGATGATATGTGTATATGTCCGACCTTCAGCGTCGGGGAACAAAAGAAAGAAATTCGGGAATAAATACAGATGACCCGAAAAATAAGGAGAGAAAATATTTGGATAAGTTTGTTGTAAAAGGCGGAAGACGCCTTGAAGGTGAAGTTACCATAAGCGGAGCCAAGAATGCAGCTGTAGCTATTCTTCCCGCAGTCATACTTTCAGATGAACCTTGCGTTGTAGAAAATGTACCTTACATCAGCGATGTCAGGATCTGTCTCCATATCCTTGAGGAAATGGGCGCACAGGTCGAAAAGTTGGGAAAGGACGCCTACAGGATCGATCCCACTACTATAAATAAATACTGCGTTCCTTATGAATATGCAAGGAAAATGCGTGCTTCGTACTATTTCCTCGGAGCTCTCCTCGGCAAGTTCAATAAGGCAAGAGTATCAATGCCGGGCGGATGTCCTCTCGGAGACCGTCCCATAGATCAGCACCTTAAGGCTTTCACAGCTCTCGGCGCGGAGTATACTCTCAGTCAGGGCATGGTAGACCTTGTTGCCGATAAGCTCACCGGAAATCAGATATTCTTCGACGTTGTAACAGTCGGAGCTACTATGAACGCAATGCTCGCAGCCGTAAAGGCAGAGGGCCTCACCGTCATCGAGAATGCCGCTAAGGAGCCCCATATCGTTGACCTTGCAAACTTCCTCAACTCTATGGGCGCAAATATCATGGGCGCAGGTACCGACGTCATCAAGATAAGAGGCGTCGAGCATCTCCACGGCACAAACTATGCCGTTATCCCCGATCAGATTGAGGCAGGCACCTTTATGGTGGCAGTTGCCGCAACAAAGGGCGATGTTCTCATCAAAAACGTAATTCCCAAGCATCTTGAGTCGATCACAAAGAAGCTTGAAAAGATCGGCGTGAATATAGAGCAGTACGACGACAGCATAAGAGTATGGGTTGACGGTCCTCTTGTAAAGACCAATGTAAAGACCGCTCCTCATCCGGGATTCCCTACGGATATGCAGTCGCAGATAGCTACTCTTCTCTGTCTCGCACAGGGCACCAGCATTATCACCGAAAACATATGGGAGCAGCGCTTCCGCTATGTTGACGAGCTCAGAAGAATGGGCGCGGATATAACCGTAAACGGCAAGGTAGCTCTTATCGAGGGCACAGGCAAGCTCATGGGAGCTCCCGTAAAGGCGTGCGACCTGAGAGCAGGAGCTGCACTCATCATCGCGGGACTTGCTGCAAGCGGCGTTACCGAGATAGAGGATATATACCATATCGAAAGAGGTTACGACTGCATGGAAGGAAAGCTTCGTGCTCTCGGAGCCGATATCGAAAAGGTGAGCGTTCCCGACAAGGCAGAGGATACAAAATCAGACAGCACAAAGGCTGCCGTTTAACAGTAAACAGAGCTGCTGCACAACAGTGCGGCAGCTTTTTCGTCGCATAAGAAGTGAATGCAACGGATAAAAAGGAGTAATATGCAGGAGAATAATAAAGGAATATACAAAAGCCTGTTCACAGTAGTAGCGCCCATAGCCTTCCAGTACTTCATGTCATCGCTGGTATCGGCTTCGGACGCTTTTATGCTGGGCTTTCTCAATCAGGACTCTCTGTCCGCCTCGTCGCTGGCGGGTCAGATAGCCTTTGTATACGGACTTTTCATAATGGCTTTCGTATCGGGCTGCAATGTCCTTGCGGCGCAGTACTGGGGCAAAAAGGACAGGCATACCGTTGAGGAGGTCCTTGCGCTGACAATGCGGTATTCACTTCTTGTGGGAGCCGTATTCACACTGGCGGCGCTGATAATCCCCGAAAAGATAATGCTCATCTTCACCAACGACAGCGAACTCATACGCCTCGGAGGCATATACCTCCGCACCGTAGCTCTGTCGTATGTACTTGCAGGATTTTCACAGAGCTATTTCGGCATTATGAAAGTCTGCGACCTTGCGGGGCTCAGCTCCGTTATCGGCAGCCTTGCCGTAGTGGTAAATATCGTACTCAACGGACTGTTCATCTTCGGTATCGGCCCATTCCCGGAAATGGGCATTGCAGGCGCAGCTCTGGCGACTGTTATTGCAAGAGCTTTTGAGTGCGTGTTCATATTGGTGGTGATGATACGTGGGAAATGCCCTCCTCTGAGGGTAAAAAAGCTTTTCAGGCTCGATAACAGCCCCCTCCATAAGGACTACATAAGGTATACTGCACCTCTTCTGCTCAATCAGCTTGGCTGGGGCGGCGGTGTGACCATGTACTCGGTCATCATGGGAAGACTTGGTACAGATGCAGTAGCGGCGAATTCCATAGCGAGCATAGTCCGCAGCATGATCGCCAGCCTATGCTGGGGCATAGCCTCGGGCGTAGGCATTATCATCGGCGGCATGCTGGGCAGGAACGAGATTGAAGAAGCCAAAAAGGCAGGGGGCAGGTTCGTGCGTCTGTCTGTACTGATAGGAGTGGGTTCGGGACTTGTTATACTTGCTGTAACTCCGATTGTCCTGAATGTAATAACTCTGAACGACAAGGCGCAGTATTACTTGAAGTTCATGATGCTCATGGCGGCCTACTACATAATCGGAAATTCCCTCAACTCCACTGTGATAGGCGGTCTTTTTCCGGCAGGCGGCGACACGAGATTCGGCATGATATGCGATATCGTGACCCTCTGGTGCGTGGTGGTCCCTATGGGAATGATAGCAGCCTTCTGGCTGAAGCTGCCGGTGCTTGCGGTAGCCTTTATACTAACACTGGATGAGTTTGTGAAAATACCTGCGGTATACAAGCATTACGTGAAGTATAAATGGCTCAAAAACATAACCCGATAAAAAAAGCAGACCTTAAGGTCTGCTTTTTTATATATCAAAGCTTTTTCTTTTCTTCCTCTATCATCTTTATGAGGTCGTCTACCGACATGTTTGACGGCGACTTTTTCTTTTCCTCGCGCTGGCTCTTGTCGATGATATCCGAAATATCGGGTGTACTGCTCTTCTTTGGCTTGGGAGCAGCTGCTGACGGAGCGGACTGGCTCCTGAGTGGAGTAGTCTTGGGAACGTCGTTCCTTGACATTTCGGCAAGCTGACTCTTTGAAAGGATACCTGTATTATCGGGGACAGATTCGGAAACAGCGGGCCTCTGAGCTGTATTTGCTGATACTGCGGGAGCTGCTGCCTTTACGTTGAATGAACCTGTGCGCTCGCGCTCTGCCTCGGCAGTCTTTCTGAGCATTTCCTCCCTGAGTGCGTCGGCTGTGGGCGCTGTGGACGATGAACCGCCCACGTTCTTTGCGGCAAATGTGCTCTCGGCACTGCGCTGCGCCTTGAACTGCATTGTGCGTTCCTTTTCCTTCTGATAGGGAGAATCGGGATTTACCTTCTTCTGGCTGAAATTCTCAGCGATAGACATTTTCTTGCGCTCGAGCTCATTGCTGGGCTGTATCTCCTGAGAAGGTTCAAAGAGGGGGTTGGCGCTCTTTTCGTGGCTGCTTCTTCTGCTCTCTGAAACCGCTCTTTCCTTTTCGGCCTCGTCGTACTCATAGAAGCCGAAGTCATCGTCGTCCTCACCCTTGGAGGAAGCTATCTTGGCGATGAAGAATATTACAAGAAGCACGCAAGGGAGAACAAGCAGAGCAAGTATTCCCTTTATGCCTGAAGCGAACTTAACGAATGAGCCGATTCCGAGGCTCTGATTGTAGCCTGTGCATTTAGCTATTATCTTGTCCCTTGTTATGGACTCTTCACTGCCTATCCTTGTGGCGTCGGCGGTAATGTACTTCTGAGTGCCGTCCTCGGCACTGACGATATCGAAAATGCTCAGCACCTTGAGAGTTTCGGGGGCGTCGGCGGGATAGCAGAGGACGATATCGCCCTTTGAGATAGTGGCGTTCTTTGCGTCGGCTGCAAGAAGTGCAGCGCCTTTGGTAACGCTTTCGCCCATATTGTCAGTCTCCTTGACCACATAGACGTATCTGCCGAAGAGCTTGGGAGTTTTTCCTCCCGAGAACGCAATATTGATAATGATCGAAAGCACGATCAGAATTATACTAAGCGCGATAAGAACGAATTTAAGTATTGAGAAGCGTTTTTCCTTTTCCATTATACATCACCTTTACATTTTCTTTTGTTGTCTTTTTGATTCTACACGTAATGCGGCTTATTTTTATGACCACTTTTCTATTATATCACATATTTATACAAATTTCAAATATTTTTTAGAATATTTTTAAAGTTTTATTTTTTAAATATATAAAAGCTTTTCCCCTCTTTGATTTTTCAGTCTTTATGTGCATATCATATAAATGCTTTGTGCGTATATCGGTGCTCCGCACTGTAAAAAACTTTTACTTTTATGCGTAAACGGCGCTGTTCCGATGTAATCGGCAATATATAAATTTCGTGGACAAATATTTGTTGAAATATGCACTTGAAATATAAATATTTTCATAGTATAATTGAAGTGTATACTGCTCGTAGAGCGATTTTTCGCGGTTTTTTGAAAGCAGGCGGTAGAATCTCACAAAAATATACAAGCAGTAATAACGCCGTTCCTGCGGCAGATTGGAGAAAATTTATGGCTACTAAAAAAGCAAACCCTCTAATGGACAAGATCAAGGAAGAGTTTCCGAGAAAGCTCCAGCTTTTGTACAGCGTTTCACCCGAGGAAGCTTCAGACAAACAGGTTTACCATGTTCTCTCCTCAATGATCGTTGAGATACTTGGTGCAAAGAGGCAAAGTTTCATAAATCATACCAGCTCCGTTGGCGGCAAACAGATATATTACCTCTCCATGGAGTTCCTTATGGGACGCTCCCTGAAAACAAGCATATACAATCTTGAGCTTGCCGACGGCATTAAGGAAATGCTCAAGCCCTATGATATAAACCTCGACAAGATCTACGAGATGGAGCCGGACGCAGGTCTCGGAAACGGCGGTCTCGGAAGACTTGCCGCATGCTACCTTGACGGTCTCGCAACAATGGCGTTCCCTGCTATGGGCTACTCCATATGCTATGAGTACGGCATCTTCCAGCAGAAGCTTGAGGACGGCTGGCAGACTGAGCTCCCCGACAACTGGCTCCCCGGCGGTTCGGTATGGCTTGTGCCAAAGCCAGAGCTCTCCATAGATATCCACTTTGAGGGCGAGCTTCAGGAGTACTGGGACAATCAATACCACTACATCTCCCACGTCAACTACAATACCGTCGTTGCAACTCCCTACGACCTGTACGTTTCGGGCTACGGCTCAGAGGGTGTTTCGGTGCTTCGTCTGTGGTCGGCAAAGGCTCCCAATTTCAATATGGAAATGTTCAACAGCGGTAACTATGAGGCTGCTCTTGCGCAGAACTCCATTGCAAACGCTATCTCAAAGGTGCTCTACCCCAATGACAACCACCTGGAGGGCAAGAGCCTCCGTCTGCGTCAGCAGTACTTCCTCTGCGCGGCTTCGATCGGCGATATAGTAAGCTCTCACATGGCTGTATACGGAACACTTGAAAACCTTGCAGACAAGGTCGCTATCCACATAAACGATACCCACCCCACCCTTGCTATCCCCGAGCTTATGAGGATACTCCTCGATGACTGCGGCTACAGCTGGGAAAAATCATGGGACATCGTAACAAGGACTTTCGCCTACACCAATCATACGGTTATGGCAGAGGCTCTCGAAAAATGGGACGTAAACCTCGTAAAGCAGGTAATACCGAGAATATTCTCAATTATTATCGAGATAAACAACCGTTACTGTCAGTCTCTGCTTGAATGGAACGGCGGCGACAGCGCAAAGACCACACGTATGTCCATAGTCAAGGACAATCAGATACACATGGCCACTCTCTGCGTTGCTGCTTCACACAGCGTAAACGGCGTATCCAAGCTCCATTCCGAGATAATAAAGCAGTCTGTGTTCCATGAGGAATTTGAGCATACTCCCGAAAAATTCAAAAACGTTACCAACGGTATCGCATACAGAAGATGGCTGTATCAGTCAAATCCCGCACTTACCAAGCTCCTTGCGGATACAATCGGTCCCAAGTTCATAAAGGACGGAGCAGAGCTTGAGAACTTCAGAAAGTTCCAGGACGACGAGGAGGTCCTCAAAAAGCTCATGGCTGTCAAGAAGGAGAACAAGGAGGCTTTTGCAAAGTATGTCAAGGCCGAATCGGGCATAGAGCTCAATACGGACAGTATCTTTGACGTTCAGGTAAAGCGTCTCCACGAATACAAGAGACAGCACCTCAACGTTATGAATATCCTCACGGACTATGCGTATCTGCTCAATGATCCTGATGCTCCCTTTACTCCCAAGACCTATATCTTCGCAGCAAAGGCAGCTCCGGGCTATTACCTCGCAAAGCAGATAATCAAGATGATATGGGCTATCTCCGAGGAGATAAAGCGCAATCCGAGAATAAGTGAGAAGCTTTCGGTAGTATTCCTTGAAAATTACTGCGTGACTCTCTCTGAGCACCTCATGCCTGCTTCGGATGTTTCCGAGCAGATATCACTTGCGGGAACAGAGGCTTCGGGTACGGGCAATATGAAGCTCATGCTCAACGGAGCCGTTACCCTCGGTACTCTCGACGGCGCAAACATCGAGATAAAGGAAGCCTGCGGCGATGAGAATATCGTTATCTTCGGCATGACCACACCTCAGGTGAACGAGCTGAGATACAGAGGATACCACCCCAACGACTGCTACAACTATGATCCCCGCATACGCGAGGCTATCGACCGCATGTACCACGGCATAAACGGCTGCACCTTCAACGATGTGGCTAATTCGCTGAAAAACAGCGACCCCTATATGGTGCTTGCCGACTTTGACAGCTACAGAAAGGCTCAGCATTATATTTCACAGTGCTATAACGACAAGCTCAAGTGGGCAAAAATGTCGCTGAACAATATCGCAGGCGCAGGAATATTCTCCGCTGACCGCGCTGTTACGGAGTATGCGGACAACATCTGGTACCTCAGATAACATTACAATAAATACCGAAAAACGGAGTGTTTTAAAATGAAACCTATATATGACACATGGGACCCTGTTTATAAATCGATCTTCGGCGCAGTAAGGCAGTATGAGACCTGCCGCTTCACCATAAGGCTGCCAAAGAAGGTGCGCCCCGACTATCCGCCCGTTCTCGTGCTTTTCAGAACAGGCTTCAAGGAGCGCTTCATAACCATGAACTCTGTGGAGGAGGAAGAGGACTGCGTTGCATACTCGGCTGAGTACAATGCAAGATATACCGACGTTCACTACTACTACTTCTCCTATACCGAGGGCGGCACCCGCCATTACATCAAGAGGATAAACATCCACGAGGGCGGTATCGACGCAGGAGAGATGTTCCAGCTGACGGTATACAACAGCACATATGAGACCCCGAATTTCCTCAAGGGCGGCGTTATGTACCAGATATTCCCTGACCGCTTCTGCAACAGCGGCAAGCCAAAGGAGAATATCCCCGAGGGCCGCGTTCTCCGCGACGACTGGGGCGGTACTCCGTTCTACAAGCCCGACGAGAACGGCCATGTATGGAACAACGACTACTTCGGCGGAGATTTCGAGGGTATAAAGTCAAAGCTCCCCTATCTTAAGGGTCTCGGAGTTACCTGCATATACCTCAATCCTATTTTCGAGTCACATGAGAACCACCGTTACAATACGGCCAACTATATGAATGCAGATCCTCTCCTCGGTACAAACGACGAGTTCGAGGAGCTCTGCAAGGCTGCCGAGGGCTACGGTATATCCATAGTCCTTGACGGCGTATTCTCGCATACGGGCGCTGACAGCGTTTACTTCAACAAGTACGGACGCTATCCCGAACTGGGCGCTTACCAGTCAAAGGACAGCAAGTATTACGAATGGTACAGCTTTATAGACTACCCCGATGTATACGAGGCATGGTGGGGAATCGATACCCTCCCCAACGTTTTCGAGAACAACGAGGACTATACCGAGTATATATGCGGCGATGAGGGCGTTCTCCGCTACTGGCTGGACAGAGGCGCCGCAGGCTACCGTCTCGACGTTGCCGACGAGCTTCCCGATAAATTCCTCGGAAACCTGAGAAAATGCGTAAAGGAATACGACAAGGACAAGCTCATAATCGGCGAGGTATGGGAGGACGCCACAAACAAGGAGAGCTACGGCATAAAGCGCCGCTACCTCCTCGGCGACCAGCTTGACTCGGTAATGAATTACCCCTTCCGCGAGGCTATAATGAACTTCATCAAGGGCGGCAAGCCTATGGATTTCATCAATACCGTTATGACGATAGTCGAGCACTACCCCAAGCCTACCATAGATGTACTTATGAACTTCGTTTCAACACATGATATCGAGCGTGCAATAAACCGCCTCGGCGGCGATGACTGCGAGGGTAAGACCAAGGAATGGATGGCCGAGCGCTATCTCTCTCCCGAGCAGTATGAGCACGGCAAGGAAATGCTAAAGGCAGCAATGGCTCTCCAGTTCTTCCTGCCCGGCGTACCAAGCATATACTACGGCGATGAAGCAGGACTTCAGGGCTATAAGGATCCCTTCAACCGCCGCTGCTTCCCCTGGGGAAATGAGGATACAGACCTTATCGAGTACGTTTCCGAGCTCAGCCGCGTAAGAAAGTCAATCCCCAATATGCGCGACGGAATGATATTCTTCGTCATAAACGAAAAGGAGACCCACGACAGCCGGCTTATCGGCTTCACCCGTCAGGGACAGAAGCAGGATTACGTCTTCTTCGTTAACAGGAGCAGCGATACGGTACAGCTTGGCAACATAAGCGGAATACTCTCCCGCTATACTGATATACAGCCATTCTACGGCGAATTCACGGACGATACCATTACGGTAAAGCCCTACGGATATACGATAATCAAGGCAAGATTCGTAAAATAAAGGACGGTGAGCAGCTTTGAAGCTGACCATTGACGAAGCTCCATGCAAGGTCTGAGGGAACTGCATGGAGAAAAAAGCTGAAGCCTGACGGCTATACCTCCCTCTGACTTTGCATTTTTGACGTTATTTATATCAAAAGGAGCAAAGTCAAATGAAAAAAGGAAAAAAATCACTCAGAACATATCTTTTATTATGGAGTACACAGTCACTTTCCGCTCTCGGAAGCTCGATGACGAGCTATGCCCTTGTGCTGTGGCTCTATCTGAGCAGCGGTTCGGCTCTGAAAACGGCCCTGCTCACCGTATGCTCATACGCGCCCTACGTAGTTATGAGCATATTTGCAGGAGCGCTCAGCGATAAATGGAACAAAAAGCGCACAATGCTGATTTGTGATCTGTTCGCGGCTCTCACTACAGTATCAGCTTTTATGCTGATAAAAGCTGACGCTCTCGAACCGTGGCATTTATACGTGATAAATGCCCTTAACGGTCTTATGAATACGGTACAGCAGCCTGCAAGCGAGGTGGCGGCAACTCAGCTGATACCTAAGGAGTATTACCAGAAAACAGGAGCTCTGCGCTCACTTTCGCAGTCCATGAATACCATACTTACTCCTGTGCTTGCGACCCTGCTGTTCACATTCGGCGGCATTTCCGCAGTATTTGCCGTTGATCTTATGACCTTTTCGGCAGCTTTCATTGCGTTGCTGCTGTTTATACCAATTCCCGAGCCTGAAAATGCGGGGAAAGTCAAAGAATCCGTTATTACTTCGGCAAAGGCAGGGCTTTTATGGCTGAAAGCTAATCCGCTCATACTTAAGCTGATATTCTTTTTAGCAGGCATAAACCTTATAGCTTCGGCTTATAACGTGGCTCTGTCGTCAATGGCGCTTTCAAAGGCTTCCGGCGGTGAAAGAGTCCTTGGCGCAGTCAATTTCTGTGCCGGAGCAGCGGCATTTGCGGGTAGTTTTATAGCTTCCTCCGTTCGTGCGCCGAAAAACCGCGTAAGAGCTATATGTCTTTCCCTTTTCTGCTCAATGAGCACGGAAAACTTTCTGCTCGCATTCAGCGATTCACCTTTTGTATGGTGTACCGGAGCAGTCCTCGGCTGGCTTTTCATACCATATATGGGCGCAAATCTGGACGTTATCCTCAGGAGTGCCATTCCTGCCGGTATGCAGGGGCGCGTCTACGCCTGCCGCAATACATTGCAGTTTTTCACTATACCCATAGGCTGCCTCACAGGCGGAGCGCTCATAGACAGATGCTTTGAGCCGCTGATGTCCCGTCAGACAGAAGGAAGCGTGCTCGTTTCGCTCTTCGGCAGCGAAAAAGGTGCCGGAGCAGCTATGTTCCTTGCTTTTCTCGGTTTTGCGGGAGTTGGGGTATGTACGGTGTTCAGCCTGCTGCTGTATGGCGAGAATTCAGACAGATACGAATAAAACATCAGGGATATGCGGAGTTTTGCTCCGCATATCTTCAACCCAAAACTGTCCGCCACCGGTGTACAAGCGTATTCACCAAAAACACAGTTGCCTGTTCGCCTAATTTTGGCTTTCTGTCAATTGATTTCAGGGACAAAAAGGCATATAATAGTTATTGCTATAAAATTATCAATGTTATAAAGGAATGATATATATGAATAATAAAGTCGTTAAGTTCGGCGGAAGCTCCCTTGCCGACGCTAATCAGTTCAGAAAGGTCGCCGCTATCATAAAGAGCGACGATAAGCGCAGATACGTTGTTCCGTCAGCTCCCGGAAAGCGCTTTTCCGACGATATAAAGATAACAGATATGCTCTATAAATGCTGCGAGCTGGCAGGCAGCGGCATGGATTTCTCAAAGGATTTCCAGATAATCAGGGACCGCTATAACGGCATTATTTCCGAGCTCGGCATGGATATGTCCCTCGATAAGGAGTTCGACGCTATCATTAATGAGCTCAAGAATCGTCCCGCAAAGGATTTTGCAGCAAGCCGCGGCGAATATCTCAACGGTAAGGTACTTGCAAATTACCTCGGCTTCAACTTCGTTGACGCCGCTGATGTTATAATATTCGATACTAACGGAGTTCTTCTCCTTGACGAGACAGTAAAGGCTGTACGCGAAAGGCTTAAGGGACTTGACAACGCTGTTATCCCGGGATTCTACGGAAGAACAACAGAGGGCTTCATAAAGACATTTTCACGCGGCGGCTCGGACATTACGGGCTCTATCATCGCAAACGCTGTCAAAGCCGAGATATACGAGAACTGGACAGACGTTTCGGGATTCCTTGTTGCAGACCCGAGAATAGTTGACAGCCCCGACGTTATCGAGGTCATCACATACCGTGAGCTCCGCGAGCTGGCTTACATGGGAGCCTCAGTGCTCCACGAGGACGCAATATTCCCTGTTCGCTCGGCTGATATCCCGATAAATATCAGAAATACCAATGCTCCCGAGGACGGAGGTACCATGATCGTGGGCAACGATTACGATTTCAGCAGGGAAAGCGTAAAGCATACTATCACAGGTATCGCAGGCAAGAAGGGCTTCAGCACTATCAATATCGAAAAGGCTATGATGAACAATGAAACAGGCTTCGGTATGAAGGTGCTCAAGGTGCTCTATGACAACGGTCTTTCTTTCGAGCATATGCCCTCGGGTATCGATACCATGAGCATTACCGTAAGCACGGAAAAGCTCGATCCTGTACGCGACAAGGTGCTCGCTGACCTCCGTAAGGCAGTAAATCCCGATCATCTTGAGATAGAGGACGGCATAGCTCTCCTTGCTGTAGTCGGACGCAGAATGAAGAACACAAGAGGTACCGTTGCGCGTATTTTCGCTTCTATGGCTCATGCACGCATCAACGTAAAGATGATAGATCAGGGCTCCAGTGAGCTCAACGTTATCATCGGCGTCAGCGAGAATGACCTCCCTGAGGCTATCCGCAGGATATACGATATGTTCATCAATTCCGAAAAGAAGTAAGTTTAGTGAATAGTGATCAGTAGAGAACGCCGTTTCGGCGTTCCGTGCAGGGGCGGATTTTATCCGCCCTTTTTTAATTGGGAATGCGGGATTGAGGTATCCGCTTGCGCGGATAGGTTTAAATTTGTATGGGGACGGCGTTCCTTACAAAAATGTCTTTCTATAATAGGGCTGAAATCGGGTGAAATACAACGTGAAGCCATTGAATATTGAAAAATAATTTTCAGGATCTATGTTTTACACAAAAATGTGCCGCAGTCATTGTGAACATCGCACAATGACTGCGGCTTCGGTTTGTATACGGAGAGGATTTTTAAACGAAAGCACCCTTTCTTGCCTTATTCAAAGCTTATTCCCTTATGAGTTTTCCTGTCGTATTTATAGCAGTATTCTGTTGTTCCCATATCGTCTGAGGTAAAATACAGCAGTATTTCGTCATAATCTTCGATATAGGCGTTTTCACATTCTGAACGGTCAACGTCATAATCTATCTCCTTCAAGCCTTCCTTTTTTATCAGAGCCTTAATACCGTCATAATCCAGATTGGAAGCATCACGCTTTATCCCTGTAGGATAATAAACGTCATTATAGCCGTATGGAGCATTTATGCCGCATATATACGCATCTTCAAGCTCTACGGAATTGTCTTCGTCTGCGTCAGGAGCTCCTATGCTCAAAGATACGGTCAGCTCAGTATCGTTCTTTGAAGTAATATACGTACCTATATAATTAACTGTTTCCGGCTTTCCGCCGTCAGGATTATAGGAATAATACGGGAATTTCTCACCTGCATCTATCCTGTCTGTCAGAGTCGTTATATCGAATCTGTCGCCATATTTCTCTATGAATTCGCTTACTGTGGAAGAACCGTCATTTCTGAATACCGTATCGCCTATCTGAACAAGTCTCGATCTCAGATCGGCATTGAGTATCTCTTCGGCAGGCTCATAATGTATCCTGTTATCGGTTGTCGCTTCTGTGACCTGTTCTGCAGTTTTCCGTTCATTATCCGGCTTTTCTGTACAGCCCGCTGCTGAAACTGCTCCGAGATACAGTGCAATAATAAAAGCTGCCCGTTTAGTGATTTTTTTCATATCAAAGCCTCCTTTATGAGTATCTTTTGTCTTAGTATAACCTTTAAAGGTGACAGTTTTATGATAAAAGTTATTACAATTTTTTACAATTCAGTGACAGCAGTAACTGTTTTTGTACATAAAAGGCTCTGTATTGACATATTTATCCTGCTATGATATACTTTTATTATTGTTATTGCGATGTGGTCGGTCCGGGACGTCGAGGACGCCGTCCCCTACAATGCTTATACGAGAAAACAATGTTCCGTGATGATCGTGAACAGGAAAGGAATAATTATGGATTCCCCCGAAATATTATATATGGTAGTTCCGTGCTATAATGAGCAGGAAGTGCTCAGAAAGACTGCGGAACAGCTCAGAAACAAATACAATTCCCTTATGGCGGAAAAGCTCATCTCTCCCGAAAGCCGCATTGTATTTGTAAACGACGGCTCCTCAGATCAGACATGGGGAATTATAAAGGAGCTCCACGAAGTCTGTCCGAACCTGTTTTCGGGTATCGACCTTGCCCATAACAGCGGCCATCAGAACGCCGTGCTTGCAGGCCTCATGACGGTCAGGGAAATATGCGACATGTGCATAACTATGGACGCCGACTTACAGGACGATATAAACACTATCGACGAAATGGTGAAGAAGTATTACGAGGGCAATCATGTGGTATACGGCGTGAGAAGCGCAAGGGATACCGATACCTTCTTCAAGAAGTTCACCGCCGAGGGCTTTTACAAGTTCATGAAAGTCATGGGTGCGGACGTGGTCTATAACCACGCGGACTTCCGCCTTATGAGCAAAAGGGTATTGCAGGAGCTCGCCAATTTCAAGGAGGTAAACCTCTTTTTGCGCGGAATGGTGCCGCTTATCGGATTTCAGAGCTGCAAGGTGTACTACGAGCGCCATGAAAGAGCTGCGGGCGAGAGCAAGTACCCGCTGAAAAAAATGCTTTCATTTGCTGTAAACGGAATAACTTCGTTCAGCACAAAGCCGCTGAAACTCATAACCGTTCTCGGACTCGTCATGTCTGCGGCAAGCGTTGTTGCCTTTATATGGGCGTTCATCACCAAGCTGTTCGGATATACGGAGCTGGGCTGGTCCAGTACCATGTGCTCAATATGGCTCATAGGCGGTCTGCAGCTTTTCTGTCTCGGTATCATCGGCGAGTACATAGGCAAGATATATGCCGAGGTCAAGCAGCGCCCGAGGTACATAATCGCGGAGTTTCTAAGCGATACCAATAAAAAAGAAGAAAAATGATACGATAATGAGAACTAAAAATGGATATAATCAAAAATATATTCGGATTTCTTATGGTATATATGACACTGCCTGTCATTGCAATAGTAGCCTTCTCCGGGCTGATAATGATGGAAAAAGAAGTTAAAAGAATTTCTTTGAAAGTTGCTTGGTGGTTAGCAGCCTGTGCAACGGTTGTTTATCTATGCGGGCCGATCACAGCAGGTCCTCATGCTACTCTTACATGGAAGCGTATAATCAGTACGGAAAAGATCAGTAAAGAAGATATTGACAGTGCTATGGAAATATGCAAGGAATCTTTCCGTAATCATGATGGCGACAAATACCGCTGGCTTAAGGAATTAAGCTACAGAGAGGACGGACAGTATCAGTACATTTCAGAATATAATACAGAACGCATTACTATATATCCTAATGTCAAAACGTCTTTTTTTCATGACTATGATATTTATCATATAAGTAGCGTTTATACTCTTGAACGACAAAATGGCGGGGAATGGAAACTGATAAGTATAAATGATATGGACTGACAGACAGCTCAGCCCGCATATATGTTGCAATTGCCTGTATAAATATAAAAAAGGAGGAATTATAATGGCAACAGTCAGGAATTTGCTGAGTATTCTGCTCAATTATCTTCCGACCGCTTCGATCATTGCAATAATCATCGCTGTTATACTGATAAAGAAAAAGATAAATAAGCTGATATGCGGAGCTGCTGTGCTCGTTGCGGCCTTTTTTTTGCTTTCTTATGTCGGAGGACCGTTCACGGCAGGTCCTCACACTGCTTTTGCATGGAAAAATATAATCAGTACAGAGACTCTGAGCAAGGAAGAAGTATACGGCGCTATGGAGGTGTGCAAGGAGTTTTTTCGTGAAGAAGAAGCAAACAGATACTGCCGGCTTCGTGAGCTACGATATGAAGAAAACAATTATTACCGCGAAAATAATTATGAAAGGATAATCATTGAGCCTGTTATAGAAACGGGTTTCCTGTACGACAGCCTGACAAATTATGATCGCAGTACCAATACATTCGTGCTTGAACGTGCGGACAGCGGTGAGTGGAAAGTAATCATTTCCAACGATAATGACTAATACGCGGCTCGTCAAAGACGGGAAAAACTTTAAAAAGCTCACTGAATCATGATTGGTCTTGACTTTTTCGCTCGTTTGCGGTAAAATATAAGTTGACTATTATAAAATAAAAGCGAGGTTGCTTATTATGCTTAAAAACAATGAAAAAGTAATGGACAAGATAGTTGACCTTTGTAAATCCAAGGGCTTTGTTTACCCGGGCTCCGAGATCTACGGCGGTCTTGCAAATACATGGGACTACGGCCCTCTCGGCGTTGAGCTCAAGAACAACATCAAGAGAGCCTGGATGAAAAAATTCGTACAGGAGAACAAGTACAACGTAGGTCTTGACTCCGCTATCCTTATGAACCCCCAGACATGGGTCGCTTCGGGACATATCGGCGGATTTTCCGACCCCCTCATGGACTGTAAGGAGTGTAAGACACGTCACCGTGCAGACAACCTCATCGAGGACTTTGACGGCACCAACGTTGCAGGCTGGTCAAACGAGCAGATGATGAACTACATAAAGGAAAAAGGCATCACCTGCCCTAACTGCGGCAAGCAGAACTTCACCGATATCCGTCAGTTCAACCTTATGTTCAAGACATTCCAGGGCGTTACAGAGGACAGCAAGTCAGAGCTCTATCTCCGTCCCGAGACTGCACAGGGTATCTTCGTAAACTTTGCAAATATCCAGAGGACCACACGTAAAAAGGTGCCTTTCGGTGTTGCTCAGGTTGGTAAGTCGTTCCGTAACGAGATAACTCCCGGTAACTTCATATTCCGTGTACGTGAGTTCGAGCAGATGGAGCTTGAATTCTT
>DBXO01000013.1:0-53348 GCA_002309635.1 Ruminococcus flavefaciens | reverse complement strand
GACCTTGAGTGGTTCGACTACTGGAGAAGCTACTGCAAGAACTTCCTGCTCTCACTTGGTCTCAAGGAGGAGAATATCCGTCTCCGCGACCACGACAAGGAGGAGCTCTGCTTCTATTCAAAGGCTACCACAGACTTCGAGTACCTCTTCCCCTTCGGCTGGGGCGAACTCTGGGGCGTTGCCGACAGAACCGACTATGACCTCACTCAGCATATCAATACAAGCGGCAAGTCACTTGAATACTTCGACCCCGAGACAAATGAGAAGTATATCCCTTACGTTATCGAGCCCTCTCTCGGCGTAGAGAGACTGTTCCTCTCAGTGGTAACAGAGGCTTACGACGAGGAAGAGATAGTTTCCACAGACAAGGACGGCAACGAGAAGAAGGAAACAAGAACAGTTATGCACTTCCACCCTGCTCTTGCTCCTTTCAAGGCTGCTGTGCTTCCTCTTGTAAAGAAGCTCTCACCCAAGGCTGAGGAGGTATATGACATGCTCTCCAAGAAGTTCATGGTAGACTTCGACGAGGCAGGTACTATCGGCAAGAGATACCGCCGTCAGGACGAGATAGGAACTCCTTTCTGTATCACATACGACTTCGATACACTTGAAAAGGACAACTGCGTAACAGTACGTGACCGTGACACAATGCAGCAGGAAAGAGTAAATATCAACGACCTCGTTGCTTATCTCGAAGCTAAAATGGTATTCTGAGAGGAAAAAACATCATAAGAACACTATAAGCCATAGTTCCTCGCGTACTATGGCTTATTTAACAGGAGAGACATATGCAGACATCGGAAAGCTTTGCATTAAGCGCATTATTGTCCTTTTCGGGCGGTTTGCAGGATGCATATACCTATAACATAAGGGGAAAGGTCTTTGCAAACGCTCAGACCGGAAACGTAGTCCTCATGAGTCAGAGCTTCATGACAGGCGAAATACACAGTGGGCTGCGCTATATGTGTCCCCTTATAGCCTTTGCGCTTGGTATTTTCATAGCCGAAAGGATAGAGAACAAATACAAGGATATAAAGTCTCTCCACTGGAGACAGATAATCATCATAATCGAGATGATAGTCCTTGCTGCTGTGGGATTTATGCCCCCGGCACTTGATATGCCTGCGAATATGATGGTGTCTTTTGCCTGTGCCATGCAGGTTCAGACCTTCAGGACGGTCAGGGGCTACGGCTACGCAAGCACCATGTGCATAGGCAACCTCAGAAGCGGAACGGAGAGCTTTTCCCAGTATCTCCGCGATAAGAACAAGGACGCATTGTACAAGTCACTTCATTTCTTCGGCATCATACTGTTTTTCGCTTTAGGCGCAGGCTTCGGCGGAGTTGTTTCCGCTGTGTCCGGAATAAGGACTATATGGATATCTGTGGGACTTCTGCTTCTGGCGGCTGTTATGATGATACAGAAAAAGGCAAAGATTTAAAAGGTCTGCCATACTGCGGTACCTATGACCGTTCAGGGGCGCACATCGTGCGCCCCTGAACGGTCATTTTATTAAGTAAACAATTACGCTTTGCCTATGGCTCAAACAGTGCCGTCAACGAGGTAGATGAACTTCACGCTGCCATCCATGCTGTCTGAGATGCCAGAGAATGTGTTGTACTCACGTGAAGCCTCTCTGAGAGCCCTGAGGTTATCGACGATTGCGGGGAGCTTTTCGTCCACAGCGCCTGTAATCACCGATATTCCCTCATCGTTGAAGCGTATCATGCCGTCATTGAGCTCCTTTGCTCCGCTTTCGAGCCTGCCAACGCCGTCAGTGAGAGTTTTGCCGCCGTCCCTGAGAGCTGCGGCACCGCTGTACAGAGCGCACGAGCCGTTATAGAGCTTGCCTGTGCCGCCGCTGAGAAGAACTATCGAATCATAAAGGGTCTTTGCACCTCCGCTGAGCAGAGTGCTGCCGCCGTAAAGCTGTGCAAGGCCGCTGTCAAGCTCTGCTGCGCCGCTTCTGAGCTGTCCGAGACCGCCGCCGAGAGTGAGAGAGCCCTGAGAAAGCTGTGCGAGACCGCTGTCAAGTGCAGATGCTCCGTCTGAGAGCTTGTATATGCCGCCTGTGAGGTCAACAGCGCCTGCTGAGAGCTTTCCGAGGCCGTCGTTAAGAGAAGCGCTGCCGCCGCTGAGCTGTCCTATGCCCTTTACAAGAGTGTCAAGGCCGCCGATGAGCTTGCTGCTGCCGCCCGAAAGCGTGCCGATACCGCTGTCAAGAGCTGCCGCGCCGCTGCTGAGATCAGCCGCTCCCTTTGAGAGCCGTGTCGTAGAGCCGTAAAGCTGTCCTGCTCCTGCCGCCAGAGCCTTGCCGCCGTCATCGAGCTTTGCGAGACCCTGCTGCAATGCTGCGGAGCCTCCCTGTGCCGCTTCAAGACCGCTGCCAAGCTGTCCGAGACCGCCGCCGAGCTGAGCCGCACCTACTTTCAGTGAGGCAGCCCCTGCGCCGAGCTGTCCGCTCTCGCTCATTGAAGCCGATATCTGCTTCTGACCTTCTATTGTCTGCTGTAATGTGCCTATTGCAACAGCGAGCTCCTGTGAGGGAGACTGCTGGTATACTGCCTGCAATGCTGCAAGAGCCTGCTCGTTTGCAGCTATGGTCGTATCAAGTGATGTGCCTGCAAGGGCTATGCCGTCCCTGAGCTGTGAGGCTCCCTCGCTGAGAGCGTCTGCGCCGCTTATCAGTGCAGCTGCACCTGTTCTTGCGCTTGTTATGCCCTCTGCAAGTGAGTCTGCTCCGCTTTTAACGGTGCCTATACCTGCGGAGACCTGTTCTGCGGACTCGCTGAGCTGTGAAGCTCCCTCGCTGAGAGCAGCCGCTCCCTGTGAGAGCTGAGCGGAGCCGTCCTTTACCTGTTTGCTGCCGTCGGTAAGGGCTCCTACGCCGGTTGTGAGGGTATCGGCTCCTGTTTTAAGAGCAGCAGCACCGTCCGTTACCTGTGCAAAGCCTGCATTCAGTGCGTCCGAGCCTGCTTTTGCGTCCTTTATGCCGCTTGTAAGAGCGTCGGCTCCTGCCGTTACCTTGCCGAAGCCTTCAACAAGAGCAGCAGAACCGCTTTTGGCGCTGCCTATGCCCTCTGTGAGCTGTGAAGCTCCGTCACTTACCTGTCCGAGACCGTCGCTCAGTTTTGCGGAACCGTCTTTCGCGCTTCCGAGGCCCTCCTCGAATTTTCCTGTAGAGTCGGAGAGCGTCCTGGCTCCGTCAGCAAGCTTTCTGGCGCCGTTGTCAAGCTCTGCCGCACCGTTCCTTAGCTCGAGAGAACCAGAGAGGAGCTTGTCGATACCTGCTGTAAGGTCGCCTGTGCCGCCGTTGAGCTGCTTTATGCCGTCATAGAGGGAAGCCGTGCCGTTACTGAGCTTCTCGGCTCCGTCGCTGAGTTCTCTGACCTTTGCCTTAAGGCTGTCAAGGCTTATGGAATCGTCAACGTCCAGCTTTGAGAATATCTCGTTCGAGACTACGGTCACGGAGGTGTTCATCTCAAAGTTTTTTACGTCTGCGGATATCTCGAAGCTGTCGGGGATATTGACGTCAATGCTGTCAAGTCCGCCGAAGTCGAGGCTGTCCTGAAGTCCCGGGAAAGCCATGCCCACAACGATGAGCTTTTCGCCGTCGGAGAGTATCTTTCCGTTTGTCACCTCAACGTTGAGGTATCTGTCGGTGCTGAGAACTGCTGCACTTGCTGCCATAAACGGCACATAGAGCTCCTTTTCACTGCCGTTTACAAGCTTTGTGACCTTCTGTTTGTTCTTGTATGTCCAGCGTATAACAAGATGGCCGCTTTTTCCCTTTATACTGTCGGGTGAGACCTTTTTTCCGTCGAGGAAGTACTCCATGGTCACGTCTACGGGGAGCTCCTTGTCGGAATTGCCCTTGTAGTAGATATCGTCGCCGTCAGCGCTCCAGCGGAGGTCTTTTCCGTCAATATCAAGGGCTTCGTCGCCCTTTACGTTGACTATGTTGCTGAGGTCAGAAATATCGCTGAGGCTTGAAAGTGCGGGAGAATTTTTCAGCCAGTCGCTGACTACCACGTTCTTTACGGAGGAATCGTTGTTGCAGAGGACGTATACAGTCTCGTCCTTGTAAGCCTGCTCGCCGTTATTCTTCCTTGCTGTACCGGCTGAGACCTGCTTTTCGTGATCTTCAGTCTTTTCGGGAGCGCTTTCGCTCCTGCTGTTTGCATATGCTATAGAGCCTGTTGCGCCTGCGGAAACTGTTACCGCAAGCAGAGCGGCCATTACTTTACTGAAACTTTTCATATCTGTCTCTCCTTTATATAAAAACTCTGTTTACGCAGTCCTGAAAATGTGACGGTGCTTTTTTTCTTTCTTTTGTACAAAGCCTGCGCTGGTTCTGCATATCACCCTGTCGAATACCATGAACATCGAGGGAAGCACCGTTATTACAACGGCCATTGAGATAAGAGCGCCTCTTGCAAGGAGCATGCACAGCTCCGAGATAAGTCCGATATCAGAGTACAGCGCAACTCCGACTGTTGCTGCGAAGAAGCCGAGAGCCGAGGTTATCACAGACTTTATCGAAGCGGCGAGAGCTATGCTCACTGCCTCTTTTTTGTCCTTGCCGCTGTACCTTTCGGCGCGGTATCTTGTAGTCATGAGTATGGCGTAGTCAACTGTTGCGCCGAGCTGTATGGTACCAATGACTATGGGAGCTATGAACGAAAGCTTTGAGCCTGTGAAGTAGGCTGTGCCGAGATTTATCATTATTGCGAGCTCTATGACCGATACAAGTATCACAGGGAGGGATACCGACTTGAAGGTGAATGCTATTATAAGGAATATAGCCGCTATTGAAAGGAAGTTTACTATTCTGAAGTCCCTGTCGGTTATGGTTATGAGGTCCTTTGTGGCCGGAGCCTCGCCTATGAGCATGCTGTTCTTATCGTACTTTGCAGCAATGTCGTTCAGCTTCTCTATCTGTGAGTTTACCTCATCGGAGGCTACCTCATACTCGGATCCTATGAGCATCAGCTGCCATTTATCGCTTTTCAGTACGCTTTTCAGTTCATCGGGAACGACCTCTTCGGGCACTGCCGGACCTACTACGGAATTGAAGCCCATTGCGAACTGAACTCCGTCAGTGTCCTTTATTTCGTTTATCATCTTGTTTGCTTCCTTTGCGCTCATTTTGGAATCAAACATTAGGATATGGATGCTGTTCATGTTGTAATCCTCTGCAAGCTTCGTATTTGCGGTGACGCTGTCAAGATAAGCGGGAAGAGTGCTGTCCAGCTTGTAGTATACTCCGTAATGGCTGTTTCCGAATACAGCGGGGATAAGTATTGCAACAGCCACTGTAAGGAACGCCCACGAATGCTTGACTATGAAAGAGGAGGTGCGTTTGAATTCTGGAAGGAAGGCTTTGTGAGAGGTTTGGGTTATTGCCTTTCCGAATATGAGTATCATCGCGGGAAGTACCGTTACGCAGGCGATAACTCCGCATACAACGCCCTTTGCCATTACAAGTCCGAGGTCAAGACCGAGAGTGAATGTCATGAAGCACATTGCGAGGAAGCCTGCAACAGTTGTGAAAGAGCTGCCCACCACAGAAGTTATGGTGGCTGCAACTGCATGCGCCATTGCCTCCTGTTTGCTGTCGGGGTAGTATTTCAGCTGCTCCTTGTAGCTGTGCCACAGGAATATTGAGTAGTCCATAGTCACGCCAAGCTGGAGTACCATTGCCAGAGCCTGCGTTATAAAGGAAATCTCACCGAAAAGTATATTCGAGCCGAGGTTCCATACTACCGCGAAGCCTATGCTGAGCATGAAGAATACGGGTATCAGGAACGAGTCCATTGTCAGGGTGAGGACTATGCTTGTGAGTATCACGGCTATAAGAGCATATATAAGAGTCTCATTCTGCGTGATATTCTTCATATCCAGTGTTATAGCGGACATTCCGCTGATAAAGCACTGCTTTGAGGTAATATTCCTCATTTCCTCAACTGCCGCGAGAGTTCCGTCGGCAGAGGTGGTATCGTCGAAGAATACCGCCATCATAGTATTATCGCCGTGATTGAAAAAGCTGTAGATATTGTCGGGAAGTATCTCCCTGGGAATATTGCAGCCTGTCATGGACTGGTAGCATATAACGTCTGAGACGTGTTCCACGGCTGATATCCTATCGGCTGTTGCCGCTACGTCCTTGTCGCTCATTCCCTCCAGCATTACAAGGGAAAAGCCGCCTTGTCCGAAATCCTCTTTGAGGATATCCTGTCCAACCATAGTGTTTATATCTTTTGGAAGATATGAGAGTATATCGTAATTTACACGGGTATTTACGTATCCCAGCGCAGACGGTATGAGAAGCACCACGCCGACGATCAGTATGAATACGCGGTTCTTTACGATCCATTCACCGAATCTGAGCATATTACCGATCCTTTCCTTGTATTGTTATTACATAGTATATTACAAAAATGACCGATAGTCAATACTTGAAATGCTAAAAACTGACTAACGGTCATATTTTTGTATGATTGCACAATCCAAAGTCTCAAAAATCGTGACCGTTAGTCATTTTTACGCCCTTGACACGTCCTGCTTTTCGGGCTATAATTAATTAAGGATATAAACCGTCAGCTTGCATGGGCTAAAGGTTAATAAAAAAGAAAGGTGCTAAGTATGGGAAAAGTCGATACAAACAAAAAACTCAAAGAAAATTCACTGCTTAAAACGTCTTTTGAATTTTTTACTACCAAAGGATTCAGCAAGACTTCCATAACCGATATCGTAAACAAGGCAGGAGTTGCCAAGGGGACGTTCTACCTTTATTTCAAGGACAAGTACGATATCCGCAACAGGCTCGTTTCTCACAAATCGAGTATGCTTTTCAAGAACGCCATAAACGACCTCGGCGATAAGCTCGATACTCTTCCGTTTGAGGAAAAGATAATAAGCATAGTCGATAATATCGTAAATCAGCTCAACGAGAACAAATCTCTGCTCACGTTCATATCCAAGAACCTCAGCTGGGGCATATTCAAGAGCGCTATCACCTCGCCTGTTTCCGAGGAAGATATCGACTTCTCATCGGTGTACTACAAAATGCTGGAGGAGGCTCCAAACGGCTTTAAAGACCCCGAGATAATGCTGTTCATGATAATAGAGCTGGTAAGCTCCACCTGCTATTCGGCCATACTTTACAACGAGCCGTGTACCCTGCAGGAGCTGAAGCCATATCTTTACAGCTCCATAAAGCTCATAATCTCTCAGCATGAGGGTAAGAAGTGACAGCGATGGCGTGATTTTATCACGCCATCTGAAATATAATATAAGAAAAAGGCGTAAAGAGGATAGTCTTTACGCCTTTTGAGTTTTATTCTTCGGATTCTGTTTTTTCGGAAGTTTCAGTGGTCTCTTCGGAGCTTTCGGACTTTTCGGCTTCTTTTTCGGAGCTTTCAGCCTTTTTCTCCGGCTTTTCAGCCTTTTGGGGCTTGCTGTTCTTTTCGGTCACGGATTTTTTTGCAGTTTTGCTCTTTTCCGCGTCCTTTTTCTTTGTATTGCCATTTTTCTCGGGTCCGGAGGGATTTTCCCCTGCCTTTTCACCGCTTTTCTTCTTAAGGAACCACAGTCCGCCCTTTTTGCGTACCATACAGCAGAATATCAGTGCTGCAAGTGCAAGGAGAGTAACGAGCAGACCTGCCTTGAATGCGGGTACATGGTACCTGAACTCGATATCGTGGCTGCCTGCTTCAACATCGAAAGCGATAAGGGTACCGAGAGCAGCATAGTCATCCACCTTTTTGCCGTCAACGTATACTCTCCAGCCGCCGTCCTGAGGTACGGTAGTCATTATCATGCCTGCCTGCTCGGCGTTGAGAGTGCCCTTGAAGCGTGTGTTCTTGAACGATGAAACGTTCATACCGTTAGCCTTGACCTTGCTGTACACGCTGTTCCATTTGTCCATATTGAAGCGGTAAAGTTCAAGTCCGTAGCTGCCTCTGCCGATATCCTCGGCGGAGTACTCTATGGTTATCTCTGAGCCTGCCGCATATGAGCCGATACATCTGAATCTTTCGGCTCCAAGGTCGAAATAGCCTCCGTTTACGGTCATTGAGCCGCCGTTGAAGTTGTGTTCGAGGTATATCGGGTTATCATCGGGAGCAATGAATGTCCATGTGAACCTGATAGGCAGATTTCCGTCAATGCGGGAGAATGCATTGTAGGTCCATTCGCCGCCCATATTGTCGGCTTCTGCGTTCTCGTTGTTGTAGTAAGAGGGCTCAAGGTGCTCAAATACGTTGATCTCCTCGCCGCAGAGCCTGTTTATCATTTCGTTCTGTGTGAATACTCCTCTTACGTTGTCGGGAGTCAGCTCCATATCGAGTAGGTCCCTGGAAGACGCGAAAGCTATGGGGAAAGGAGTATCGTTTTCCCATATCACGCAGTCGCTGTTCTCTTCAACGGATGTGTAGCCCTTTCCGCTCCTGAACTGGAAGTATCTTCCGCGGTCAATGATGTATTTTATGCCGAAAAAACTGTTCTGGAAGAGAGATGAGTTGTTGTATACGGAGCTTACGTTGTTTGCGTATATCCTGTTTCCCATATCGCGGAGCAGGTCGTATACTCCGTGGTTGAGAGTTGAGCCGTAATAGCCGATACCCTTGAAATCGCCCATCATAGCGGTGTTGAAGGTCCAGCCGTCGTTGGCTTCGATACGGTAGAGGTCATCGCTGCCGCTGTCGTACTTGGTTCCGTTCTTGTAGAGCACTTCGCTGACCTTGATAAATGAGTCCATGTCCGATATGGGGATACCGCCGTCCTTGTTGGCGGCGACCTCAACAGTGTTCCTGCAAACCTCCTCCGTCATGGCTATGAAGATGAACAGGCTGAGTATAAATGAACAGAAGCGCATTGCGTTTCCTTTTATCCTGTAGAGTTTTGCGGACTGTGCAGTCTTTTCCGTGGATTCACCGCCGTCGGCTGCCTCTGCCTCCTTAGTGAGAGCGGCAGCTTTTTTGTCCATATATTCTCTTATATAGCCTAAAAGCACTAAGCCCATGAGCATAAGTGCGAATACGAATATGAGCTTGTTCCAGTAAGGCAGCCTCTCCTGCTTTACGTCGGAAAGGTTGCTGAATTTCGCATATCCTGTGAAGAAAAGGGCTATTATCAGAGCGGATATCACGCTTGTGAGCTTCATGCCTTTTCTCTTGGCAATTCCGTTTGCAGCTACTATAGCTATTGCGAAGGAGAAGAGGAAGCTCCAGCGTCCGGGAAGCTGATTCGGGAAGTGGAAACCGTTGAACAGCCAGTCCATAGGATTATAGTTGAGACCGGCGTAGAGTACTCCGAGGAAAGCCGCCGAAAGGAGCTTGTCCTTTGCCTTTATCTCGGTGTTTGTGAAATAAAGTGGTATGAGCAGGAATGCGAAAAGTCCCACAGCTATATTTGCTACGCCGTATTCCAGCGATGCGGGAGTTGTCGGCAGCATGCATGATACGTTCTCGGCAAAGGTGTGATACCACTGCTGGAAGTTGAAAACGCCCTCGTTGGCAGACTTTGTAAGAGAAAGTCCCTTTAATGTGGGCAGGAGCAAAAATGTGGTAAGGAGACCGCCTATAGCGGAATAAAGGCTGAATCTGCCGAAGAGGGCGGCTCTTGTCTTCAGGTTCCTTTTTCCGCGGAGCTTTGCTCCGTTTTCATCGGTGTACTCTCTCCTGAGCCATTCGGCAAGGAAGTAGAAGCCTGTGAACAGGCATACTCCGAAGCCTGTATAGAAGTTCGTGTATATGGTCAGTGCAAGCATAAGCACGTACATGACAGGAGATTTTCCGTTCATGAGCCTTTCAAGTCCGAGGAGCACCAGCGGAGCAAGGAAAAGTCCGTCGGTCCACATGAACTGCATGATAAAGGCTGTAGAGTATGCGCAAAGGCCGTAACCTACTGATATCGCCATTATAATGGGATTACTGCTCTTGAATTTGTATTCCATGAACAGCTGGCAGGCAGCTGCTCCGAGACCGAACCTCAGAAGGCATACTATATCTATATAGGTTATGGATTTTTCAAAGGGTACAAGTGAAAATGGGATAAGGAATATGCTCCTTGTATAGAATGCGTTCTGCACCCAGTTGTTGAAGCCGAGTGCGCCGCTCCAGTTGTACATGGTCTCAGCAGGGCCGTGATCCAGTGCGAACTTGCGGTACATGGGGAAGTACTGTCCCCACAGGTCTATGGAGAGAAGATCATTGTCTCCGAAGGGAGAGATCTCCTTTTTCTTGAAAATAACTATACCCGTGATCAGGCATATGGTGAATACTATCAGACATCTTAATACGGTGCCCGTTTTATCGCCGTACCTGCGCACGATATCGGCTTTTGGAGCTTTTGACACGTCCGCTCGCTTCCTTTCATTATTTATTATCGCTCTTTATTATCTTTTCGTTGTAGGTTATAAGTTTATTCAGTACGAACTGTATCGCCGAGACGAAAACAAGCACTATCAGTTTAAGCAGGGCAAAATTCATTTTGTTCTTGAACAAATGTATGCATACGGTTGAAATGCCCATGCCAAGCAGGGTTATGCCTCCGTAGGAGACCGCTCGGGTAAGGAATTTGCCCTTGACCTTGAAGTTCCAGAAGGTGTTGGTGGTAAAGGTGAACAGGAAGCCCACGATATTTCCGATTATGCTTGCGGCTTCGGGCATGCCCTTCATTACGGTCTTGACAAGTCCGAGAGATACGGAATAGTCAAGCACAAAGGCAAGCACTCCGAAAACACCGTAAAGGAAGATATTTCTGAGGATAGGGTATCTGATGAAGGTGAAGCGCACCAGGGACTTCATATATCCTATTATAAACGGTATCAGGCGGCGCTTGGATTCTCCGTATTTGCGCTTCTGAAATGAGATAGGCACCTCGCCGATCTTAAGATCGGGCTTGTTCTGCTTCATGCGCAGGAGTACCTCCTGCAATACGTCGTAATTCACATTCTCAAGCTCAACGTTTTTGAGCTGCTCCGTGCGGTAAAGACGGTAGTCCGTGGATATATCCTTTGCCTTTATGCCGAGGCAGACGCGGAAGAAGCCGTTGAGGATATGGGACATTATTATAGAACTTCTGGCGTCGTTGGTCTCGCCGCCCTCGGTATAGCGCGAGCCTATCACAAGGTCGCAGTTTTCATCGGTGAACTTTTTGTACATGGACGGTATATACTTGGGGTCGTGGGAGCCGTCGCTGTCAAGTATGAGAAACTTGTCCTTTTCCGCATATTTTATGCCGGTTCTGAACGCTCCGCCGAAGCCGGGAAACTCCTGATTTATGTATCTTGCACCGAATTGGGCGCATACCTCGGAGGTATTGTCGAGAGGTTCCTTTGTGTCGATCACAAGGATCTCGTACTCCTCGGGGAGGCTGTCCATCATTTCTTTTATCTTAGGCAGCAGGAACGCAAGGTTCTCCGCTTCCTTATATGCCAGCAAAACAACGCTGATACCCATTATTTACTACTCCGTTTCAAATTATTCTATAGCTCTGCGGAGAGCTGAAAAAGCTGTGCTTTCGCAAAACAATATACAAAATCATTATATCAGTTCGCACAGCATTTGTCAACACTTTGATGTGTATGCGGGAAAAAGGCTTTTTCGCACGTTGATTATACGTATGAAATGGCAAAAACTTTCAGAGAAAGCTTTATTTGCATAAACTTTACCTTTTATTTACTGTTTTCCTGACCTTTTCTTTACATCTGTCTGATAGAATAAGGACGGTGAAACACAGTAAAGGCTGTAATACAGAGATTTCATATCGGATAGCCCCGCCGTGATCATTGACAATGAGATACATATGTGATATAATTAACAAAGCACTGCAAATAAATGATATAAGGAGGATACTATGGAAATCCTGAAAGCAGAAAATCTCGTAAAAACATTCCAGATAAGCGAAAAACAACGTAAATCGCTGGGTATCAAGGACAGGCAGAAGGTCGCTGTTGACGGTGTAAGCTTTACCGCTAAGTCAGGCGAAGTATTCGGACTCATCGGTCCTAACGGAGCCGGCAAGACCACAACCATGCGTATGCTGGCCACACTTATCAAACCAAACAGCGGCGACGCACTTTACAACGATATCAGTGCAGTAAAAACGCCTGAGGCGGTGCGCTCGCAGCTCGCTTTCCTCACCACAGACCTCAAGCCCGATATGAAGTCTACTCCTAACTTAATGTACGACTTTTTTGCCGAGCTTTACCACGTTCCTGCTGATGAAGCAGCAAAGCGCAAAAAAGAGCTCTTTGCAGAGTTCGGCATTGATAAGTTTGCGGATACCATGATCTCAAAGCTCTCACAGGGACAGAGGCAGAAGGTATCACTGGTAAACTCGGTAATACACAACCCTAAGTTCGTTATTTTTGACGAGCCCACCAACGGCCTCGATATCATTGCGGCACGCGAGGTGCGCGATTTCATACTCAATATGAAAAAAGCGGGAAAGTGCGTTATCATATCCACTCACCTCTTTGACCTTGTTGAAAAGGTCTGTGACCGTGCAGCCATGATAATGGACGGTAAGATCGTTGTTGATGATACACTTGAGAATCTCATGCAGGGACGGCCTCTTGAAGACGCATTCTACGATATTTATACTGAATATATGAGCAAAAAGGGAGAGGTATGACCATGAGAGATATTATTACAGTTGCAAAAAAGGAACTAAGGGCATTTTTCGGCGATAAGGTCGTTCGTTTACAGATGATCCTCCTTCCTTTCATTATAGTTTTCGGATATGGTATGCTTATGACAACGACGATCGATTCACAGAAGGAGTCGAAGGAAGAACTTGAAAAGCCGGTCGTTGCATACAGCATGAACGCTCCCGAAGCGTTCAATGATGTGCTTTCCGAGCTCAGGATCAAGCCCGCACCCGATAATGATATCGAAAAGCTGAAAAAGCAGGTGACAGATAAGGATGTAGACCTCCTTATGGTTTTCCCCGATGATTTCAAAATGTCAGAGCCGGGTTCAGCTGATCTTTCAAATATCGATGTATACTACAATTCGGAGAAGAACAACTCAATGGAGCTCTTTTCCAAGACAACAGTTCTTTTTACAACTATGCAGCCACGTGTATTCACATTCAACGAGTCTGCTGAAAAGGAGTACAATCTGTTCGACAGCGTATCTCTCGTAAAGGATTTTCTCAGCGGTATCATTCCTCTTATGATATTCATGGCTGTATACATGGTATGTATGAGTATTGCCGCAAACTCCATCGCGGGAGACAAGGAAAAGGGCTTCCTCAACACTCTGCTGGTCACTCCCGTAAAGCGCGGACACATCGCAGCAGGAAAGTCGCTTTCAATACTTGTTGTATCCATAATCGCAAGTATCTCTGCATGTATCGGAATGGCAGTATCTCTCCCGAAGCTTTCAAAGTCTATGGAAATGACAGAGAATGCTTCATACAGCGTATCTGAGTACGTTATGCTCTTTGCCGCAGTAGTTACGGGTTCATTTGTGCTCGTAGCATTGCTGCTCATAATCTCAACACTTGCAAAGGACGTAAAGCAGGCAACAACTCTTTCGCCTATACTTCTGTTCGCTATTATGATACCCATGCTTCTCAGTACAAGCGAAAACTTTAATAAGAAGATTGAGGGTTTTGGCACAAAGAATTACATGATACCTGTATGGAACTCGATAAAAACGCTTCAGGACGTTATAAAGACAGAATATACAGCTGCAAGCGTAACTCTGACAGTCGTAGTCAACTTAGCGGCTGCTGTTCTCGGAATATTCATCGTTGGCAGACTCTTCAACAGAGAAAAGATAGTTAACGGCTGATAACCGGAATATTGAGAAATAAGGGCGTACAATGTGCGCCCTTAAACTTTTGCGTACAAAAGACAGGGACTTCCGTTCCGGAAGTCCCTGCATTTGTGATATGTTTACTTTGATTCGGATGAAACAGCTTCGATGTACTGGTTGTTGTCATCCCACTTATAAAGGCCTGTATTTACCATTACCTGTAAATTGTCCTTTGTGATGACTGTAGGAACGAGCAGATAGGACTGAACATACTTCACGCCGTTGTTGTAGGACTCGCTGTCGTATCTTACGTCAGCTGCGAAAGAGTCTACAAGTCTTCCCGTAGGAGTCTGATCGTTGAGAAGTCTTTTGCTGACCTCATAAGCAACGGTAGCCTCGTCACGGATGTTCTTGAATACGGTCATTGCCTGTTTTTCGTCGATGATGTTCTTCAGGTTTTCGATATCGCCGTCCTGACCTGTGATCACAGGGTAATTGTTGCCTGTATAGGACGAGCCTACAGCATTTGCAACACCCAGTGCGGTAGAATCGTTAGCGCAGAGAACTGCGTCGAGCTTCTTTTCTGAGTAGTACTTGCCGATAGTTCTCCTCATTTCCTTTTCGGCATTTGCTGTATCCCAGCCCTTTGTAGCGGTATTCTCAAAGGTGATCTTTCCCGAAAGTACATGTACCTTGCCGCTCTGGATATACGGCTCGAGAACGTCGTAAGCGCCGTTAAAGAATACTGTAGCATTGTTGTCAGCCGAATCTCCCGAAACGAATTCCACATTTGCGGACTCGGAGCTTGTGTCAAGGCCGAGGGTATCGCGGAGATATTCGCCCTGAAGCTTGCCTACTTCATAGTTGTCAAAGGAGATGTAGTAGGTTACTGCCTTTGTGTTCATGATAAGGCGGTCGTATGATACGACCGGGATATTCTTTGCCATAGCCTCGTCGAGGGGCTTTGCAAGAGAGTTTCCGTCAACTGCTGCGATGAGAAGAAGATCAACTCCGTCATGGAGTATTCCGAGAACGTCGTTGTTCTGACGGGTAGCGTCATTTTTTGAGAAAGTGAGCTTTACTTCATAACCGGCTTTCTCAAACAGGTTTTTGAGGTATTCACCGTCGCTGTTCCAGCGCTCAAGCTCTGCCGACGGCATACAGATACCTACGACCTTTCTGCTGTTCTGAACTTCTGATTTTTCTTTTGTTCCACATGCGGTCATACTGCCGAACAGCATTACTGCTGTGACCGCAGCCATGATTTTTTTCATCTGAATATTCCTCCTTAAATAATTGCTGTCACTCTTATATGATGTCAGCTTCCCCTGAATAATCTTTACTAACATATTGTATTATACTGTAATTCAATGAGTATGTCAACCATATTTTGGATATTTTAGCAACAAAATGTATAAAATACTACTTAATTTACAAGTTTTAATATTTAAAAAGTTGTCTGATATAGTGATTTTTACACAAGCTGCGAGTTTTATGATTTACGGCTGTATTGAGGTATATATTGATTTTATGCGCCTATTGTGTTATAATATTTCCATATGCAGGACACGGAATGGCGATTTTTTTAATTAAGGAGGACTAAAGTGATCCTTTTATCAGCTCAGAATATATCAAAAACCTATATGGAACGAAAGGTACTTGATGATGTCTCGTTTTTTCTGAACGAGGGGGACAAGATAGGTATTATCGGTATCAACGGTACCGGCAAGTCAACTCTGCTCCGCATACTCGCAGGTGCAGAGGAGCCTGACGGCGGCGGGGTCATACGTACAAACGGGATAAGGATATCCTATCTTCCGCAGATACCGGAATTCGACGACCACGGAAGCGTTCTCGGGCAGGTGCTTTCGCATCTTCCTGCCGATCTTAAGGAGTCAAAGGAGTACGAGGCGAAGTCTGTGCTTGACAGGCTGGGACTTCCCGACTATGACAGGGATATAAGCACTCTTTCGGGAGGTGAGAAAAGGCGCGCGGGTATTGCCGCCGCCCTGATACAGCCCAGCGACGTGCTTCTGCTGGACGAGCCCACAAACCACATAGACAACGAGACCGCCCAGCTTCTCGAAGATCTGCTCCTGCGCTACCGCGGTGCCATAGTAATGGTAACTCACGACAGATACTTTTTAAATAAGATCTGCGGAAAGATAGCAGAGGTGGAAAAGGGCAAGGTCTACACCTGCGACGGCAACTACAGCGAGTATCTGCTGAGAAAGGCTCAGCGTGAAGCCGACGAGGCGGCTGCCGAGCGCAAAAACAAGTCACTTTACCGCCGCGAGCTGGAATGGATCAGCAGGGGCGCCCGTGCGAGGGGGACCAAGTCCAGGGACAGGATAGAGCGCTTTGAGGCGCTGAAAAACCGCGATATCCCCGTTGAAGCCGAAAAGCTGAAATTGCAGTCTGTATCCTCCCGTCTCGGCAAAAAGACCGTAGAAATAGAGAATATCAGCAAAGCTATTGACGGAAAGCCGCTTATCAGCGGTTTTTCCTACATAATATCCCGTGACGCAAGGATAGGCATAGTTGGCAGGAACGGCGCAGGCAAGAGCACGTTCCTGAAAATGCTCATGGGGCAGGTTCGCCCGGACAGCGGCAGCATAGTCATTGGTGATACGGTTAATATTGGCTATTTTTCGCAGGAATGCGAGTCTATGGATCCTGCTCTCCGCGTTATAGAGTATATCCGCGAGACAGCCGACCGTGTGCAGACTCCAGACGGTGTGGTGACGGCTTCACAGATGCTGGAGCGGTTCCTCTTTACTCCCGAGCTCCAGTGGAACAGGATAGAAAAGCTTTCGGGAGGCGAACGGAAAAGGCTGTATCTGCTGAAAATACTAATGACGGCGCCGAATATACTTCTTCTTGATGAGCCGACCAACGATCTTGATATAGCGACCCTTACCATATTGGAGGACTACCTTGAGAACTTCAGCGGTGCTGTTATCGCTGTCTCCCACGACAGGTACTTCCTTGATAAAATGGCTGATGAGATATTCGAGTTCAGGGACGGTCAGTGTACCCGCTACAACGGAAATTATACTGATTATGCTGAAAAGGCTCTGTCTGACAGCTCTGCTGATGAGAACAAAGCACCAAAGAAGACCGGAAAGAAGGAACGTGTTTATACGGGCAGGACGAAGCTTCGTTTTTCCTTCAAGGAACAGCGGGAGTACGACACTATTGACGATGATATCGCCGTATTGGAGCAGGAGATCGCCGATACTGAAAAGGAAATTGCCGCAAATTCCTCTGATTACGTGAAATTGCAGGAGCTTTCGGACAAAAAGGGGCTCATTGAGCAGCAGCTCTCCGAAAAAATGGACCGCTGGGTCTATCTCAACGACCTTGCTGAGCGGATAGCGAATCAGGAGTAAAAATAATAGGGCGTGATGGTATTCCATCACGCCCTCGTTTTTTATTTTATTTCCGAAAGAAGAGCTTTTCTGTATTCCACAAGGTCGAATACGTCAACATTTCCGTCACCGTTGAGGTCGGCGGACATGAACTGCTGCTTTGTGAATTCTGCTTTGCCTGCGATGTATCTGTTTATGTAGACGAAATCGCTGACTGCGAGGAGCCCGTCGCCGTTGAGGTCGCCGTTCCTGTAAACGGGTTCATCCTCCAGTGCCGAGAACTTAAGTCCGTACAGCTTTGCGTAGAGCTCTGCTGTAGAGCCCTTATATCCGTGGATAACTGTATCGGCTATGCTTGTGTCGCGGTATTGGTGCAATCCTTCGTAGAGAGTTCTTGAAAGAGCATTGCAGCTGTGCGGCATGTCAAAAATAGTTTTTATGTATTCATTGTCTTCATCGTATTCAAGGTGCTTAGCGGGGATAGTCTGAGAGCCCTCGCATATCTCGCATTCGGGATCGTAAATATAGATATCCTTCATGAATAATGCGTTCTTGAATGCGTCAAAGTCTATCTTATGAGCGAAAACATCGGCTCTTTTTGTAATGCTGTAGCAATCGTAGGGTATCAGCTCCCAGCTCATCTTTGTAACGCCGGCGGGTATAGTAATTGAGTTTCTTGCGCTTACTCTTGCAATACCCTTTGTGCCGTATCTCGGAGAAACGTCGGTAACGCTGTCATTTACATCGACAAGCCAGCCCTCAAGGTAGCCGTGACCGTTCTCGTATTCAACAGCGGGGCAGTCGTCAAAGGCATTAAAGCCGATATGCTTTACATTTTCGGGAATAAGTATCTCTTCGAGAGCTGTACAGCCGTTGAAAGCGTTGTCGCATATGGTATCGAGAGTTTCGGGCATATATATCTTGCAGAGCTTGTCTGCACCGCAGAAAGCATTTGCGCCGATGATCTCAAGTCCCTCGGGAAGAATTACGCTCCTGACGTGTCTGAGGCTGTGGAATGCGCCTCTGCGTATGGTCTTTACGGTATCGGGGATAACGATCTCGTCGGACTCATAGTTTGAGGGTACCTTTACAAGCTCTGTCATGTCCTTATTGTATATTATGCCGTCAACGGACCTGAACCACGGGTTGTCCTCACTTACGATGTAATACTGAGTATTGTCGTACTGGAGGTCAATGCTGTCATTGAAGTACTCTATAGAAGCGGGGAGAGTTACTGTTCCTGCGTTAAGATTGCAGTTTACGATAAAGGAATTTACCGGAACTCCGTTTATCTCGTCGGGGATAACAACGTTCTTGAACTCGCTGTGATCGCCGTACAGACATGCAGAAGCATTATCGCTGCCGTATATATAGTATTTGATGCCTGCCTCGCTGTCGAAGAACGATTCAGGACCCACGCACGCTGTGGCTTTAGGGAATTCCGTAAAGCATCTTCTGTATTTCAGAGCGTATGCCTGAGCCGTTGAGCCCTCATAGCCGCATATAACAGTATCGTATCTTACAGGACGGCCTGCCTTTACGGGAGCCTTGTATACATCGGGAGCGGATTTTGACTTTGCATTCTTCTCCATGTAGTTCTTTATTTTCTCGGCAAGTTTTTCATCGCTTATCGTGTCAGCTGTATTGCTGTTTTCCGCGCCTACTCTTGTAATTGTTGCTATATCGGGTTCTTCTTCCTCATAGTCGTCATCGGTGATCTCTGTCAGAACAGCATAAGCGGCTCTCTGGATAGATGAGGCAGTTGAATTTGCAGAACCTATCGTTGTTGTCTTGTGGCTGAGGGTATAATCCCATTTATCCTCCCTGACCTTGCCCGTATACTCCTCGGGCTCACGCCAGTAGGACGGGAAAGCTCCTGCGGAATCGGCTATCCTGCAGTGAGGATCGTATATATCTATTTCCTTGACGTTCAGGCAGGTGATACATCTGTCGGGTATCTCGGAACAATGGAAGTCCACATACTCAAGAGGCATATTGATGCCGAAGGCAAGGTAGCTTCCGACGTGCTTTACCGAGGACGGCACCACGATCTTTTTAAGGTGATTTCTCGTTACAAAGAGATATTCGGCTGTTCCCACAGTGCCCTCTCTTATAACGGCAAGCTCTATATCAAGGTCAGAGCCTACGAGCCACTTGTCAACATAGTGTAAACCATTTTCGTTCTCTATACAGCCTGCGTCCTTGAAAGCTGATGAGTCGATATGTTCCACGCTGTCGGGGATAATGAAGTCCCTGAGCGAAGAACAGCCTGCAAATGTGCCGTTGGGGATATTCTTGATACCTTCGGGCAGCTTTATCTCTTCAAGGGCGTTGCAGCCGTAGAATGCCAGCGGAGCGATATCCTTTACATTTTCCGTAAGCTCTAACATTTTCAGGTTTTTGCAGCATGCAAAGGCTCCCTCGGCGATAGCCTCGGTCTCAGCAGGGAGCTTTACCTCGGTCTTGCCGCTTGCAGGAGGGCATGCCACGAGAGTTTTCATATCCTTGGTGTATAATATGCCGTCAACGACGGTAAAGTACTCGTTTTCCTCGTCAACTGTTATTTCTTCAATGCTTTCCTCTGCAATGTCGAACCAGTTGATAACTGCGATATTTTTGGAAAGGTTGAGCTTTTTAAGATTATCGCAGTCTGCAAAGGCACCCCATTCGATACCGACAACTTTATAATTTCCCTTGATCATGTAGCTTACCGGGTGGTACACCGTAGTTTCAATTTCTTGTTCTTCTCCTGTTGATTCATCATAAGAACTAACGATTTCAGTTGTGTAATATGACGCATCACCCCATATACTAAAGTCAGCATCTAATTCTGAAGGTATGGTCAGTTCAGTTACGGAAGTATCCTTAACTGACTTGAGAACGGCATATCTTAATGTACCATCTCCATAAGTGTCAAATACCATGCCGTCTTGTTCAATTGTGTCGACAGGTTTCTGTGAATCATCTTCAAAATCGTAAATATCAGCGGCCCCGACTCCTGCTGCACTGGCAGAAGACACTGATACGGACGGTGAAGAAATACCTGCGAATGAGCCGCATATAAGTGCAAATGCGGCAAGCGTGGATATTAGTTTTTTCATGGTAGTGACCTCCTATTATCATTTGGCAGTATTGCGCCATAAACAGATTATATAACATTTCAGCACAAAAGTCAACACTTTAGGCAAATGTGCTTGACTTTTTACATAATTATGATATATAATTAGTTTAATTGAATCTGAAACACTATTGTTCTTCAATTGTTCGGTAAAACATTTGAAGAGCAGTATACCTAAAGGAGCGTTATTATGGAAAAACTGCTTGACGCAATTATGAACAGGCTCCTGACTGGCGGATTCGTCAATGACGATAACGCAGAGATAGTCCGTTTCGGGCTGGAGCTGGTCATTATGAAAGGTCTTATTTCAGCTGCGATGTTAGCAGTCGCTGCGGCGACGCATAGCGCAGCGGAGGTACTGGTATTTATTGCCGTTTATGCCGCCCTGCGGGGCTGCTGCGGCGGATATCACGCAAATACAAGGGGAGCATGCCTGTTTTCGTCCATGCTGATACTGCTTGCGGTGATATCATCGGTAAAATTCATACAGGGCAGAGCGGCACTTTTTACTTCCATGGCGATACTTTGCTTCGGAGCTGTACTTGTTCTGACGTTTGCACCAGTTGATACTCCCAACAAGCCTTTTGATGCGGTCGAAAGGGCCGTATTCAGAAAGCGGGCTGTGGCAGTATCCGCTGCATCGCTGTTCTTATCGGCGACACTTGCCTTTTGTAAGCTGTATACCTTTTCGCTCACAGTTTCCGCAGCGGTGTTCTTTACGGGGATACTGCTCGTTGCGGGCAGACTTACGAATAAAAAAGGAGCGGTCACATGATAAGTATTGCTGTTTGCGACGACGATAAGGAGATAATAGCCTCCATCAAGGCGGCTATTAATGAATTCCGGGACGCAAACTCCATAGAGATCGAAACTCAAAGCTTCAGCAGCGGTGAAAAACTGGTAGCAAGCCCGGAAAGCTTTGACCTTATATTTCTCGATATTGAAATGAGCGGTATCGACGGCATAAAGACCGCTCACATGATACGCCCGAAATCAAGGCGTTCAAGGATAGTTTACGTCACAAACCATTCGGAGCTGGCACTGCAGAGCTATGCGGTCCACCCCTTTGATTTCGTGGTCAAGCCGTTCACAAAGGAAAGGATAATCAATGTTCTCAGGGAGCTTATGAAGTACATAGCGGATACTGTGGAAACAGACCCCGTTATACAGCTCAAGGGCATAGACGGTCCGCTGCTCCTCAATCTTAAAAACATATACGTATTTGAATATACGGGAAACCGACGGATAACCGTCTATACAAAATCGGAAAAGCACTGCATAAAGGGCAGTCTTTCTGATATAATCTCACTGATCAACTCAGAAAGTTTTACCTCACCGCACAAAAGCTTTATAGTAAATATGGAACACATCGATAAACTAACAGGATTCACACTATACACAACAAATGGGATAGAAGTCCCGGTCGCACAAAAAAAACTCAAGGAATTTCACAACGAATTCAGCAGATTTATAAAAAACTATATCAAACAGGGGTAAATTATGGTTCTTTTCTTAGTTCATCTGGCTTCTACATTAGCCAGCAACACTTACATTATAATAGTATTTGAAAAATTATTTCCGAAGGTCAAGCGTCCGCTGCCCTTAAAGATCGTGATACTGGCAGCAGTATCAGTCGTAATGGCGCTGGTCACCGATCCAGACCGCCCGCTTCTTAACTTCACCATATCATTTACGTACTATTTGCTTCTGGCGATAATGTTCAGCAAGAAGCCTACGTTCAGGCTTGCGGTCTATGTTGTCATATTCATGGTGGCGATGGCCATTATAGAGATGCTGACGGCGATACTTTTCGGTTTCATTACCAAGACGCCGCCTGACATGATATATTATGATATTTATCCGTATCTGACGTATACCGTCCTTAGCTGGATAATCATGCTCGCCATATTGAAGAGCATCCTTACTATCATATCGGAGAAGAGCCTGAACAACGTCCGCTCTCAGGAGCTGGTAATGTTTCTGCTGCTTATCACAGGCGAGATAATCCTTCTTGCCGTACTCAACGACTATTTCCTTAAGTCAGCCTCCTCATATGAGGAATCCGCCTATGAGACGATAGTCATACTGATAATATTCTTTGCATTCGACCTGTATCTCACCTATCTTCTGCGGAAAATATCAAAGAGCTACCGCATGGAGAAACAGCTGGACCTTGTTACTCAGCAGTCCCAGCTACAGCTCAATGCCTACAGGGAGCTCAACGAAAAGTATAATGCTTCGAGGAGTGTCATACATGACGTAAAAAAGCATCTTGCTTCGCTTGAGGGGCTCATAAACGCCAATCAGGCGGAGGAAGCCCAGCATTACAAGCAACTCCTCAACGCCGAGCTGGACAAGCTCATGCCGAGATTCGAGTGCGATAACGCTATTCTCTCGGTAGTTATAAACAACAAGCTCGAAGCTGCGGACAAGCTCAATATCAACTTTACTGTCGATGCTGAGTACACGCAGATAGATTTTATATCAAATCTTGATATAACAGCAATATTCTCAAATCTTCTGGACAACGCTTTTGAAGCCTGCTCTGAACTGGACGAGGGCGAGCGCAGCGTTTCCCTTTCGCTGAAAAGGCATAATCATTTCGTGTTCATTCTGCTCGAAAACAGCTTCAGCAAGGTGGATACGGACAGTGAGGACCACTATCGCAGCACCAAGAAGGGACATCAGGGTATAGGTATGTCCAATATCACAAGTGCCTGCGAAAAGTACAGCGGAAGCTTCAATGCACACACCGAGGGCAGTCAGTTCATAACCGAGGTCCTCATACCTATACCTGAAAATCAATTATAATACACATATTTAAAAAAGGGCAATTTTAAGCCATTTATTTATAAAATACGGATAAAAAATGCAAATAAACGGCGTTTAGTGCAAAGTTATTGACTTTTTCGTATTTATAAATATAATATACTTAGGCGTCGTCCAGAAAGTGCCCGCACAATCATTTATGAGAAGGGAGTTCATTTTAATGAAGAATACCCGGCACGCTGTCACGAACATCATAATGAAAACTATCGTTTCAAAATCAGTAAAGGCGGCAGAACAGAATGCAAATTCTATCTGCTTCTGGTGGCTGTATCAGCCCACCCCTCCAAAAGACCTGAAAAAACTCAGAAAATTCTAAGCAATAGTTTACATATCACAGCCTAAATTCTCTACCATAACAATACTCTATTAAAAAACACTGAAATGCCTATCCATTCGACGCGTATTTGTTATCTGATACGCCGAGCTGCAATTAACCTTGCCTTTATTGATGCACCTGCACTTTCTACTTTCCTACATATCCCAGTAAATGACACTGCATTAAATCTGACACCGGATCAAACGGACAGACTGATGATCGCGCAGTCACTTTCTGGCGGCTAACCTAAAAAGCGGGCTATATGATCCTTGCAGCGGTCATAATGCCTGACGCTTGATCAAGACCACATCTTCTCTAATACATCATATCCAAAAGCGGAAAGCGGGAAACTGCCGATAAGCTCGGCAGTTTCATGTTTCCGTCTTCAAAAACATGATGATGATCACACGTATGTCATACTTTATACGGAACAAACAATGAACATATGACGCTTTCAGATCTCTCTTAAAAAACCATCTCTATCAAAAACGCTTGAAAAAAGCAAATCAGAATTTCCATTCCGTTGCTTGTTTCGCAGTAAATCATACAGTGATTTTTCATATAGGGAGTTCCGCTTCAGCTCCCGAGCAAAGGAGTCCGTTCCCGGTCAGAACGGACTTCTTTGCTTTTTTATATAAAAAAGTCAGGGATAAAGCCGTCCGCGGCTGCGACCACCGGGCTTCGGGTGCAGAAAACCGCAATTTATCCTGAAAACGTTCTGTTTCACTTTTTGAACACAGTTCTGTCACTCTGCCGACACTTTAATATCTTGACTTTTTTCGCTGTAAATGATAAAATTATATCTGTTTAGTACTGTTATAATGTGGAATTCGCCGCATTAAATCACACTGTACTGACGGATGTTGGAGGAAAAACATGAAACACTATCTCGAATCAACCGAATCAGTCCTTAAGGAAGTCGAAAGCTCGGCTTCGGGTCTTACCGTGGAGGAGGCTGCAAAGCGCCTTGAAAAGGTAGGACAGAACAAGCTCGACGAGCCGCCAAAGCCCACTCTGCTGGCAAGGTTCATAGAGCAGTTCAAGAACCCCATGATACTTGTTCTTATTGCAGCTGCGGTAATATCGGCGATCACCGGTATCATCTCGGAGGGTAAGCTTGACGCGGACGTGTTCATTATCCTGTTCGTAGTCATAGCAAACGCAGTTCTTGGCGTATATCAGGAGAACAAAGCCGAATCCGCTATCGAAGCCCTGCAGGCTATGAGCGCCGCACAGAGCAAGGTATACCGCTCGGGCGAGATGATAGTTATTCCCAGCTCGGAGCTGGTACCCGGAGACGTTATTGCTCTTGAAGCAGGCGACAATGTTCCTGCAGACTGCCGTATACTTGAAGCTGCCGCACTGAAAGCAGAGGAATCAGCCCTGACGGGTGAGAGCGTACCGTCCGAGAAGGACAGCGCTGTACTCTCAGGCGAGGAGGTGCCTCTCGGCGACAGAAAGAATATGCTCTATATGGGCAGCAGCATCGCCTACGGACGTGCAGAGGCAGTAGTAGTGGCTACCGGTATGCAGACCGAAATGGGCAAGATCGCAGGCGCTATCGCAAATGCGGACGATGACGAGACTCCTCTCCAGAAGAGCCTCGATCAGCTCAGCAAGATACTCTCTGTGGCTGTACTTGTTATATGCGTGATAATTCTTGGTATAAATGTTTTACAGATGCTCGTCAAGGAGGGCGCTATTACTCTCCCGGGCTTCCTCAGCTCGTTCATGATCGCTGTAAGCCTTGCAGTAGCAGCTATCCCCGAGGGACTTGCCGCAGTCGTTACGGTGGTCCTCTCCATAGGCGTTACCAATATGTCAAAGCGCGGAGCTATCATACGCAGACTTACCGCTGTTGAAGCTCTTGGCTGCGCACAGGTAATATGCTCCGACAAGACGGGTACCCTTACACAGAACAAGATGACAGTAGTTCAGGAGAACACAGAGGACAAGGAGCTTCTTGCAAAGGCTATGGCTCTCTGCTGCGATGCTGTTCTCAATTCCGACGATACGGTTGCGGGTGAGCCTACAGAGGCTGCTCTCGTAGCTTATGCACACAAGTGCGGACTTAAAAAATACGAGCTTGAGGCTGCAACTCCAAGAGTTGCCGAGGCTCCTTTCGATTCCCTCAGAAAGATGATGTCAACAGTCCACAGGACTGAAAAGGGCTATATCCAGTACACAAAGGGTGCTCCAGACGAGGTGCTGAAAAACTGCACACATATGTTCAAGGAGGGCGGCGTCCGCATTATGACGGAGTCCGACAAGCTTGAGATACTCCGCAGAAACAAGGAAATGGCAGATCAGGCTCTGAGAGTTCTCCTTGCGGCTTACCGCGAGTACGACGAGCTTCCGGCAGATACCTCGCCCGAGGGTCTTGAGCACGATCTTATATACATAGGCATGACAGGCATGATAGATCCTGTCCGTCCCGAAGTCAAGGACGCTATCGGTCTCTGCCGCACAGCGGGCATACGTCCCGTTATGATAACAGGCGACCACAGGGATACAGCTGTTGCTATCGCAAAGGAACTCGGTATTCTCGGCGAGGGTCAGCAGGCACTAACCGGTGCGGAGCTTTCAAAGATACCCGATGACGAGTTCAACGAGCACGTAGGCGACTACAGCGTATACGCAAGAGTTCAGCCCGAGCACAAGGTACGTATCGTAAACGCATGGCGCAAGAAGAACATGACAACAGCTATGACAGGCGACGGCGTAAATGATGCTCCCTCTATCAAGAGTGCCGATATCGGAGTCGGTATGGGTATCACAGGTACAGACGTTACCAAGAACGTGGCCGATATGGTGCTCACTGACGATAACTTTGCAACTATTGTAGGCGCTGTGGAGGAAGGCAGACGTATCTATGACAATATCCGCAAGGCTATACAGTTCCTGCTCTCCAGCAATCTCAGCGAGGTGCTCTGCATTCTTGTTGCAACACTGTTCATCGGCGGCGGCAAGAGCATATTCAGCCCAGTACACCTGCTCTGGATAAATCTTATCTCAGACTGTTTCCCTGCAATAGCTCTCGGCATGGAGCCCGCTGAGCAGGGTATCATGTCACGCAAGCCAAGAAGCAGCAATTCACACATCTTCTCCGACGGTCTCGGAATTAATCTGCTGTGGCAGGGCACAGTCATCGCAGCACTTACCTTTGTTTCATATCTTATAGGTTCGAAGACCTCTCCCGAGGCCGGTACAACAATGGCATTCATTACCCTCTGCATATGCGAAATGCTTCACGCATGGAACATGAGAAGCCTCAAGGGTTCTATATTCACCATGAAGAGCAGAAATATAGTTCTTATCGGAGCTATTGCGCTTTCGGCAGTTCTGACGATACCTGTGCTCTTTATTCCTGCACTGAGAGAGATGTTCTCACTTGAAGCGCTCACAGGTGCAAATTATCTGTGGGCATTCCTTGCAGGCGCCTGCATAGTACCTATCGTTGAGGTAATTAAGTGCTTCCAGAGAGCTTCTTCCAAGAAGTGATTAGCGGGGAGCTCCTTAGCGCTCCCTGTAGGGGCAGATAATATCCGCCCGAAAAGCGAAATATTTATATTAAATGACCGTTTGCAGGGGCTGGCGTCCCTGACAGCCCGTTTTGTGGGACGTCGGAGACGCCGGTCCCCTAAATTTTTAATTTCGCATTCTGAATTTCAAAAGAGGTGTTACCATGAGACTTAGACCATACATACCAAGCCACGATTTCGACGCAATAAAGAACTGGGTAACAGATGAACGCACTAACGCCATGTGGAGCGCGAATCATGCTCCATATCCCCTTGAAAAGAACGTTTTTGAGCAGTTCCTTGCGGATATGTACATAAGACACGGCGACTGCCCTTTCGTTGCTACTACAGATGACGGAACAGTAGTGGGCTTTATATGCACTTCCATAAACTATGATAACAATGAAGCTATGCTCGCCTTTGTTATTATTGACCCTGCACAGCGCGGTAATGGCTATGGCAGGGAAATGATACAGCTCGCCTCGGAATACTGCACAGATATACTGAAAGCGGACGCTGTGCAACTCAATGTGTTTACCGTAAACGAGAGAGCGCGGAAGTGCTACGAAAGCGCAGGTTTTACAGAAAGGCGTATAACTCCCGATGCTTTCCCCTTCGGTGATGAAATGTGGGGCAGATGCAATATGGTTTTGAAAAAGCAGTAAAACGAACAGTCCCCTGCGGCTTTAACGAGCTGCGGGGGATTTTCTCTACGGAGCGTAGATTGACTTTTTCGCTTGGCAGGGTTACAATAAGGGTACAGACAAGGAATATGAGGTGAACGAAATGGATCAGATAAAAACAGGTATGCTGATAAGAAAAATGAGGCTTGACTCGGGACTGACGCAGAAGCAGCTTGCGGACAGACTGAACGTCAGCGACAAGGCTGTTTCAAAGTGGGAGTGCGGCAACGGCAGTCCCGACATATCGCTGATGTCTGCCCTTGCGGAGATATTCGGCACAGATATACAGACTCTCCTGACGGGAGAGGTCAATAAAAACGAAAGTGAGAAAGGCAATATGAAAAAGCTTAGATTTTATGTGTGCAGGGAGTGCGGGAACATTATTACCGCTACCTCGGAGGCTGCTGTGACCTGCTGCGGGAACAGGCTTGCCGCACTTGAGCCGGAAAAGGCTGAAAAAGATGATATGCTTAAGGTAGAGGACATCGGCGGAGAGCTTTTCGTGTCATCAGAGCATGAAATGAAAAAGGAGCACTATATTTCCTTTGCGGCTTATGTTGCGGACAGCACTGTGATGATGTTCAAGCAGTATCCCGAGTGGGAGCTTCAGTTCACAATGCCCCTTTTCCGTTCGGGCAGACTGGTATGGTACTGCACCGAGCACGGGCTGTTTTATCAGGAATTGCGAAGAAGCGCGGAAAAGTAACACCTTTTATGCGATCAGCAATATTTATTAAAGCATATCCCCGCTCAATGAGCGGGGATATTGATTAGCTGTCGTCTTTTTTGAGGTCAGTATTACTGAACCGGTAATACTCGTTGCTGTTCACCGGCCTTACGGCTATTGTGTCTTCAGGCTTGATATCGGCTGTGCCGTAGACCTCCATAGGTCGCAGCAGCTGTCCATCATCGGGAATATCTATGTGGATATCCGTTTTTTTATTATGCTGATATATCAGTCTCTTTGACCTGTTTTTATGAAGTTTATCAGTTTTTCGACGTCATCGAAGTCATCGTAATCACCTGTTATGCCCTCGAAATGATAGATCACGCCTGCCTTTTCGTTGCGTTCAAGGCAGTCGAGAAGCGCTGTTTTGCCATAGCGCTTTACAAACTGTGTAAAGCCATAAGGCTTGATCTTTGAAAGCAGACCCTTTTTGCAGTCTGTTCCGCAGTCTGCACAGCTGCCGAGACCTTTTTCCATAGAGCATTTGCGGTTCTCACACCAATTATTTTCGGGACATTCTCCCGAATCACAACCATTGCAGCGGTCATTCTCACTGCAAAGACAGCAGGCAAGACCGCATTTTGCTATCCCAAGTTCACGTTTCATTCGGTACACCTCACTTTCCGGTCTTTTTTATATAATTATACACTGTTTCTCTCTTTTAATCAAGGCGTGAGGGAAACTGCAAAAAAACGCGGAAATCCCATATAAAAGCGACAGGAGCGTCTGCTTTACGCTAAAACAATTAACCCCGCCACAAAAAACGCATTTATTTGTGAATGATGTGTAAAAATTCTGTACGCTGTTGAAATTTGTTTGTGGGTATGGTATAATTATGGTAGGATATTATTGGAAAGGTTGTCATAAAATGGATAGAACGATTATTATTGACGAGCTTAAACGTAAAAATGAGATCCAGCCTAATGAATTTGACGGAACCTATCGCTCTGTAAGCGAAGCGATAGAATGCTATGCAAAGCTTAGAAAGACCGCTCTTATCGACTACCATGACCTTGATCTGCTGTATTATCTCTCACTGGGAATATGGAAGGACGATAAAAGCGAGTGGAAACTGCGTATTCAGAAAAGCCATCTGCTACACAACGACAAGCGCGAGCTTGAACTGACGCTTGACAAGATATGGAGCAAGGGCTCGAAAATGCTTTTCAGCCATGTGGTCGGAAAACAGGAAATGGAATTCCTGACAGCTCCGTTTTCGTTCAGGGAGTCGCTCATCGCCGAAAAAGCCGAAGCGATACAGTTCTTTTTCAAGATGTGCATAAACCTTTCGGGACTTGAAACGGACAATAAGCTCCTTATAACAGCTCAGAAGATGATTAATTCTCAGCTGAAGGGCACGGGAATGCCTGTATTTGCCGTGTCAAGGATACTTCATTGTCTTAAGCCCTATACCTTCCCTATCCTTGGCGAAAGAACCACAGATTCCATAGTTTTCAAAGAGCTTGGTCTCGAACTCAAGGAAACAGATGATATAACGCAGTATATCATCAACTGTCACAAGATCATTGATTTCCGCGATTCGATCTTTAAATTCAAGAACATGAGGATATTTGACCTCATGTCCTGGAAGCTTATCAATACCCATGACGAGCCTGCCGCCGCGGCTGCTGCACCTGTTTCCGAGCATCACTTCAAGAGCTCGGGAGCTCCGCTCAATCAGATACTCTACGGACCTCCCGGAACAGGTAAGACCTATAATGTGGTGAAGTATGCCGTTGAGCTGATAGAAGGAGAAAAGATCGACAGCGGAGAGCCGTATTCTGCCATACGGGCCAGGTATGACAAGTACGCCGCTTCCGGGCAGATAAGGTTCACCACATTCCACCAGTCGCTGAGCTATGAGGAATTTGTAGAGGGTATCAGACCTGTCGTAGTTGACAGATTCGGCAACGATACTAACATAGCCCATTCCGATACCACGATAGTATACCGTCCGTACAACGGTATCTTCAAGTCCCTGTGCGAAAAGGCGGGAAAGAGCCCTCATATGAACTTCGTAGCTATCATCGATGAGATCAACCGAGGAAATATATCAAGGATATTCGGTGAACTCATCACACTTATCGAGGAGTCAAAGCGCGGTACCTCGGTCATACTGCCGTATTCGCAGACCGAGTTCTTTGTGCCTGCAAACCTTTATATCCTCGGAACTATGAATACTGCCGACCGTTCCATAGCTATGCTCGACACCGCGCTGAGAAGAAGATTCGACTTCATTGAAATGATGCCAGAACCCTCCCTGCTCGGAGACTGCGGCGGTGTTGACCTGTGTCAGCTCCTGACTGCGCTGAATGAGCGCATAGAGTATTACTACGACCGCGAGCACGCTGTAGGTCATGCATATTTCATGAACAGCAAGGGCTGTATCAAAACCATCGACGAGCTGAGAGATGTTTTCTCAACAAAGATAATACCGCTCCTTCAGGAGTATTTCTTCGATGACTACGAAAGGATAAGGCTTATCCTCAACGATAAGAATTCCTTTATCGAGTGCATAACTCCGAAGTATATCAAGCAGTTCGATTCGGGCCAGAAGCTGTACCGTCTCGGTGATCCGAAGAACTGGAAAAAGGAGCAGTTCATAAACATCTACAGCGATAAATCCTGATGATCGGAGAATACAATGTACAGCAGATATATTTGCGTATCGGCCAATGAAAGGATAGCAGAGCTTTCAAAGGAAAAGGGCGAGCTTACAAAAATACTCGCCGAGTTTGCCGAGGACTGCGAGCTCGACGGCAGGAAGGCAGTTACTATCGGGCGTAAAAACGGCGCAAAGTGGTTCATAGCCGGCTCATACTGCGGATTTGCCGCACTTGCCGACGGCACCCTTGTGGAGATACTTCCTCATGACGAGGGCGGCGAAACTGAGGCGAGAAAGAAGCTGTGCGCTGAGCTTTGCAGGCGGTGCGGGTATACATTTCGTCCGTCTGAGCTCGAACCGGATATGAATTCCATGGAGTACTTTATATCCGTTTTTGCGGGGGAAACCATGAAGATAATCAAAAGCGGCGTACTTTCCACGTATACCAGCCGTGAGGAGAATATGACGGCTGTCCATGGAACTATCCTTTTTCCAGAGAATATACGGCGGAATCTTGTGCACAGGGAGCGTATCTATGTGCGGCATGACGTTTTTACTCCCGATCGTGCGGAAAACCGAATAATAAAGGCGGCTGCTGCCCTGTTCAACAGGATGACCGCAAATTCCCGAAGCTCACACCTGCTGAAGGAGGCGCTGTCGTTCCTTGACGAGGTCGTGGTGCCATATAACATTTCCGCAGAGTTCAGCAAGTGCATAAACGTGCGTAACACCAGGAAGTACAGCACTGCCCTCAATATATGCAGAATGATCTTTGACAAAAACGAGGGCACTGCATTTTTCGGAAAGAATATTTCATGTGCGCAGTTCTGTAAAATATCATAATGCAAAAGGTACTTTCCGTATTTGTGATACGGAAAGTACCTTGTTTTTATTATGCCTTGAAGATGAATCTGATAAAGTTATACATGAGCGGTATTACCGTACTGCTGTCGTGACCGCCGCCGGGGACGGAGATATAGATATTCTCTGTGCCGTGCTGTGTGAACAGATCGCTGTACTGCTTGGGGAAGTCGTTTACCATATTGTCAGCAGTTCCGCCTGCTATCATAAGTATATACGGCGAATAGGGAGGATCGATACGCATATCGTCCTTGCTCATAACTCCCGGGTGTGTCATGAACTGGTCCTTTGTGGGGAAGATACCCGGAGCAGGTGCGCCGCCGCCGATATATCCCACCTTGTCGCAGCACTTCATGCCGATATAGAGGGACTCTCGTCCTCCCATGGAGAAGCCTGCAACAGCCGTATTCTCACGTCCTGTCTTGACAGGGTAGTGGGACTCGATATAAGGCATAAGGCTGTCGGGCATATCCTCCACGAAATTATCATAGCCGGGGACGTCTGCCTGACCGTTTCCTGTCTGTGCGGCATGGTTGGGGTCTGTATACTGGTTGGTGAATACGATTATCATCGGCTCTGCTTCGCCGCTCTTGATAAGGTTGGTAGCTATCTCACGCACACCCATACCGTTCACCATAGCGGACTCATCGCCGCCGTAGCCGTGGTTTACATAGAATACGGGGTACTTCTTGCTGCTGTCATATCCGGGAGGGAGCCATACGTTTGCGCCCTTTTCGCGGTTTGCTTTCTTTGAGAAATAGGTTATATGCTCAAGCTTGCCCTCAGCTCCCTTGAGAACGTTGGAGGGTACATTTACCGTTATCTTGTCACGTATGCTTGCCATATACTTGCTTGCGTCGGCAGTTGTTACGGTAGTAGTCACAGGAGCAGTGGCAGTTGTCGTAGTCGTAGTAACTGCCGGCTTCGGGAACTCGTTTATCTGCGCAAGAATGAATTTTGAGAGTATGACAAGGTCGTTTACTGCGAAGCTGCCGTCCCCGTCAACGTCCGCAGTATAAATATCGGTCGCTGAAGAAGTAAGCAGGGCCTTTCGTGCCGCAACAAGGTCGAATACATCCACTGTTCCGTCGCCGTTCATATCTCCGCGTATGGTATTCACTGAGCTGCTTCCGCCTGTCTGAGCGCCTGCCTTTGCAGCTGTCACCTCATCAATGGTGAAGCTGTCCGTGCCTGTTTCTGTTTCAAAGTAAAGGACATAATCCGAGCCCTCGGGGAGGATATAGCCGGTATTTGAGAGCAGCACGTAATCTCCCGATGACTGTCCGTTTGCGATATGGTCGTATACTGTTTTGTCCGAAGCGTCCTTATACTGGAGAGAGAGCATCATATTGCCCGAACCCGCAGCTGCTGCGGTGAAGCTGTATTCCTCGCCTGCTTTGAATACAGCGGTATCCAGTGACTTCATAGCGCCGTGCCATGCGCTTCCTCTGTCAGATACCGTAAGCGCTCCGTTTCCTGCGTATGCTGTACCGCCTGTATTGACTGAAGCGCCGCCTCTGCCCTCCCAGTCGTCGTTACCGTTCTCGAATGTGTCGTGGAAGATATACGTATCTGCTGCATTTGCGTTCAGCTTCTTTGTGGATATGCCTGCGGGCAATGACGCTGAGAATATCGTTGTTCCCGCCAGCATGCCTGCAAGCACAGCCTTAACTGTTCTGATCTTGTTCATAGTCGTTTCCTCCTTTAATGTCACGGTTTGTATTTACAAGAAAAGCTTCTGTATTTATCATATAGCATATGCACAAAATGTTAAACCCATTTTCTTACGGTTTAGGTGGAAAATAATTGGATTATCCTTTTGACGGCAAAGAAAGGAACGTTTATGGAAGTAAAACCGAAGGCTGAAGTATGATTGTTAAAGTGATAATTGACGTTTTTATTCCAAAGCTCTTGATTATCACCTATAAATTGTGTATAATACAATTTACAGGCGATAATCGTGATTCTGACGAAATCGCTGCTTATGGAACAGGTTCACAGGTATAGTGATCCCGCAGGAAAGATTTTACGCAACTAAATGACAATGCAGTTTTATATAAAGAAGCCAATAGCATTCAGGGGTGATAATATGAATGAATTTGAATTACCATATAAACTGATCGATATCGGTATGGAAGAAGAACATTTTACCTTATCGTTCACTAAATTCAAGCCGCATCAGGACAGCTATTCGATCAAACGTGGCGGTATCGCTGGAGATTTTGAAGTATCCTATAAATGCAATGGAATAGAAAGCCGTTTTGAATGTGATTTAACCACGGGAAATCTGTACTCGTTTTATGTTGAACTGGATAATTCTTATGAGTGTCTGTCCGGCAGCGAACCTGTTGCAATTCTTGCAAATAATGCTCCGCCGGAGAGAACCAGCATGACATTCAGATTTGACAAAATGGGGCATTTTTATGTAAAAGGCTGTTTTAAGGCTAAAGAAAACGGGTATAAAAGCGGTATCATTTTTGATATGGAAATGGACACTGTATTTATATATGATATACTCGATTCATTAAAAAAGTTCTTTAATGAACTTGAAAAGATACAAGGGCACCGCAACTTCTTCTGAATTATGATCTGAGTGGGCAGGAGTATCGTTACTCTTAAAAGTCTGCTGCATATGTCGCCGGTTTTCTACATTCATATTATTGGGATTACACCCATGTTACAGTTCAAAAAGCATCAGATGGCGGATATGTACAAAGGAAAACTCCTATGGTATTATAGCAGAAAAGGTCACCGATATCAATTAGCTTGTAAAAATAATATATGGCTTCCCCACTGATCTTTGCCATGATAAAAAAGCAAAAGGAAATATAACAGTGCAGATGATAGTTCCTTCGGGTTTGAACAGGAGCTTATTGATTAGTATAACTCCTTTTTAATTCTTCCAACCTGTACTGACTGCACGTTTTGTGACCATGTTATGATAGATACCGCCAATATCCATAAGTTTCTTATGGTCGCCGGACTCAGCAATCTGTCCGTCCTTGATGACCATAATGTTATCCGCATGAGCGATAGTGTTGAGCCTGTGTGCGATAACGAGCAGTGTCTTTCCCTTGCAAAGCTCGGATATTGCCTGCTGTATGTAGCTTTCATTGTCAGCGTCAACGCTTGCGGTGGCTTCGTCAAGAATGACAATTGGCGAATCTTTCAGTATGCATCTTGCGATAGAAATGCGCTGTGCCTGACCTCCCGAAAGGCTTGCGCCGCCCTCACCTATAACCGTATCAAAGCTGTCCGGCAGCTCCATAATAAAGTCATAGCAACGAGCCTTTTTTGCCGCTTCAATTACTTCTTCACGTCTTGCATCAGGTCTGCCGAGAGCGATATTGTTGTAGACCGTATCCTGAAACAGGTACACCCTCTGGAACACCATACTGATATTATCCATAAGCGTTGCAAGAGGTATCTTTCGTATATCCGTACCACGCAGAAGTATTTCACCGCTTTTAACATCCCAGAAGCGTGTCAGCAGACTTGCGATAGTAGATTTGCCGCCGCCCGATTCTCCCACAAGAGCTGTGAGCGTTCCCTCACTGAGTTCAAGGGATACGCCGTGCAGGACTTCTTTTTCCTTGTAAGCAAAGCGTACATCTTCAAATCTTACGATATGTGAATTACCGATAAACGAATTATCATTAGTTTTCAAAGGCTCATTGTCCATAGCCTTTTCAATTTCGTCTATCTTGTAGCCCAGCTGTGGAAATTTTCCTGCAAAGCTGAGAGCTTTCAGCAGAGGTACACCGATAGACAGTGACAGGCAGAATACCAGTACCAGATCAGCGAGCGTTGATGTGCCATTGATAACAAACAGCGTTCCGACGGGCAGCATGACCAGTGCCGTACACGGAAGTATTGCACTGTAAAGCGCCATCCACGGCCAGCATACCTTGTACCACGCAAGCGTAAGATCACGGTAGCTTTTGATATCGCTCTCATATCGCTGATAACAGAGAAATCCTTATAGTATAAACCATCTTCTGTTACAACGTGTCCAGAGGTCGTTCAAATCAATAGAGCATTTAATTGACAAAAATTGCAAATTCTTGACTGAACAAACCATCTTTAGAAACGACACGGCCTGTTGTATGACCTTTAGATATTCCATATACAACACCGTATTCTTCAACATAGGCTATTTCTTCATTATCTGTTGTCCAGATAAAGTCATCAAACCAATCATATCCATCAGGATATTCTGTTACAGGTACGGTATATCTATCGAATTCATTTAAGGAAAGCAAGTATACCGATGATGACGGATATACTCATCTGGCTCGACCGGTTATGTTTGGCAACAATCTCTTTAAATTGAGCGATGCGGTGAGCAACGAACTTGATACTGCTCAGACAACAGTAACCGGTATAAGCGGTTCGCTACAGCTTGACAAAGCGTATGTCAGCGTGAAAAAAGGCGAGACCGTCGGAATTACAGTGGCTTCATATTCGTCGGGATATACTACTGCCGACCTGAAATGGACCATTGCAAATGCAAGCATAGCTTCATGTACAGGCGGAACCATTACAGGTATAGAAAAGGGTACTACAAAGCTTCGTATCGAAACAACTGACGGCAAGTTCGTCGTAGAATGTGCTGTAAGTGTTACTTGACAATTGAAGTTGATAAATCAAAATCACCACTGAAGTTAACTAATCATATGGAGAGCAGCACTAAAGCCGCTATTTTTCCATTTTTATTCAGCTTTGGTTCACTTTTGATGTATAGGTCAGCTATTCTGAAAATCAGAAAGGATGTTCGAATTTTGAATAATGTTCAAAATAATGTCCACAGTAAGTTTTTCGATTGATTGTGAAAAATGGCAACTGAACTCAATATGCAAATAAGTCCTCACATTTGTGAGGACTTACTGTTTGTGTATATTCATTTTAATACTTTATCTGAAAATAATCAAGATAAGCCTTGAAACGATCCTGTGTGGTCAATACAGTATCTGTCAGCCATCCGCGTTCCTGTTCCCAGTTCTTGAGGCCTCGATAGTAGAACATTTTCAGGTCATCGGATATGATGAACGGAACTATATCATGTCGCAGGCATTCTTTCAGCATGATAAGCCTGCCGACTCTGCCGTTGCCGTCCTGGAACGGATGTATTGACTCAAACTGATAGTGAAAGTCGATTATATCTTCAAGAGTGACTTCTTTCATGTCATTGTACTGTGATAAAAGCTTTTTCATACGTGCAGGAACTTCATCAGGAGCAGCAGTGATCTCACCGCCGACTTCATTGGCATATTCGTCCAAATAGGCGTTAGGTTCTTATTGGTTCTTACGCAATATTATGAGAGAAATGCAATCACAAGCATTATTACATTTACTCCCCATTTTTATGATTCATGTTGACAATACAAATATTTAGTGGTATAATCTTAATATTAAGTTATTACGTACTAACTATTATTATACAATTAAAGAAGGTGTTTTAGTGCTCGGTAAGGAAAAAACGGAGAATTATCTTAGAACTATACTCAAAATTCAGGAATCGTGCGGCAGTGCCAGAGGTATTGATATAGTCGGAGAACTTGGCGTTTCAAAGCCAACGGTCAGTATAGCTGTTCACGAACTGGAGAAAGAAGGATACATTGAAGGTATAAACGGTTCTCATATTATTCTGACAAGAAAAGGAATGAAACTTGCCAGAAAGATAAAAGGAAGATATTATTTTTTCTTTTATATGCTAAGATATCTGGGCGTAGGAGAAGAAAATGCAAAAATCGATGCATGTAAAATGGAGCATAGTATGTGCGACGAGTCATATAAAGCACTTTTTGATTTTTTCTTTCAGAAGCATCCTGAGATAGTATCGCAAGAAAATAACAGATTGAAGGATTTATTTTTTTGATATTAAGTTTGCAAAAGCTAACAAATTGGAGGGATATATATGAAAACAGTTGAATTCGAGAACGTAGTAAAAATTTATGGTAAAGGTGAGGGAAAGCAGGTTGCAGTAGACCATGTGAGCTTTACCATAGAAAAAGGAGAATTTGTAGTCATACTCGGACAGTCGGGTGCCGGAAAGTCCACTGTGCTGAATATGCTGGGAGGAATGGACGTACCGACGGAGGGCAAGGTGATCGTTGATGGCAAGGATATATCTTCATATAGCGATAAACAGCTTTCGGAATACCGAGCTGATACTATCGGCTTCATATTCCAGTTCTATAATCTTCTGCCAGGACTTACCGCTTACGAAAATGTAGCACTTGTCAAGGACATAAAGAGATCTGCGCTCAGTGCGGATGAAATGCTTGAGCGCGTGGGACTTGCCGACCAGAAGAATAAATTTCCGACGCAGATGTCAGGCGGTCAGCAGCAGAGAGTATCTATTGCAAGAGCTCTTGCCAAAGATCCGAAGATAATCCTCGGCGATGAGCCTACGGGCGCACTTGATTCGGAAACGGGAAAGCTGGTCATTGATCTGCTGCAAAAGCTTTCCACAGAGCATGGAAATACAGTGATTCTTGTTACACATAATGCAGATATCGCAAAGTGTGCAAATCGTATAATCCATATGAGGAACGGTAAGATAAAGTCTGTAAAGACCAATGAGAACCCGCTGTCCGTAAACGATATCGAGTGGTGAGGTGACGGCAATGCTCAGAAGGAAAATGCTTCGTGACATCAAGGCAAACTTTGCACAGTTCTTTTCAATAATGATCCTGTCACTGATAGCAATGTGGTGCTATACGGGATTTCAGGCAAATGTCATAGGCGGTAACAAAGCAAGAAACGATTTTGAAAACAGTTCAAACTTTGCTGACGGCTGGATATACGGTGCAGATTTTAATGAGGAACATGCAAAAAGAATTGCAGACATCAACGGTATCAAAGATGTACAGCGCCGCACGGAGGTGCTTGGTAAAGCTGATGAAAAATACAGCACTGCGGAAATGTACTGCTATTTTCAGAACAGTGCTGATGTGACGATCCCGCGTACAGTTGAAGGTGCTGACTTCAATGCAGACGACGAGAACGGTTTGTGGCTGTTCAGCCGGTTTGCCGAGACATGGGGAATAAAAGTTGGTGACAAATTCACAGTTCATGTTATGGGACTTGACATTGAAAAAGAAGTCAAGGGACTTATCGTTACTCCAGAATATGAATTTGCCTGCGCCTCGACTGATACTGATACGGATTTTCATAACATAGGATTTGCCTATTTATCGCAGAAAGTCCTGCCAGAGGAAATGCGTATCAACAACGAACTGATATTTACTTGTAATGGCAAGGCACTTAGCTACGAAAAGGATATCGCAAATGCTCTTGGCGATAATTACGCATATTTCGCCGACAGGAACAGTATTCGCGGCTGGTATCAGCTTTCGGACGAGCTTGTTCAGCACGACAGCTTTTCGTACATATTCTCTTTTGTATTCGTAGCTATTGCACTGCTCGTTATTATCACCACTATGAAACGTATGATAGCACAGCAGAGAACACAGATAGGTACGCTTAACGCTCTCGGCATGAAAAAGCGAAAGATACTTGCTCACTATCTCAGTTACAGCTTTGTACTGTCGACGATTGGCTGTACCCTTGGAATAATTCTCGGTATACTGACATTCGGCAGACTTATGGTGAATATGTTCAGTCAGTTCTACACTCTTCCGAACTGGCAGCCGGGATTCAGCTATAAGAGTATCATAGTTGCGGCGGTTCTTGTGTTTATATGTACGGGAACGTCTTATCTTAGCTGCAAGCAGATACTGAAGATACATCCGTCGGAAGCTCTCAGACCTGCGGCTGCCAAGACTGCAAAGCCCTGCATTTTTGAGAAGCTGCCGTTCTGGAAGAAGCTCAGTTTCAATGTAAGGTATAATCTCCGCGATATATCACGTTCTAAAATGAGAGCGTTTATGGGAGTTTTCGGCACCTGCATGGGTATGATGATAATGGAGCTTGGACTTGGTGCCTATGACACAGTAGATTATGTCCGTGACTGGTATTTCCATGATATCCAGAATTATGAGTATCAGGTGCTGCTCAATGACAGCTGTACTCCCGAAGAGGCTGAGGAACTGAAAAACGAGACAGGCGGCGAGCTTATAGCTATGGAAGCAGTATCCATAGCAGCAAAGGAACACCCGACTTCCGACGGTATTATAAGCTGTAAACTGGCAGTTACCGAGGGTGAGCAGCTCTACTGCGTATCGGATACAGAGCTCAGAACAACTCCCATAAAGAAAGGCACTGTTGCTCTGACTATGAAACAGGCAAAAAAGCTTGGACTTTCAGAGGGAGACAAGGTTTACTGGAAAACAGCGACAGGTTCTGAATGGAACGAGAGTAAAATAGGACTTATATCACGCCACCCGAATATAACGGGAATTACAATGCTGCGTGAGGATTACGAAAAGGCAGGAATGAAGTTCCGTCCTGTAATGCTGGTATCGAAGAACAACTGTGAAAAAATTGCCGATAACGACTGTGTTTCCGCTGTTCACAGTATGAAAGACCTTATCGCTGCGTTTGACAAGATGATGGAGATAATGAATCTGCTCGTATACTTCATGGTAATATTCTCAGTTCTGCTTATTGTGATCGTTCTCTACAATTCAGGTAATCTTTCATTCAATGAGCGCGAAAAGGAATTTGCTACACTTAAGGTTCTTGGCTTTAAGAGCAGCGCTATACGCCGACTGCTCTCTACACAAAACCTGTGGCTGTCCATTGTCGACTGCATATTGGGACTCCCCCTCGGACGTGTACCGTTACAGGCAATGATGGACTCAAACGGCGACGCAGTTGACTGGCCATGCTATATTGCACCGACAACGTATATAATTGCAGCAATATTTGTAATGACTGTATCCGTACTTGTCAGCTTTATGTTCTCGCGCAGAATAAAGAAAATAGACATGGTAGAAGTGCTGAAAGGCATGGAATAAATATTAAAGGAGTAATTATTATGGAATTAAGATTAGGCGATGTGCAGACTACTGCACTTATTCCCCTTGCTGTGAAGGCAAATGAAACACTCAGAAAAAACGCTCGTGTCAAAGACAGGAAAGCAGTGGAGATCATAAAGGCGCTGAATATAGATACAACTCCGTATGATAAGTTCATGTCTCATGAAGGAGTAATTGCACGAACAATCATGCTTGATCGCCAACTAAAGGGAATCATTCAGAATGCTCCCGATACAGTTATCGTGAATGTTGGCGCTGGATTTGACAACAGATTTGAAAGAGTGGACAACGGCAAAATACTGTGGTTCGATCTTGATCTTCCCGATTCTATCGCTGCAAGAAGAAAGGCTTTTACTGAACGTGAACGTGTAACTATGATTGCAGGAAATGCACTGGAAAGCGACTGGTGTAAAACGGTACAGGAAGCGCTTGTGGGCAGAAAATCCAAGCCTGTTTTTATTGCTGAGGGCTTATTTATGTACCTGACACTCGATCAGATCCGTACTTTTCTTGAAGTTCTGAAAAACAATTTTCCTGACGGCGGTGTACTTATCGCTGAGCAGAACTGCAAGGCAATGCAGAAAAGCGAAAAGCATCACGATACAGTAAAAAATACAAATGCGCACTTCATGTCTGGCACTGATTCGGGAAAGGAGATCGCTGATCTTACAGAGGGAATAGAATTTGTGGAGGAACACAGCTTCAATGAAGAGATGAAGAAGTACAGCATACGGGCAAAGCTTTTTGCGCTGTTACTGCCTAAGATGAATGATCGCTGGGCAACTTTCAGATGGTAACGTTACGATTATTTCCGAGAATGACCATGCACAGAGGAAAGGAACAGCAATGAAAAAAGTACGCTCATTATCAAAAGAGAAAATAGATGAAATATCCGCACTAATCGGTGCGTCGTTCTGGGATTTCCCATATGAACCCAATGAAGGCGGATTGAAGCCGTTCTTTCCGTCAAAATCGGCTATGACCGAATACATGAAGTCCTTTGTTATTGCTGGCATCGAAAGCGGAACGTTTTACTGCACCGATTACGGAGAGGGATATATCCTCATCACCGATACAAAAGGAAACCATCCGAATTTCCGAAGCATTGTCAGAATGGCACGACGAATGAAAAATGCGCTCGGCGGCTGGGGAAAACTGTTTTCATTTTTGAAAAATGCAAACAGCGGCTGTGACATCAAGCCACTCGAGATACAGATGAAAAGGCAGAAGAAGCCCTACGTCAAGGTTGAAATGCTGATTGTTACAGAACAGTATCAAGGACAGGGATATATGCGGAAGCTTATGGAGTTTGCCTATAAAATGGCAGACAGAAACGGCTGTCCCTGCATACTTGATACAGATGCAAAGGGCAAATGCGACAGATATGTGCATCTCGGAATGAAGCTTGTTCAGACGCGAACCGCAGCAGGTTGTAAGATATATGATCTGATGTACAACAAGGAAGGTATAAATTGATATGAGCATCCCTGTCATTATCATAGAAATGGCAATATTTGCGGTATTGTTTACGGTACGATGATAAAAGCAGGAGATAAATGACATGCCTGAAGCCGCATTTAATGAAGTGATGCGGCTGATACAAAACTACTTCAATAAGGAGAAATGATAATGAATTCTGAAAAGAAATGGAACAAGAAAAACGCTTTATGGATGCTTCTGTATATTGTCCTTTACGTTGTGATGTCGTTTATAGTCTGCGTATTTGGGGTGATACATCCGGTTTTATTCGTTTGCTATCAGATAACCGCCGGATTGCTCGTAACAGGTGTTGCAGCAAAAGCCTTTGATAAAATTAAAGCGTTTGGAGTCGCTTGCTGTCTGTCACTCGGAATGCTTGTTACGTTCTTTGCGATGCAGGACGCAAATCTGTGGCACTGTGTCCCTGTCATAGTTATTGCAGTGCTTGCGGAATTTATCCGCTTGGCATTTAAGTATATCTCAACAGGCAACTTGATTGCTTCGGTCATTATGACATTTTCTGCATTTGGATACTATGGACAGATATGGTTCAATCGTGATTATACCTATGAGTGTGCTGTTGAAGAGATGCCGAGCGGTTATGCGGACACACTAATGAATTGCAGCCCTGCATGGGCATTTCCTGTTGTATTGATAATTGGAATAGCTGTTGCTGTTGTGATTTACACTATAACGAAAAAACTGTTCAGATTTGAAAAATGATTTTTCTATTAAAGGAGTGTTAAAAATGAGTACAAATTATAAGAACTGGGTACCAAACGGAATGATAACTGCATTGACCGCGGGAACGGCTTTTCTTGGTGCCGGAACAGCAGCCCTGATATGTTTGGATATAGATCCGAAGCTGAAAAAAGTTCTTGTCGGAACGGCAGGCGCAGGCACACTTGTCTGCGGTGCTATGGCGGCGTGGAGCATTTATGCACACTGTAAATTCTCATACAACGGCAACCGACAGCTTTCAAAAGCAATCGTCGAGGGTACTGCGAAATATATCACGCTGCCCGAAGGCGGTATCGGACTTGATGTAGGCTGCGGAAGCGGTGCGCTGACCATTGCTTGTGCAAAGCGAAATCCGCAGGGCAGAATGGTCGGTATAGATCGCTGGGGCAAGGAATATGCATCGTTCAGCCAGCAGCTCTGCGAGGATAATTCTGATTCTGAGGGTGTTCAGAATACGGAATTTCATCAGGGTGACGCCTGCAGGCTGGATTATCCCGATGAATTTTTTGACGCAGTTACAAGCAATTATGTTTACCATAATATCACAGGAGTAAACAAACAGGAGCTTCTCCGTGAAACTCTGCGTGTGCTGAAAAAAGGCGGCACATTTGCAATACATGACATTATGTCAAAGGCTCGCTATGGTGATATGCAGCAATTCATAAACGAACTTTATAACGAGGGCTATGAAGTCGTTGAGCTGATCGACACTGCAGACGGTATGTTCATGTCAAAGGGAGAAGCAAAAGTTCTCGGACTGAGCGGTTCATCACTGCTTGTGGGAAAGAAGTGAGCATAGTGCTTAATGCATTGATAGGGTGTAATGATGAGGGAAAAATGGCTGCATGAGCTTTACGGGCAGGAGTACGAAGAATACTGCAAATGCGTAAACAGATGTATACCATTTAAAAGAATGTAAAAGGAGCATACTATGTATTTAGTTTTTTCAATATTAGGTCTGATTGGCGGTCTGCTTTGTTGCACGGGAGATATTCTCTTTGATTTGAAAGGTAAAGGAAATGAAAAGCTTGGAACTTCAAAGAATATTGACAGCAACTGGATCAAAATGGCAGATTGGAGATTTGGACTTTCAATCGCTCTTGCTATGATAGGTGATGCGTTAGTAGGGCTTGGTTTTTATTCTATCGGTATGCAGATAGCTGAAACACATTCGCTGCTCGGTTATATGACAATCGGTTTCGGATATTTCGGAGCAATGGCAGGTATTTTTATTCATGCTTTTGTTTGCCTGCAGGCGCTTATTTACAAAGGTGCAATGATACACGGTAATCTGCAAATCGCCGATGATATTCTTGAAAAGCTCTATAAACAGATAACACCTACATTCTTCACAGGCTATATTTCGCTTTTAGTACCGACAGTTCTTGTGATAATCGCTATTTTGAACGGAGCACTTGATGTACCAAAGATATGTGTACTGCTGAATCCAATTGTATTCTTGATCTTTGGCGTGACCTGCCGCAAAATTGATCCGATAAAATTTCAAGATCTCCCCGGAATCATCATGCCGAGCTTAGGGCTCTCTATGTTCGGACTAATAGGGATACTCAATCTGATCTGATAAAAGTTGCAGGATACGATGAAAAATGATATATCTCCAAAAATCAGATTCAAAACAGGCGCATACGAGTTATGGACACCTTTGCAAGAAGTGCGACTTCCGCAGAGATACCTATATCCATACTTACCGCAATAATAGGTGCTCCCGTATTTATAATACTTCTAAGAAAAACAGGAGGTTCCTGGACATGAAATTCGAGGTAAAAAACGGTTGCTTCGGCTATAAAAATACAAAAATACTCAGGAATATCAATTTTGAAGTCAGGGATGGTGAAGTTTTATCCGTACTTGGTTCAAACGGTGTGGGAAAGACTACTCTGCTGAAATGTATGATGGGACTTTTAAAATGGGAAAGCGGAGAATCACTCATAGACGGCATAGACATAAAAAATATTAAAAGCCGTGATTTCTGGCAGAAGATAGCATATGTTCCACAAGCAAAAGGCTCTGCTTTCGGATATTCCGCAATAGACATGGTAACGCTCGGAAGAAGCGCTCACCTCGGTACGTTCTCACAGCCCAAAGCCGAGGACCGTGCCGCGGCTGAACGTGCAATGGAGGATATGGGAATAACCTATCTTGCAGACAAACTCTGCACTGAAATGAGCGGCGGTGAGCTGCAGATGGTACTTATTGCAAGGGCTCTCACCATAGATCCTTCCATGCTTGTACTTGATGAACCTGAGTCAAATCTTGACTTCAAAAATCAGTTGATAATACTGGAAACTATAAGAAAGTTATCAGAAAAAAGAGGTATATCTGCAATTGTTAACACTCATTATCCCGAACACGCCTTGAAAATATCTGATAAAGCACTTATCCTTAACAGGGACGGCACAAATATTTTCGGTAACGCTGAAGATATTGTAAACGAGGACAATATGAAAAGATCGTTTTCTGTTCAGGTATTTATTGATAATTTCAGTTATATGGGAAAGGAATATAAAAGCGTTACACCGCTTTATCTTGTTTAAATACCGCAATCTGGTCAAAAACTCTCCATATAAAAAACAGTCGCTCATAATAATACAGAGCGGCTGTTTTTTACATTCAATTTCAGATTATTTATCATAATTTGGAAAACTTTGCTTAAAAAGCAGTATGAAAATGCGACGAAAGGAAAGGAAGAATAATTACACAGAAAAAAAGGCAGGGAATAAAAATCCCTGCCTTGTTTTGTATATACGGAAGTATCAAGATGAGGTTATCTTTTTTACGATTGGTATCAACATACCTCCTATGGCATTTCCTGCCGCAACTGTCAGTATGTACGACATATCCTGAGAGAAAGTCCCTGCCATAAACATATAAAATGCGTCTGCTATCGAATGATTGAAGCCGCAGATTATGAATATCATAACGGGTATGGAAATGCCGAAAACAAGTGACAGATCGGCATTTCTTTTTGTGCATTCCTTAGCGTTGTCCACTGCGAGGTACATTAGCATTCCGCAGAAAGCACCGAGGATAAGCTGACTGACGATGGTATCGCCTGTCTTTGCGGTCATACATATGTCTGCTTTTTCACGAAGCGCCTGCGAGAACTTTGTCTGCCTCAGCATAATTGCTGCAAATGCAGTACCTGCGGCATTTCCGATAAGCGTGACGATTACTTCGATAATATAGACGGGAGAGTTTTCGGGGATATAACCGACTTTTCCTGTATACAGAGCAAAGCCTCTCTGAACTATGGTGAAAAGTTCGAAGCTGAAAAGGAAACTGCCGATTATCTTATTTTCACACAGCAGATACACCGTACCGCCGACGCTTATCATTATGCCCGAAAGCACTGCATTCAAACTAAGAACAATGTATTTTCTGACGTTTTTATTCATAATCTACCACATTCACCCATGAAAGGAGAATGTCTTTTTCCTTATCCTTTTTCTTCACAGATTGCGAAGCTGCGACTATAGGCATCCATGACTGAACATATTTCTTTGCAGTTGCACTCTTTTTGCAGAAAAGTTCGAGATATTTGTCTGCGCCTGCGATATTTCCCTCAAGGCAGAAGGTGAGATACGTCCTTGCTGCGTCTGCGGAAGCATTGCCCTGGGTAGCGTGAGCCCAGTCGAGAATATATGGCATGTTATCAGGAGTTATGATAATATTTGAGGGAGTATAGTCGCCGTGGCAAAGCTTGTTGTGCTTCTTCATGCCGTCAAGGCGGGTGTGAAGGTCATATTTTGTGGTCTCGTCAAGGTCGGTAAGGTCAATCTTGCGGTTCATTTTGTCTTTCAGACGGCTTAAAAGTGGACAATTTCTTGACTGGATATCAAGCTGTATATCCACGAACATTTCCATATATTCATCGTATTTTTTAGGATTTGCCGCAATAAGGTCCGAGAGCCTTTCTCCCTCGATAAACTGCGAAACAATAGCCCACTTTCCGTCAATTCTTGTAACTTCATAAAGCTCAGGCACATTCAGTCCCGTTTCCTCAACTCTCGCATGGTTGAGAGCTTCATTGAGAACGTCGGACTTTGAAAATACTTCGTCAAACAGCTTTATGCACTTGTTTCCATCACGGAATATCTTCTTATTTATTCTTTCTGAGATACAATTATCAAGTTTCATAGCATAGTCTCCTTTCAAGCCTTTGGATACTCTTTTTCGGTGAATGTTCTGCCGTAATAAGCGTTGAGGTATATCTGCTTTATCTCGCTGAGAAGCGGATAACGAGGATTTTCACCTGTACACTGGTCATCGAATGCATTTTCTGTCATTTCATCGAGAGTAGCCATGAAATCCTTTTCGGAAACGCCGTAATCTGCGATAGTATCCTTTATGCCGATCTTATGGCGGAGCTCCCTTATAGCGGCAATGAGCTTTTCAAGCTTGTCCTTTGGAGTTTTTCCGCCAAGTCCGAGATAATCCGCAACCTCTGCATAGCGTTCAAGAGTATGAGGGTGGTCATACTGAGGAAAAGTACCCATTTTTGCAGGAGTTTCCGCCGCATTGAAGCGCAGTACATCTTCAATTACAAGGGCATTTGCGATACCGTGGGGGATATGGTGGTAAGCTCCCAGCTTATGTGCAAGGGAGTGGCTGACGCCGAGAAATGCGTTTGCAAAAGCCATACCTGCCATTGTTGCGGCATTGGCCATTTTCTCTCTTGCTTCGGGATCGTTGGGACCGTTGTCATAGGCGCGTGGGAGATACTCGAATATTATTTTCAGAGCCTTTAGTGCCAGACCGTCTGTGAAGTCTGTCGCCATTACAGAGGCGTATGCTTCGAGAGCGTGAGTTACAGCGTCTATACCTGAAGCAGAGGTAAGTCCCTTAGGTGCGCTCATGTGGAGGTCGGTGTCGATTATTGCCATATTCGGCAGGAGCTCATAGTCGGCAAGGGGGTATTTTACTCCTGTGCTCTCGTCGGTGATAACTGCGAAAGGAGTTACCTCCGAGCCTGTTCCCGCAGATGTGGGGATAGCCACAAAATATGCCTTTTCGCCCATTTTCGGAAAAGTGTAAACTCTCTTGCGTATATCCATGAAGCGCATTGCCATATCCGTAAAATCAGCCTCGGGGTGCTCGTAGAGAACCCACATTATCTTTGCGGCGTCCATAGCAGAACCGCCGCCCACAGCGATGATAACATCGGGCTTGAATACGGATATCTGCGCTGCGCCCTCCTTAGCACAAGCAAGAGTCGGATCAGGAGCTACATCAAAGAAAGAAGAGTGCTGTATGCCCAGCTCGTCAAGCTTGTCCGTTATGGGCTTTGTGAAGCCGTTTTCGTAGAGGAACTTATCCGTTACGATGAAAGCACGCTTCTTGTCCATAATGGTTTTCAGCTCGTCAAGTGCTGTAGGCAGGCAGCCGCGCTTCATGTATATCTTTTCGGGAGCTCTGAACCAAAGCATATTTTCTCTCCTTTCGGCAACAGTTTTGATGTTGAGCAGATGCTTTACTCCGACGTTTTCGCTTACGGAATTTCCGCCCCATGAGCCGCAGCCGAGGGTAAGGGACGGAGTGAGTCGGAAGTTGTAGATGTCGCCTATACCCCCTTGGGATGATGGAGTGTTTACAAGTATACGGCAGGTCTTCATTCGGCTGCGGAATTCTTCGAGCTTGTCCTGCTGTGTGATAGTGTCAAGATATATTGATGAGGTGTGACCGTAGCCGCCGTCTGCAATAAGCTTTTCGGCTTTATTGAATGCGTCGTGTATATCCTCCGCCTTGTACATTGCAAGAACAGGTGAGAGCTTCTCGTGAGCGAATTCCTCGGAAAGCTCTGTGCTGACCGTCTCACCAATGAGTATTTTTGTGCCCTCGGGAACTTTAACTCCTGCAAGCTCTGATATCCTGCAAGCGCTCTGTCCGACTATTTTAGCGTTGAGAGCTCCGTTTATAAGGATAGTCTTGCCGACTTTTTCCTTTTCGGCTTTTGTAAGGAAATAGCAGCCTCTTGCGGCAAATTCAGCCTTGACTTTATTGTAGATATTCTTGTGCACGATAGTCGACTGCTCAGAAGCACATATCATACCGTTATCGAAAGTTTTGGAGTGGATAATTGAGTTTACAGCAAGTATGATATCCGCGGATTCGTCGATTATAGCAGGAGTGTTTCCTGCACCTACGCCCACGGCAGGCTTGCCGCTGGAATAAGCAGCCTTTACCATTCCCGGACCGCCTGTTGCGAGGATTATGTCAGCTTCTGCCATAACAAGATTGGTCATTTCAAGGCTGGGAACGTCTATCCATGAGATTATTCCCTCGGGAGCTCCTGCCGCAACAGCAGCTTCAAGAACGATCTTAGCAGCCTCGATAGTGGACTTTTTTGCTCTCGGGTGAGGACTTATGATAATTCCGTTTCTTGTCTTTAATGCGATAAGGGACTTGAAAATAGCTGTAGAAGTTGGGTTCGTAGTGGGGATAACAGCGGCTATAACGCCGATAGGTTCGGCAATTTTTGTAATTCCCGAAGCCTTGTCCTCTTCGATGATACCGCAGGTCTTTACGTTTCTGTATGCGTTATAGATGTACTCGGACGCGTAATGGTTCTTGATGACCTTGTCCTCGACAATGCCCATGCCTGTTTCTTCCACTGCAAGCTTTGCAAGGGGTATCCTGTTTTTATTTGCCGCTGTTGCAGCTGCAAGGAATATCTTATCTACCTGTTCCTGAGTGAATACCGCAAACTGCTTTTGCGCCTGCCTTACTTTTTCGATTGCTTTTTCAAGCTTTTCCGTGCTGTCAACTATTTCATAATTCTTTTTATTCATATTTACCTCCGTTTTTATTTTTCATAGATGTGAATGAAAAGTACGCGAAATAACGTCGTCCTGCTGTTCTTTAGTCAGTTTTACGAAGTTTACTGCATAGCCCGAAACTCTTACAGTGAGCTGAGGGTACTTCTCGGGGTGTGCCTGAGCGTCAAGGAGAGTTTCACGTGTGAAAACGTTTACGTTGAGGTGGTGTCCGCCTTTTTCAACGTAGCCGTCAAGCAATTCGATGAGGTTGTCTACCTGTTTCTGATTATCCATATTCTTTCTTTCCTCCTTGTTCCTGTGTAGGGGCTGATGCCCACATCAGCCCGATTGAGATATGTTTTATTTAACGGGGCGATGTAGGCATCGCCCCCTACAATTATTTTTTTACGTCCAAGAAGTGTACATCATAATTTATAACTCGTCGTCCTCGGGCTCAAGCTCTGTGGGCTGACAGCAGGCGCCTTTAGTGCCGCATATATCTGTGCTCTTCACGGTATTTACTTTCAGCTCCGAGCCGTTGCCGACTATATTTACATGACCGCTTCCCTGCGACATGAGCTGATCTATAAGGTCAGCAAGCTCCGCAGGGGAGTTTTTATCTTCGGAGATACCCATATTATTCTCCTCTGAGCTTGTCCAGATCAAGATCTCCGGCGAATACCTCCATATCCTTACCAAGAGCACTAGGAACTATGGAGAATGTGTTGGAGATACCGTCCTGTGCGTGTCTGAAAGGCAGCTTGGCAACTGACGAGAGTGAAGCTACTGCGCCGTGAGTGTCTCTGCCATGCATCGGGTTTGCACCGGGAGCCAGCGGAACTCCCTGTTTTCTGCCGTCGGGAGTATTACCTGTCTTTTTGCCGTACACAACGTTTGAAGTAATTGTAAGGATAGACATTGTAGGCACGCTGTCACGGTAGGTGTGGTGCTTTCTTACGCAATCCATAAATCTGCGGACAACTTCTACTGCAAGCTGGTCTACACGGTCGTCGTTGTTGCCGTACTTCGGGAAGTCTCCCTCTATCTCATAGTCAACGACAACGTTCTTGGCAACGCTTGTGACATTGCCTGCCTTGTCCTTTATTTCGATATCCTTGCGGATAGGCTTTACCTTTGCGTACTTGATAGCGGAGAGCGAATCAGCAACGACTGAAAGTCCTGCGATACCTGTTGCAAAATAGCGCTTTACATCACGGTCATGGAGAGCCATTTGCAGTCTCTCGTAGCTGTACTTGTCGTGCATATAGTGGATAACGTTGAGGGTGTTGACATAAAGTCCAGCCAGCCACTCCATCATATCCATGTACTTCTCCCAAACATCGTCGAAGTCGAGGTACTCGCTGTCCACAGGTCTGTACTTAGGACCTACCTGAAGTCCGAGGCGCTCGTCCACACCGCCGTTTATAGCGTAGAGGAGACACTTTGCAAGGTTGGCTCTTGCTCCGAAGAACTGCATTTCCTTGCCCACTACCATTGAGGATACGCAGCAGGCGATAGCATAATCATCGCCGTGAACAACTCTCATCATGTCATCGTTCTCATACTGGATAGAAGATGTTTTTATCGACATCTTAGCACAGTATTCCTTGAACTTCCTCGGGAGCTTTGTTGACCAGAGAATAGTCATATTCGGCTCGGGAGCGGTTCCTAAGTTTTCAAGTGTATGGAGATAGCGGAAGCTGTTCTTTGTAACAAGGTGATGACCGTCAACGTCAACGCCTCCGATGGACTCTGTTATCCATGTAGGATCACCCGAGAATAACTCGTTGTACTCGGGAGTACGGGCGAACTTGACTATGCGGAGCTTCATGATGAAGTGGTCGATTATCTCCTGTGCCTGTTCCTCGGTGAGAACACCGCGGTCAAGGTCACGCTGAATGAATATATCAAGGAAAGTAGATGTACGTCCAAGTGACATAGCGGCGCCGTTCTGCTCCTTGACTGCGGCAAGATAGCCGAAATAGAGCCACTGAACGGCTTCCTTTGCGTTAGCCGCAGGCTTTGAGATATCAAAACCGTATATACTGCCAAGTTCCTTGAGGTCCTGCAATGCACGAACCTGCTCTGCAAGCTCCTCGCGGAGACGGATATTCTTTGAGGTCATTCTTACTAATGATGTATCTATCTGGTGCTTCTTGTCTTCAATGAGCCTGTCCACACCGTAGAGAGCAACTCTTCTGTAATCGCCGATGATACGGCCTCTGCCGTATGCGTCGGGAAGTCCTGTGAGTATTGCCGAATGACGTGCAAGTCTCATCTCGGGAGTGTATGCGTCGAATACACCCTGATTGTGAGTTTTTCTGTACCTGGTGAATATCTCAACCACCTTCGGTGAGACCTCATAGCCGTACTCCTTGCATGCCTGCTGAGCCATACGTATACCGCCGAATGGCTGCAATGCACGCTTGAACGGCTTNNGCATTATGGGAGGTTATGGTCGATACGATCTCTGTATCCATGTCGAGGACTCCGCCTGCTTCCCGCTCCTGCCGTGAAAGCTCCATGACCTGCTCCCACAGCTTCTTTGTTGCGTCCGTAGGTCCTGCGAGAAAGCTCTCGTCCCCGTCATATGGTGTATAATTCTTCTTGATGAAATCTCTGACATTTATGGAACTGCTGCTCCAGCGGCCTTCTGTAAAGCCGTCCCATTCCTTTTGCCATGTGTTGAACATTATTGAATCGCCTCTTTGTTATTTTTTTATCAATGTCATAATATCACATTGATAAAGTTCTGTCAATATTTGTTAGCTACGGATAACAGATGCTTATTGATAATATATTCTTCCTTATTACTTGCTATATTATTCTGCATCGGATGCTTTTTGAACTGTAACATTGGCGTAATCCAAATAATATGAAATAGAGAAAAACGATGACATATCGACGCCGTTTTCTCTATTCTAAGCTCACTGCTGAGAGCCTGGCTGCCAATACCCAAAATAAACCGCATTGTTTTGGAAAAAGACAGCTCACTTTTGCGAACAAAATCTCTCTTAGGATCAACTACAAAATCAGAGTTATTTTCTCCATGTTACAGATAATGGCATTAAGCTTGTTTTTGACGATATTACAATATTTTTGCACGGTAAAACCTCCGATCAGGTGTGTATATCTGATTAGCTGCGCCGCACATTTTTGGCTTTTTGTCAATACCTTTTTGTAATAATTTACATTATATACATAAAAACTGTTAAGAGTATTTGGTCTCTTACAGTTTTTTCTTAACTTAATGACATTAGCAAGTGTGCGGGGACATTTTTCCTTCAAGTCAGTACATGTTGCTGTGGATATTTCACATATTGCTGATGCAAATTTATGCTGTAGTTGAAATATTATACAAATTTTACCAGACTGTATTGACAAATCTGTTTTAACTGTGTATACTGTGTATATACAGACAGAACTTGATGAACAGTTTTGCTTGCGAGGTGATACTTTGAATATATTCATTGATAATAAAAACGGCGCCCCAATTTATGACCAGATCTACAATCAGATCAAAAGCAGTATCATAAACGGAGAGCTGAAAGAAAACGATCCTCTCCCGTCCATACGAAATCTTGCCAAAGACCTTCGTATAAG
>DBXO01000014.1:149579-156919 GCA_002309635.1 Ruminococcus flavefaciens | reverse complement strand
TTCGGCGTGGCAGATGTAGTAATATTGCAGGAATGGCTTCTCGGCAAAAGCGAAATGAATGAAATAAATGCTATACTTGCCGATGTCTGCAAAGATGGTATACTTGATGTTTTTGATCTTTGCGTTATGAGGAAGAAGCTTATTGAATGATAAATCATAATCACCACTTGAAGAGGTGGTTTGCACAGCCCCTATTATAACATGATTCTTACCATGCAGAAAGATGGCAAAACAATAGATTAGAGGACGGCTCTCGCCGTCCTCTATATAAACTATATAACCTCAAAACACGGTATATACAAAACTATCCTTACCACTTATACCACTTTTCAAGCAAAAGATTTTTCTGGAAAAAAAAGTCCTCACAGAAACAGTGAGGATTAATCTTTTACAAGTATTCTTTGGGTATCCCGGTTACAGAGGCACTTTTTTATTGACAAGAGTTTAGACTTCTGATATTATAGAAACATAAACATTTTCGCAAATACGCTGCACGTTGAGCGCATGGTATTGATGTCACAAAACGGATCAGGAAAATAAAACTTCTGTCAGGAGTGTTAATATGGTATACGAACTAAACGATACTTCCAAAGTAGAAAGACTATTTGAAGGATGGAATGAAACACCGATTTATTCCTGCATCCAAAAAATCATGGGTAAGATCTTTGTGGTAAATCCGGAGAACCCTATATCCGCATTTGCCTTTGTAGGATGTTTCGGCTTTTATGCAGGCAAGCCTGACATGGAACTGATAAAGAACAAACCTGCAGGATTTGTGATCATGATACCTCAGAACAGAAACTGGGCGGAACTGATTGAACGTGTATATCCCGATGCAAGGAAAGTGACACGATATGCGATCCGAAAGGATACGATATTTGATTCTGATGCTCTGAAGAATAATCTTCAGCTGCTTCCTGACGGATATGAACTGAGAAACATTGACGGAAGGATCTATGAAAAATGCCTTGAAAATCCTGTGACGGCAGATTTTGTATCTGCATTCGGGAGCAAAGAACAATATCTGAAATACGGCAAGGGCGTGGTGATTTTAAAAGACGGCAGGATCGTATCAGGCGCATCATCCTATACACGCTACAAAGATGGCATTGAACTTGAAGTAGAAACAGTCGAATCAGAACGCAGAAAGAAGCTTGCGTTCATTTCATGCTCGGCATTGATTCTCAGATGTTTGGAAGAAAACTTATATCCGAGCTGGGATGCGCATGATATGAATTCTGTTCATCTAGCAGAGAAATTCGGATATCAATTCGATCATACATATACTGCGTATGAGGTCGCAGTAGGCGAAAGGACACATTAAATATATACTTGTTGAATCATTATCAAAAGAAAGGAATGTTCGATGGGAAATAATCGCTTATCTCAACTTAAGGTAGTAGTTTCAGCTACAGTCTTGACAAGGAGAATTTCCTAATATTTTTCCTAATGTTTTCCTAATACAATCATCTTCTTTTCTCTTTCGATGATTAGGCATAATTGTGACCAATAGGCTAATCTAAGCCGTTTTCGGAATTTTTCAAAACTGCTCAAAAACACTAATATCTTGGTGGGTTCGGCTTGTGGTCCCGAAGACCGTGGGTTCGAATCCCATCTCCCACCCTCATGAAATAGGCACTTCTGAGAAATCGGAAGTGCTTTTTTCGTTGTTTCCCTAATACTTTCCTAATGTTAAAATTTTATACACGGCAAATCCCCGCAACCGCGTAATGTCATTAAGCTATACTCTGCCATATAAAAATGTCAAGTTATCAGTTTCACCTCAAACAGCTTGACTGATCTTGTCCGAATTGTTACAATATATAAATTAAAGTGTCTCTCCCGTTATGTGGAGACCAGTTTAAGACGCTTCCTTATTTTACGTTTATCTCAATTTCAGGCGAAACGCCAAATACTTTTTGATATCCTGAAGATAGAATATTAATGTATGAGTCCATAATAATATTTCTTTGAAATTCTGTTTCAACTGAAAAAACAACAAGTTTGTCTGAATAAAGAACAGGTATCAATGCAGATATCCATGTATTTAGAGCCATATCAGGAATCATTTCATTTTCTTTAATGATAATTAAAACCTTATTAAAGGCACTTTGTGCATCAATTGTATTATTTTCACTGTAAGGGAATTACTTTCATTAGAAGCAGAAGCTTCGCTTGAATTGGTAACACCTTCTTTTGATGTAAAAACATCATCAAAAACAAGTTCCAAAATTTTTGCGGCCTTGTTAAGCTGTTCTGGATTAAGCTAGGCAAGGTTTCGCTGCAAATACTGATACTGGCTCTCGTTTTCTTTTTCCGGAACATCGGCTCCGAGCAGATAATCAGTTGTCACCCCAAGCAAACCTGCGAGCCGGCTGATAACTTGTATTCTTGGGGTTCGCGCACCGTTAACGTAATAACTCATCGCTGATTCGGTTACATTTGCCCAATTGGCAAGCTGCTTCTGAGAAATATGCCTTTTGCTCATAATACCATTGATTCTATCGCTAAATATTGACATAATAATCACTCCTTTTATGATAGGAAAGTGTATCCGGATACTTCCATGAATTAATCACGCCATAAAATTATAGCATTGTCAATATCTAATTGCAATAATATGAATTTTTGCTGCTGTAAATTCTTTTCTATCAGAAAGTAATAATAATATGTACCCTCAGTGCAGCTATAAAGAAATCCGCCCGTTAAAGGGCGGAATTTCAATTTATTGTATGTGATCACTATTATTGTATCTTGCTGCCGCCCCATTCAACGACCGTAAAACCGTTTCTTTCAAAGGTCGATAACTGCTGAGGTTCTATATCCGCGGCTTCTTCAAGCGGAACATAAGCCATGAATACGCGGAGCAAGCTGTCAGGTGTAGGTGTGATGTTCAGTTTTGCGGAATCGGTATATACATCGCTCTGGAATGAAATGAGATTATACTTGTTATGCTCCATCAACGGCAGCCAGTATACGATGAATTCGTTCATTTCATCTTCTGTTAACCCCATATATGTGAGCTTTTCCTTGAGGAAACTCTCTGTATCACCGCCTGCAACACAGAAGCCTTTTGAGAAGTCATATCTTGTACGGCAGTTTGAACTATCCCAGAAAAGGTACTTATGATGCGTACCGTCTGCTTTGTTCAGCAGTGTACCGTCAGGATATGCTGTTACATCCCAGCCATTGTTATACTTCGGATAGGTTGTATAGAGATCTGACTCTGTCAGTTCAAGCTCAACATGAACATCCGTCTCCTGTTCCGGGTACAGGTAAATTACCGGTTTGAAATTCATGTTTTCATAAAGACCGGTTAAAGTTGTATTATCGTCCTGAAAAGTTTTGGCCCAGCCATAGTTACCGTTATATTCAGTAAAAAACCATTCATCATTATTGCTCTGAGTTCCGAGTTCTTTTAGTCGTGAATTTTTCGGAATTGAAGTGATCATCTCATAGCTTTCATCAGGTCCGGTATATAATTTCAGATCATCTGCCTGTACAGTTAGTGACGAACCGTACTTAATAAGTTCATCAGGCTTAACATATGTCATGTGATTTATGCTGCCGATTCTATTTCTCATTTCACAAAGGTCATATATATCCCATATACCGTCACCGTTCAGGTCATAATACTTTTGCATTCTTATCAGGTATTCATACAGATCCATTTGCAGATAGTTATGATAAATGTAGTCATCACAGTTAGGTGATTCGTTTCCTTTTCCAAGGATGTAGTCTTGCATAAGCTGGATATCTTCAGCACTGAAAGTTTTCCATTCAGGGATCGTTCGTTTTATATCTGCATGATTGATGTAGGCTGTACCAGATGTTTCATTGGCGGTGAATGTGAATTCTGCTTCGCTTATACCGCCTGGATCAAGCCCGATTTCTTTAAGCTTGCTGAGTATGTCGGTAATGCTGTATGAGTTTTCGTAACGGGTGTAACCAGCCGGTATATTATCCGAATTTACAGGTTCAAGTTCATCTTTACGGATAACATATATTCCGGAATATGCAGAATTATTTTTTGCTTTTTTAAATAAAACATTGTATTCAACGCCGTTAGAATTAATTGTACCCATTTCAACCGGTGCATAATAGTAATAATCGTCATAATCTGTAAGGAAGTTACAGTTTTCAAATTTGTCATAAATGAGTATATATGATACCGGATCATTTCCAAAAAGATCAGAAGATGAAGTTGCAGACGATGCAAGTGAATCTCTCATGCATTGTATATCTGCACCTATGTACCAGTTTGAATCAGGTGTATTTTTCGTAATGGTGCCAATATCAATGTTGTATTCCAGTGTAAGGTCATCGACATCATCAAATGACAAAGATCCCTGATGGTCTATTATGCTATATGAACTGTAGCTTTTCCATACATCGAAAGAAGCACGCTTGAATTGAGGATAGCTGTAATCTTCACTTGTATCTTTATAGTATTTCCATGTGCATTTGACAGGATCGCCGACATAACCTTTCATCTCTATATCATATCCGAATGCGGTATACTTTTTGTTATCGGCCCATTGTTGAGCAGCGCTATCCCAGTGATCATCGTTGTTAAGATAGATCCTGTTTTCCATATGCTCATAACAATCACTGAATCTCGGCTTTTCCGGAACAGTGATATCATTACGTATCATTTCGGCACTGCCTTTTGACACACCGCCGTTTATTCCCGCCCCCAGAGATACGGATTCAAGACCGCTAAGGCTCCATATACGAAACATGAACGGTGCAAGTTCGTGAGAGAATGATACTTTGCCATTTTTACCGTTGCTCTTGGCATTTCTGTTTATTATATAAAAAATATCATTTTTAATTCCTTTACCCGTACCGATCATTGTTTGTTCGATATGGTAGATATCATAATTATTGCCGTTATATCTGGCATCATTAACATAGAACGCATCCTCAGGAAGTTCCCAGTTTACAGTTGCATCTATAATATACATATCTGTAGCGGAATAATACTCTTCAGTTTCCTTACCGATGAATGACGCATGGGTGCCGATAAAACAGGAACCTTCTGCGCTGAATTCCATTTCATATTCTATTGAAGATTCCATGATCCAGTTATAGTCCTTACCGGGCTCAAATTCAATTCCACGTTCAAATACAGGCGCTCTGCAGTATTCTTTGTCTGTTGAGTCCCATTTTGCTTTAAACAGCGATGGTGAGATCAATTCCATTTCATCATCTTCGGAGCAGCCTGTGCATTTGTAGTAATATCCGTCGTGCACTCCGCTGCCAATGAACTTGATAAGTTCATTTTCAACTTCGTTTGAGTCTGATGCAGCAGAAACAATGTTTCGCGCCTCTTCTGTACCGGAATCAGTTACAATTCCAGAAGTGCTTAGTGAAGATATTGCTATTGCAGTCGCAGCAGCAAAAAGACCTTTGATACGCTTGTTCATAAACAACCCTCCTATTATGTCGGATAAACGTACGATGTTTTATGCCTAAATTATATACTATTTCAACATGTAAATCAAGTATTAAATTGCTAATCATGTATATATCTGAGAAAAAACAATTATGATGATCATTGTGTTCGTGACGGGCTTCATTTATACCGGCTTTGTTTAGCATCTCCCAATAATGGTGAGACTGACTGTTAGTATGAGGATATTGTTCTTCAAATGCTTAAATATCGATAAATCTGTTCCGAATTAAACAGATACACGGGTAACCATAAAAAGAAATAAAAGAGGCTCGTTTGTGAGAGCCTCTTTGCTTTATTATGCTTTAAATACGTATCTCAGGAAATTATACATATGGGCTCTAACGGAAATCGCTCCATGGTCGCCGTCTGTGAGTTCGTGCCAGATATGTTCAACGCCGTTTTGGTCAAGAGCCTTGTGATAGCTTTCCGGAGCGTCACCTACAGTTCCGTCAAATCTGGTACAGGTTATCATAAGTACATATGGACTGTGAGATGAACCAAAACAAAATTCGTTGGGAGACATACAGCCCTCGTGAGTCATATTGCCGTCAACAGTCGGGAATATACCCGGAGCTGGGCATACTCCACCCACATAGCCGTAAAGCTGAGGTCTGGTTACGCCCACATAGAGCGCTTCTCTTCCTCCCATTGAAAAACCGGTGATCGCAGTATTTTCTCTGCCTGTCTTGATAGGATAATTCTCTTCCATAAACGGCATTATGCTATTTTCAAGATCCTCGCGGACAGCATCATAAGCTCGTGAGGATTCGTTTGTAAATGCAGGGAACAGGTTTCTGTCCTTTGTGGTGAACATCTGTGGGAATACGATTATCATTTCCTCAGCTTCGCCCGAAGCAATGAGGTTACCCAGCATGGTCTGTATCTTCATGCTGTCGTCTGTCATGGAGTCCTCAGAGCCAAAAATGCCGTGAAAAACATACATTACCGGATATTTCCGGTTGTTGTCATATCCGGGCGGAAGCAAGATATTGAGGTTCTTTTCACGTTCAGCGTCCTTGGAGTAATAGGTCTTTTTCTCAATTTTTCCGTAGTCAACGCCGCTCTTTTTTTCGGTAACGGCAGTATCTTCGTGAAGATGAATATCTGCTGCCATTTTCTTCATGTAACTTCCACCGCTGTTGACAGTTGTAGTCGTGGTAACAACAGGCACAGAAGAAGTTGTTGTGGTAATAGTCGTTGTAATATTTGTTGTGTGTGGAAACTCCTTTATCGAACCAAGTAAATATCTTTGAAGCAGCACAAGATCGTTTATCTGGATAGAGCCGTTCCCGTCAATATCACCCAGCATATCAGCTTGTCCACCTGAAAACATGATTATCAGGTTTTTGCGGCATAATATCAAATCAAATGAATCGATAACGCCGTCTTTGTTAAGGTCTCCTGTGGTTGCAGCTATTGCAGGCATAGCAGAGCAGACTGCAAAAACTGCTGCAGCAGTAAGAGCTGCGGTCGCTTTTTTTACAATGTTCATTTTAATACCCCTTTATGTGTCAATGTTTGAATTTACACCTTAATTCTACCGCATATCGGTAAAAAAATCAATAGCGACCTATGCTAAGAATAAGAAATCCGCCCGTTAAAGGGCGGATTTTCTTTTTATTGTGTGTGATTTCTATTATTGTACCTTGCTGCCGCCCTATTCAACGACTGTAAAGCCTTTTCTTTCAAAGGTCAATAACTGCCTGATTTCATTATACAACGATATCTTGCTTAATGCAAAAGATAATCGTATTTCTTTGTTTCTTAGTGTCTGTAATCATAATCGATCCCGTAAATAGGATATCGGTATTCCCTTGAAAAGCTCACATCATAGGAATAATTTGCACTGTCAGAACTGCCGTGCATACTCTCAAGGCTGAGC
>DBXO01000014.1:120323-149484 GCA_002309635.1 Ruminococcus flavefaciens | reverse complement strand
TCATCGGAATCATTCTTCACCCATTTTCCTTCCTGCTTCTCAGTGAACTTGTCGCCCTCGGAAATGCTGAAGTCCATTTGTACATCCTCTTTTTCGATCCAGTTTCCTGCATAGCCGTAACCATTGTAATGAACGACAACATTCATTTTATAATCATAGGAACTGGGATTTGTCAGATTACCGTTATCGCAGCTGATAAGCTGCTTTCTCAGCATACAAAGATCGAATACATCTATCCTGCCATCCCTGCAAAGATCCGCCCTTGTCCAGTCGGGCATGGTCACATCATCTGAGCCATTCAGCCATTTCTGCAAGATCAGCAGATCTGCGATGCCGAACACATTATCTCCGTTTACATCGCCGAGGCACTTCCACTCTACCTTTTCACCATGATATTTGCTCTTCGGGACCGTCGCCTGTAAGATGCACAGGTAATCAGTGTTGCATATGCCGTAATCGGGAGAGCGTTCAATGTAGTATACGGAGATCTTTCCGTCAGAGATCTCCACGTCCCTGATGCTCACACCGCTGCCGCCTGTGGAGTCAACTTCCCAGTTAAGGAACAGCACGTTGTCCTTGAAAAACTCATCGCCGTACTTGGACATAACCTTCCTCTGAATGCTCTCATTTGTAAACCAGGAGGACATTATCTCAGTGAGATCCTCCTCCGATGTCACCACCGCAGGCCCGCTCTCTGTCATTTTTTCATAGTTGATGCCGCGAACAGTTGTGGCTATCTTGTCCATAAAGGTAGTGCTGCCACCGGATTTTTGTACGTTAAAGACGATATCCGCAGTATTATCGGGATATTCATCAATAATAGCCTCGTTCCATGTATAAAGCTCATAGCCCTCGGGCAGATACTTTTCGTCTATGTAAAGATCATGAACGGTCTTGCCTGTGCGCTCTGTATCCCAGTAATAGGGATTAGAGCCCTCGAAGTACTTGACAGTGCCGCCGAACAGGCTGAGCACATCGTCATCGGATATCTCTATGGTCTTGCCCGTATCGATATCCACTACTTTTATACGCACAAGATCACTTTCCAGAACCTCATTGTCTTTCCAGACAACATAGGAACCGTCATACTGTTCCTTAGGCATCTCTACCCTGAGGATATCAAAATCCGAGGTCCTCATGAGCGCTCCGCTTATCACGGAAGTATAGTCGATTTCCAGATAACCGTCCTTTTTTACCACGTCCCTCAGGCCATGCTTGAACACCCGTCCCCTGTATGGATCGAGATAGGTATTCAGCATCAGCACATAATTCTCGAAGAACAGATCCGAATACTGCTCCGAGAACTCCTTTGCCGCGCTCTCATTCAGATGTCTTGAAAGGAACTCATCAAGTTCCTCCTTTGATGTTATGACCGCCGCATCTGAACCGTAATACTTATCGTAGATCTCAGTTGCGGAATACTTCAGGTCTCCAGAATAAATGCTGTATAACGAGAATGTCAGCCTTGCGTCGCTCAGATGCGAGTCACTCAATATTATATTAGTGCCGCCTTCGGAAACAGTACAGTCTGCAACAAGTGTCTTTTCAACAAGGGGAACGCCTGCGTCAGCGCTCCTTGCGAAATCCCATCTGATAATGCCTTTTCCGCTGTTCAGAGCCCTGTAAACAGCAACAAAGCGTTGTGTGCCTCCGTCAAGCACCTTTGCTGTTTCCATGGAACAAGATGAACGGAACAGTTCCCTGAACATATCCTCATCCACAGCTGAGGTCCAGCTGTATGCCGTACCGATAGCTTTGTCTATACAGAACATAACAAGATCATCCTTTGCGGATACAGCTCCGTTCTTCTCCTTATAAGCCTCATACTCGGCAGCACAGTCGGGAAGCCAGCCGTAGATATCTGTCTCGGTGATCTCCATATCCTCGTCTACTGCAAAGGAATAGAAAGCAGAAGCGTTGACGCCTCCCAGATCGATCCCCGCCTTTTGAGCAAGGGCATTGTTCTCCATAACAGGATCGTATCCGTCCTCAGGCATTATGCATATCTGTATCCACTTGTCGGTCAGCGCCACAGCAAACTCGCCCTGCTTCTCCGGAGCATAGTATACTGCCACCTCATAGCAGCTGTCTGTCTCCGGGCTTTCCGGGCAGTAAGTTTCACGTTTGAGCTCTTTCATCATGCCTTCCGTTGTCCTGATCTCATAACGTGATGCTCCCTGTTGCTCATCATCTGACGTTCCCGCCATACTCTCCCTGAACACAACACATACAAGGCCGTCTTTTACAAGAGTAGCACCGTAGGTATTCCTGAATTCAAGAGCACTTTCAAAGCTCTGGGGTATCCAGTCGGGAAGAGCAGCTCCCATAGCGTGTTCAGCCGCATATACAGCGGAAGGAACGAACATAGAAAGCCTTTCCGCCGAAAGAGGGGCAATTGCAGTTGCAGCAGCGGCAATTGCAGCAGCTATCTTCTTGAGTTTCATAATATTCACCTGCCGTTCTTCAGATTTGCAGCATTAAACTGCTTTATTTCATTATACAGTGATATCCCGCTTAATGCAAGAGATAATTTCACTTTAGTCTATATAGGCTTTAACGTGTGAGACCGGCGAAATGTGCGGCTGAAATCGTAAACTTTCTGTGAACATGTATCTTTTAGCATCCCTTAGAATTCATTAGCACTGATTAAGCCTTTATCAGAGATACCCAAATGATTAATTCCTGGATTCTGAAATTATAATAGTACATAATCAATCTCATGTAAGCATTTACTTGCTTTTGTTTACAAAGTATGATATAATATTAACATTAATCGACGGACTAAATAACTACAATATCAGATAAAATTTCAAACGTACCGAAAGGAGAAAACATGAAAAAAACAATCGCATTATTACTTCCAATGGCATTACTGGCTTCAACAGTATCATGCTCACAGGCAAGCAAAAAATCATCTCCAGAAGGAACCGAAGCTACTTCAGGAACTTCAACTGAAACTACGACTAAGGCAGAGGTCAAGTTTGACGGGCCAAAGTATAAGACTTATGCCGCTATGACTCCTGAGGAGATAGTGGCACAGTTGACACTGGAACAGAAAGCGTCTCAGATGGTTCAGCCTGCCGTTTATAACATCACCGAAGACGACATGAAGAATAATGACTACGGCAGTATTCTGTCCACTGTCGGATGTATTGATTCCGATGCATGGTGCGAGACCGTTGACGGCTTCCAGAATGCAGCTATAGAATCAGAGGCAGGTATCCCGTATATCTATGGTCAGGACGACGTTCACGGCGTCAATTACTGCAGAGATGCAGTATACTTCCCGCACAATATCGGACAGGGTGCAGCAAACGATGAGGAGCTTGCATATCAGGTGGGACTTATAACAGCAGATGAAGCAAAGCTCTGTCATATGATGTGGAACTTCTCGCCCTGCGTGGCTCAGTCTGTTGATCCGCGCTGGGGACGTACATATGAGTCCTATGGTTCTGACCTTGAAACCATAACAAAACTCAGTACCGCATATACAAAAGGTCTAATAGACGGCGGACTTGTTGCCTGTGCAAAGCACTTCTTTGCTGATGGTAACGTAGTATATGGCACAGGCGAGGAAGGTGCACCTCTCAAGCGTATAGACCGCGGCGACGCTCAACTTACCGACACAGAGATAGAGGAGCTACTTAAGGTATATCAGGCTCAGATAGATGCAGGCGTACAGACCATAATGATCAGCCACTCGTCACTTAACGGTGTGAAGATTCACGAAAACAAAGAGTACATCATGAAGCTGAAGGACGAAATGGGATTTGAGGGCTTCATAGTCAGCGACTGGGGCTCTATACAGCATATAACGGGCGATTCGTATAAAGATCAGGTGATAACGAGCATCAACGCAGGCATTGACATGCTTATGGAGACCGACAGATACGACGAAGCAAAGCAGATAATAGTTGATGCAGCAGGCAGCGGAGATATTTCCGAAGAGCGTGTCAACGATGCTGTTACAAGAATAATCAAGGTTAAGAAGGAGGCAGGTCTCTTTGATGATCCGCTCCTAAAGGATATCAAGACAGAAAAGATATCCACAGGCTCACTGGAATACCGAAAGGTTGCCGAAAAGCTTGTTGAAGAGAGCCTTGTGCTCCTCAAGAACGATAACAAAGTTCTTCCTCTTAAAGAAGGCACAAAGGTCTATATAACAGGTCCTGCTGCAAACAGCTGTCAGGCACAGTGCGGCGGCTGGACAATGGACTGGAACGGCGCAAACTCAAAGGACGTTCCGGGTGTTACAACAATACTTGAAGCTTTTGAGAGATACGCTGAAGATTACGGCATAGAAGTAATAACAGATAAAGAAGAAGCAGACAAAGCTGATGTTGTACTGCTTTGTCTGGGAGAGCAGGCATATGCCGAGTGGAACGGCGATACTGAGGATATGAGCCTTTTCGGCGAACTGGGACTTGACGGCAATTCAGAGGCACGACAGGAAGCCAGGGATCTTGGCAAGCCTGTTGTAACCTGTATCGTTGCAGGCAGACAGGTCCTCATAAATCCGAGAATATACGATCAGTGGGACAGTGTTGTAATGTGCTATCTCCCCGGTTCGGAAGGCAAGGGCATATCCGATGTACTCTGCGGCTGTGCTGACTTCAAGGGTAAGCTGCCTGCTCCGTGGTACAGCTCTCTGGATCAGATCCGCACTGACAAGTGCTGGCTGGAAAAGGGTTACGGACTCAGCTACGGCAGTGATTTCAAGGCTAATGAAGAGCCTGAAACCATTCTTGATCCGCCGACAGCAGTTGAACCTGATCCTGCCACTGTGGGTACGAACTATACCGCCGGTCTTTTCAAGGACGGGGTATATGTCAATGATTACGCTAAAATCACATTGAATGTTCCCGGTAATCTTAAGAATTATCCTGTTGATACAGATCAGAAAAAAGAATACATTGCCCAGCTTACAGATGAAGAAGATATCAGACGTGAGATGGCGCAGATAAGTGACGCACAGTTCGGAAGCGCAAAAGAAGCCATAATGGTATTATTTGTAAATACCAAGATCGGTTTCCCTGATTCTTCCGACGTTTCTGCAGAAGATGTTCTTGACTACTTAAAGAATTGGGTAGATGACCAGATCACCAACGCAGGCGATATAGGTGACTGGAAAGAACGTGAAAAGGTCAAACTTGGCAGCGAGGAATATTCTAAAGATATAGTATATTATTGGGATGGCAAGGCGTTCGATTGTTTCTATATGAGAAAGCTTGACGATGACCTCGTTTGCTGGATATATGTGACAACAAGCGAACCCGACAGAACTCCCGAATACTATGAGGCTCTGTTCTCATAATATCAAAAAAGTTGTTTTATGATATGAGGTAAAAATGAAAAAGAATAGAATATTGATCGCAGTTGGCTGTGCATTATGCATAGCCGCTCTGGGAGCATTTACGGGTTGTTCAAATAATAAAAACGGTTCAGAACCAGTTAGTATCAACACTTCCGAAACAACAAAAGCTGTTGAACAAACGGAAAGTTCAACAAAAACAGGAGCAGAAGCCATTATGCAAAGTATTCCTATAACGTCAGATAATGCAAAACTGCAAAGCAGAACAGTAACAAAGGACGGTGTCCTCTGGCTTGTGCAGAGCGGTTCGTCTGCCGAATTCACTGTAAGCGGTAATAATGCATCACTGACACTTGCCGGCAGCAGCGGTATAAAGACCGATGAGGCTCATCGTCCTCGATATGCCGTTTACGCCGATGATAAGCTGATTTGTGATGCAGTTATGGATAAGCAGGAAGAGACAGTAAGTCTTTGGGCAGATACAGATAAAACGGCCGTCATAAAGGTAATGCTGCTGTCAGAAGCACAGTTCGGCGGTGTGGGTATACGCTCAGTCAATGCGGAGAGCAGTTCTGCACAGCCTGTTACCCCCACAGATGAAGCTTCTTTGAAAATCGAATTTATCGGTGATTCCATAACCTGTGCATATGGCGTGGAAGGAAAATTCGGCGATACATTCAGCACTGCTGCAGAAAACTTCACAAAATCGTATGCGTATCTGACAGCAAAGGCTCTTGAGGCTGATTATACAACGTGCTGTTACAGCGGATATGGAATAGTGTCCGGCTTCTCAGCTGACGGTTCTAAAAATGAAAAAGATCTGTTGCCTGACTGCTACGGAATATCAAGCAACTATGCTGACTATGGTACAGACTGGGATTTTTCCGAACAGTGCGACTTCGTTGTGATAAATCTCGGCACAAATGATATCAACTATGTTGCCGCAGATACGGAAGCGCATGGTAAAGAGTTTACAAACGGATACAAGGCATTCTTGCAGACCGTCCGCGCAAAGCGTCCTGATGCTGCTATCATCTGTACTGTCGGTACTATGGGCGGCGATGATGTATATAAACTTATAGAAGAAGCAATTGCTGATCTCGGTGATGAGAAGATGACATCTTTCTTCTCACCATCGCAGTCACCACTGGATGACATGGGAACCGACGGGCACCCGTCGAAGAAAACACAGCAGTATATAGCTGATATCCTGACAGATAAAATCAGAAATTTACTTGCTAAATAATATATTACATACCAAAACCGGCTCTGCAATTCATGTGGAGCCGGTTTTTTATCGCTGATTCAACTGACACTTCTTTCAAAGCTGTTTCGATGAAATGCGATAAGATGAATGATTACGGTAAACGCAGTTGACGCATCGAAAATACTTGCCTACTATGTGCATATCTCTCCACGGCTAAAGATGAAATAACGCCTTATGAGGAATATATAAAGGCTTAAACTTGTAAAAAGGAGGACCGAAGTCCTCCTTTTTTATTAATTATACAGATCAAAGTGCTCCCTTTTCAAGCGTAGCAGTAAAACCAAGTCCTGCTGTCTCATAAATGTATATTTTCCCAAGCTGAACAGACTTGTCACCGTCTGCTCCCTCAACCAATATCTCGATATAACAGTCGTTCTTATAACACTCATCATCGGGCGACCATAATACATAGCCGCCGTTTTTTACATCGCAGGTATTTCCGGAAAAAATAACAGCTTCACTGTCACTGTTGAGATAACAGTCTGCAAAGTAACCGGCATTAGCTGTCAGTGTAACAGGATATCCGGGAGAAGCAATTTCAAGCAGTATGCCAAGTCCCGACCAGTCGCTCATTACAGGATTATATTTGGTCTTAATTGATACGATATCGCTCAATTCAGTCTTATCTTCACTTTTTTCTTCCTTGATGCCAAGCAGTTTATACTGTATCGCCAGTGCGTCGCCTACTGTCAGTCCGTCACCGTTCATATCACCGTTGAGTTTGCCCTGTTCGGTAATATGATTCCCGGCTGTACCGTTTAATCCGTATTTATTGGGATTTGCAAGAGCCTGCATGATAAGTACTGCGTCTGCCATATCGACCTGTCCATCGCAGTTAGTATCGCCCGCCATTATCACATTGGACTCAGAAGTTGTTGTAGTTGTAGTTGTAATCGTGGTTGTTGTTGAAACTGCGGTGGTCGTAGTTGGAACTTCGTCATCATTGCCCATATTATTCTCAAAGAACGAAAGCATCCACGCAAGCGCTGCCTGCCACTGAGGTGTGACTGAATTGCAGGTCCATGCCTGGACAGAGTCCGCATAGAGCTGCTGATCCGGAACTTCGCCTATCTTGAGACCGATACCCTTAACGAAACTATCGCTTATACCGTCAGGACTTCCTGCCAGTCCCGTAGGACCTCCTACAAGTACACCGTCAGGAGCAGACGGGTAGGTCTTGTCAATCTCATTCAGCCAGTAATTGCTGCTTGGATTATTGGTATGATATGAACCATAACCCGTTACATAGGATATGCCAAGACCGTTTCTGCCGAAAATATAGTCCAGGGCATAGCCTGCGTATTCCATATATTTCTTGTCACCTGTTGCATCATAAGCGTAAGCCATAGCAACAGCATTATTGACTATGGATGAGTTTGAGCCGTATTCATATGTCTTCCAGCTGTCGGCATATGTTGAATAAGGATCTATTCCGAATCCGCATTCAACCTGTCTGTACGGAACGTCCATAGCATTAACATATTCTTTATGCTCAATATTTCTTGTGGCTGCATCTACGAAATTATCAGCTGTCTTGCCGATATTTACAGCTATAACTTTTCTGTCTTCTTCTGAGAGCTTATCGCTGAGATACAGCGATAATGTGCCGAAGTCAAGGGTTTCAGTCTCGCTGAACGCTCTGAAGCTGTCATCCGGCTGCGGCCAATGAATGATTTTATAATAATCAGGTACACATTGAGTAAGATTCAGATCAGGATTATAGGAAGTAAGGCATTCATAATACTCCTTATCGCCTGTAGTCGCAAAAAGCTCGCAGGCAGCCCAGTAAGCCTCGTCCAGTATATTGATATCGCCGAAGTCCGCATCATTGACATCATAAGCGTTAGAACCAGTGTTGGGAGCACAATGTTCATCATGTATAGAAATTTTTTTCCACTCATCTTCATGCTTCTGGATTGCTTTCCATGAAGCCTTTGCCTGCTTCAGACACTTCGCAGCAAAGTCAGGATCAGAATCCTCCCAGAGACGAGCTGCCTGTGCTGCACAGGCTATAAAGTCAAATGTTGCGGCATATGTCGGAGGATTAACTAATCTTACAAGAAAATCGTGTTTCATATCAAGAGTATGATTGACAGGATCATAGGTGTTGAAATATCTGACGCCGTGATATACCATGTCGGCATAATTCTCGCCCCAGACACTGTCCTTTTCGGGATCAACGACCATATCAAGCATGAATTCAAGCTCATATCTTGCTTCGTCAAGAGCGGCGCTCAAACTTTCATTTTCATTTCCGTTTTTCTCCGAAAGCTCATACATATTCTGCAAGAGCCATACTGTATTTGCTCCTGCAATAATATTTTTTCCGCAATTATCATCAGTGTACCAGCCACCCGAAACATCAATTTTTTTGTTACTTGTATTGGATGAATACCAGTTTTCCCTCAGATATCCTTCATCATTTGCATGGTAGGCTTTATGTGCAAGCTTTGCCCTGTTCTCCTCGGAGGATGCAGCAATGATCTTTTCTGCGTCCAGATCAGTATCGGAACGCTGCAGATAGAAGAAATTCATTGCATCTCTGAATATATTTCCGTAGATACTGTCCCCTACCGTAAATTCATGGCTGATATAACGCTTATAGACCTCGCCGCTGTAAGGATTTGTAAACACGTTTTTCTCGTCATCGACTGCTATTGTGTACCTGCCCGGCTTTTTTACTTCAGAAAAGTCAAGCTTGTGGAAAAAGCCGCCGCCTGCTTCGGGATCAGGTCCTACAGGCATAGTTCTGCCCTTTAAGACCTCTTTGCCCTTTTCGTCGAGAACTCTGAAGTCCATTGCTTCTCTGTCGTCCGCAGTCACATATGTAGCCACTTTCTTTGAATCGGGATAATAGCCTGCCTGATTGAGGCGTACATCGCTTCGCGGTATCACATAGCCGAAGTCTCCAGTGCTTTGCCAACCGCACACCGGATTTCCCGACTCCTCACAGGTAAGGCATTCTATGACCATATCATCGAACCATATCTCGTCACCCTGTTGAGCATTGCCCTGATACATAATTCCTTTTGCATAGTGGAAAGACCACTCTGCAGCCTCGATATCCTCTATGGGCGTGAATATCCCCTCAAATGTCTGCCATTCAGTCGTAAGCTTTACTGCTGATGCAGGCCACTGTCCTCCCATATCAGGTCCCATGTGCATATCGTTTGTCATACCGTCCAGCACAAAATAGTTTTCTTCGTACTTGACATCACAGATCTGTGAACAAAGTTCAAAGCCCTCCCTGTTGCTCTTTGCCCTGAAGCTCACCTTGTACTCATGCCCTGCTCTGAAATTGAGATTCCTGTGTCTGAACTGCAGATCCCACTTTTCTTTGTCAATGCCCTGTGGAGACGTTATACTGATATGGAATGTACCATCCTCGACCTGGTACGACTGCTTTGCAGGAAGCGCAGAACTGATGTGCCACGGCAGAGACTTTTTCTCGAATGTGCTCTCTCCGATGACCATGACCGTTCTGTCCTGCTCGGCAGAAGCCGCAGAGACCGTCGGTACAGCCGCCATAACTAATGCCATAACGCCTGCAATTAATTTGCTCGTTTTTTTATACATATGAAACCCTCCCTTTTTTCAATTATAACATATGTATTTATAAGTGTCAGTTATAAAGGATAAAAGGCAAACATACTTATCGCTCACTTAATTGAGCTGAAAAAATACATTCTTCTATTCCTTTATCAGAATTATAACATATAAAGAAACCGCAGTCAACATCTGTTCCTTCAAGGATTTTATAATCATTCTGCCGGCAAATCTATAAATGCAGGCTCGTGCTTAGCCTCTCGAACGTATCTGAGCATATCATCACGGAGCAGGCATACTGTTGATGTATTGATACCGGGATGTCCGCAGATGTACTCATCCTTCATCAAATCATTATCTATGACAAGCTGAATGTTGTTGTCTGTATCAAATATAAGCTCCAGTGCTGACACAGAGCCTGGGATAGTATGGAGATACTCCTGCATCTTGTCCGCTTCAGCAAAAGAAAGACGAGCACAGTTCAGCTGCGAGGTCAGGAATCTGGTCTTGAAAGGCTTATCTCCCGGCATTAGCAGCATATAAAAACTGGTCTTCTGACGGTTACAGAGGAAAAGGTTCTTGCATATCTTAGCTCCAAGTACCTTCTCAATAGCCAGACAATCTTCCATAGTATCGGCATGGGCGTGGTCAGCACGCTTGTAGTCCATACCAAGAGCATCAAGCCTATCGTATATAGCCATTTCAACTTCGGAGCGCTGTTCAGCTGGCTTTCCAATGTAAAGTGTATTATCATTATTCATTCAAAAGCTCCTTTTCCGGTTGTCACACATAAGGAAATCTGTGATATCAAGAATTACTATTTTGCTGATCCAATTATAACATACGTGCCTAATTCGGTCAATAGTTCAAACAATAATAAGTCCCCGCAACTGCAGGGACTTTCTGTATAATTCTTTGCTTTTACAAGCTTTAGCCCCTGTCATGAGACTAAGCTAAACGGAATTAATATCATCATTTATACGGATACTTTTCTTTCAGATACTCGATAAGCATTTCGGGAATGTACTGATAGTGATGGGATTCATACATCTTATAGGTCATGTCTGCACCGTAAGATTCCAAACGCTCCTTCAGCTTTGCAACACCTTCCAGCGTTGTATCATCCCCCTCACGGTACCTGTCGGCATAATCGGGATCCTCTTGTGAACCCGCACAGAGAAATACGGTCTTTTTCAGCTTTTCATTCCTGTCAGAATAGCCGTAATCTTCCAGCACATTGTCATTGCTGATACCCATATACTGATTTTCATGATACAGTCCCCAGAATGCAGGACTGCCGATGATATAATGTCCAAAGGGCTGATTCTCGTATCTGTCTGAATTAAACAGTGCATAATGTGCGAATACACCGCCGTCCGAATGACCGTACAGAGTCGAATTTCCACAGTCAATGCTGTAAATCCCGCACAAATACGGCATAAGGTTGTCGGTGATAAAATTCAGCAGAAGTTCACGGTTGATCACCAGGTCAACATAGCGCATTTCCTGGTCAGGGTCGGTGACATCATAACTGTAATAAAGGCTGACAAGGATAACAGGTGCAGCCTCGCCGTTCTCCATGCATTTTCTCAGCTCAGGACAGTTACCGAAGCGCCAGATACCGTCAGTCAGGAAAAAAACGGGATATGTTTTGTCCTTGTCATAATCGGGCGGGAGCGTCACATGAACTGTAAACTGCCTGCCCAGTTCTTCGTCGTAGATGCTTATCTCATCAACGGAATCCTTTATCGCTTCAACAGCGTCACGGTCATATTCCCAATCGTCTCGGTGGTCGTGAAAGGCTTCAGAAAAGTACAGCAATTCATCGTTCATATCCACACTGCCTTCAGAAAGAGTTTTATAGGTCCCGTTTTTCAGAGCTTCGTTTGCGAGCTGCATATGAAAAATTGTCAGCTCAGTCTCTTCGGCGGTATATCCAAGCCATTCTTCAGCATTTTTTCGAATGAATTCCAGATAATCTTCAAATGTATCAAAAGAATATTTTTTTATTTCAGGCTCACCGTTTTCGTTGTACTCAGTCATATCAAACGTAAAAGTACCACCGTCATAAAACGGATCCTCGTATGGTAACCTTAAAATCAGAATATATCCGTCCACAATAATCCAGTTAGGAGCACGGTATTCGCCGCCTGTTTCCTCAGCCTTCTGTATCTGTTTCAGAGCGTTATTATATTCGTCGTCTGTCAGTTGATCTCGTTTCTCCTCAAGTGAGGCACGCCAATTCTCAGGGTCGACGTTACAGAACTCAATGCTTACAGTGTGCTCGGCATTCGGGTCTGTACTTGGCTTTTTAAGTTCGTCCAGCAGGGTTAGGCCGTGCTTTTTCGTAAATTGAAGCTCGTTTTCTGTCATTTTGTTCGTGAGCTTTGTGGGCTCAGAGGCTATAGCAGATCCGGTTGTCTGTACCTGCTCATATAATGAGATATTGTCACTTCTGCCTGATTTGCTGTTGCAGGCACTCATTGATGTAAGCGTTACAAGAGATAATAGAATAGCAATTACTTTTTTCATTATTGCACCTTTCTTTTTTAAGTCTTTAACTATTAGACGTTTGAGAATGCATAAACTCTCACCTTTTTAATTTTATCATATCAACATATTTAACATTAATATTATAGAACCGGAAATTTGAGAGCCTTATTGTTTTTAATCCGTTATCTTATCATCAATAAGCTGAAGAGCAACAGGTCTGTTTCCTTCGTAAATGATCTTCCAGGCTGCCTGATCGTGATTCCACGGCTCACATGAATAAAGCATCTCATTATCATTTGTAAAGTTATAGAATGAGTGTTCAGTATCGGTTTCAAGCTGCCATTTTTCCTCGGATTCAATATCATAACACCATATACCGGCTATATCATTTTCATTATTTTCAGTATGATCATAGGCCGTATATAACAGTATGTGTCCGATTGTACCTTTATAAAAAGGGGCTTCTTCTTTGGGTTTGAGATATGTTTTGCCATTTGCAAAGATCATCAGCATTTCAGATTCCACATCAGGACCCCCATCATTATCGTTATATACGCCAAAGGCTTTCACATCGTCGGACATATCGTAAATGCCATCGTGAACCCATCGTCCTTCAGGCAAGAGGGCTTTTCCGTTTTCAGTAGGCATATACTTCTGTTCCGAAGCTTCGCCTATCGGAACTAATACAATATCCCGATCTCCTATAATATAATGCAGATCTGAATCCGGTTCGTCGGGAGCGTCATAAGATGTTTTGTCCGTAAGCCGTTCAAGAACTTCTCCTGTTTTACCATCGATCAGTACATCATATTGATATCTTTTCTTTGAATTATATACGGTTACGACGACTGTTCCGTCATCTTTCAGGTCATAATAGATATGTGTAGCATCGGAAGCAGAGTATATCTTCTTTTTCTTGAGCGTCTTAAGATCCATTCTGTACAGGTTTGCACTATAATCATCATAATACAGCCCATTTTCATTTACATCATAGCCTCGCATCCAATAAGCGCTTATGAGCTTTTTCGCTTTACCGTCTGAATATCTCCAGACACCGCTGTGCGGATAATAATAGTAATAATCACCATCTACAATGTCTCCCGCCAAAGAGCCGCATCCTAATTTGAAATATCCGAATCTATACAGTGTATTGAACGTACCGCCTAATATAAGGCACAGACATGCGGCAGTTGCTAACCATCTGGTCCATCTCGGTAATGCTGCTTTCTTCTTTTGCTTTGCCTCTTCAATAATATTATCATCGACATTCCCGATCATATCTAACAGATCATTTGCTTTCATTTAATAGCCCTCCTTTTCGAGCACTGCACGGAGCTTATTTCTCGTCCGATACAGCATGGATTTGATCTTGCTCTCAGAAAAGGCAAACTGTTTTGCAATATCAGAAACAGGTTCCATATACCAGTATCGGCACATGAATACCTGACGTTCAGTCTGAGGGAGCGTTAAAAGAAAATCATTCAGTTTCTTTTGCAGTTCAAACCTTTCGACCTCAGTCATTACATCTTCGGTTCCTGATACGCACTCTTCCAATTCATCAAGAGCAAGGGCTGCTGCGCCTCCGCCGCGCTTTTCAGCGCTGTACTTTCTCCATAAATCAATAGAGATACGGCGGGTTATTTTTCCCAAAAAGGTTGAAAGAATAGAAGGACGGTGCGGTGGCATGGACCGCCATGCATCATTGTATGTATCGTTTACACATTCTTCTGCGTCTTCAGCATTCTGAAGAATCTGATATGATATACTGTGGAGATACTTTCCATACTTTTCTGCTGTTTCGGAGACCGCACTCTCATTTCGCTGCCAGTACAGATCAACAATACGATTATCCTCCATTCGATCACCTCCTTATTTTAGATTATGTTTGAAAGACCTTTCATCTATCTACTCGCAATAAATCAGATTTGGTTGCATCATGAGCCGAATTTTTTTAATCTGCAAGATAAGCAAGGCAGCCGCAGCGGCTGCCTTTTGTATTATATCACGTTTTTCATTCTCAGCAGAGCTATCATTTTATCCTCTTGATGATCAGTAAAACTGTGACCTGCTCAATATATTGGATCAAGCTCTGCTACGTTATAAAACCTCACAGCATTGCGTATCTTCATTAATAATTTCAAAGCTTTTTTAATTACAAACAACTTTAAATGTTTATGATAGACCTGATTACTATTAATATTATATACCGCACTGTCGTCAAAAGTCAAGAATACATATCTGAACGAAGAAGCTCCCTCCGTATCCTGATCACCTTTCTTGAGCACTACTCTTTATACATCGCAGCGGCCTTCATAAGTGCAAAAACACGGTGCATTATGTGCAAAAAATAAAGATGTTCTTTTCAATTACAGATCAACACGAAAGCTCCGAGCATAAGTTCGGAGCTTTTCATTGTTATTTCTTCTTTATGTAATCGTCGATCGGATTATTTGTTCTTTTTACGGTTATATGCACTAACAGTCAGCAGCACCAGAAGTTGTACATCTCAAAGAATACTATTGCGGATACTGTGATAAGATTGCCCGTGAAGCATGATATGCTGCGTATTCTTCCGTAAGGGAGCTTCTTTTTTGAAATGAATGAGTAAGCAGCGGCAATAAGCGAAAGAACGCAGACTGCAAGGCATACCAGCTGTGTAATGCCTATGACCATACCCTCGGTCCTGGTGAGACCGTCGTTGTCTCCTTTCAGGCGAATGACCACAATAGATATTAGTGCGGCAAGTGATATAATCTTTGCAAACTGTCCTGCGGTGATGATGTGAGCAAATGACAAGGGAGCAGCCTTGTGTGCCTTATTGAGCTTCCGCTTTGCAAGGAGTATAAACAGCGAGGCAACTCCGCAGAGCATGAAGCCTGCAAGGAGACAGAGCTTAGGTATATAATTTTTTATTTCAAGATATTCCGAGCAGCAGTTTACAATGCCACGTCTGCCGTCCGAATTTTCAACTATGCTAAATATAGTATCATCGTAATAGTCTTCGGAATGATATTCAAAAAACACATCATCAGCAACCTTTGCAGCGTTTATACTGTCAATTGAGAATGCGTCCATATATAATATGAATTTTCCAATACCTGCTGCATGGGTACGGGTGTCTGAATAGTATCCGCTGTATGGTGTCATATCTGCTTTTTCGTAATTTTCACCGATATATTTTTTTGCCTTCAGTCTGCCGAAAACATATTTGCCAAATAAGCCCGGAAAATCATCGCGGCAGTTTGAAAGACCTACGACTCCGAACTTTGATACAGGATCAAATTCCATATTTGCAACGCAGCCAAAGGTAGCACCTGTATGTCCGAAAGTGCGGGTGTTATTGTATTCCTTGACGTCAAAGCCGTAGCTGAAGCCGGGAATATCCGTGTTTCCGTAGAATGACGAGCCTGACAGGAGTTTCTCCTGAGTTTCTGCATTCCGGAAAAGCGGGTGATCATCGTTGACGAAAGCCTGTGCGTAAGTTGCGAGGTCACCGAGAGTACCCGTTACGGCGCCGCAGGGGTAGAGCTGATCGTTGAACAGGCAGGTGCCCTTGGACTCAAATTCTTCTACTACCCTTTCCTCTATTGATCCGTCTTCATTTTCTTTATAGTTTGTATGCAGGGATGTTTCGTAGCAGATCGTTTTCATGCGCTGCTCCCTTACCCACGGATTATCGGTAAAGTCAGGGCCTGCTGAGGTATGCTCCATACCGAGTGGCTCAAAGATATTCTTATGTACGTACTCAACATAATCCATGCCGCTGACACGCTGAACAATAAGTCCTGCAAGAGCAGCTGCCCAGTTTGAGTAGGAAGCTACCTCTCCCGGACGGTAGGTCTGGGCGGGCTCGACATTTCTGAGAGCTTCTTCAAGTGACGGCATTGCAGCCATGTCCTCTGAGGTGGAGTCGTAGAACTTCTCGCACCAGCCGCCCTTGTGGTTCATAATATCCGTTAGTGTAATCGGATCGTCGTATTTAAGGTGGCGGAAAAAGTTATCGGGAAGATATGTGCGGATATCAGCTTCAAGGTCTATTTTTCCCTGTTCCCAGAGCTGCATGATGCTTACCCATATAAAGGTCTTGGAGATGCTTCCCCATTCAAATACGCTGTTCTCGTCGGCAAGTGTGTGTTCCTCGATATTTGTGCAGCCGTAGTAACGGGTATAGAGTATCTCGTCGCCGTGGAAAATAAGCTCCACATGAGCGTTGGATCTGTCTCTTCTTTCGATATTGCTGTGATGTGAGTCACGTTTTTCCTGATTTTTTATAACAGAGCTGACTGTTGCTCCCGACGGAAATTTAAGAACGTCTTCATCTTCTGCAAAAGCACTGAATGGCTGAGTGCAGACTGTAAGCACCGCAGCAGCAATGACGGCGGCAGTTCTGCGCAGTATTCTTTTCATTTATATCCACCTCCTCAGAGCTCGCGGGCTTCATAGTCCAATACCGAGCATACAAGCTGATATAGAGTGAAGCCGAAGCCGATAAAGATCAGTACAATGCTGAGCAGCAGACCGTTCATGGGAGCTGCAAGTGATATGATCATATTTAAAAACACGATAAGTGCAGGCTTCAGTATATCTATATTGAATATCAGAAGAATGACAGATGATACAGCATAGAATATTGCAATTCCGCCTAAGAATTTAAGGAAGCTTCTTAGCAGGGAGTTGTTCTTGCTTGAAATCCCTTTTTTGAAGTATTTCCTGTGCTGACCGGCCATTACCATGAGTGTAACAGCGAAAATAAGCCAGAACATTGAGTTCGTCATAGCCCTCATCTGTATACCTGTACCGAAACCGCCTGATACTTCGTATAAGTTGCTTATGTCCTTAGAAATGACAGAGGTGTGGAAATCACTGAATTTTTCCATTATTAAGTACAGGATAAAGATAATGACGGAAAAAACGGTGTATATTACTGTAGTCAGAGCAAAACGGGAAATTACTATGCTTTTTCTGTCAATAGGGAGAACAGTGAATATTTTTCCGGTATTATGAGTCTTTTCTGCCATTGTGATAGAAGGCACGAGCATAACTCCCACTACAACGATGCTGAATACCATGAATATGGCTTCAGTCAGCATTCCAATGACTACAAACATAGCAGTCAGCATGAAAATAAGGAAGAATTTGCCCTTGTTCCTGCCCTTTGCCGATATGAGATCGACTCGGATGAGATCGATTATCTTTTTCATATTTTCCCTCCTTAAAGCTCTTTGTCAGAAGCCTTTTTGACGGTGACCGTACAGAAAATGTAAGCTGCGGCTAAGGTGACTGCATTCAGTATGGCAATGGACAGCCATTTTCCTGCCGAAGTCCGCGGCAGCAGTATATTCTTTAATGCGTCAAGCTTATCGTTGTATATCATAACAGATATGAATGTTACAGCAGCAGCAAATACAGCCACTATTATTATAAGCTCACGTATGGCGGTCTCCATGTTTTTTACTTCCGAGCGCATCTGTGCAAAGCAGAGAACTATAGTTATGAAGGCAAATATCGCAGCTGCAAGCAGATACATTTTCATATATTTGCTCTCAGGCAATTCGTGAAAATTGCTTGCTATATGCGAAAGTCTTTCGGGGAGTATCTTGTAAAGCGAGGAGATCCTGCATATGAACAGACACAGAAAAGAGAGCAGTTCGCCTATGAACATAGTAACGAACATTTCAGTAAAAAGCGCCTTTATTACAGAGCTTCTGCGGACGGGCAGCATACCGTAGAGCCTTTTGCAGCTTGAATTGTTGATTCCCTGTATTGGCGCTATGATCATTACAAAGTTCAATCCACAAAGGATACCAAAGGTGAGACCGAACAGTGAAGCTATAATGCTTACTGCGACAAATATAGCTACATAAGGTACAGTGAGCCTGCTGACGGTGATAAGGTCAAACCTTATCATTTTCATCATTTCGTTCATGTCTGTCCTCCTTTGCAACATAGACAAGTATCTCGTCGATATTAGCCTTTTCGGTCTCAAGCTTGTCAGTGACTTCGCTCAGATGCTCGGTGCTGAGAAGTGCGTCGAATCCGTTTCTGTAGCCGTGGAAGCCTATACATTTTTCACGCAGTGCAGAGGATATATCCTCCTCGGCACCTCTGAGAATAACATATTTTTCGCTGAGTTCGTCCTTAGTTCCCGTGAACCATACTCTGCCGTTATGGAGTATGGTAACATAATCGGCGATACGCTCCACATCAGATGTGATATGTGTGGAGAAAAGTACGCTCCTGTTTTCGTTCTCGATGTACTCGGCAAGAATATCAAGAAGCTCGTCACGTGCAACGGGGTCAAGACCGCTTGTAGGCTCGTCAAGTATCATAAAGTCAGCCTTGTGAGACAGTGCAATGGCTATCATAAACTTCATTTTCATGCCCTTGGAAAATTCGCCGACACGCTTGTTGTCAGGAAGTCCGAAGGACTTGAGACGACCTGCGAACTCCTTGCTGTCCCAGTCCTTGTAGAAGGGCTTCAGCTGTTTTTCTATCTGTTTTGCGGTGAGATGGTCAGCAAGGTAAAGGCTGTCAAAGACTACACCCAGCTTTTCCTTTATGGCGATAGTGTCTGTAACGCTGTCAAGGCCGAAAACGCTTATCTTGCCGCTGTCTATGTTAGCCATGTTGAGTATGGAACGGATAGTAGTGGTCTTGCCCGAGCCGTTTTCACCTACAAATCCCATAATATAACCCTTTGGCAGCGAAAAGCTGACATCCTTCAGTGCAAAGCCGTTGTAAGCCTTATTAAGTCCTTTTATCTCCAGAATGTTCTCCATAAATCATTCCTCCATGAATTTTTTTAGCGCGGCGATGATCTCGTCATCGGAGAGTCCCGCATTTCTGCCGTTCAAGACGGCTTTCTCGAAGCCTTCCTCCATTTCGCAGAGCATACGCTCGCGGAGAAGCTCGTTGTTGCTTGGCGCAACGAAATATCCCTTGCCTGCGACAGAGATTATAAAGCCCTCCTCAGCAAGGTCGTTGTATACTCTTGTGGTGGTGATAACGCTTATTTTCAGATCTCTTGCAAGCTGGCGGATAGACGGCAGCTGCTCGTCTTCTGCGACCTTGCCCTCAAGTATCTGAGCCTTTATCTGCTGCTCTATCTGTTCATAGATAGGCAGTTCAGATTTATTTTTTATAACTATCTTCATAGTGCACTCCTGTGTTATACTGTGTATATCTTTGTATATACAGTATAACACGTCTTCATTCGTTTGTCAATACCCCTGAATATTAAAATTTTATGTACGTACCGGAAATAGCTGTATACAGCATGTTTGTGAAAAGAAATCGCATGGCTTGAGCTGCTTGGCTGATATAATTGATTCCGGGATAATAAAACAGCGATAACAAATATTCGTACGTCCTTTAAGGTTTTTATTAATCTTGCAGGAGAGAAAAACTATTTGTTCACGGCAACAGATACATCGGCATATTCTCAGAATAATGCTTTACTCTGATCCCACTGATATTGTGATTATTAACAAACGCAGATTTAATCCTACCCTGTTTTTTGTTACATATATTTTTGAAAAAGTCCTTGACATTGACGTAACGTAAAGTGCTATAATAATTACGGTGATCACAATGAATGAAACAAAAACCATAAACGATGTCTGTAAAATGCTTGACATGACCTCACGCACGATAAGGTATTATGAAGAGCTTGGACTGATAAAAACTATCAGAAAAAGCAAAACAGCTCTGCGCAGACTTGATGCGGAAAATATTGAACGCCTGCGAAAAATACGCTTTCTGCGGAAATTGGGTCTCGGACTTGATGAGGTTGCAGAGGTCATCGATGACGAAAAAAAAGCGACCGAAATGATAATACGAAAAAAAGCAGCGATGAAGGCGGAGATCAATGAACTGATTTTACGTGCCAACCTGCTGACCGAGGTCATTGCAGCTGCGGAACAAGGGGAGAATATCTTTGCGACAGAGCAGCGTCTCGATCTGCCTCCTGATCATGAGGAGATGTTGCGCATTGCGGGTGAATGCACCAAACTGGTCCTTGAACGCCGTTTTGAGGAGCTGCAAAGCTACCTGGACGAAGATATGCGGCAGATGCCGCCAGGCTTTTTCGAGGTGGGCTGGAATGTGCATATCAAACCCTGCGGTGCATTTTTATCTATTGGCGAGCAGAGTATCGTCGCTGATACCGTCATCAACAGGCTGCATTTTGAAAAACAGGACATTGCTATCCTGATCGAAGTCCATGCAGGCATCGTGACGGGGATGCTTCTGAAATACTGTAAGGAAAAGGATACTAAAATAAAATGAAAACTAAGAAAAAGAAAATCATATTATGCTGTTGTATTTCTTTGATACTGCTGGTGTTGCTGGCTGCTGTTTATATTTTTCAATTTACGGGTTTAGGCTATCGAATGTCAGTTCCGTACCGCAGTTCCTTTGAAAAAGCAGCAGATAATATTTATGTCAACAAAAACTATTCCGGTAATATCAAAGAAGCTATTCAGCTCACGGAAGAAGCATTGGAACGTGACAGAGCATTTTTCGGAGAATTGCAGTGTACCGATACTACGATCATTATTTTCTGCGATGATGATAAGCTGCTTTCAAAGCTTGACGGAGATCATGATACGAAAACCTCATATACGAAGAAAAACTACATTTCTGTTTCAGATGAATACCTTAATATCGACATAATAGCACATGAATTCACTCATGCAGAGCTGCGCACCCGCCTGAATATGAAAGCCATGAAAAGCATTCCCACATGGTTCGATGAGGGGCTTGCCACGCAAAATGACTACCGTGAGCAATATGGACCGGATGCGTGGATCGAACAGACCGATAACGGAAAAAACGCGCTCCCTCTTGAAGATATGGACACAGGTTCTGAATTTTATGCAGGAACGGTAGAAGAAAGGCGTTTCCGTTACCTGAATGCAAAACATGAGGTCGGTGAATGGATGAACATTCATCAGCAGAAAGGCTTGCTGGAATTATTTGATAAGCTTAACAACGGTGAGGAGTTTGATGCTGCCTATTTCAAATAGTTTTAGCCATGTATAGCCGTTGGCTCGGAAATAATCTGATGATACGAAAAGGAGATCACTATGAAAAAAGTCATAAAAAAGTTTTTTAAGGTTATAGGTTGGATATTGCTTGTTCTGCTGATACTGTTTGTTATATTAACGATCATATTTGCCTGCATGAAAAAGTCACTTCGTCAGAAGAATATAGATATTCTTGAAGCGGACGGCTTCGTCAATCTTGTTTCCGCAGGTGATTTCGACATGAACGTGAATATCTTTGGTGACGGAAAGTATAAGATAATCGCAATGCCGGCAAGTTGGGACTACAGTTTACCAGTTGAAATGAAGCAGTTATCTGAGTATTTCGATGATGATATAGCTTTTATTGCTGTGACCCGTCCGGGTTACGGCATATCTGGCGAGACAAAAAAAGATGTCACAACGGAGTATATCGTTGAAAGCACACGTACCGCACTGAACAATGCAGGCGTCCAAGCGCCGTACATACTTATGGCTCATTCAATGAGCGGTCCTTATGTAACATACTGGGAGAACAAATATCCCGAAGAAGTATCGGGAGTTATATTCCGTAACAGCATCAGCACAGCAAATGAAGAATGGCCCGAAGAAGGCTTTCCGAAATTAATGCGAAACGGATTGGCTGCGATCGGCACTTTCGCCAACAAAACAGGCTGGACAACGGTGAAGAATGCATTGTTTGCGGAAGAAAATGAGGATTACGGCGAATACTCAAAAGATGCTTTGGCATTTGAGAAGGCATCCGTTCCCAATTACGGAGAAGTAAAGAACTACAACATAAATATGAGAACGGCGTGGGATTCCATACAGGCAAACGACATCCCGAAGGTGTACATAACAAACGATTATGAAACACTTGAAGATGTAAGAGAATACCAGATGTTCCTCTACGGCGAGGTCGACGAAGAGCTTGCACAGGAGTGGTTTGAAGAAAGCCAAAGTGAAGAACATAAAGAACACAGAAAAAAAATAAGTGAATACTGCAAGAGCCTCGGCAACTGCGAAGAAGTGAACATCCCCGCAAGTCATGACATATCCGACCAGAAGCCGGAAGAATTCGCAAAAGAAGTTGAAAAGCTGATAGACAGAATAAAATGATATATTTATGCCAGCCCCTGCCCCTCTTTTGGGCAGGGCTTATTTTATGCTACTATTACCGCCGGATCCAAAAGTTCTCGCAGCCGATCGGTCGTTTCTGCCCTTACGTATTTATATATTGCCTGCGATGTGCTATAATATATTCTCAACTGCCTAAGTGCGATCAGGTTTGAAAGATCTCCGTAAAGGATCCTGCTGAGTATTTCTTCTTTAGTCAGTATTTCAGGCATTTCGGTAATAACAGGTACAGCAGGTCCGTTGATCCCTTTGTTTTCCTTTTTGAAAAATTAAATCACATATCTTTTCCTCCTGAAAAGTATCGTACACTGCTGCAAACTTTATAATAATCATATTATACTCTGCTTCATTGCAAAAAATCAAAGAGTTATTCATGTTATCGGGCCAAAGCCATCTTTGGAATTAACACCTCGTCGCAATGCACTACTCCGTCCAGAACAATTTGTAAAAAATGCCAAAAGCAAAAACTCCCTGCAACGATCTCTCCTTTTCCCGACACATATATATCAAACAGCCTGATAAAAGGAGGGAGCTCTATGAAATAGCTCACAAAAGCATTACAGCTTTATTATTTGTAAACGAATATTAATATAATTGTTATGATATATTCGTTGACTTATAACAAATAAAATGTTATCATATATAAAAATCACCTTTGTGAAGGAGGAAATCAAAATGAATAAAGCGTTATTATCTCTTGCATTTGCAGGAACCATATTACTTACATCATGCGGCTCGGGAATGAAGAATTCCGATATGGCCGATACCAAAACAGCAATGCCGGGGGTCAACAACTCAGCAGAATACGCCAAGAGCGACGAAGCATATTCGGAATCAAATGATGAGGGCAGCGGTGAGGCAAGCTCCCTCAGCTACAAGCAGTCCGAGGTAAAGTCCATAGACAGACAGATGCTCATATACTCATGTAATATGAGCGTTGACGTTCTCGAATTCGACAAGGCTGTGGACGATATACATGAGCTCATCAAGAAATACAACGGCTTCATTGAGAACGAAAACTACAGTGACGGCGGAAACTCAAGCAAGTGGCAGTATTCCGACGATGAAAAGTGGAAGCAGCTCAACGCTACCATAAGAGTACCAAGCGCGGTATACGAAGATTTCTGCAAGGACGCCGAGGCTATAGGCGACCTGAGAAGCAAGAACTCATCAGTGCAGAACCTTACCACGGAGTATTCCGACCTAAAGACAACTCTCAAGATCTACGAGGCAAAGGAGAAGCGCTACCTTGATATACTTGCCGATATAAAGAACGAGCAGGAGGCAATAGAGGTAGAAAACGAGCTCACAAGCATACAGGTGGAGATCGCAAAGATCAAGACCCGCATGAACAATATCGAAAACGACGTAGCATACTCATATATAAGGCTCACTCTGAACGAGGTACGCGAGTACTCTGCAAAACCCGTAGTAAAGAAGACGGACACATTCGGTCAGAGATTCAGGAACACTATCTCAGGCACATGGGACGGCTTCCTGAACTTCCTTGAAAATCTGCTGTTCGTTATAATAAAGATGCTCCCATATCTGCTTCTTATCGGAGCTATCGTATTCGTGATAGTCAAGATAATCAAGTTTTTCTCAAAAATAGCCGAAAAACACAATAAAAAGAACTATCAGCAGAAAATGCAGCAGGCTCCACCAATGCCGCAGAACCCGCAGTTCCCGCAGAATCAGCCAATGGTGCCACCTGTGAACGGACCTGTCAATGCTCCTGCAGCTCCGCCTGCCGAGCCCAAGGATGACAGCAGAAAAGACATAAACAATAAATAAGAAAAAACGAACAAAGAGGGCGTGATAAAACGATTTTATCACGCCTTCTCATATTTTTCAAGAAAATCTCTTGATGTATGTTATGTTTTACTGTATGATATACAATAGATATAGTGAAAGCAGAAATAAATGCATTTACAAAAGCTTTAAAGGCGGTGAAGCAAATGACACATGAGGATTTTCGCAACAAACTTAAAATATCCCCCCAAAAAGCTCATAAGGAACTGTTCGAGACCTACTGCAGCTATGTATACACCATAGTGTTCAACAGGCTCAGGAGCATCGCAAGCCGTGAGGATATAGAGGAATGTGTGTGCGATGTATTCGCAGACGTTTACTGCTGCTATGATGAAGAAAAGGACGTAAGCGGTGACATATCGGGATTTATCGGAACTATCGCAAGAAGAAAGGCTGGGCTTTTCTATCGCAGGAGCTCCTCCTCCGCAGAAACTGTCCCCATAGACGACGAGCTTGCACAGCAGCTCGGCTCGGAGCAGAATGTGGAAACTGAAGCTGACGACAAGGAACAGCGCAGGATAATACTCGACAGTATCTCTCAGCTCGGCGAACCGGATTCCACCATAATCATACAGAAGTACTACTACGGGCGCAGCGCAAGGGAGATATCGGACATGGTAAGGCTTACTCCCGGGAATATCCGTGTACGCAGCGGCAGAGCCGTCAGAAAACTTAAGGAAATGCTTGAAAAAGCAGGTATAACTTTATAAGGAGGGTTATTTATGAAAGATAATGATCTGAACCTTGATATACTTGAAAACGCCGACAAAAATACCGTCGAAAGACTTTCACAGGAATACAGAGCCCTTTCGGACAGCGATATGGCAAGATTATACGCCAAGTCCGAAAAAATATACAAAAAAAGGCAGCAGATACCCGAGGAGGGCTATTCCGCCACAGTTTCGGGAGTTGAAGTCTACCGCCGCCCCATGTGGAAAAAGATAACCGCTATAGCTGCTTCGCTGATACTTATACCCGCAGCTGTGGGAGGAGGGGTCCTTTTCATGAAAAACCGCAATGCAGTAAAGGACACAGGCAATCCAACAGGCTCACATATGTCAGCGGAGGATCTGATAGGCTCAATGGAAGAGACTCCCTACAAGGAACTCATCATCAATAATACCGAAAGCTTTGACATGTTCTACGAAGACTATATAAGCCCCGATAATCCGCTTCAGCTCAGCGGCGGTCCCTATGACGAAGCCTATGTTATAAAGCCCGTCAAGGCAATGCTGGTAGACGGTGATTCTGCGGTATGCCTCCTCAATGTATGGGATTTCCCCGTTATCGACAAGGACAGCAATTATATCGGTTTTATAAACTACGATATGCGCGATCTCATCGAGAATTCCGTCCCCACCTTCTTCGGCGGCGAAATGATAGCGCCGCAGCTCAACGAAGCTCTCAAAAAAGGCGATATAGCCTATTTTGCAACAGTTGACGGAGAATACGGGATTTACGAGGACAACACCGTCGTTGCCCTTGCTCCGAATACTCCCGAATACAGCGGCAGTATCACCTTTGAGCAGGTACGCACCGATTACAATATCCTGAGCGCCGACTGCCGGGACAAGATAATATACAGCAGCAGCGGGCCCGTATGGGGCAACCTCTTAGACCTCCCCGACCATATCTTTGAAACGCCCGAAATTCCCGAGGAGCTGAAAGGCAAAAACATCATCGACCATTACCCCATGTACGAATGGGAATTCGACTATAAGCTGATTGAAAACGACTTTGAATACTCCGACAATATACTGTTCGGCACAGTAGACAGGATATCCTACCCTGCCACAGGCTACGGCGGAGGCAGCTCCGCTTATACTCAGATAGAAATAACCGTATCCGGTGATATAAACGGCAATGCTGCAAGCGGAGAAAAAGCAACGGTCTATATAACAGGCGGCTATATCTCCATGAGAAGCAGCTATGGTGACAACCTTTACAAAACAGGCGGCAAGTACGGCAATGGCGTAAACATGACAGAGGAGGAAATAGACAACATCTACTTCCGCGAGATAGTTGACAGCACAGAGCTGCCTATCGTCGGCAAGGAGTATGCATTTCTCGTAAAAACCAGCGGAAGCGGCAATTATTCCAACGTAGGCCAGCTGTACGGTATACTTTACAACTGCGAAAACGTATATGTACATCGAAATACCAATGGAATGAGCTTCTACACGGTCAGCGAGCTCAGAAAAGCCATGACCGCGACCGACCACACCGGAAAGCTTCCCGTAAATATTCCCGCAGAAGGCAAGCATGAAAAACTCCTCGGTATGCTTAAGAAGCTTGAACCTGTTATGGTGCAGAACAGCATTTACTCGATAGCTATCGATGATGAAAACGGAGTGCTTGTTATAAACACAAAAGACGACGCAGACTGGTTCGCGATAACGGAATACCTTAAGGGCGCATGCGAAGATTTCGACGCAAACAGTATAATATTCACCACCGATGGCCCATTATCAAACAGCATTTTATACGATTACAGCGCAAGGTTCGTTGACACCGACGGAGAATACGACGCTGCCGAGTTTCCGCAGGTAATATTTATCCGCGAGCGCTCCGAGCTTGACCGCTATCTTGCTGACAACAGTTCAAGGATATACCCCGAGCATATCAAGGAGCTCACCAACGCTTTCGCAGAATACGACAACGACTGGTTCAGATCCAATCAGCTCATCATGGTGCTTATACAGGAACCCAGCGGCTCCATAACCCACAAAATAACGGAGCTTACCGATTCCTACGTTAAAATACGGCGCATACTCCCCTATAGCCAGACAGATGATGAGGCAGAATGGCATGTCCTTATCGGAGTAAGCAAAGACTGCACCTTCAACGATGATTTTAAAGTAAGATTCATCTCACATCCAGACGACTGATGCCATATAAAGCCAAAAGGCGTAAAGAAGTAAACACGATATACATACAGGTTCTTATGCGTTTTATCGGGGGAGCTCCTTTTTCAAGAGGGGCTCCCCCAAATTAATACACATAAAATCCCTGCATAAATATTGCGCTTATTTTCTTTACGCCTTTCAACTTATGGATTTAGTATTATCACTTGGGAAGTTTTGCAATAAGATTGAGGAGATAAGCCTGTATAGCCTGTGCGTCGCCTGTAGTAACGCCGTCTCCTGTTTCGCTGACGTCAGCGTTTGCAAGACCCTTTGCAGTGATGTGGCGCTCGTCGGAGCCGTTCACGCCGTACTTGTTGGGATTTGCAAGAGACTGCATTATAAGCACAGCGTCGCTCATATCAACGCCGCCGTCGCAGTTAGCGTCGCCGTAAAGACTGACCTCTTCCCCTGCCGTTGTTGTGGCAGTTGTAGTAGTTGATGTGGTTGTGGTGGTGGTAGTTGCAGTTGTTGTTGTAGTCGTAACCCCGGGCTGCTGAGCAGCAGAGCCGCTGTTTTCTGTAAGAGAGAGAAGATATGTAAGAGGAGAGTTCCAGTAGATAGTTATCTCGTTTGTGGAATAGCTCTCTGAGTTGTCAACATAGCATTTTGCCGCAGGCTGATCCTGACAGTAAGCCTTTGCAGCGCTGTCCTCAAGATTCTGGTTAACGCCGCCTGCCAGCATGCCCTTCATTGCATGGCCTACAGCCATTGAAGGACGGTGGTGCGGGTTCTCGGGAGATACTGTGCCGTAGCCCGAAACGAAGCATGTACCGCAGGGGTTGACGCCCAGGAGATAGTTCAGCTGAGCCTGTGCAGCCTCGTTATAGCTCTGCTCGCCTGTGAGCTCGCTTGCAAGGGCAAGTATGATACCGCCGTTAGCGATAGTCATATTGCTGCCCCAGTTGTACATTGTGAGAGCATCGCCGTATGGTGAAGCCTTTGAAGCGCTGAGCAGCGACTTTGCCTGCTTTTCAACAGCATTTACCGCATTGTCGTATGCTTCCTTGAAAGCCGCAGAGCTCTTGTCAGCGTTCTTCATTGTAATAAGAGCGATATTGCCGTAATCACCAACTGTTGACCAGTCAAGACCCGTAACGGCTCTGCTGACGCCTGAAAGGTACTTCTCGTCGCCTGTAGTGCGGTACATCTGAACAGCCGCCCAGTAGCGCTCGTCCTTGTCGGTCTTGTCGCCGTACTCGCCTGTAACGATATCGGCAGGATTCCTGAATACGAAGTTAGGATTAGCCTCAAGCCATGCCCATGACTTATCGGCAGCGTCCATGCACTTCTTTGCGAAGTCCTTGTCATACTTCTCGTAGAACTCGGCAGCAAGCGCCATGGAAGCGCAGAAGTCAGCCGTAGCAGTAGAGCTTACGGGAGTAACGATAAGCTCTGCCGTTTCCTTTGTAGGCATAACGTAAGCAGGGAAATTAGCGCATGACACCTTGTGGTATGCACCGCCGTCAGCAGCCTGCATCTTCATCATCCACTCCAGCTCGAAACGTACCTCGTCCAGTACATCGGGGATACCGTTTCCGCTCTCTGGGATACCGATATCATCGCTGTAAAGCTCGGGAGCAGCGTCGTAAGCATAGATAAGATCCGCAACAGCCTTTGCAGCAGGAACCACGTATCTTCCGTAGTCGCCTGCGTCATGCCAGCCGCC
>DBXO01000014.1:13499-120301 GCA_002309635.1 Ruminococcus flavefaciens | reverse complement strand
TTAGCCATATCAGTATGGCAGGCCTCGTGACCGAAGTCCTTGTCCTCTATCTTGACGCCGCAGCGCTGCAAATAGAGCATTCTTACGCTGTCATCAAGGAGGTTTGAATATACCTTGTCGCCGATCTCAAAGGTATAGGAATCGTCAAGTCCCTCGCAGGAGATGTAGTACCTTCCTGCCTCCCTGACAGATGAGAAATCGCCCGTCCAGTCTGTCTCGCCGGCGCTCTTGTTGTCTGTCTTGTTTTCAATCTTGCCAGTGAAAACAGCCTTTTTGGTATCCGCATTCACAACTGTAAACTCAGTCTGATCGGTAACGTCGCGGAATACAGCTGTCTTCCTTCCGTCAGTCCTGTAGCCCACCTGATCCACGTTTATGGACGGAGCATAGGGACGGCTCGAAGCGTAGTCAACATTACTGTCATCAACAAGCTCCAGTGAAACGTTGTCGATATAGATAGTATGCTCGGGGAGCTCGCCCTCATACTTCTCCTGAATACCGCAGTTGAAGACCAGCTTTGCCATGATGTCGGTCTCTTTCTCCATTGTGAACTCATAGTCCACAGTCTGAGGCTCGGTAGTAAGCTGAAGACCCTTCCATGTGTAAGCCTGATAAGTGCCGCCGTTCTGCTGTATCATTCCCTCGATATAGCGTGGTTCACTTGAGGAAATGTCGTACTTTAGACGGTAAACGCCGTTCTGATAGAGCGGAACTATGTCGTAGAATACCTGTACGGCATAATTGAGCTTTCCGACGCTGGAAACTGTAAGCGCAAGCTGTCCGTCCTCAGTGCCGAGGGAGCATTTTCCACCGCTCTCCTTGTAGGTTCCCCAGCCTGTTGTACCGCTCTCGAATGTTGAATTGCTGATGATGTTTCCTGCGGCAACAGCAGGCACGCTGTTGAACGGCATAGCCGCCGCAAGAACTGTACAGGCTGCAAAAACAGCCGCACAGCGTTTGACAGTTAGATTTTTCATTATTGATACCCTCTCATTTTGTGTTCGTACCGAATAACATAATGTGCTTTTGCCGAGCTCCGCCCAGTGCAGATACGGCAATAAAATACCGTGTACGGAGGCCCGGAAAGTTCAATATTATGCTAAAATCGGCATATCATTTTGTGCTTTGACATCTATATTGTAGCAAAAGAACGGGCAGTATGCAATAGTATTTCGCGCTTGTTATATAACATTTTGTGCATTTATTAGCATTAATGTGCTGCAGAATGAGCCGTTCACCCTTTTCGTTTAAATCAGTTGATTTTTACTGGAATATATGTTACACTGGAATTATAAACTGCAGGCAGCAAAAGTATAATTCACAGAAAAGGAGCATATTATGGGACTGTTTGACAAATTCAGGAAAAAAGAGGAAAAACCGCAGGAAGAAGCCGACGAGATGATAGAGCTCCAAAAGCCGGAATGTTCGGGCTGGGACGCAATAACCGCAGCCTTTGAAGAACTTTATCCCGACCAGAAAAATCCTAAGCACTACGGCGTTCTTGTGCCGTGGGAGCTTGGCGGCGACGATCCCCTGACAGGCATAAGCATTTACGAGACCGCCGAATACTACCACTTTGTCACCTACGGTCTCAGCGAAATATTTGAAAAAGAGACCGACGATCCCGAGATCAGCGGCTACGGCATGGAGTTCACATTCAGGCTGAAACGCTCCTGTATCGCCCCCGAGGACGAGGACGGGGAGCTCCGCTGCGTATGCAGCATATTGCAGAAGGTCGCAAGGATAACCTTCTCAAACGGCGAGCTGTTCCGCGCAGATGAGTACATCTACACTGGTCAGACCACAGGTATCGACCTTCATCAGAAGAGCGCCCTGACAGGCTTTATTCTCGTTGCCGACAAGGACGTGAAGTCCCTGTCCACTCCCAACGGAAAGGTAGATTTTGTGGAGTTCATTGGCTGTACCGATGACGAGCTCCTTGCAGTAAAAAACAAGGAGATGACCGTAACCGAGCTGTACTCAAAGCTCGGCAGCGATGTCACCGACTATGGCAGGAGCTCCGTACTGTAAGGATGAATAATGAAAACATGAAAAAGGGCGCACAAGTGTGCGCCCTTTTCTATCACAAATTCATTATCAGAACTTTCTCCATACCATCTTATCAACAACGCCTGTGTAGGACTGGATTATCTTTACGACCTTATTGGATACGTTCTCCTCAACATAATCGGGAACAGGGATACCGTAATCGCCGTTCCTGTTCATCTCAACAGCTGTATCTACTGCCTGTAGGAGTGACTTCTCGTCGATACCCGCAAGTATGAAGCAGGCCTTGTCGAGTGCCTCGGGGCGCTCTGTGGAAGTCCTTATGCATATTGCAGGGAAAGGATGTCCTACGCTTGTAAAAAAGCTGCTCTCCTCGGGAAGAGTACCGCTGTCGGAAACAACTGCGAAAGCGTTCATCTGCAGGCAGTTATAGTCATGGAAACCAAGAGGCTCATGCTGTATAACTCTCCTGTCAAGCTTGAAGCCGCTTGCCTCAAGGCGCTTTTTCGAGCGCGGGTGGCAGCTGTAAAGAATCGGCATGTCGTACTTTTCAGCCATTTTGTTGATAGCAGTGAAAAGGCTCATGAAGTTCTTTTCCGTGTCGATATTTTCCTCACGGTGAGCAGAAAGGAGTATATATTTGCCCTTTTCAAGGCCAAGCTTCTTGTGTATATCCGAAGCCTCTATCTCGGCAAGGTTCTGATGAAGCACCTCTGCCATAGGAGAACCTGTAACGTAAGTTCTCTCCTTGGGAAGTCCGCAGTCTGCAAGATAACGTCTCGCATGCTCGGAGTAAGCAAGGTTGACATCGCTGATTATATCAACGATACGGCGGTTCGTCTCCTCGGGGAGGCACTCGTCCTTGCAGCGGTTTCCTGCTTCCATGTGGAATATCGGGATATGGAGTCTCTTTGCGGGAATAGCCGAAAGGCACGAATTCGTGTCGCCGAGAATGAGCATAGCGTCAGGCTTTATCTGGCTCATTAGCTTGTATGAGCAGTTGATGATATTGCCCACTGTAGCTCCAAGGTCATCGCCTACAGCGTCCATGTATACCTCCGGGTCTGCAAGCTTTAAGTCCTTGAAGAACACGCCGTTGAGGTTGTAGTCGTAGTTCTGGCCTGTATGTGCGAGTATGCAGTCGAAGTACTCTCTGCACTTGTTTATAACTGCGGCAAGACGGATTATCTCAGGTCTTGTTCCGACGATGATAAGAAGCTTCAGCTTGCCGTTGTTTTTCCATTTTATATCCGAATAATCTGTTCTTATATCCATTATTTCACTACCTCAAAGAAAGTATCTGGGTGCTGAGGGTCAAACTGCTCGTTTGCCCACATTACCGTAACAAGGTTCTCCGTATCGGAGAGATTAATTATGTTGTGGGTATAGCCGGGAAGCATATGTACAGCCTGTATCTTATCCCCGCTCACCTCAAACTCTATTACCTCGTCGGAGCCTATCCTGCGCTCCTGGATAAGTCCGTGACCTGCAACCACGATGAAGAATTCCCACTTGCTGTTATGCCAGTGCTGACCCTTTGTGATGCCCGGCTTGGAGATATTCACGCTGAACTGTCCGCAGTTCATGGTCTTGAGGAGCTCCGTGAAGCTTCCTCTGTCATCGCAGTTCATCTTAAGATCGAATATGGTCTTCTCCCTGGGGAGATAGCTGAGATACATGGAATAGAGCTTCTTTGCAAAGCTGTTATCCGGTATCTCGGGCATGATAAGGGTGCCCGGCTGAGCCTTGAAGCTTTCGAGAAGATCAACTATCTCGCCGAGAGTTACCTTATGAGTTGTTGGAACGTAGCAGTACTTTCCGTTATCTTTCGCAACAGGATCAAGTCCGTCGTATTCGCAGCGGTGCTCCTTGTTTTCAAGAGCGTCGAACATCTCCTCAACAAGGTCGTCGATATAGAGGAGCTCCAGCTGAGTAGAGCGGTCGTTGACCTGTATGGGAAGGTCATTCGCGATATTGTTGCAGAATGTGGCAACAGCGCTGTTGTAGTTCGGTCTGCTCCACTTTCCGAAGAGGTTCGGGAAACGGTAAACAAGCACCTTTGCGCCTGTTTCCTTACCGTAATCAAAGAAAAGGTTCTCCCCTGCAAGCTTTGACTTGCCGTAGTCTGACTCGCCGTATCTTCCGATAAGTGTAGCCTGTATAGAGCTGGATATCATTACGGGGCAGGTGTTCCTGTGCTTTTTGAGAGTGTCGAGAAGTTCGCTTGCAAATCCGAAATTGCCCGACATGAACTCGCTGTTTTCCTTTGGGCGGTTAACGCCTGCAAGATTGAAAACAAAGTCAGCCTTTGCGCAGTAACCGTCAAGGAGAGCCTTGTCCGTATCGATATCGAATTCGTATATCTCCTCTATCTGAAAGCCGCGTGTGCGGTTCTTGCCGTCGCGGATATTCCTGAGGTTCTCCACCAGGTTCCTTCCTGCGAAGCCCTTTGCGCCTGTTACGAGTACATTCATCAGTTTAACCCCATTTCTGCGAGGCGCTCCTGAATGTATGAAAGTGAAGCTATCTTTTCCTTTGTCTCGGCAACTGTAAGGAGCTTTGTATTGCTTGAATTGAACTCTGTGAGGACGTTTCTCTTTTCATCGCCCTCCTTGAAGTACTTATCGTAGTTAAGACCTCTGTTATCAGCGGGAACGCGGTAGAAATCGCCCATATCTATGGCCTTTGCGCATTCCTCATTGGTAAGGAGAGTCTCATACATCTTTTCACCGTGACGGATACCGATTATCTTGATATCCTCCTTCTTGCCGCCGAAAAGCTCGCATACAGCCTCTGCCTGAGTCTGTATGGTACAAGCGGGAGCCTTCTGTATAAGGAGGTCTCCGTTCTCACCTTTTTCAAAGGCAAAGAGAACGAGGTCAACAGCCTCCTCGAGGGACATGATGAAACGTGTCATTGTAGGCTCTGTGAGAGTGATTGGCTGACCGCTTGCGATCTGATCTATCCACAGCGGGATAACCGAACCGCGGCTGCACATTACGTTGCCGTAGCGGGTGCAGCATATCTTGGTATTGCCAGATGTTCTTGACTTTGCGATAGCCACCTTTTCCTCGAGAGACTTTGATATACCCATAGCGTTTATGGGGTATGCAGCCTTATCTGTAGAAAGGCAGATAACACTCTTTACGCCTGCCTCGATAGCAGCTGTGAGCACATTATCGGTACCGATAACGTTTGTGCGTACAGCCTCCATAGGGAAGAACTCGCATGAGGGCACCTGTTTGAGAGCAGCAGCGTGGAAAATGTAGTCCACGCCGTACATAGCGCCTCTTACGGACTGTAAGTCGCGGACGTCGCCGATATAGAACTTGATCTTGTCGGCTACCTCAGGCATTGTTGCCTGAAAATGATGACGCATATCGTCCTGCTTTTTCTCGTCACGGGAGAATATTCTTATCTCGCCGATATCGGTTTTAAGGAAGCGGTTGAGAACTGCGTTTCCGAAGCTGCCTGTACCGCCTGTGATCATAAGGGTCGCATCTTTAAATAATGACATTTTCATATTCCTCCGAACTATCTTATTCACATATTTTAAGGTCAATCTCCGTTGACCAACGGGTCGCATTTATTATACTTATTTCCTGCAGCTGAGTATAACGTCACATATCCTGTCAACGTCCTCGATACTGAGGTCGGCATACAGCGGGAGCGTAAGCACTCTCTTGCTTATATGCAGCGCAACGGGAGTATTGTCTATATCGTATGCACCGTGGAAGCAGTCAAATGTATTGGTCAGCGGATAGAAGTACTTTCTTGCTCCGATACCGTTTTCCGCAAGTGCAGCGAAGACCTCGTTCCTCGTAGAGCCGAACAGCGAGGGCTCGAACACAACAGGATAATAAGCGTAATTGGGCTCAACGTCCTTCTGCTTTGGACAGAGTATGATACCGTCCGTGCCCGAAAGTCTTGCATTATAGCGTTCCATTACAGCCCTGCGCTTTGCGATCTCCCTGTCCAGGTGACGGAGATTGCATATTCCCATTGCAGCCTGAAACTCGTTCATCTTAGCGTTTCCGCCCACGAACTCAACAGATTCGGGACCGTGTATACCGAAATTCTTCATATCGTTGAGGAGCTGCACCATGCTGTCCTTCTTGAAGCATACCGCACCGCCCTCTATAGTGTTGAACACTTTTGTTGCGTGGAAGCTGAACATCGAAGCGTCACCGAAGTTAGCCGAGCTTACTCCCTTGTACTTTACACCGAAGGCGTGAGCAGCGTCGTATATGACCTTCAGTCCGTACTTGTCGGCTATCCTCTGTATCTCCTCCACGTTGCAGACATTACCGTAAACGTGGACGGGCACGATAGCGCAGGTCTTGTCGGTGATAAGCGCCTCTATCTTCGTAACGTCGATAGTATAATCAACAGGGTCTATGTCACAGAAAACGGGAACAAGTCCGTTGCGGACTATTGCGTGTGTAGTTGAAGCAAATGTAAACGGAGTAGTTATCACTTCTCCGTTTTTGGGGAAATTCATAGCGGCGATCACGTTTTCAAGTGCAAGATGACCGTTTGTATAAAGCACTGTATGGGGTACGTCAAGATACTTTTCGAGCTCTGCCTGAAGCTCCTTGTGCTTGGCGCCCATATTGGTCAGCCAGTGGCTGTCCCATAGTTCCTTGATCTCTTCACAGTATTCCTCATAATCAGGCATGGAGGAACGTGTGACCAAAATTTTATCTGCCATTTCACACCTCAGCAATTAATTTTATTTATGTCAAAGTGAAGCTGTATCCGCAGCACTTTCGATATTCACGAGTTCGTTTATGCCCGTGAATTCTTCCTTTAATACTGCATACGAATACATATCCACAAATTCACCGTTCTTGTATACGGCCTTTCTCTTAAGGCCTTCCCTTTTGAATCCTACTTTTTCGTAAACATGTATAGCTCTTTCATTACTGGTCAGAACATTGAGTTCCACACGGCGCAGGTTCATGTTGTAAAAGGCATGGGCAACCATGGTGGATACCGCAAAAGTACCTATGCCCTTTCCGTGATTTTCCTTGTCGCCTATCATTATGTGAAGCACTGCTGTCTGATTCAGATAATTTACATTGGCAAGAGTGATAAGCCCTAATATTACGTCTGATTTATCGGTAACGATAGCGCATCTTACAGTAGTATTCCTGCTCGCCATATACCCGTCGTAGAACTGATTGTCCACGTCCATATTTATGAAACGGTACGGCGCTCCGAGGTACTGTATAAGTTCGGGGTCATTTCTCCATGTGTTGATGATCTGAAGGTCTTTTCTTTCCAATTCTCTGAGTTTATACATTATTTTTTATCTCCTGCATAATATAGTTGATGTCGTCTGTGTTGTATCGTTGGTCTGTTGGCAGTGGCAGTATATTCTCCGCAGCATATCTCTCCCATCCGGAGGCTCCCCCGTCTGCGGCGACATTGGGCCACAGTGTGGGTATATATATCTTTTTCTGCTGGAGGGCTTTTCTCACAGCCGAGCCGTTCTCAATGAGCAGAGGGTAGGCAAACGCTCCCTCGGGCTCACGCAGTTTCAGCTGATTCATACTGCCCGATAGTTTATTGTAGGTTTTGAAATTATCAGTACGTCTTTGCTTTACATATCCATAGTCGATGCCATGCAAAAGATTTTCTGTAAGCCTTGACATTCTTCTTATGGGAGCGTCCGCAAACTGATGATTATTGGCGGAGTACTCCTGGTAGAACTCCGAAGCGCTCCTCTCGTACCGTCCAAGAAGAAAATGCATTCTCTCAAATGACTCGTCAAGAGGATATTCCTCGTCGGAAAGCGTGTCCGTGTAAAGGAAAGCCCCGTCGGGAACTCCGAAAAACTTACGGCATGTGTAAAGTGTGTCTGTACCATCAAGAGGTTCGTCGAAATACGCCTGAGCGTTGTCGAATATCACCCGTTTATATTTTGATTTCAGCTCAGCGAGCTGTTCCCTCTTCAGCTGTCCGTAGTAATTCATCACATAAAGCCATGTATCCCCGGGAAGACTTACCTCCTCGGGAGCAAAGCTCTCGTTTATGTGATAGAAGCTCATTTCCACTCCGTATCTGCGGCATACGTTCAGTACGCTGTCGCACATATAGTAAGGCAACATGAGCTTTTTTATCTTCCTTGTACCGAACAGATACGCGAGACAGTTCCTGCCGCAGTCAAGTGCCACAGCGCCCTCGTGCAGCATTGGAAGTCTGTATGTATCAAGCTCGATGTAACCGCCGTATTCCCTCATATCCGTCATCACCTCACGCAGTCTCCACGCAGATGTGTCTGTCTATGTCCGACAGTATGCTCTGCATGGCTTCAAGTGAATCGAACTTCATAAACACTATGCCGACTGCCTTTGAAGCGTTGTCGAAATACTCAACAGGGTCTCCCTCTGTCTTGTATACGTTCTCACGAATGATATACGGCTTTATCTGCTCCGAATAGCGGACGCCCCTGAAGGTGCCGTTCTTGTCGGAATGCAGATTATGAGTTGCGTAATAAGGCACAGGCTCGTTCATACTGAGAACGGGTATCTCGCCCATTGCCGCCTTTACTGTCATTTCCACAACGTCAGCTCCGAAGATGTATCCGAGGAGGTCGGGTATCATATTTCCGCCGTTTCGCGGGCCCACATCTATGGGCCATACCCTGCCGTCCCTGTCTACAACGAGCTCAACGTTCATGGCTCCGCTCTTTATGCGGAGCTTGTCCACCATTGACTGCAATGTATCCCTGACCGCTTCAAGGTCGCTGTCCTTAAGCTGAGGGGGATAGCTCTTTCCCACAGGCACCAGCACGTTGACCTTTTCATCGCGGTGGCAGTTCATAAGTCCCCACATGATGACCTTTCCGTCCCATACGAAGATATCTCCGCCAATGAGGTAGGGGTGAGCCTTTTCAATGAATTCCTCTATGATTATCCGCCCGCACCTCGAAAACGAAAATGCAAAGTCTATCGCCTTACGAAGTCCCTCGTTCTCCCGCAGGACGGTAACACCCTTGCTGCCTGAAGAATCAACAGGCTTTATTATAACGGGAAGACTGAACCTGCCGATATCGGCGCAAGCCTGCTCAGCGTCTGTATAGCCTGCCGATAAGGGAGTATTGAACCCGTTTTCCGCAAGGAATTTCCTGAATCTGTCCTTATTGCAGAGAGTCTCGACAGATTCGCAGGGATTGGTATACAGTCCCATTTTTTCGGCAACATAAGCAGCCGTCGGTGCGGCGGGGTCAGAAGCATAGGCAACTATGCCGTCTATATGCTCCTCCTGCGCTATCCTCAGAACAGCCTCCCTGTCGGTGGTGCTCTGCAGATAGAACCTGTCGGCAACATACTGACCCGGATTGTCTGTAAGGTAGTCGCAGAGCACTGTATAGTACCCGAGCCGCTTTGCGGTCTCTATTGCCACTACCTGCTGTGCGGAACCGCCCAGCAGCAAGATCTTTTTCATAATTATGCTTCCTTTTTACGGTCAAGTAATCTTTTAACCATTGCTATGATATAGTCAAGACTGTCCACACGGAACAGCTTTGAAGCGGCAAGATATACTGCCACGCCCAAAGGCACCTGTATCAGCAGAGTAAGAAGATCACTGAGTCCCAGAAACTTTACGCAGTAAACTATTACTGCCATTGCCGCAGCCATTGAAAGCGGAACGGCTATGTCCTTAAGCACCTCCGGTATAGAATAGCCTATGTACTTGTTCACACAGTAAGAGGTTATCCAGAAGGTTATTGCCGATGCGATTATGGACGAGAGCAGCATTGCGTATATTCCGAATCTTATGCAAAGAACTATGAGAATAACGGTAAGGGTCTTGGAAATGATCGAGAGCTTCATGGTGACATTGCTCTTTCCCATTGCGTTGAGCGCCTGTATTCTCGCGTTAAGCGGCCAGAACATGCAGAGTATGCAGCTGAGCTGCATGAAGGGCACGCAGGGCAGCCATTTCTCTCTGAGGAGCACGCTTATCACAGGCTTTGCCGTTGCCACAAGTCCAAGCAGGAACGGGAACACGATGTACATACTCGTCTTCATCGAGCGCCTCATCATGGACTTAAGACGTTCCTTCTGATCCTGAACGTTTGAAAGCGTCGGGAACAGCACCTCGCTGAGAGAGCCGTCAACGGCGGTCATGACTGCCGCAGGCATCTGCTGTCCGCGCTGATAGTAGCCTACGTCGCCGCTTGAAAAGAAGCGTCCGACGATAAGTGCCTGAAAGTTATTGAATATGGTATTCAGCAGATTGGTCACCAGCACCTTTGAGCCGTAATTGAACAGTCCCTTTATCCTCGCCATTGAGAAGGTCTTTGAGGGCTTCCAGCCTACTGTTATCATAAGGACGATAACTCCAACAAGGGTACCCGCCAGCTTGGACCATACCACAGCCCATGCCCCGAAGCCCCATAATGCACAGGAGATACCCACGATGGACTGGGTACCGTAGTTGGACATGTTCCTGAAAAAGCTCTTCTTGAAGTCAAGCTCTCTCGAAAGAACAGCATTCGGAACGGCTCCCAGCGCACCGACTACGACTACCAATGCAAGCACAGGCATCATATCCTTTAATATGGGCTCGTGGAAGAACTTTGCTATAAAGGGCGCCGATACGAAAAGTATGAGGTAAAGCACCGCCGACACCACAAGGTTAGCAAAAAATACCGATGAAAAATCAGTCTGATCGGCGTTTTTCTTCTGTATGAGTGCCGAAGTGAGACCCTGAAGTATGATAACATCACATATCTGTATGAATATCGTCAGCTCGCCGACAACTCCGTACTCCTCGGGGGATATGAGCAGGGCAAGTACGATACCGAGAACGAACTGTACACCAGTGGCAACAAATTTTTCAAGGAATTTCCAAATAAATCCACCCGTTGCCTTAGTTGTCAATGAATCACTTTTCAACTTCGCGCTTTCCTTTCACCTTTTTGATAATCTCCTTGAACTTGCCGTTCTTCATCATAAGGAAAACACGCTCGGTCTTTCTGCCGAGATTGATAACGGGAGTATTGTAGCCCATTATCCTGTTTCGCTTCTTTTCGTACTCTATATCGGGCATAACGTATTTGGGGTGCTTCATGGGGAATTCCATTTCATAGGTCTTCATGTTAAAAACACGTCTTATGCCCTTCGGAAGCTGATCAAGCTCGGCGGCATGCGCCGATGACTCTGTACAGCCGATATTGCTTATCATATTTACCTTCGGAATTATCTGCAAACGGTTCTGCGCATACATGTTGAATTCGTGCCAGAACTCCGCACTGGCCACGTGGCCCTCATACTCTGCCTGCTTTGAGTAGGCGCTCAGTCTCTTCCATGCGATCTCATTCCTGCGTGTCCTCTGTCTGAGAGTCTTCATGGTGTAGGGATCCTCGCCGTAGGTATAGTCGCCGCGCTCGTCGATAACTCTTTTCCACGTAGCCGTACCCCATATGGAGCCCTGACGCGAGAAGAAGTAGTCAGACTTAACGTTCTCGCTCTTTCCGAGGTGATTCATACCGCATATGCACTCGATACGCTGGTCGTCCTTGTACTTTTCAAGGAGCTCTGCACAGTATCTGAAAAATGATACCGAGGGGAGGATATCGTCCTCCATGAATATGCATCTGTCAACATTGCTCCAGACAACGTCCCTTGTCTTGAAAGCCATGGCATACATTCCGAGGTTGTGATCCTCGTACATGCGGAACACCTTGCAGTCCCAGTCTATCTCGGTGTCGAACATTTCGCGGTTCTTGCGGATAGCCGCCCATTCCTTTTCGTTTCTGCCGCCGTCGGACTGTATGAACAGTATGCTCGGGCGGGCTTTCTTTATTATCTCGAACTGCTTTCTCTGACAGTCGGGACGTATCCATATAGTCGTCTTGACGGGAACGTCAACCAAAAACGGCTTTTTTGCTTGTTCCATAACAATGATCCTTTCCATTCCGTCACTTTCTGCAAGGAACGAATCTCCTCACCATGTGACCCTGATATCTCTTTCTTTCCATACTATGTCATAACATAATGAAATGCAGGCAACGCATGATGCAGCGCCTGCATATCCACAACAAAATAACCGGAGAGTATCTTACCGAGCCCGATATAGCTCAAGATACTTCTCTACGGAATGCCCCAGTGAAGCTTCATAGTCGGGGCTCTTTTCAAACCTCGGTGAGGACTGTATCAGCTTTACCACCTGTTCTACGGCGCCCTTGTCAACTACTGTGCCGAAGCGCACTGCACTTTCTGTGCTGCCGCCCGTTCTGTAGCTTATTACGGGAGTCCCGCACGCCTGAGCCTCAAGGTTGACCGTGGGATAGTTGTCCTCATAGGTGAGGTTTATCAGATAGTCTGCGGCAGTATATATCTCCGCAAGCTCCTTTGTATTGTTCGTCCTCGAAATGCCGATGATATTATCGGGGAGCTGCTTTATCTGCTCCTCGGAAAGTCCTACAAGGACTATCTTATAGCTGTCGTCAAGCTTTTCCGAAAGCCTGATGTAATCCTTAAGCCCCTTGCGTCTGTCCCATATGCTTGCAACGCCCAGGAGTATCTTTTTGTCCGCAAGTCCGTTCTTTTGGCGGAAATCGCCTTCAGTGGGCCTGAATACCGTCAGGTCGATATCGTTGTTTATGACCTTTACGGGATATTTGCCGAGGTATGACTGCTTAAGCAAATCGGCGAGCCACTGTGACGGAGTAACGAATGTCATATCCCTGACGCCTGTGAACAGCTTCTTCTTATCCGCCCAGTTCCTGCGCGAGCGGTCCGCTATCACCGAGGCAGGGTATACCTTTTTCTCGGGGCAGTTGTGACAGCCTGTCTTCCATCTGTCGCATTTTGCGTAATCAAAGTACACACAGTGTCCCGTAAAGGGCCAGCAGTCGTGGAGCGTCCATATAACAGGCTTTTTCGCTTTCACAAGGTAGCGGAAAAGGACTTCGGCGTTTATGTAGTAGCCGTGTATATTATGAAGATGCACCACATCGGGGTCGTAGCTTTTAACCCACTCTATAAAGCGCTGTGTGGCTCTCTTCGAGCCGAAGCCCGTATCGTCGAATATTCTCGAACGCAGACCGTGGAGCTTCGTACCGATGGGACTTCCTATCCTTACTGCATACTTTTCGTACTTTTCGGGCACTGTTTCTCTGCCGTATGCTATCCTGACCTCATGCCCCTGCGCTGTCAGCGCGTCTGCAAGGTCGGTGCATATTCTTCCCGTGCTGCGTATTCCGCAGACACTGTTTATCATTAAAACCTTCAATTGCGACCCTCTATTTACAGTTTTCTTCAAGTATCTTTTCCAGTTTGTCCATAACCTTATCGACAGCAAAGTGCTCGGCATAGTAGCTCCTGCCGTTTTCTCCCATTGTCTTGCGGTCGGGAGCTGCAAGGAACTTCTCTACAGCCTTTACCAGCTCATGCTCGTCGTCTGCCTTTGCGCAGAAGCCGCATCTGCTCTCGCTTATGACATCGGGTATCTCGCCGTCAGCAGAAGCAATTATGGGCTTTCCCGCAGCCATATAGCTCTGCACCTTTGCGGGGAGAGTCAGGGATATGAGCGGGTCGGGCAGCAGGGTCACTATCATAGCGTCGGCAAGCCCGTAGTAACCGGGCATTTCCTCGGGAGGTTTCCTGCCGTGGAAGATAACATTCTCGATATTTTCCTTTTTCGCATACTCGGTAAGACTGTCGAGCTCCTGACCGTTTCCTACGATATGGAAAACTATCTGCCTGCCGTTGTCTGTGATATCATTCTTCTGTATTATTGCGGCGGCTCTCAGTATAACTCCTATATTCTGAGCTGTTCCGACATTTCCCGCAAAGACGAAGTCGGTCGTGGACTTTTCTCCAGTCTCGGGGATATTATCAAATGCGGACAGTGCGTACTGAGGAAGATATGCTATCTTTTCCCCGGGTATGCCGAACTCGTTCATGAAGTAGTCCCTGAACTTCCGCGAGGTTACCATGAGTACGTCTACCTGTCTGTATATTTTTTTGGATATTCTGTAATAGAACCTGTATACTGCCGAATCCTTGCTCACTCCGCCAACGCAGAGGCTTGCGGGCCAGAGGTCCATGCAGTACATAACGACTTTCTTGTTATGCTTCTTGGCATAGGCAATGGCGGGCTCGACCATCATAACAGGCGAGGACTGATTTGCGAACACCACATCGTAATCCCCTTTCATGTGTGAAAGGTAGCGCTTTGCCGATACGGGGTAGCTGTGGTAATTCAGCAGCCTGTGCACCGTATCCTTTTTTCTCGGGATAACAGGCACATGGGTGATATGAATGCCGTTGTGATCCTCGCTGCACCTTCTGTTGCGGTAGCCCTCGAAGATATCTCCCATGGGATAATTGGGAGTACCTGTTACAGCGTGGACATAATGTCCGCGCTTAGCCATCTCCTCCATGGGATAAAGGGAGGGGTAGGGCTCGGGCCAGCCGTACTGACAGGTTGCGAGTATCCTCATTTCAGCTGCTTTTTTTTTTACACATTCGCCTGTTTCTGTCAGGCTTATGCTGTCTGCAAAGCTGTACTTGCTGACAGTATCCACCTTTTCGTAGGTGAGACTGCCGAAGACCTTCTTTACAACATTAACGGGAAATAATTTTATACCGGGATTGAAAAGGGAAGTCAGGCGTATATTTTTCTTGTTCGCCTTGGCTATCCTGCTGACCATGTCCGAGGTATTCACGTACTCGCTGTTCTGGGGGAAGAACAGTCCGCTCTTTTCGCCGTCTATCACCTGCTTGACGAATTCGCAGAGGTTTCCGATATATACCATTGAACGCTGGTTCCTGTAAGTCGGGAAGACCGGTGAGGAAAGTGCAAACTTTCTCAGCGTCTGATAGTTGCCCTTGCAGTCTCTGCCGTAAACCATAGGCGGACGGAGACAGGCAAATCTGAAATCCTTTCCCGCAAGCTTTGCAATGGCCGAGTCAGCCTGAGCCTTCGACTTACCGTATGCATTTATGGGAGCGGGCCTGGTCTTCTTGGTTATCCTGCCCGTTACCTTTCCGTATACCGACATGGACGAGAGCAGTATGAACTGCTTTACCCCGCCCTCCTTGGCGGCTTTTGCTATATTTATGCAGAGGTCTCTGTTGACCTTGAAATAAAGCGGTCTGTTTTCGGCTGTTTCCTTTATGTGAGCGATACCCGCTACGTTGAATACAACGTCATAGCCGCTGAAATCCGAAGCCTTCGGCTCGAAGTTCATGGTATCTATCATATCCACGGAATATTTGTCAGGTTCACCGAGAAGGTAATCCCTTACGCTGTTTCCGATGTAAGAACCTTCACCTGTTATCAGTATCTTCTTCATGATTTATTATCAGCCTTTTCAAATTCTTTTGCCATCTGACCTGTGCCGCCCTCGACAATTCCCTCACTCCTTAGTACAGAGGATACCGAACCGAGGAACACCTTTATGTCCATAAGCATGCCCTCGATGCTTCCGCCCTTGAGGGCATCGGTATAAACGCCGTCAAGTCTTGCCTTTTCGGGGATCTCAAGTTCGTCGCGGCCCTTTATCTGGGCAAGTCCCGTAAGACCAGGCTTGATATCATTTGCGCCGTATTTATCGCGCTCCGACGTGAGGTAGTCCTGATTCCACAGTGCGGGACGGGGACCGATGATGCTCATATTTCCTATGAAGATGTCCCATATCTGCGGGAGCTCGTCTATCGACATCTTTCGGATGAATTTTCCCACTTTGAGCAGATACTGGTCGGGATCGTCCAGCATATGCGTCGGTACGTCATGAGGCGTACACATCTTCATTGAGCGGAATTTGTGCAGCATGAAATACTGCTTATCCTGTCCGACACGCTTCTGCGTGAAGAGTATCGGACCGGGATCGTCAAGCTTTATGGCCACCGCCGTAGCAGCAAAAACAGGCGAGAGTGCAACAAGTCCGCAGAATGAGAGGGTAACATCGCATGCACGCTTGATATACCTCTCATAAACAGTCGGGATATGCTCACTTTCGCCGATCGCTTCAAGATGACCGTTTTTACCGTCAGCATTCAGGGGATCATTCTCATTCTCTACAAAAACGACCTTTTTTCCCTGCATTTTGTTCTGCTGATCGGGCTCGTTCTTATAGACCGAGCCCGCTTTCTTCTTACCTGCAATAACATTTAAAGCAACAAATGCAGTTCCAAGAGCGGCTCCTGCAACTGCAAATGTTCTTGTCCAATTGATACCCATACTTTCTCCCCTTCAGTTTGTCATACCGCAACAGGTCTGTGATGGTAATCGTTGTCGAAAAGATCACAGTAGTCACTTCTCGTCCTTGCTGCCACCAACACCCCCGATTTCACCACCGACCCACAGTTTATATGGCAGCCGTCCTCGATAACGCTGTTGTGATTTATGATCGCGCCTGCCGAGATTATGCAGCCGTTTTTTACGGTAACATCAGTGTTTACCACTGCCATAGGCTCGACAAAGGAGCCCATGCCGACCTTTGCAGAAGGCGCCACATAGGCTCTTGTGTGGATAAGTGCAGGCACTTCATAGCCTGCTTCAATAAGCTCTTTTATGAGATTAAGGCGGAAATCACAGTTTCCTACCGCTACGATCGCTGAATCGTACTCATCAAGGAACTTCGCATACTCTCTTGTCTTGCCGATAGCAATAGGATTCTTGTCGTCAAGAAATGAGATCTTTTCGTATTCCCCTGTTGATTCTGCGATCTCCTTCGCAACCATGCCGTACTGACCTGCGCCTAAGATAAGCAACTTTTTCATAATCGTCACCCCAAAGATAATAAATTATTTTCCCTATGCCTCTTCATTTCAGCGCCGAGATCTCGGGTCTCTGCGCATCACTCCGTTATCGGCACATGGATCCTGACCAGTGTTTAACAGAGCATTTTTCACGAACGAACGACCTCAGTCTGCCATTTTTATCTATATGCAGAAAAGCTGTCCGAAATGCACGGCAGCTTATCACCTGGAGAACTGAGATCAGAGTAATAAATATTACTCATCAACTGCTTGTATTATACCATGTACATATACTTTTTGTCAATATTCCGTGGAAAAGATTGGAGACTGTACCTAATAACAGCTCCCATCGGGTACCTAATTTATATATTTTGTAATACCCTGTTCATATATTACTGTTTGTAATATATGACCGACTGTTCATTTTTCACGATCCTACGCCATTTTTCCGAGTTTGTCAATGATCCGTCAAACATAAATTATACCTTTTGTTCAATTCGCAAAAAGGTCTTTTTTTAAAAGATATTCCTCAATATAAAAGCAAAAGCGGCTGATCACTCAGCCGCTGATGCCATGAACACACCTTTTTCAAATTTTACCCTTCTATTTCTATTTATTCATTTCCTGAGTCTGTTATCCGCGGCTGCCTCTCGGCTTTACGGGGATGGTATCGTTCTCGCCCAGTATATAGCCGATAAGTACGTCCGCATCCGCTGCTGTGACCGATCCGTCATCATACAGATCCGCACTTTCCACCTGGAGCTTGTTCAGCTCTATCCTGCCGTCAAGGAACTTGTTGAGCATGATAAGATCAAAGGAATCTATCGTGCCGTCACCGTTGATATCTCCTGTGCTTACGGGCTTTACCAGCTCTCTTTCAGGAAGGTACTGCCCCATAAGGTCGATGCCGCAGCCTATAAACAGTGTTTCCCAGTAATAGTTCCATTTGCCGTCGGCATTCATTCCGTAGATAACGGCTACTCCGAGGTGAGTGTAGTTAGGGTTCATAATGTTCTGATAATGCCCCTCCGACGCCTTCCACTGATCGAATGTAGCCTTAGGTGTGGAATTGCCTCTCGCAAGGTTCTCACCAGCCCACACGAACGGGATAAGGTCGCAGTTTATAGCCGTTTCAAAGCCGTAATACTTATTGCCTTCATCGTCATATGTATAGTCGCCGATGTCCTCGGGACGGTCATGGCTGAACTTTGCAACGCTCTCTATAGCGCGTATGCAAGCTATATCGCAGAGATACGGAACTATTTTCAGCGGGGCGAGGTCAGCTGAAGCTCGCTCCTCATTGATGAGGAAAGCCACCTCCTCAGCCATTGCGGCGAAGTCCTTTGTTTCCTCTGCCACAGTCCCGGACGGGAAGCTTACAAGTACGCAGAACATCATCACAACCGATACCGCTGCGGCAGCTATCCTGTGCGCAAACCTTTTCATTGTACTCATATGAACACCTCCCTTGAAATGAAATTATTGTCTGATTATAGTTTAGCATAAGTTTATATATTTTTAAAGGGATTGATGTCGGTTTTGTCATTTCATACAATAAAAATCTACATTTTGTACAATAAAAATAATACCGCACGTATATTCAGTGCGGTATTATCCGGAAAATAATTCAATTTTTAGCGATATTTCGTTAATTTTTGTTGCTATTATCAATAAGTTCGGTTATCTTTCCGAAATATTTGTCGATAGCTATCACGCTGATGTTGATGTACTCTTCGATCTGATGATTAGTATCTCCGCTGAGGATAGCATTTGTCAGCACCACGATCTGTCCGTCATTGTCCGTGAACATCTTGCAGGCAAAGTTCGCAGGGTCAGAATTGAACTCGTTCATAAGCTTGTAAAGCTCGACGCTCTGCTCAGAGAACATTGCAAGTCTGCTTATTGCAAGGCTGAGTGCACTGTTCTGGGGGTTGAAGTGGATAAGTATGAACGGAGCTGCGTCATGGCCGGGCAGCTTTGTGCGGAATCTTATCATATTCACGTCCTGCTGATTACGCTCATAGGATACCTTGCGGCTCTCGAGAAGCTCGCAGAAATCAGCAATGACTGCGTTCATTTCTTTTGTATTTTCTTCCATTGTTTTTTCTCCTTATCGGCATGATTTTTTGCGCAGATAATGCGCTCCCGATTTCACGGCAAAATGCGGCAATAATAGCTTCACGCCGCTATATTGCATAATTTGCCATAAATTATTATAACATATCCGCTTTGATTTGTCAATGATTATCATTGCTGAGCGGAAATGCAGCGGACCAATGGAAAAAGCGCCCTTTACAGAGCGCTTTGACCTTTAGGGTGGTTTATATGAAAAATGTGGCTGTCATTATCAGGAGAGGTTTCCCTCTTTCCATGATATGATTATATCCCGCCCGTATGATTATTCTGTGACAGGAATCTGAACTGAATGAAAAAAATAAGCGAGAAAACAGTGAGATTTTTCACATTAAAGTCCCGATACCGTAAATCCGACTTCCACGTTCTTCCACTGTGAAAAGTCCGCAGGGTCTATTATCTGAGCAGAGCAGCTGCCATCGTTTATCACGCTGGGAGATGAGGTATCCCCGTTGTTGAATAGCGCCCCCTCGGCGGTCCTTGCGTCTGATGGGAGCCCGTCGTCAGTCACCCACTGATTGTAGATATTGGCGCGTACTGCGCCGCTCTCGGTGTTGGTGTAGCTCTTCTTTTTCAGCTCCACCTCTCTGCCGTCAACCTTTACGCTGTTTATAGTGATAACGGCGTCGGGCATTACCTCCTCGCCGTTGTCAATTATGACAGCCGCGAAGCCGAGTCCCTTGATAGTGTATTCTCCGTTTATATCGCCTGTTTCGTCGTAGCGGAATCCGTTGGTATCGGCGGTCACGCTTACGGTATAGTCGCCGTTGCCGCTGATATGGGCAACTCCGGCGTCATAGGACAGCTGGTCGCTGCCGTTGACATCCTTGTTTCCGAGGTACTGCACCTGCCATGATTCGTCTACTATTGCAAGGTAGGCGTCTCCCGAAACAGCCTCGACGGCGTCGTTCATATCAACCCCCTCAACCGTCACCGCCTCTGCGGGCACATCAATGCTGCCCACTTTACTGCTGCCACTGCTGCATGAAGCGGTGCATACAAGCATTGCTGCCGCGAAAAATGCTGCATATCTTTTCAGTATCATATATTTCCTCTTTCCTGTATCATCAGCTGAGCTCGAACATTCCCGTGTAGAGCTGATAGTACTTGCCGCGCTGAGCTATCAGCTCATTGTGGCTGCCTCTCTCGATTATCCTGCCGTGCTCGAGCACCATGATAGCGTGGGAATTGCGCACCGTCGAAAGCCTGTGGGCGATAACGAATACGGTTCTGCCCTCCATAAGGGAATCCATGCCCTTTTCTATAAGGGACTCGGTACGTGTATCTATGGAGCTTGTAGCCTCGTCAAGGATAAGCACCGGCGGATCGGCAACTGCCGCTCGGGCAATTGCAAGGAGCTGGCGCTGACCTTGGGAAAGGTTGGCTCCGTCGGCGGTGAGCATGGTATCGTAGCCGTTTTCGAGGTGCTTAATGAAGCTGTCGGCATTTGCAAGCTTCGCAGCCGCATAGACCTCCTCGTCGGTGGCGTCAAGCTTTCCGTAGCGGATATTCTCCATGACAGTTCCCGTAAACAGGTGTGTGTCCTGCAGTACTATGGACTGTGAGCGCCTCAGGTCGTCCTTCTTTATCTTGTTGATGTTTATACCGTCGTAGCGTATCTTGCCCTCTGGTACATCGTAGAAGCGGTTTATAAGATTGATTATGGTAGTCTTTCCCGCTCCAGTTGAACCTACGAATGCTATCTTCTGTCCGGGCTTTGCAAACAGCGATATACCGTTGAGTACGGTCTTGTTCGGCTCATAGCCGAATACAACGTCGTCGAATTCAACGTTGCCGCGCACCTCGGTATATGTGACTGTGCCCGTGGACTTGTGGGGGTGTTTCCACGCCCAGCGCCCTGTACGGTGGTCGGCTTCTGTTATAGTGCCGTCTCCGGCTATATCAGCGTTGACAAGAGTAACGTATCCATCGTCGGACTCGGGCTCCTCGTCAATGACGCTGAAGATGCGTTCAGCGCCTGCAAGAGCGGTCAGCACGGAGTTGAACTGCTGCGACACCTGCGTGATAGGCATTGAGAACGAGCGTGTGAACTGCAAATAGGATACTACCGTGCCCACTGTCATGCCGCCTATTCCTTTTACAGCCATTATGCCGCCTGCTATGGCAGTTGCCGCATAGTGGATATAGGAGAGGTTGTTCATTATCGGCATGAGTATATTCGCAAATGTATGGGCGTGTGTCGAAGCCTTGCAGAGCTCCTCGTTGAGCCTTTCGAATTCCTCGTCAGCCTTGTCCTCGTGGCAGAATACCTTAACCACTTTCTGGCCGTCTATCATCTCCTCAATGTAGCCGTTGACGCTTCCGAGAGCCTTCTGCTGTGCTACGAAGCCCCTTCCGCTCCTTGAGCCCACAAAGCCTATGACCTTGAATATCACAAAAAGCATTGCGACTACAAGTATGGTAAGTCTCCAGCTGTATATCAGCATTGCCGAGAAAACGCCTATGATAGTGATGGCGGAGCTTATGAACTGGGCGATGCTGTTGCTGAGCATTTCACGGATAGCGTCGGTATCGTTGGTGTAAAGGCTCATCAGCTCGCCGTGGGTATGCTTGTCAAAGAAGCGTATGGGCAGCATTTCCATTTTACAGAAAAGGTCGTTCCTGATACGCATAAGGGTGGTGGTGGATATTTTCAGCATAATGCGCTGATAGAACAGTGTGGAGAAGGCTCCCAGCGCATAGATGAACACCATTGCCATGATAAGTCCGATGAATCTGTCGTATTTCCAGTTTCCCGTCTTGAGAGCGTCCTCGATGTTGTCGATTATGGGCTTAAGAAGATAGTTTCCCGCTATTCCCGCTATTGAGCTGAAAAATATGCCGATCACAACGAATATGAACTGGAGTCTGAAGCCGTGCATATAGCTGAATATGCGCTTTAATGCCCCTAATGTGTTCTGCGGCTTTGCCATTGGTCTCTGATTTGCTTTCGGAGGCATTATTCATCAGCTCCTTTCTGCTGCGAGTCGTATACCTCGCGGTAAATAGCGCTCTTTTCCATGAGCTCCTCATGTGTGCCCACATCGGTTATCCTGCCGCCGTCCATTACGATTATGCGGTCGGCGTCCATAACCGAGCTGATACGCTGTGCGATTATGATGGTCGTGGTATCGGCAAGCTTTTCACGGAAAGCCTTGCGGATACTGCTGTCAGTTGCGGTATCAACAGCGCTGGTGGAGTCGTCGAGAATGATTATCTTCGGCTTTTTAAGCAGCGCTCTTGCGATACAAAGCCTCTGCTTCTGACCGCCCGAAACGTTTACGCCGCCCTGTCCGAGATCGGTATCGTAGCCCTCGGGAAAGCCCATTATGAAGTCGTGGGCGCAGGCGGACTTACATGCTTCGATGATCTCCTCCTCGGTGGCGTTTTCATCGCCCCAGCGGAGATTATCCCTGATAGTTCCCGAGAAGAGAACGTTTTTCTGCAATACCATAGCTACCTGATCGCGGAGAGTTTTCAGCGGGTATTCCTTTACGTCGTGACCGCCGACCACTACTCTTCCCTCAGTCGCATCGTAAAGACGCGGGATCAGCTGCACAAGCGAGGTCTTTGACGAGCCCGTACCGCCTATTATGCCTATGGTCTCACCGGAGTTTATCTTAAGGTTTATTTTTTCGAGCGCAAGGTTATTCATATCGTCATAGTAACTGAAGCTCACGTTCTCAAACCTTACAGAGCCGTCAGCTGCGGATATCTCCGAATCTGCGGAGTCCTTTATTGCAGGCTCCTCGCTGAGCACCTCATAGATACGCTGGAGGGAGGCTCTCGATATCACAAATGTTATAAACAGGACGGATATCATCATAAGCGAAAGGAGGATCTGTCCCACGTAGGTGATAAAGCTTGAAAGCGCTCCTGTTTCTATATCTCCGCCTACAGCCATACGTCCGCCGAAGTAGAGTATAGCGGCTATGCTTGCGTACATAACGAGCTGCATAGCTGGCATGCCGAGTATTATGAGCTTTTCAGCTGCAAACTGGGCAAGGCGCACATTCCTGGTGTTTTCCTCAAAGCGCTCGTTCTCGTATTTTTCACGCGCAAAGGCCTTGACAACACGTATTCCCACAAGGTTTTCCTGCACCTTTGCGTTCATATCGTCGTAGCGCCTGAGCATTTTCTCGAACCTCGGGTGAGCGTTGGTCAGTATGAAAAATACCGACAGCGCAAGGAGAGGTATGGAGAACATGAAAACCGTTGACAGCTTTGCATTCGCCTTTACCGCCATGATCGTGGCGCATATGAGCATTATGGGCGAACGGAACGCCATTCTCGTGAACATCATGAAGGCGTTCTGCACATTGGTAACGTCGGTGGTGAGCCTCGTTGTGAGGGAGGCTGTTGAAAACTTATCCACGTTGGCAAAGGAGAAGCTCTGCACCTTTCTGAAAAGTGCGCTCCTGAGATTCTTAGCGAATCCCATTGCCGCAACAGCGCTGAAACGCGCCGCAAGTGCTCCGAAGCAAAGCGAGAATACGGACATCAGCACCATAAGTACGCCCATTTTTGTGATATACCCGATATCGCCCTTTTTTACGCCGTTATCGATTATCATCGCCATTACCTTAGGTATGAGGACTTCCATGGCCACTTCACCTATTATGGTGACGGGTGCAAGTATTGCATCTTTCTTGTATTTTCCGATGTGAGAAAAGATAGTTTTGAACATCGGCGATCCCCTTTCTTCTAAAAAAATGGTCTGTTTTTTATTATATCATCTCCTTTATACAATGTCAAATGCGCAAAAGCTTCTTGACAACGGCAGTATTACATAGTAAAATTATATAGGGAGGTGCTATATATGCTTGATTACAGACCAAAAATGTTTGACGAGGCTTCAAAATCACACGCCTCAAAGAACATTTTCGTTATCATACTGTGCTTTCTGGTGGTTTTTCTGGTCATAATGCTGCTTGAATCGGTAATACCCGCCATAATAACCGCAAAGCCGATGCTCGAGGAGCTTCGGAAACAGGGATATCTCGACGGCTCACAGGGGCTTACGGTCAGGGAATCCATGAAGCTCGCCGTTAAAGTATCTTCCGCACCAAAGATCATGATACCCACTCTGCTCTCAACAGTTTTCGGAACTATCGCAGCCATATTCTACTGCCGCTGTATCGAGGTGAGACCGGTCCGCTCAATGGGCGCCCGCAAGGAGAAGTTCTTCGCTCATTACTTTACGGGTATCGCAGTAGGTCTGACAATGATGACAGTGATAGCTCTTTCGGGCGCATTGTCCGGTATCACTGAAATATCGGTTTGCAGCAATATCAGCTTCGGCACTCTCGGGCTTTTCTTCCTCGGCTTCATCGTTCAGGGAATGAGCGAGGAATTCATCTTCCGCGGCTACCTCATGACCACCATAGGCGGCAGCGGCTGCAAGACCGCTATTGCGGTCGCTATAAGCTCCGTAGGCTTCGCTCTTGCTCACGTCACCAACCCGGGATTCGGAGTGCTGCCATTTATAAACCTTACCCTCTTCGGAGTCTTTGCAGGTCTGTATATTATCCTTTTTGACAATATATGGGGAGCCTGCGCGATACATTCCGTATGGAACTTCTCACAGGGAAATATCTTCGGAATAAGCGTCAGCGGTACTGCCGACACGGAGTCTGTGCTCAGGAGCACTCCCGTTTCTTCCCATGATTTTCTCACAGGCGGAGAATTCGGCATAGAAGGAAGCATTCTCTCAACGCTGGTACTGGGTATCGGCATTGCAGTGACGCTGTACATGATATGGAAAAAGCAGTCCGCAAAGCAGACTGTGCCCGAAAAGGCAGAATAACGGTCAAGCCCCGATACAGCTGTATCGGGGCTTTTTATGTCCTTACGTCCTTGTATTGTAGATTATCACTGTCATATATGCTATGTGCACCGCAACTGCAAGGATAACACCTATGGACGTCTTTGCGATTGCTATTCCTCTGCGGCTCTGTGCAGGAGTAGACACCGGAAGCCTGCAGTTCATCCTGAATATTATCAGCATTATAAGTCCCACGAACCAGCATACCAGCAGGAACAATCCGAATGCACCCATCAGGAACTGATTATCGCCCAGTTCGGAATATACAGTCGCCAACGTGTTTATCATAATATGGACAACTATGGATGGGATTATGGAATTGTGCTTCATGTCTATGTGCCCGAGGAATATTCCCAGCAGGAACGCTGGTACGAACTGGGGAAGATTGGAATGGGCAAGTCCGAAGAAAAACGCCGATATGAATATTCCGAAGCGCTGATTCGACTTAGAGAATATCTTCATCATCGCCCCGCGGAAGAAGAGCTCTTCAGTCAGCGGAGCTATCATGCAGGCGTATATGGTGAATACCGCGAAGCCGAGCCCCGTCTTTGCCATGTCCATATCAAGGACCTGAGTGGAGAATCCGTACTTTTCAAATATATTTTCTATGCCGCCCGCTATGATCGCGGAGGAATACCATATGAACACCGCAGCAAAGAAATACTGAACTGCGTCGGACAAGTGGTAATCCCTCGTCTGTATCATGAACGACGGCTTTATCTTCGCCCATTTAAGGCTCAGGAACGTGAATCCCACGTTTGCGGCAAGGTAGGTTATGAGATTTATCGCCGCGTATATGGATCCCCTCCGCATGTAATGCTCTATGGCGCTGTCGGCAGCTCCCGAATTTGTCTTTAACAGTATGAGCTTTATCAAAAATATCAGGACCGCCGCAAGTATGCCGGAAGCAAAGAACTGTATCAGCATAGTGAAGCCGCCTATATTGTAAAAACGCCTGATAGCGCTCTTTTCAACGCCTGCGGGCTCATACGGCACTGAAAACTCGGGCATTGTCGCCCACGGAAGTATCTCCGAATAATCGTCCCTGTACCACCTGAACTCCGTAGGGTTCCTGAACGGGTCGAGCAGGTCGGTCTTCACGGATTCCCTGTACTTCCTGTCCTTTTCCTCAAGCTGCTTGTTAAGGCTGTATATTTCATGGCTCATTGCGGCATATTCCGCACTGTAGCCCTGTGATTCGTTCATAGCGCTGTTCTCTCCGTCCTTTCGTCCGAATATCTGATATTCATTTTAACATAACTTAGAGCAAAAGTAAAGGGATATGAGCAACTTTTCAGTCAATTATCACTATATCCAGTCCCTGCGCACTTTCCGCCGTAAAGGGCTTGTCCGTTCCCTTTACCGAGAGCTCGATGCAGTCGCCCTTGCCTACAGCCCTTATCTCCACCTTTTTTGCACAGCTGCCGTCATATACCGTCGTTTCTGCTATACTTCCCTCGCTCATGCCATAAATGACTATTTTCATATTGCTGAGGTAGTCATAATCGGCAGTATCGCTGCGGCTGCCGTAGACTATTACGGAGCGCGGCTTCGCATAGAGAGGCATGCCGAAATAATCGTACTTTCTGGTGTACCAGCGTCCGCCGCCGAGGGTCTCGCCTGTCTGTATATCCGTCCATTCGCCGCAGGCGGGCAGATAGAAGCTGCACTCGCCCTCCTCGCTGAAAACAGGGGCAGCAAGAATAGAATCTCCCAGCATGTACTGCGTATCAAGTGCAAGGGTACTGCGGTCAAAACCGAAATCCACTGCCATCGCCCTCATCATGGGCACTCCCGTAAGGTGAGTATTGACAGCATTCGCCCACAGATATGGCATGAGTGAGCATTTCAGCTTGACGAAATGCCGTGCTACATCGCAGCTCTCCTCGTCAAAGTGCCACGGTACGCGATAGGAACTGTTTCCGTGATAGCGGGAATGAGTTGACATTAGTCCGAAAGCAGTCCAGCGCTTGTAGAGGTCGGGAGTTCCCGTAGACTCGAATCCGCCGATATCATGTGAGAAGAAGCCGAAGCCCGACATGCACAGGGACAGTCCGCCGCGGAGGGTCTCCCACATGGATTCATACGCCGAGAAGCAGTCGCCTCCCCAGTGTACGGGGAACTGCTGACAGCCTGCTGTGGCCGAGCGGGCGAACAGGCAGGCATTTCCCTCGCCCTTTACACTCTCAAGAGCCTCAAAAACCGTCTTGTTGTAGAGATAAGCGTAGTAATTATGCATTCTGAACGGATCGGAGCCGTCTGAATAGACTACGTCCGTGGGGATACGCTCGCCGAAATCGGTCTTTACCGCATCAATGCCCAGCTCCGCAAGACGGCGTATCTGCTCCGAGAACCATATACGCGCCTCGGCATTGGTGAAATCTATTATCGCCATGCCCGGCTGCCACATATCGCACTGGAATACCGAGCCGTCCTTATTCCTGATAAAATAGCCCTTTTCGGCACACTCTGCGAATACGGGGGAGCGCTGTCCGATGTAGGGGTTTACCCATACGCATATCCTGAGGCCTCCCGACTTAAGACGGGCGATCATCGCCCTGGGGTCGGGGAATTTGTCGCTGTCCCACTCAAAACCACACCACTGGAACTCCTTCATCCAGAAGCAGTCGAAGTGGAAAACATCGAGTGGGATATCCCTGTTTTTCATCTCGTTTATAAATGAATTTACGGTCTTTTCGTCATAATCGGTAGTAAAAGAGGTGGAGAGCCACAGTCCGAAGGACCAGGGCGGCGGCAGGGCGGGTCTGCCTGTGAGAGCAGTATAGCGTTCAATTACATCAGCTATGGTCTCACCGCCGAATATGAAGTACTCCAGCGATTCTCCCTGCACCGAAAACGCAGTCTTTGACACATTCTCGCTGCCTACCTCAAAGCTGACTTTTTCGGGGTGGTTCACGAACACTCCGTAGCCCCGCGAGGACACAAAAAATGGCACGGATTTATAGCTCTGCTCGGTGCAGGTGCCACCGTCGTTGTTCCACACGTCAACTGTCTGACCGTTTTTTACGAACGCGGAAAACTTCTCGCCGAAGCCGTAGATGTACTCGCCTGCGGATAGTCCCAGCATTTCACGGATAAAGGTATCTTCACCGCTGTCAGAGCGCGCAAAGAAACGCTCCTGCGCCTGTGCGGCATCGGTCTTCTCCCTGTGCCACTTTTCCTCCTGTATCATGGATGCAGTTCTCCAGCCCGACCTTGTGAGCAGCTTGCCGCCGAAGCGGTAGGATATGTCCCACTTGCCCTTTTCGGGGCCGATACGTACAGACATTTTTCCCGATACGAGCTCGGTGCAGCCGTCGGGGAGCCTGTTTATGACAGGTTGGAAGCCCTTGTCCTCATTGAGGACAAATCCCGGGTTTTTTTTGTGAGCTCCCGCAAAATGCTCTATCCTGACCTTTATGCTGTTTTCAAGGACGGACGTGAACGTGACGGTCAGTACAGGTCCGCCCAGCGTCATGCCCCTGTTGGAAATATGATACGGCGCAGCATAGACCGTTACGGAACGTCCGTCCGTGACTGTCTCGTATATCTGCGACGCCCAGTGTACGTTATATCCTGTTTTATTCATCCAGAATCCGTCTGATACCTTCATACGTTGTATTCCCCTTCCAATTTGTACGTACAACTTGCTGCGTGCCAGCATTTTGTATAGTCCTGTACACTAATAATAACATCTTTTCCTATGATTTGCAACACAAAAATATGAACAGGCTAAACATTTCATCATATTCCGTTCAAAAAAGTGCTCCTCCGCAATCCTGCCATCATATTACTATTATAATAGTAATATTTCCCCTGTTTATTCCCTGCTGTAGATAATGAAAAACAGTGTATTTTTAACAAATCGGCACAATATATAAAAATTGTAAGTACAAATTGAGCACACTGACAGATTTCGTTTATGATACATAACGTATCATGCATATAAGTTGTCTTTTTAAGCAATCACACTTTTATGTCGAAAATACCAATTTCTTTACTAAAAATATTTCACTTTCTATATATTAATAGCCCCATCTGCGTTTTTTGCACCTAATCGTTGTTTTTGGGGTTGAATTTATCATTACAAATATAGTACAATAATTGTAACAGCATGAAATGATATGAAATATATCATTACGTTGAACGAAAAATATACACTTTTTTCAGAGGAGGAGAATGTATGAAAGTAAAAAAGATAGTTGCAAGCCTTACGGCTGCCAGCTGCCTTTCAGGAGTGATTACAGCCTTACCTGACGTAGTTTCGCGCACCTATGCTGCTGAGATCGTTTACAACGACTTCGAGCGCAACTACGAAGGTTGGTACGGCGACGGGGATAATGTAGACGTCACTGCTCTGACAGGCGAAGGCTTCAATGCTTCACGAGGCATGAAGATCACAGGAAGAAGCTCAGCTTCACAGGGCGCAGTTTCATCAAAGGGACTCTATCTCTTTGGCGGAGACCAATACACCTACAGCGTTAAGGTATACAGCGAAACAGCTCAGAAATTCCATTTCTCACTGCTGACCATCGACGAAAAGACAGGCAAGGAAACTACTGTCGAGCTCGATGCCAAGAATGCTGCGGCAGGCGAGTGGACAGAGCTCAAGGGCAGCTACAAGGCTCCCAAGGACAGCTATGAGTTCAAACTCAGCATAACGAACGATTCCACAGAGGACTTCATATTCGATGATTTCCTCATCACAGGCGACAAGGAGACTCAGGAGGCACACGCTGCTCCCTCGGGCAAGGGCCTCAAGGACGAGTTCGCAAACTATTTCCGCGTAGGTAATATCTTCAACAGAGGTACTATCAGCAACAGCGGTATCCAGGGTATCATACTCAAGGATCACAACGCTGTGGAGTGCGAAAACGAGACAAAGCCCGATGCAACCCTGGTTCAGAACGGTTCATCGGATACAAACATAAAGGTATCCCTCAGCAGCTGTGCTGCCATTTGCGATTTCTGCGTAAAGAACAATATCGCATTCAGAGGACACACTCTTGTATGGCACAGCCAGACTCCTGAGTGGTTCTTCAAGAGCGGCTTCAACAACAACGGAAGCTGGGTAGACAAGAGCACCATGAACAAGCGTATGGAAAGCTATATCCAGCACATGTTCGAGGCCTTCGCAACACAGTACCCCGACCTTGACCTCTACGCATACGACGTATGTAACGAGTGTATCTCAGACGCCGGCAACGGCGGTCCGAGAGGCAGAGGCTACGGCAACGGAAACTCACCGTGGGTTCAGGTATACGGCGACAACAGCTTCATCGAGCAGGCTTTCACATATGCAAGAAAGTACGCTCCTTCAACATGTAAGCTCTTCTACAACGACTATAACGAATTTGCCGACGGTAAGAAGAACAGTATCATCAACTCCATCCTCAAGCCCCTCAAGGCTAAGGGCGTCCTCGACGGCATGGGCATGCAGTCACACGTAAACGCTGCTGCAAGCAATGCATGGGGCGATACGAATTCCTACCTCAAGGCTATGGACGATTATCTTGCTCTCGGTATCGACGTTCAGGTAACAGAGCTTGATATCAGCGTTGAGAACGGCAAGTACTCATATACAGATCAGGCAAACAAGTACAAGGCTATTTTCAAGCACGCTATGGACTGGAACAATTCGGGTCATGACAACAAGGTAACTCTTGTTCAGATCTGGGGACCCAATGACGCCAACTCATGGCTCAGCTCCGGAAGCAACGGCCTTCTCTACAACGGAAGCAACCAGCCCAAGGAGGCATATACAGCTCTTACAAGCCTCGTTCCCGACAGCGAATGGGGCGAAGGCAAGCCTTACACAGGTCCCGGAAGCAGCGGCTTTACTCCTACACCTGTTGCTCCTCCCGAGGTAGACGGTGACGGATACTGGTTCCACAGCACATTCGAGAGCTCAGAGGACAACTGGACAGGCAGAGGTGCAGCTTCTGTTGAAACCAGCAGCTCCGCTAAGTTCGCAGGCAGCAAGTCACTCTATGTCAGCGGACGTACTGCTTCATGGAACGGTGCAGCAATTCCCCTCAACTCAAGGATCTTCCAGCCAGGCGAGACTTACAGCTTCTCTGTAAACGCTATGACTAAGGAAGGCGGAGATACAACAGAGTTCAAGTTCACTCTCCAGTATGAGGACAGCACAGGAACAAACTACGCAGAGATCGCTACAGCTACAGCTCCAAAGGGCGAGTGGGTACAGCTTTCAAATACAAGCTACAAGCTCCCTGCTGACGCTTCAAATATGCAGATCTATGTTGAAACTACCGACGAAGACAACACCGTTGACTTCTATATCGACGAAGCTGTCGCTGCTCCTTCAGGCACAAAGATAAGCGGTGCAGGACAGCCTGACCTCCCAAGCGGCGGACAGAATTCATCAGGCGGACAGACATCTACCACGCTCCACCTCGGCGACATCAACTACGACGGCGTTATCAACTCCTTAGACATGATAGCAGCAAGAAAGGCTATCGTCAAGGGCGGCTTCAGCGATTCAAATGCTCAGAAGGCTGCCGATGTTGACCAGAGCAAGGAATTTGACGTAACAGATCTCGTTTGTCTCCAGGAATTCATTCTTGGCAAGATCAAGGAATTCCCCGTAAACAAGCCCGCAGTTCCCGATGTTGACCTTTCGGCGCTCGCAAGCAAGTTCGGCAGCGTTAATCTTGCAGAATCCTGGAAGAAGGATAACGAGAACAATCCGCTTTATACTCAGCGTTTCGGTGCTGACCCGGGCTGGCTCGTATATGACGGCAGACTTTACGTTTACACAACAGCTGATGAATTCGCATACAAGAATGGTCAGCTTATTGAAAACGATTATTCTTCAGGCTATATCAACTGCTTATCAACAGCAGACCTTGTAAACTGGACAGACCACGGTCAGATCCCTGTTGCAAAAACAAGAGTAAACGGCACACCTATTGCAAGATGGGCTAACAATGCATGGGCTCCTGATGCTGCATGGAAGAATATCAATGGACAGGACAAGTTCTTCCTTTACTTTGCAAACAATGGTTCAGGTATCGGCGTTATCACAGCTGATGACCCGACATTTACAAAGAATGTAAAGGATCCTCTTGGACACGAACTTATTTCAAGAAGCACACCTAACAGTAACGTAACATGGCTCTTCGATCCGGGCGTTTACTATGATCCTGATACAGACACAGCTATCATTGCATACGGCGGCGGTGTTCCTGACGGACAGGCTGCAAATACAAAGCAGGGCCGTATCGCTAAGCTCGGCGATGACATGATCTCGATCGTAGGTACACCTATCGATCCCGGTACACCTTACCTCTTTGAGGACTCAAGCATGATCAAGATCGGCAACACATGGTATTATTCATTCTGCCATAACTGGAATGTTCCCGGCGGTACAAGTGTAAACGGTCAGTCATTCAGCAATGCTGATATCGGTTATATGACATCAACAAATCCGCTCAGCGGATACCAGTATCAGGGTGTTGTATTCAAGAACACCGGTACGCAGAGACTTGACAACGGCGGTAACAACCACCACTCAATTATCGAATTCAAGGGCGGCTACTATGTACTTTATCACTCACGTCAGCTTGAAATGCGTATGGGCGTTAACGGCGGCAAGGGTCTTAACTACAGATCACCCTGTATCGATAAGGCAACTATAAACAACGGAAAGATCACATGTAACGGTTCACAGAACGGCGTAAGCCAGCTCGAGAACCTCGATCCTACAAAGACAGTTCTTGCAGCTACAATGTCCAACCAGTCAAAGAACATCAGCGTTTCAGGTGTCGGCAATACATCTGTACAGTTCAAGAAGGGTGAATGGGCTAAGGTTAGCAAGGTAGACTTCTCTAACGTTACCGGAACTCTTACAGCTAAGGCTTCTTCAAAGAGCGGCGCAATGATCAAGGTTGCAGCAGGTTCAAGAACAGGCGACGCTATCGCTTATATCGAAGTTCCTGCAGGCGGAACGACTGAGATCACAACAGGTATCGGAAATATCCCAAGCGGTGCATCTGATATCTACTTCATCGCTAACGGTGATGTAAGCTTTGACAGCTGGTCAATGTCATAATTCTTTTCGATGTTGATCTGTGCGGTGCATCTGCACAACGCGCCGCACAGATTGATATAATTCCAAAATTTTATTGTAAGGGACAAATCAGAACAGGAAAACCGTACTTGAGCAGTACGGCTTTCTTGTTTGTAGTCCCTGATAAAAAAAGAGTACCGCATGGTACTCTTTTTTATACTTCAAATATATCGTCATAGCTGACGCCGAGCAGCTTTTTCAGCAGGATTATCTCATCGGGGTAAAGGTGCCGCTGTCCGACCTCTATTTTCGCAAGAGCGCTCCGCGTTATGTCGCAGCCGTTGACCTGCAAGCGCGCTGAGAGCTGTTCCTGCGTTATATCGGCTTTTTCACGGAGCCGCCTGATGTTCGCTCCTACTGCCTTTTCCACCTCTTTATTCATAGTGCACAAATCCTCCAGTTAAATTTCTGCACTAAAATGAGTGCAAAGCTATTGCTTTTATTATATCCATATGTTATAATAAAATTGCACCTAAATAGGTGCAAAACATCAAAAACCAACAATAAGGAGGATATGACTATGGCTAATAGAATCAGAAGATGCTCAAACAAAAAAGAATTTGAGCAGTTGATTGACGACTATGTAACACAAGGATACAAAGTACAGTCTCAGGGGGAAAACAATGCTTTAGTCGTTAAGGAAAAGAAAAAAGATCATTTCAAGGTTGCACTCTTAACTATATGGTGGACTTGCGGCATCGGCAACCTGATATATGCATTTATGCCAGCAAAAATTGAAGATGAAGTCATGATTAAAATTGAAAATTCCTAAAGGGGAATATGGCTGAGCCTTTTGGTTCAGCCATATTCTTTTTTCAGGGTTGATATACTAACGGCTCGGGACGTTGAGGTCTTCCAACAGAAGCCGCGCCCCTCTTTCCTTCGGACATCTCCCCACACTGTAGGGAGTCACCGTCCCCTACAAATACCATGTTTTTACACGGTCGCAAACTGTGCGCACCTACGGGCTAACGGCTGAAAAAAGGAGTACCTCACGGTACTCCTTTTTTCACAATATAAAGCAGATAAGCCCCGAACAGCCCTCGTTTATGACTCGCTCGAGAGTCTCCTGCAATTTCATACGCGCGTCCACAGGCATTTTGAACAGCTTGCTGTGAAGCCCTTCGTTGACCAGCTCGTGCAGAGACTTTCCGAAGATATTGCTCTCCCATATCTTCTTCGGGTCGTCGTCAAAGCCGTCAAGAAGATACATCACAAGCTCCTCGGACTGCCGCTCAGTACCCACGATAGGACTGATAGTAGTGTTTATATTTGCTTTCATCAGGTGTATGGACGGGGCAGAGGCTTTAAGCTTTACGCCGTATTTGCCGCCCTGCCTTATGATTTTCGGCTCCTCGAGGGACATCTCCTCAAGCTCGGGCATGACGATACCGTAGCCTGTAGCCTCCACCTCTGCAAGTGCAGGCTCGATACGCTTGTACTTGCGGCGTATATCGTTGAGTTCCGACAAAAGAGGCATCAGGTCGCTCTCGCTCTCTATCTCTATACCCGTGGTCTCCCCGAGTATCCTGTAGAAAAGGCTGTTGTCCAGCTCCGCGGTTATAGTCACAGAGCCCTTTCCAAGGTCGATACCGCTTATCTCCGCCTTGACAATGTCACGGCACTCGGCAATTGCCGCAGCAGCGTCCTCAGCTTCACGGACGAGCCGTATATCCTTTGCAGCATTGCGAATGCAGTCCAGTATCTCCGACTTGAGCCAGTGTCCCTTGCCGAGTGTGTTTATCCAACGCGCTGTGCGAATATTTATCTCCTTAATCGGAAAGGAGAAAAGTATCTCCCGCATTATCCTCCGTATATCATTTTCATCCAGTTCAAGGCAGTTCACCGGAACTACCTTTGCATCATAACGCTCCGTGAGCCGCGCTGCAAGAGCTTTTGCTTCAGCCGAATCGGGATCAACTGTATTGAGTATTACCACAAAAGGCTTGCCAAGCTCTTTCAGCTCGCGTATAACACGCTCCTCGCACTCCTCGTACTCCTCCCGCGGTATATCGGTAACAGAGCCGTCCGTAGTTATAACAAGCCCGATAGTGGAGTGGTCTGTGATGACCTTCTGAGTACCTATCTCCGCCGCCATATTAAAAGGTATCTCCTCGTCGAACCATGATGTCATCACCATACGGGGCTGCTCGTTCTCGATATAGCCGAGAGAGCTCGGAACTATATACCCCACGCAGTCTATGAGTCTCACATTGAAGGAAGCGCCGTCCCCGAGATCTATGCGTACCGCTTCCTCGGGAATGAACTTCGGCTCTGTAGTCATAATGGTCTTGCCCGCCGCCGACTGGGGCAGCTCGTCGAGAGCTCTGCCGCGTTTGAATTCGCTGCTTATATTGGGTATAACCAGCGACTCCATGAACCTCTTGATAAAAGTGGATTTACCTGTCCGTACAGGCCCCACCACGCCAATGTAGATATCTCCGCCGGTACGCTCGGCGATATCGCTGTATATATCTTTAGCCATACAATACTCCTTTTAATAAGAACCAAGATCTGTAAACTGATACCTGTCAGTTCTCATTTCTTAGCTCTGATTCTTCATGATACGATCGGGATAAGCAGCATTCCGCCGCTTTCAAGCCTTTCGCCTGTGAGCTCGTTTTCGTCCATTACTGCTGAAACGCTGGTGCTGTAACGCTTTGCTATATCCCACACGCTCTCGTTTTCAGTGCCGAAATAAAGCTTTATTGCGTAATCTCCGTCCCGCTCCTTTCGGGCGGTATCGTCCACTGAGATATCCGTTACCGCCCGTATCGAGTCGGAGCTGTAAACGTAAAGCTTCACAGCCATATCAGCCTTTGCGTTAAGAACTCCCTCCGCGGAGATATCATATGAGGTCTCACGCACTCTCACCTCCGCCGACACCTCTGCACCGCTGATATCGTCGTGAATTCCCAGAGTTTCCTCGAATGCCTCCTCACGGTCGGGCATGACCATGTTCCCTGTATTGTCCCTTGCAGCCATTGAATAGACCAGCATGCCGCTTATGACTACTGACCGGCCGTCTTCTGCGATATGGGCGTTTATGTTCTTGGGTTCGCTCCACATGGCGTAGATATTCTGCGGAACGCTGTCCCCGTCAGCAAGACGGGCGGTATGCCGTATGCTCTCGTCGTAAACAGCGGGGATCTGCTCGGCTTTTATCTCGGAGATCTCAACATTGCAGGCGTATATTGTTGAAAAGGCGTCCTCCGTTATCATGGCAGTAGCCGTTCTCACCGCCTTGCAGCACAGCCTCAGCTCAGCCTCGCACCGCAGTACGCGGTTATCGCCGTCCCTGCCGCCTGTGAGACTTATATCGCAGCTAACCACCTCCGCGGCAACAGTGCAGTCAAAGCCGTCGTCCAGTCCGTCCACGTCTATTATCTGGCTGTATCCAAGTGAAAAGCTCACTGGCTCCACGGTCATGTTCTCGCCGCTGCCCCCTGCGTAGAGGAGCTCCACCTCCGCCTCGCCCTTTGCAAGGAGCTTGCCTGAAATCAGCTTTATCTCGCAGTCCGAAGCCCTGCATCGGCAGTTTATGACGCTGGTTATATCCGGCTGAGCTGCCGTGAGCTCGATTTCCTCCTCGATACGCACATTTTTCGCAGCCGTCAGTCTCTGCGCCGCATACCTCACAGGAGTCTTTTTAAGCTGTATATTCATGCCCTCCGCATCGGACACGACCTCCTGCTGCTGCTCGCCCGCAACGCTTATTTTAACGGATACCGCTCCACGCAGATCAAGTCTGCGCTTGTTCACGGCCCGGAAGTTCACATGGTCGGTCTTTGCGACTATCCTCACCTCTGCATTGTCAGCACTTTTGCCAAGTTCTGCCGTTCTTGTGAAGCTCCTCTGCTGTTCCACTGCCTGAACGGTGCAGCCCTCCTCTCCGCAGTAGAGGATATGTATATCGCACCTGAGCCCGTAGGTGAGCTTATCTCCGCTCACCGCCCATTCGGTGATGACAGGAACAGCCTCGCAGCGTATGAGCCGAAAGATATCGGGGCAGTAATCGGGAAGAATGTAATCAAGCTCTATTGGCTGTTCCTGAAGTCCGTCGTATATCATCTCGGCAGCGGGAACAGTCTCCTTTGTAAGTTTCAGTTCCATTAAGGTAGACCTCCTTTAAGATTGCTTTATGAAATGATATTCCGAAAATTATTTTTTTAGAACCATATTATCATTGACCCATTATGATAAAATTCATTACAAATTTACAAAGTCAGGTATAGACAAAATAGACAAAATATGCTATAATAATTGTGAACTACATGAAAAAGCAGGAGCTCAAAAAGTTGTTTGCTTTTATTCTGCCCTAAATACAGGGGCAAGAAAGGATAAAATATGCTTCACGAGAAATCATGCGGCGCGATTGTCTACAGGAAATATCATGGCAATACGGAAATTCTGCTGATAAAGCATATCAACAGCGGTCACTGGTCCTTCCCGAAAGGACACGTTGAAAAGGGCGAGACCGAGATTGAGACTGCTCGTCGTGAGATAATGGAGGAGACCTCCATTGACGTAATAATTGATCCGACATTCAGAGAAACGGTGACGTATTCACCGAAAAAGGACACCGTAAAGGTCGTCGTTTATTTTCTTGCAAAAGCGAAAAATGTGGATTTTTCGCCGCAGGAGGGTGAGATCGCAGAGATACGCTGGGTAGATATATCCTATGCGGCGAATATCCTGTCCTACGAGAACGACCGTACCATTGTTGCCAAGGCAAAGGCGGCTATAAAGGAGAATCACTGAAAAAGCTCCCTCACAAACGTGAGGGAGCTTTTTTCAGCCTGCAGGGGCTGCCTTCGGAAGTCTGCAAGCCACTATCCTGACTGACAACAAAATGTTGACTGTTAAAGAGTAACAGGCAGTCCGTTTATCTCGATAGTCGGGTCATCGATATCGATAAGGAGACAGCGCCTGCCGTCAACAACGCTGGTACGCACCTTATCCGCCGCGGAGGGCTTTATATTTACGGTAATACCGGGAGAAGTGAGAACTGTCTTGGTCTCCACGAGATTTGCCGCAGTAAGAGGAGCTGTTCCGCATACCTTTTCGTAAACCGGCTCCACCATGTTCACACGCTCCTCGGGAAGTCCCACATCTACGAGGATATCCTTCAGCTTTGCATTATCGATAACAACTCTGTCCGTATCGTCCTTGTTTTCCTCGACGACCTCCTGTATCTTCTCATTAACGGTCTTTATGAGCATATAATCGAGGTCCTCGCCCACAACGTTCTTGAGTATGCTCTGGAAGCTGTTCTTCTCACTCTCCGCAGACATAATGAAGCTGCACCCAAGCACGTTCTCAACTACCGAAACATTGGGTGATTTTACGTTCTTGGTGTAGTACATCACATGATTTATATCCGAGCTCCTGTTGCTGAAAACAGGGTACAGGAAGCCGTCAGACGGCGCCTTGCTGATAATGAGCTCTGTATTAACTTTCTTTGTTATCTCATTGCCCACGCTGTCGAAAATAAAGCCGTCCTTGCTCGTGTTCACGGGGCAGATGGCAGTAATGATATAGCGGTATATCTCGTCCTCTCCCTCTGCGAACTCGTCATTCTTGTCCTTTTTGCGGATAGTGTATGTGCAGTAAGCCGTAATGACCGCAAATGGACCCGTATATGCAATATTATTGGCGATATGGTTAAGGAACTCCTCACAGGCAATATCGTCCTTGAGCTCCGATGTGAGCAGAGTGTAGAGGATATTCTGGGGCTGACCCTCGTCGTAAGCCTCATTGGGGAACTCATACTCCACAAAAGCCTTGCCCACATTGGTGTTCAGCACCTTTTTCAGTGTTTCGTCATATACGTCATGCTCCTCAACAGGCATGGTCAGACAGGAGCTGACATTATGGTAGCGGAGGTTCTTTTCGGCATCAATAAACGCAGTAAGAACTCTTTCCATTATGAAAAAGCCGCTCTTATCCGAAAAATTCTTTTTTATTTCTGCTGTTTCCTTTTTATTCATTGTTTATTTAGTCCTTTCATGGGTAAAACAGAGCTGCCGCACTTAAGTGCAGCAGCTCCGCTGTATTATCTTACTGTAATACTGCCGCTCTGAAGATGCTCGAAAGCGTACTTCTCAAAGGAAAGATCGTCGTTGATATCACGGAACATATCCGAATCCATGAAGAAATATCCGAGATCATACACTGTACCGGGCATTGCGTCGTCGGGCACCTTAAAGTAGAACGTAGCTATATCGCCGTCTGCTCCCGGGGTATCCTCTGAAAAGATAGCCGTAAAGAACAGAGAACGGTTTTTGTTCCTGATAAGCTCATCTGCAAGATTGTTCTGCCAGTCCATAGCAACGAAGCCCATGGACCTCTTTATAGCGGAACCCGGCTCATAATCAGCTTCAAGCTCTTCAATGTTTGAGAGCTGACATTCGAGAACGTCGGGGTAGGTCATGTGTATACCGCACTTGGTCCACTGCTTGTCTGCACCTGTAAGGGATACCGTAACAGCGGCTATCTCGCCGGGCTTTACGGTAGTATCGCTTATTTTTATAACAGGACCGCTGGATATTTCGGGAATTTCCGAATACTTAAGACGCATAAGCTCCATACTCTCGGTTATAAGGTCTGTACGGCCCTCTGAGACGGGTTCGGCACCCTGCCCCTCGTCCGAATGAGATACTGTGGGAACGGTATTATCCTTGTCCTTTTCCTTTGAATCGTTGTTTGAAAGACAGCCTGTTGTGCCTGCTGCCATTGCCGCAGCAAGAACGGCAGCCAAAAACTTACGCTTCATTGCCTGTATTCTCCTTTCTGCCCTCAACGACAAAGCTGCCGTTTCTGACAGATATAACTATCTTGTCTATATCCGAAGCCTTTTCGATTATGATATCGGCGATGCTGTCCTCTATCTCCTGACGGATCACGCGGCGTATATCTCTTGCGCCGTAGGACTTGCCGAACGCCTTTTCCGCAATAAGCTCAAGAGCCTTTTTGGTGTACTCAAGAGTGATATCCTTTTCAGCAAGGGGTTCCTTCATCTCATCGAGAGTAAGCGCAGCTATCTCTGCATAATTCTCCTTGGTGAGGTCCCTGAATACCACTATCTCATCAATACGGCTGATGAACTCCGGGCGCAGGAAGTCTTTGAGCCCCTTCATGGCCTTTTCACGGGTTATCTCGTTTTCAGTGCGGTTGAAGCCCACACCTATGCTCTTGTCGGTAGAGCCTGCATTTGAGGTCATGCATATGATAGTATTCGCAAAGTTTACAGTTCTGCCGTGGGCGTCCTCCACCTTGCCCTCGTCAAGTATCTGCATAAGGATATTCATTACATCAGGGTGAGCCTTTTCGATCTCATCGAAAAGTATTACGGAATAGGGCTTGCGGCGCACCTTTTCGGTGAGCTGTCCTGCCTCGTCATATCCGACATAGCCGGGAGGCGAGCCTATCATTCTCGCAACGGAATGCTTTTCCATATACTCTGTCATATCAAGCCTGATAAGTGGATCGGGAGAATCGAAAAGCTCCTCTGCAAGCACCTTTACGAGCTCTGTCTTGCCGACGCCCGTAGGTCCTACGAATATGAACGAAGCGGGTCTGCGGCGCTTGCTGAGCTGTACTCTTGTACGCTTTATAGCCTTTGTGAGAACTGAAACAGCCTCCTCCTGACCCACAATGCGCTTCTTGAGAGCCTCGTCCAGCCTTGCTATCTTAAGGAACTCATTCTCGGCGATCTTGCTTGCGGGGATACCCGTCCAGCGCTCGACTACCTTTGTAACATCAGATTCCTCAACGTTGATCTTATCGACCTTTTCATTGAGCTCCTTTTCGTCCTCGCGGAGGTGAATGAGCTTGCCCTTTACCTCTGCAAGAGCCTTATAGTCTATTTCTTCCTGTTCGGATAAGGAAGTCTCCATATCCTCCAGTACCTTTATTTCCTTCTTGAGCTTCTCAAGCTCGCCTATCTCGGGCGAACGTATGGAAGCAAACGCACAGCTCTCGTCAAGGAGATCTATAGCCTTATCCGGAAGGAAACGGTCCGTGATGTATCTCTCGGAGAGCACCGCACAGACTCTCACAAGGTAATCGGAGATATGCACCCTATGGAAAGCCTCATAGTACTTCTTTATGCCCACGAGCACGTTCACGGTATCCTCTATTGTGGGCTCGTTTACGGTAACAGGCTGGAAACGTCTTTCAAGAGCGGAATCCTTCTCGATATACTTTCTGTATTCGCCGAAGGTGGTCGCACCTATCACCTGAACCTCGCCTCTTGAAAGGGCGGGCTTGAGGATATTTGCGGCGTTCATGGAGCCCTCCGAATCGCCTGCGCCCACAAGATTGTGGACCTCGTCAATAAAGAGTATGATATTGCCCTCGCGCTTTACCTCGTCAACGAGACCCTTTACACGGCTCTCAAACTGTCCTCTGAACTGAGTTCCGGCAACAAGAGCGGTAAGGTCGAGAAGATACAGCTTCTTGTCTGCAAGATTGAAGGGAACATTTCCCTCATTGATACGCAGAGCTATACCCTCTGCAATAGCGGTTTTGCCGACGCCAGGCTCACCGATAAGACAGGGATTGTTCTTTGTACGCCTTGAAAGTATCTGTATAACGCGGTCTATCTCGGCGTCTCTGCCGATTATGCTGTCAAGCTTTCCGTCGGCGGCTTTCTGCGAGAGATTGGTGCAGTAGCTGCCGAGGAATTTGAGGTCCTTGAACTTTTTGTCCTTTTTTCCGAAAGGAGTGCCTTTTTTATCCCGGTTTTCGCGGGATCTGTCATCATCGGAGCCCTTGTTCCCGAAAAGGTTTCTCGGATCGAAGCTCCTCTTTTCGCCCTCATCGTTTTCTGAGTCACTGCCGCCGAACATATTTGTGATAAAATCGGGAAGTACGCCAGAGCCGCCCATTTCAAAGCTGTCGCCGTCGAGCATGCCCATCATCTGGTCCGAGAGCTGGTCAAGCTCCTCGTCGGTGATGCCGAGCTTATCCATATAGTCCTTTATCTGCGGGATGTTCTGCGATCTTGCACAAGAAAGACAGAGTCCCTCGTTTTTCTTTTCATTGCCCTGAACGGAAGTTATGAAAACCACCGCAGGTCGTTTTTTGCATTTACTGCACATTATCATCAGGCAGTTCCTCCTGTAGTTATTTATGAGCTCCGCACCCAATACCATACGGAGCACCTGTTTTATCAAAGCGAAAGCTTACCAGCCCTTTACAAATCCATAGAAATACTTGAAGATGTAAGTGCTGTCTATAGCCTCGTGATTGAAGAACAGCATCTTATCGCTGCCCGTAATTACATTGAGTCTTATAACAGCCGCAACAGCGACCACTACCGCCGCCGCCTTTGCAGCACCGATAAGTATGCTGAATGACACCGTAATAAAGCCTTTTTCGGTATGATCGTTCCTGCCGAACGCGGTCGATATGAACAGTGACAGCAGCAGAAATACAACGAACAGCGCAACAAATACGATAAGGCGTATATATGTTGCGGTAGGTTCCCTCAGATAGTTGTCAGCGAGGAATCTCGCAGCGGGCTGCTTGGTGTCCACGTCGCATACGAGCCTGAGGAACTCCCAGTAGGTCGTAGGATTCTTCTTTATCTGCTCGGCAGCGCATTCCGCCGTATAGAGATTCAGCCTCTTGGCAATGAAATTGCTTGCCGACACTGCATAGCACTCATGCAGCTTGTCATAGAATTCTGCTTCTGTGTCAGGGATCCCGTTGTTAAGGTTCCTGATATAAATATAGATATTATAGTCTACATTTTCACCTGTCGAATAGATATCCTGTATTACCTTATAATCGGGTTTCGCATAGTACTTCAGGTTGTTTATCTGACCTGTAAGTTCTTCTGCATAGTTATTTTCGTTAAGGGTAAAGGTAAGATCCTTTATCCTGTTTCCCTTGAGTGCGCTGTCTGCAAGCTTGTCAGCGATCCCCGTACTAAGGGATATGCTGAGGAACAGTGCGAGGATATAGCCCACAAGTGTGGCTGTGGCTTTGATAAAGCCCCTCTTTACAGTTATAAAAATGCATACAAGCGCTAAAGCAACTACGATAACATCGTAGAACCACCAAAATTGTACTCCCATGTTTTCTTGCGCCAATCACATCCGATGACGCTGCCTCCCTTCAGGTAATTTTTGATCATTTAATAGAGTCAGCTCTCATAATCTATACGATCTATTTTATTATAGCCCTTCAGGAAAATATGATCATCGCTGCGTACAAAACCTGTATATGAGTCGCTTACCTCCGCAATGGAGCGAAGTCCGCCGCGGAAATCGTAAGCCATTATCTTGCCCTGACACATGACGTATGCAAGATCCTCATAAATGGTAACGTCTATGGACGGTTCTTCGAGGTCAATGATCAGTGCTTCTTGATCACCGCCGCTGAACAGAGCCATGACGTATTTTCTTCTGTCATCGTTATTTACTATAACCGCTGAATTGCCCTTATCGCTTGCGCCAGCAACATACTCGCCGTCATATGAGTAGAATGAACTTATCTGACCGCTGCTGTCAACGTATCCGCAAGCTTCCTCTCCCAGCACGAAGGCGCCGCCTTCGAAGCCGTAGACATGCAGGCCGAGGGTGTTGAGTCCTGGGGATGTCCAATGCTCTTGCCTCTCATTGAAGCTGTTTTCCTGAACCTTTGTAACGAGCTGGCCGTTTTCAGCTGAGATATAGCTCAGTACGCAGCCTCTGCTCCCGTCAATGAAGCTGAGGTCGCTGACCATCTCGGTACATTTTCTTTCATAAATGCCTATTCCCCTTTTATCATACACCATCAGCTCACAGTTGTAGTTCTCCGATGTGGTAACTACCGCTGTGTATCCCTCCTCGCTGAGTCTTGCGAAGAGGATCTGCCGCTTGGCGAAAGTCTTTGTGTAGATGATCTGATCTTCGTCCTCCACACTCAGCTCGTTTCCGCCCTGTTCGTACAGCAGGGCCTTTCTGCCCGCCGTACACATTACTGTGTTAGTGTATGTATGCTGCCGGCGCTTTAAAAGCTTGCCGTCAGTATCGTAAAAATAAGTGTACGTATCGCTCAGCAGCATCATCCTGCCCTCCGAGAGAGAAAGCTGATAATCTGCTCCGCCGCTGACCTCTATAGGGAAGTTTCCCTCTGCCAGCTGGCCTGTGTTAACGATAGTCCTGTATTGTTCTCCTATGCCCCTTAACTTATTATACCACTTATCGCGGGTAAAATAAAGCCCCGTTCCGACAGCGGCTGCCAGCAGTATCAATGTAAGCTGCCGCAGTCGTTTTCGCCGCTTCATCCGATTTTTCTGATCGACGATGTCATCGGCGTCATAAACCTTAGGCACGCGCTGGCACCTCCTTTTTTGTTCTGGATTATGTCTCCCTGAGAAGCTCCTCCTCACTGTAGAACACTCTGTTCAGATAGAGTCCGTGAGCCATAGCCGTTCTGCCGGCCCTAAGGCGGTCCTTTGCGGCGAGTATGGCAGGTATATCGTCGGGAGCTATTCTTTTCTCACTCACGTCGATAAGAGTACCTGCGATTATCCTAATCATATTATACAAAAAACCGTTGCCTTTTACAAGCATTATCACAGAATCTCCACTATTTTCTATTTTGAAAGAATAAATAGTCCTTACAGTGGTGGAAACATTTGTACAGTCAGCACAAAACGACGAAAAATCGTGAGTTCCCACGAGGTATGCTGCCGCCTTTCGGGCAGCTTCAATGTCGAATTTCCTTCTGTAATGCAGCATGAGATCAGCTGCAAAGGGGTTCTTTGATTCGCTGCAGTGCATTTTGTAGATATACTCTTTCCCCTTGCAGTCGTAACGCGCATGGAAATCAAGAGGGGCGTCCTCGCAGCTGAGAATGGAAATATCGTCGGGAAGCTCGCCGTTCACTCCTCTGCAGAATCCGAGACAGCTTATATTGCTGGTGGTCTTTACGTTGAAGCAGAACATATTGGCATGCACTCCCGTATCCGTCCGTGAACAGCCTGTGACCGTTACGGGCTCGTTCAGCACCTTTGAGAGCTTGTTCTCCAGCACCTCCTGCACCGTAACAGCATTGCTCTGACGCTGGAACCCGTGATACTTAGTTCCCCTGTATGCTGCCGTTACTTTCAGATTGCGCATCTCCCGCCTCCTTTTCAGCCGCTCCGCGGTCATCGGATACCGTTTCGGTCTCCTCTGCCCTGCCGGTATGGTCTCCGGGGCTCTGGATACCGAGCTGGTCGTATATGGCAGCTCCCTGCCTGTAGGTCGAAGCTTCGGAATTTTCCTCAGCCCCCTGCTGAGAATCAGCCTCCTGTTCCTTACGGCGCAGTCTGCGGCGTCTCTCCGCAAACACTATGAGCAGTATCAGCGCAGCGCTCAGGAAACTTATCGTCACGCCGGGGACGAAGCCCTCGGGAGTATACTCTATCCTGATGTCATGCTGACCGCTGCTAACCTTTACGCCGAGCATAGCCTGCAGTACCTTGAAGGTCTCTGCTTTCTCACCGTCGATACAGACCTTCCAGCCCTTTTCGTATGGTATGGACAGGAAAAGCACCCCGTCCTCCTTTACATTGAGCTTTCCGCTTATCTTACGGTCGCTGAAGCTTTCTATTTCAAGCTGCTCGTCTGCAAGGGACTGATATGCCTCTTCAAAGCTATCCTTCTGCAGAGCGTATATCATAAGCTTGAAGTTGCCTGACTTGTGTTTTTCATTCGATGTGATCTTCACAGTTGAAGACTCGCCCGACTGACCGTTGCCCATTGGGAAAACTATGGGATAGCTTTCTATGAGCTTGCCTGAATCTATGGTTTCCTCGCCGCACCTGATCTCAAGGCTGTCGCAGGTACCGCCCGAGCCGTTGGCATAGCCGTAGAGATAGCTGCCGTCGGCACAGTCGTAGGTATATGTGGCACTTCCTGTGGATTTATCCGTGTTGTTCTGGAACGTATAATTGCCGAAACTGTTCTTGGTGACTTCAAGACCGTCGTACTCAACGAGGGCAACACGCTGCGGTACGAAATATTCCTTGTCTGATCCTGTGAGCCTGCGCAGCAGGCTGTTCTGGTACTCAAAGGGATTGGAAGAGCTTCCGTCATCCATGTTCAGTATATCTTCATTGACCATAAAGCCAAGTGAAAGCGGATATTTGTTCTTATACAGAGTAGCGCTGCCCGCCGTTCTTTCCTCGTCGAGCACCCATTCCTCGGAATTGAGCTTTCCGCTCTTTTTTATGAGATACTTTATACCGAAAAGTGAATTCACAACAGGTGTCGAAGTCCTGTAGTAGAAGCGGTTTCCTGCCTCAGAGGCGTAAAGTCCAAGATTCTTGCAGAGAGTGGTCACGGAAACGTTTGCCGCAGAAGAGAACTGTGAAAGACCGTAGTAACCGTAAAGAGCGCTGTCGTTCAGGCTGTAGGTATAGGTCATTTCCGTTCTGTAGAACGGAGTCTTGTCGTTCTCCCTCTCATATTTCAGCAGCGGCTGCACGTCTCCCGCGCTGGCGGGATAATCGGAGTACCCTGTTGTATCCACGGTCTGCACGCCTATCTGCGCGTTGCTTATGAACTCGCTGAACATCGCCGCAGAAAGGGCAAGCGTCAGGAGTATGTTCCTGCTTTTCGCAGTCTTGAACGGGAATACCTTTGCGGCTATGAATATGAGCCAGAATGCTCCTGTTATTATCGCCGAGCTCTTTATAGCTCCCTCGAATCTGTATTCATCGCCCTTTGATATCTTGTAGAGAACGAAGACAACAGACGGCGCTATGACCATGAACACGAGATGATATATCTTTATGCCCTTCGACAGTATGACGTCATAGGCTCTGAACGCTGCCGCAGCAAGTACAAAGCTGAATATGAACGCGAATCTGTAGGGTATCTGATTTGTGAAATGGCAGCCGTGCCATATGTAGTTGAGGAGGTTCATATTGCAGCTGACGGCTATTATTCCCAGCATGAGCACCGAAGCTATCTTCTCCCTTATCTTAATGCCGAAGGAGAACACGAATACTCCGAAAAGGAGCACTGCAAGCATTCCACAGGCAAAATTCGGGAGACCGTCCACCTTTGTGGGCTCGGCGTAAGAGAGCAGATTACCGAAAATCTTCTTCCATTCCTCATAGAACGTAATGTTCTTTGGCATGGAGTTGTTAGCGCTGTAGGTCAGCTTGAGTCCGAAATATGCGGGGAGGAGCATAAAGCCTCCGAGGCCAATTCCCAGCACCGATGAGCGCACCATAAGGAGCAGTTTTCTGAACCAGTCCTTTACGCCCCTGCACTCGATAATGCTTGCTGCCGCAAACATGAATACCGAGAATATGCAGGTGAAATAGCCGATATAGTAATTGGCTGTAAGCGAGAGCGCAAGTGCAAGGGTGAATACCTTCCATCTGCCCTCACGGCACAGCATCACTATTCCCATCATTGCAAGGGGAAACAGTGCAACCGTATCGAACCACATAACGTTCCAATAGTATCCGAGGGTATAGCTGCAAAGAGCATACGCAACGGAGAACATGCATACCGAAAGGTCCCTGCGCTTATAGGTATAGCGCAGGAATGTGCTGAAAAACGCTCCTGCGAAGCCTATCTTAGCCGCAAGTATAAAGGTGAGGGCGTCTCTCTCTCCTCCGTCTCCGAAGAATACAGACAGCCAGTTAAGCGGGCTTGCCGCATAATAGGATATAAGGGACAGGAAGTTGGTGCCCAGTCCGTTTTCCCATGAGTACAGGAATGAACCGCCGTTTACCAGCTTCTCGTGTACCACCCTGAAAAACGGATAGTACTGATGCCACAGGTCAACTACAAGTATCTGCCTGTCGCCGAAGGGGTGTACTCCGTATACGCCGAATGCATAGAGCATTATTGAAAATGGTATGAGAAACGACAGTACAAAGTGCAGTACGCCCTTTTCGTAGATTATAGAATAAAATTTGCCTTTTCTGAACCGCTCAAGCCTTGTGCGTGCAGCAGCTCTTCTTTCTTCTTTGTTCATTGTTTTCCTCTCTGTCCGCCTCAGAATATTTTTCCAAGCACTATAACTCCCGCAAGGAACCCTATCGTCACTGCAAGTGCTATATAATCCCTCGATGCGGACTTGAGCTGTCTCAGCCTTGTTCTTCCCTCTCCACCGTGATAGCAGCGGCACTCCATAGCAGTCGCAAGCTCGTCCGCACGTCTGAATGCGGATATAAACAGCGGCACCAGTATGGATATAAGGTTTTTTGCTCTCGTTGTGAAGCTTCCTGTGTCTATTTCGGCTCCGCGGGCTTTCTGTGCGGACATTATCTTGTCAGTCTCCTCGATGAGCGTGGGTATGAAGCGAAGTGCGATAGACATCATCATAGCAAGCTCATGCACGGGGAACTTTATCTTCCTGAGCGGCGAGAGCAGCCGCTCTATGGCGTCTGTAAGGGTTATGGGCGATGTTGTATAGGTCAGCAGCGACGTGCCCATGATAAGGAGAACTATCCTTATCACCATGAATAAGCTGGTATTCAGTCCGTCCTCTGTGACCCTAAGGAATCTCCACTGCCACAGCACCTTGCCGTTTGTCATCAGCAGCAGGTTCAGCACCGCCGTTATGATAAGGAACGGCAGCAGCGGCTTTACGCTCTTCCAGAACATCTTTACGGGTATGCGTGAAAGAAGTATTGCACCGAAGGTGTATACGGCTCCCGCAGCAAGGCAGATGTAATTGCCGCCCGAAAAGAGCATGACTATGTAAATGAGCGTGATGATTATCTTGAATCTCGGGTCCAGCCTGTGTATAAGGCTTTCTCCGGGAAAGTACTGTCCGATAGTGATATCTCTCAGCATTCAGCGTACCTTCCTTTCGTTCAGGTGCTTAAGCAGCAGGTCGCGGGCATAGCCCACTGTATACACTTCCTTGCCGAAGTCGAGCCCTCTGCGTCTGAGTTCGCCGAACACCTTTGTTATCTGAGGTACGTCAAGTCCTATCTGCGATATCTCCTCTGCTCTTGCGAATACATTCACTGTTTCGTCGAAGCAGAAGAGCTTTGCTTTGCTCATAACGAGTATCCTGTCCGCAAAGGAGGCTATATCCTCCATACTGTGAGACACTATGAGTATGGTATTTCTGGTGCGCTCGTGATAGCGCCTGATATGCTCGAGTATCTTGTCTCTGCCCGCAGGGTCGAGACCTGCGGTGGGCTCGTCGAGTATGAGCACCCTCGGTTCCATGGCCATAACGCCTGCGATAGCCACGCGGCGCTTCTGACCGCCCGAGAGCTCAAACGGAGAGCGCTCAAGGAGCTCCTCGGACAGCCCTATATCATGGGCTGTCTCATGGACGCGGCGCTTTATCTCAGCCTCGTCAAGTCCCATATTCTTTGGTCCGAAAGCAATGTCCTTGTATACGGTCTCCTCGAATATCTGATACTCGGGGTACTGGAAAACCAGTCCGACCTTAAAACGGACATCGCGTATCTTGTCCTTATCCTCCCATATATCCCTGCCGTCGAGGAGGACCTTTCCCGACGTAGGCTTCAGCAATCCGTTGAAATGCTGTATCAGCGTGGATTTTCCCGAGCCTGTATGTCCCATGACGCCTATCATCTCGCCCTCTTCGATCCTGAGGCTCACATGGTCCACGGCGGTCTTCTCAAAGGGAGTGCCGACGCTGTAGGTATATGTTAGTTCCTGTGTTTCAAGGATAGCCAATTCTATTCTCCTTTTCTGAACTGTATTGACAGAACGTTATTCTGCAAACAGCTTTTCTATTGCCGCAACGCATTCCTCCTCCGAGATTATCTCGGGGGATATGTCGCAGCCTGCCCTGCGCAGCTCCCATGCAAGCTCCGTCACCTGCGGTACGTCAAGCCCTATGGCTTTCAGCTTTTCCACCTGTGAGAATACCTTTTCGGGAACATTGTCAAGGACTACCTGTCCCTTGTCCATGACCACAACGCGGTCGCAGTCCGCAGCCTCGTCCATATAATGTGTGATGAGAACAATGGTTATGCCCTGTTCACGGTTCATGCGGTGTATGGTGGCAAGGACCTCTTTTCGTCCCTGCGGGTCAAGCATCGCCGTGGGCTCGTCAAGTATTATGCACTTTGGCTGCATGGCGATTATGCCTGCGATAGCCACTCGCTGCTTCTGTCCGCCCGAGAGCTGACTGGGCGAGTGAAGCCTGTAATCGTACATTCCTACAGCTTTTAGGCTGTCGTCCACACGCCTGCGCATTTCCTCATATGGCACGCCGAGGTTTTCCAGGGCAAATGCCACATCCTCCTCGACTATGGACGAAACTATCTGATTATCGGGGTTCTGAAAGACCATTCCCGCTCTCTGGCGGAGCTCGAAAAGCTTTTCGGTATCCCTGGTGTCAATACCGTCCACCGTTACCGTACCCTCCGTGGGGATAAGTATGGCGTTCAGGTGCTTGGCAAGGGTGGATTTTCCGCAGCCATTGTGACCAAGCACCGCCACGAACTCTCCCTTTTTTATGTCAAGGTCTATGCCCTTGAGCACCTCAACGGGTTTCTTTTCCCCGTCATCGGACCCGTAGGCAAAATGCAGACCCTTTATTTCGATTATATTATCCATATTTTTCCTTTATTTCTTCATTGCTTCTATCTCGGCAGGTGACGAGACCACAGGCTTGCCGTCCTTGTCGAGCAATGATGTCAGGCCGCCTGAATAGCCTGCTGCATGGTAAACATAGTTCACACCTGTGACTAAATCTACCCATATTTCAGAAACTGTGATCTTTCCATGTGAGTATATCCTTACAAATCTTTCTTCTTTTCCCATTTTTTCTCCTGTATCATAATATATTTTTTCGGGCAGATAATATCTGCCTCTACAGGTTATTTCTCCCAGACAGCGGTAGAACCGCAGGGCAGGGTCATTCCCGTTGACTTTACGGGAAGTCCTATCTCGTCGAAGCTGACACTTCCGCCGAATTTGTCCGTGAGGACGCTTCCGAGGATATACCCCATTACCGAGGGTGAAAGTCCCGTAGTATAGCTGTTTATCAGGAAGAACAGCGGCTCGTCGGAGAGTACTCCGGAGCATAGCTTAACAAGGTCGTACACGCAGTTTTCCAGCTTCCATACCTCGCCGCCGGGACCTCTGCCGTAGCTTGGGGGATCCATGATTATGGCGTCGTACTTCCGTCCGCGGCGTATCTCGCGGGCGATGAACTTCTCACAGTCGTCCACTATCCAGCGTATGGGCTTCTCGGTAAGTCCCGAAGCTGCCGCATTGTCACGCGCCCACTGCACCATGCCCTTTGAAGCGTCAACATGGCACACTGAAGCCCCTGCCGCCGCACATGCAAGAGTTGCCCCGCCGGTATAGGCAAACAGGTTGAGAACGTTTATCTCCCTTCCGGCATTTCGTATCTTATCAGCCATAAAGTCCCAGTTCACAGCCTGTTCGGGGAAAAGTCCCGTATGCTTGAAGCCTGTCGGGCGAATATTGAAAGTGAGCTCGCCGTAGCTGATATTCCATGACTCGGGAAGCCTTTTGCGGAACTCCCACTTGCCGCCGCCCTGATTAGAGCGGTGATAGTGTCCGTCGGCGTTCCTCCAAAGGGGATCGGTGCGCTCGGTCTTCCATATTATCTGCGGATCGGGGCGGACAAGACTTATATTGCCCCATGTTTCAAGCTTTTCGCCGTCAGACGTATCTATTATCCTGTAATCCTTCCAGTTTTTTGCTGTTCTCAAAATAAATGCTCCTTATATTTTATCGGCGCTCATTCGCCTATCGCACATTTTTCCTTTATCTGCTGCGCTATCTCCACAGCCATATCATTTATCCTGCCGAAGTCCGTGCCCTCGGCCATTATACGGATTATAGGCTCCTTTCCGCTTTCGCGGACCGTTATCCTGCCCTCGTCTCCGAGCTCCTTTTCAAACCTTTCTATAAGGTCGGTTATGCTCTTTTCGTTTTTCCATATTTCCTTGAACCGAGGGGATATCTTAACGTTGAGCTTCACCTGCGGATACAGAGGGAGATCATCGGCAAGTCCGCTGAGCTTTACGCCCATGCGCTTCATTATGCCCATCAGCCTTGCTCCTGCAAGCTGTCCGTCGCCTGTGCCGCAGTCGTCGAGGAATATGATATGACCGTTGGGCTCGCCGCCCAGCTTATATCCGCCCTCAAGCATGCGCTCCAGCACATAACGTACTCCTGCGCCCGAGCTTACCAGCTTTATGTCGTTTGCAGCGGCATATCTGCGCAGCCCGAGGCTGCTCATTGCAGTTATTACAGCAGTATCGCCGTCAAGCAGGCCCTGCTCTTTCATATCCCGCGCAAAAATTGCAAGCTGTCTGTCGCCGTCTATCATTGTGCCCTTCTCGTCAACAGCTATGCAGCGGTCTGCATCGCCGTCAAGAGCTATGCCGCAGTCGCAGCCGTTCTTCACCACATAGTCCATAAGATGCTGGATATGGGTGCTGCCGCAGTTCTTATTTATGTTATTGCCGTCGGGCTTGTCGAACATGACACAGGTCTTTGCTCCGAGAGCGTTAAAGAGCTTCCTTGCCGTGAAAGCCGCGCACCCGTTGGCGCAGTCTATTGCTATCTTCAAGCCGCTGAGGTCTGTACCGGCAGCTGCTTTTACGTGTTCTATGTATTCGCCTGCGGCAGTTCTCTCGGAGTGTATGATGCGCCCGATATTCTCATTGGAACAGGGCTTCATCTCCTCCGGAGCATACAGTACGAGGCGTTCTATCTCGTCCTCTGCCTCCTCCATTACCTTGTGACCTCTGCCGCAGAATATTTTCAGTCCGTTGAATTCGGCGCTGTTGTGGCTTCCGGATATCATAATGCCGCCGTCAGCTTCATGAGTGCTTATCAGATGTGTCACCGCAGGAGTGGGAACTATACCGAGGAGCTCGGCGTCCGCACCTACGGAGCATATACCTGCAGCAACAGCGGCTTCAAGTGCGTCCGAGGAACGTCTTGTATCCTTTCCGATAAGTATTCTGGCCTTTTTGCCGCCCTTCTTCGCAAGCACCGTGGCAGCAGCTCTTCCCGTCTGCATAGCCAGCTCGCAGGTGAGGTCGGTCACCGCAATACCTCTCGGACCGTCGGTCCCGAACAACTTTGCCATTGAATTGTCTCCCTTTTATTTCTCAGCTTATCCTGTATATCGCTATGGGGCGGCGTCTGCCTGCCACCTCCTCGACGCTTCCGCACAATTCGGCAGTACATACGTTGTTGTAGCGGTTGTATACCTTTATACTGCCGCCCTCCCTGACGCACAGGACCGTATGTATTGACGAAAGGAAGCGGCGCCCTGTCCAGAAGGATATAATGAACGCCTTTGCGTCATCGGTGTTCTTCACGCGGGCGCACTCCGCGCCGAAATGCTCAAGAGCTCTGCCTATCCTGTAGGCATTGCAGCCGAAAAAGCCCATGAGCATGCGAAAGCGCTCCATATAGAAGGCTACCTCTCTCAGCGGTCTGGGCTTGCCGAGATATACAAGAGCATTGTGCACCGCAATTACCTCGCAGCCGTTGAAGCTCATACGGCAGATGCCGTAGCGAAGCCGTGAGACCAGTCCCTGTCCCTGTCCGTTTATCATCTTGCCGAATTCGGGCTGTTCAACTCTCTCACTGTTATGTCTGAGATTATATCTCCTTGAACCTTTTATCAGCATTTTCTACCTCTCTCCCTTTTCGGGAGTATCGTCAGAAGCTCATCTGTCCGTCGTCGGGAGCTGCCGCCTGCTCCGGAGGCGCTATACCGAGGTGCTCGTATGCAAGGCGCGTAGCCACTCTGCCGCGGGGAGTCCTTCCCAGGAAGCCAAGCTGCATAAGGAATGGCTCGCATATATCCTCGAGGGTGACGCTTTCCTCGTTTATGGCTGAGGCAAGAGTCTCAAGACCAACAGGTCCGCCGCCGTAGCCCCTGATTATCATTTCAAGCATACGCCTGTCCAGTCCGTCAAGTCCGAGAGCGTCTATGTCAAGTCGGCTGAGAGCTATGGAAGCTATCTCCTGCGTTATCCGGCCGTTGCCCATAACGTCTGCGAAATCGCGCACTCTTTTCAGCAGTCGGTTTGCTATACGCGGCGTACCGCGGGCTCTTCCCGCTATCTCCGCAGCACCGTCCGGGGTGCAGGGGATACCGAGTATCATCGAGCTTCTTCTCACGATGTCCGTGAGCTGTTCCTTTGTATAGAGCTCAAGGCGCTGTATAACGCCGAAGCGGTCACGGAGAGGAGCCGAAAGCTGTCCTGCCCTCGTGGTGGCGCCTATGAGCGTGAACGGCTTCAGGTCCATGCGTATGGAACGCGCAGAAGGCCCCTTGCCGATGATTATATCTATTACTCTGTCCTCAAGTGCAGGGTAAAGTATCTCCTCTACCGCACGGGACAGTCTGTGTATCTCGTCTATGAAAAGCACGTCGTTGTCGGAGAGACTTGTGAGCAGTGACACGAGGTCTCCGGGCTTTTCAATGGCAGGACCTGTTGTAACGCGGAGGTTCACTCCCAGTTCATGGGCTATTATCGATGAAAGGGTAGTCTTTCCGAGACCCGGAGGTCCGTACAGCAGTACATGGTCAAGTGGCTCGCTTCTGCGCTTTGCCGCCTCGATATATATGGCAAGATTTTCCTTGACCTTGTCCTGACCGATATACTCGTGAAGATTCTGCGGTCTGAGACTTATCTCGGCGTCGCTGTCCTCCGTGGTATTCTCTGGAGTTATTATCCTCGGAGCGAACTCCATATCCTCTGTCTGTATCAAATAAACACCTCTGTATTATTTCTCAAAAAATCTCTTCTTGCGGACATAGAAGGGTTCTACGGTCTCAGCCGCCTTCTTGCCCATATCCTGTTCGTAGCTTATGAAGCACAGATGCTCGTTGGCCTTTACCGTCTTTGAAAGATACTTTGACAGCGGCACGAAGAGCTTTCGCGTACTTCCCATCATATCGAGGACAAGGAGTATCTGCGGCTTTTCGCAGCCCTTTATCATCTCCATGATGAACGCGCGGTCAACGTTGGGCTGTTTGGACAGGAACTTGCTTGCAGCTCTTGTGATATGGCTGACCGAATGCTCAACAGGACGATAGCTGATGATATCAGCTTCGTTGTAGGAGATAGCCTTTATCTTGAGATTGCGGGCTATCATCAGTATGCTCTTTATCTCCTGCGACGAGAACTCCTTGCCGTAGGAATTTGGGTTCAGTACCGCCGAAACCGACTGTATCAGGTCGAAAAGTCTCAGGCAGTTTATCTTGTAACAGTCAACGTAGCGCTTTGCAAACTGCTGGAGCGCACGGTAGCTTGTGAAAAACGGTATAAAGATGTCACCGTCGGGATTCTGGGTGGTTATCAGTTCAAGCTGTATACCGCCCTCTGCTCGGTCGCGCTCCTGCTTGACAGGGTTCTTGCATATAACATAAACGTCGCTTTTTATCAGCGTCTGTAAGAACAATGAACGCTGTGAGGGGTCTTTTATTGCCGCTTTCAGCAATTCGTCCAGATTCATCATAACAGTAACCTTCCTTGCTTCTATATTTTGGGAAAATTTTCAAGTGTTTTCCGGCTGACGGCGTTTGCAGCTGCCGTACTCTGCCGTAAATATATAATATTCCCAATACTTAGCGCATATTTTTTGCCGCCATTAGTCTGAGTGTTTCCTTGATAAGCTCCTGCGTACTGAGGCCGGGATCCAGCTTTCCCAGTATTGGAGCCGTCTCGCCCTGAGTATAGCCAAGGACCATAAGAGCTTCGAGAGCTTCTGATACCGACGATGAAGCCTCTCCCGTGGGAATGCTGGCAAGCGCCGCAGCGTCGCTGCTTATGCTTCCGCTTATGGACTCTGAGGATATCTTGTCCTTCAGCTCAAGAACGAGCCTCTGAGCCGTTTTTGCACCGATACCCTTTGTCTTTGTGAATGCCTTGCTGTCTCCCGAGGCTACGAGAAGCGCGAACCTCTCGGGAGTAACGTCCGACAATATAGCCGTTGCCGCCTTGGGGCCCACTCCCGAAACGGAAATGAGCAGCCTGAAACAGCTGAGCTCCTGCAAAGTGGCAAAGCCGAAGAGCTCCACCACATCCTCCCTGACATAGAGGTAGGTGTACAGCTTAGCCTCGCTGCCGATCTCGCCCAGCTGAGCGATGGTATTGTACGAGGTCCTGCAGCCGTAGCCCACTCCGCCGCATTCTATCACAGCGAAGCCAAGCTCCTTTACCGTAAGAGTTCCTTTTACACTGTATATCATTTCTTCTTTTCCTTTATCTGAAATCAAATCTTGTGCTGTGGCCGTGGCAAATAGCTATGGCAAGCGCGTCCGCAGCGTCGTCGGGCTTCGGTATCTGCGCAAGGCCGAGGAGCTGCCTTGTCATCTCCATCACCTGCTTCTTTTCGGCTTTTCCGTAGCCTACTACCGACTGCTTGACCTGCAAAGGAGTGTACTCCGACACGGGGATATTCCTCTTTGCAGCCGAAAGCACTGTTATTCCCCTTGCCTGCGCCACGTCAATGGCTGTTTTCTGGTTTGTAGTGAAGTACAGCCGCTCTATCGCCATGCACTCGGGCGAGAACTTCTCAAATATGAACTCAATGTCCTCGTGTATGGCCCTGAGCCGCTCGGGAAAGGGCATTCCGGCCTCCGTGAGCACAGCTCCGTACTCTACGGGAGTAAACCTTATGCCGTCGTAATCGAGCACTCCGAAACCAACTATTGCATAACCGGGGTCGATCCCCAGTATTCTGACTTTTTTCAATGCTTTATACCTGTTTATTGTTTAAATCTTCATGCGGATATAGTTACTCACTATATACTGTATTATTATAACATAAAACAAGTGCTCTTTGCAATATATTTATCCCTTTTTTATTGATTTCTACAAAAATAAATGATATAATATGTAAGGTATATCAATGAGTCTTTAACCACCGCTGTCAGCAATCAGCAGCTAACGGCTTATGGCTGAGGGTTCATGGCTAAAAACGGAGGTATTTTTTTATGGATCTTAAACAGCTTCGAGACGGGATAGATGATATCGACAGTGAGATACTCGCCCTTTTTATGAAGCGAATGGAGCTTTGCAAGGGCGTTGCGGATTACAAGAAGGAACACAGGATGCCCGTATTTCAGGGCGGACGTGAACAGGAGATCATCGACCGCATCAAAAAGCTGACGGCTAACGAAAAGCTCGAAAACGGCACTACTGCCCTTTTCACCAATATAATGGACATAAGCAAGATATTGCAGAACCGCACGATACTTACGGATTCCCACGATTACAGCTATACTGCTCCCGACTTTGCAGGTGCAAAGAAGATAGGCTGTCAGGGCACTTCGGGCGCAAATTCCGAGGCAGCCGCCGAAAAGGTCTTCGGACAGAGAGATTTCACTTTTTATCCATCATTCGAGGAAGTCTTCAGAGCTGTTCAGGCCGGAGAAGTGGACTACGGCGTACTGCCCGTACAGAACTCCACCGCGGGCTCTGTTGACAGCACCTACGACCTTATGGCGAAATATCCGTTTTATATAGTAAAAATGGTAACTCTTGAGATAGATCACTGTCTTGCTGCCAAAAAAGGCACGAAATTAGAGGATATCACCTGTGTTTACTCCCACAGGCAGGCGCTCTCGCAGTGCGAAGTCTTCCTCAGCAAAACAAGGCTGAAAAAAGCGGAGTACAGCAATACCGCTACAGCTGCGGAAAAGGTTCTCAGAAGCAGCGAACCCATAGCAGCAATATGCTCCACATCATGCGCCGAAAAGCTGGGACTGGAGATACTCGCAAGTGATATCGCGGACTGTACCATAAACCGCACACAGTTCATCATAATATCCAAGGATTTGCAGGTAGCCGAGGAATCGGACGCAGTTTCCGTAATGCTCACTATCCCGCATACAGAGGGTAGTCTTTACCGTCTGCTGACCAAGTTCTACGTGAACGGAATGAACCTCCTCAGGATCGAGAGCCGTCCCATACGCGACGGGAGCTTCGATGTAATGTTCTTCCTCGATTTCAGCGGAAAGCTCTCAGACCCAAGTGTAAAGGCGGTTCTCCGCGATCTTGAGGAAAACCTCAGCAATTTCCGATGTATCGGTACCTTCAAGGCTGAATAAGTCTCAGGATCAATGCAAAGGAGTTTTATTATGGATAAATTCACGCTTGACAGCCTGAAAATGAGTTCAAGAGCAGAAATACTGAACTTTCTGAAAAAGCTGTGGGCTGACGACGCAGCTGACTGCCCGGTATGCGGCAGCAAACTTGAACTGCTTCATAAAAAAGCCAAAAAAAGCAATTGTGACTGGCAGTGCAGACAATGCGGAAAAGTCTTAAAAACTCTTGATATTCTTGATGAACTGAATAAAACAATGCCATAAAATGCAAAAAGCAGTCCGAACGGACTGCTTTTTATTATACATCAACGTAACGCCGACACCTATAAGCTAAATGATAATGGCTAATGTCTATTTTTATCATATATCCTGCCAATGACAAAGGCTGCAACATCGGAAAATATAGAAGCTATGCGCATTACCAGCACAAAAAGTACTATCCTGTCTGGATAGCTCCCGCCGCAGACAAATATCATTACTCCCTCGCGTATGCCGATACCGCCCGGAGCTCCCGGAGTAACAAAGCCGATTATCCACGCAAACATAAAAGCTCCTGTGAGTATGACGAGCTCCTTTTCCTCTGCCTGCGATATTATAAGCGAAAGACAGACAAAATACATCGCCGCCGATACTGCATTCTGTAAGAAATAATAGAACGCGCCCCTGAGAAGCATGGGCCGCTTCTCCTTTTCAAAGGCTTTTGAGTAGCGTGAGATGTGATCCGTGAACCTCTCACGGAACTTAAATCTGCACAAGACTGCCGCCGCAGCGATCACAGCTGCGCCGACTATTGCCGCTATGAGAAGTCCCCTGCCGTACCTGTGAAAAAGCTCTGCTATCCTTCCTCCGAGAAGTACCGCTGATATAACGGCAGTCCACAGAACACAGAAAAATATGTCAAGAACAGTGGCACAGGCAACGTCCACATGGCTTATGTCCATATCCGCCGCAAGCTGATTCCGCCCCACGTACTGGAAAACGTTCCCGGGGATATATTTGTACAGATTGGACTGTGTATATACAGGCATTGCCGCAGAAAACGGTATGCTCCTGCCGGAAAGTACTCTCGTGAATACGAGCCACGGGTAACATGAAAAAATTATTATGACCGTCTGGAATACAAAACATATCCCCAGCGACAACATAACTCTGCCATCCCTCAGATCCGACAGCTTTATATCCATGCCAATGAGCTTCTTTATAACGAATACCACAGCGGCAATCATTATGATATTGCCGATGATCTTTATTAATCTCTTTATCTGCATCTTTGATCTTTTATACTTTTAATAAGTTCCGCAAGTTTTTGGGGATTACCCATTTCACAGAAATAGACTCCTTCGTCATTTTCTGAATAAAGTTCATGATTTGCAGGATTATCGCCAAGTATCACGGGCTTTTCCATTGCTCTGTAAATATAGGTCTTTCCTGCTATAGTGCGTCTTGCTTTCATGATACTGCCATTAAAATGTCCTGCAAGGCACAGATCTGCGTCTGCTATTTTCTCTGCAAGTTTATCCTGCGGCAACCATTCGATGTATTCTGTTATTTTTTCTCCTGTGCGTATTTTTCCCTTACCCAAAGGACCTATGATCACAAATCGAAGGCCTTCTTCATCTTTCAGCAGATCAATTGCCTCAAGTATCACAGGAACGCCCTGAAGCGGCAGTACGCTACCGAAATACAGCACTGTAAACTCTTTGTTTGCTTTTTTTTCACGAGGATAATAAATGCTTTTGTCAGCTTCAAGGTAAAGCAATCTCATCTTTTTTGACGGAAAGCCGAATTCTTCACAAAAATACTTTCCATGCATCTTTGTATCACATATAGCTATATCTGATGAATCAAGAGTCTTTTTATCAATATATTTAAATATTTTTCCAATGATACTATCTGATCTGACTTTTTTCCTATCAAAGCACAAGGTATCATAAACAGATATGAAAAAATCTATGACCAAAGGCTTTTTCTTTAACTTTCTGCCAAAAAAAGGGACTATAAGCTGAGGGGCAAACCCAATAAAACTCATATCATAATCCTTCATTCTTACCATAACAAGCCTGCGATAAACATAGATCAGACGATTGATATATCTTTTTGAAGATGAAGCAAGAACTGTAACTGTATTTCCGTTTTCTCTGAGTAAGCGTATCTCCTGAACAAGGCGGATGTAATCACTGTTCTTTGTTGCTGCATATAATATTCTCTTATTCTTTATGTCATTGAGACTTTTCATGCTTTTTTTCCTCATCGCTCTTGCCGCACTCCATTTTTCTCACCCTGTACTGCACGTCTTCAAGGAGCTTTCTGTTTGCGGAGATAGTGTCCCCGAGAAGTCCGATGGTAATGGTCTGAAAGCCCATCATTATCAGTATCGCCGTAAGTATCAGGGACTGGATATGGCCGCTGCCGTCGCCCATTGCCATGAGTATCAGGAACCTTATACCGAGAACAGCTCCTAAGATAAGCAGTATAAAGCCGATAGTCATGAAAAACTTAAGCGGCTTGTACATTACGAAGGAGCGTGTTATAACCGTTGATGAGCGCTTCATATAGCGCCACATGCTTGAAAACAACCTTGAGGGGCGGGTCTCGGGGTTAGTCCTTACCGGTACTGAGGCCATGGCAGTCTTGTTGTTGCCTGCCTGTATTATAGTCTCAAGAGTATATGTGTACTCGTTGACAACATTGAGCCTCAGTGCGGCATCACGAGAATATGCTCTGAAGCCACTGGGAGCGTCGGGTATATCTGTTCCCGAAGCCATACGCACAATCCAGCTGCCTAAATGCTGAAACTTCTTCTTTTTCCACGAAAAATGCTCTGTCTTATCGATAGGGCGCTCGCCGATGACTATATCCGCCTTTTCATCAAGTATGGGGCGGACTATCTTCTCGATGTCCGCACCGCAGTACTGATTGTCCGCATCAGTGTTGACGATTATATCAGCTCCCAGGTGCAGACAGGCGTCGATACCTGCCATAAAGCCCTTTGCAAGCCCCTTGTTACGCTTGAAGGAGACAATGTGATGAAATCCGAGTTCCTTTGCACGCTGAACGGTCCTGTCCTTGCTTCCGTCGTTTATTATGAGGTACTCTATTGTGTCGATACCGTCTATATGTCTGGGGAGATCGTTATACGCAAGTTCCAGCGTTTCCTCTTCGTTATAGCATGGTATCTGTATGATAAGCTTCATATTTTCTTCCTTTCTTTTAAGAAACATTGTTAAAATACACTTATTTTATCAGGTAGACGATGTGTCTGTCAGAGCCGTCTATCTTTTCAAAGTTCTCAAAATCCTCATTACTGCTACGGGATACAAAGAGATACCCCTCTCCCTTGACAGCTTCGGGGGAATCTGCAAGCTCAACGCGGACGTCCTTCATTTCGTATTGCAGGAAAGGTATAAAGTTGCCAGAATCAGACATTACATATATTTGCTTTTCGGGGAGCTCCCGTACTCTCTCACAAAGTGCGCGGTCACCCAAGTATTCATTCTGAGCGACCCATATAGCTTCCTTTGCTACAGGAGCAATATTACAAAATAGTCCTATGCATATAGCAGAGCATATGTATATGCCAAGCTTTTTCCATTTAAAGAGACTGGCTATGAGCAGCATAGCAAAGAACCACGATGCTGAATAGGTCAGATATGCATTGAAGTTTATGCCATTATTAACATGAAGCTGACTTAAGGACGGAGCACAATTCCTATTGAAAACAGGTTCATCAAGAAGGGTCATCATATAGTTGACCCTTCCCACGCACAGTCTCATTATTAAGGGTATGAGCATTGACGCCATTAGATCGCTCTTTTCAGCCTCAAACATGAAGCATATGCCTGTCATTATTAATATTCCTGCAAAAACATCACAATATCGGGTATAAATTATGTGATCGATACGCTTAAAGTGAAGCAAGAATACACTGCTTATAAGGTATGTGGAAACAAATGCACAGAAAATAAAAATAAACATAAGAGATCTGACATCAGTTACCTCTGAGAGCTTTTTGCCGCTCTTTACAACCTTTCCTGCATGATAAAGCCTCACAGTGCCTCTTTTTACTATGATGATCAACACAAAAAGGCTCAAAAAGAACGTACCAACAGATATCGCAAAGCAATTTCCCGCCATAACTCCTATGAGTTTTTTGAAGCCCTCCCATGAGGTGAGTGCTTCTTTCAGTTTGCCTGCAACGCTGACCGCATCATTCTCATAAGTTCCGTTGATCCACAGTGCTTTTACAAGCTGTGCCTTTATTATCCTGTCCGCAATAAAGCCTGCCGCAAGTGCAGCTGCAAACACACCGAACTGCTTGTACGTAACTTTCTTGCAAATAACAGCCAAAGCTACGACCAGCACCGCAGAGACCACTATACCTAATGTCCTGTTGTGTACAGTGAACATATACACATTAAGTATTCCAAAAACACTGATATTAAGGTATGAAGGCTTGCTCAGCACCTTTACCGCAACAAGTACCACCGCAGTGACCGCAGTAAGCAATGCTGTTTCAGACCATGCAATACCTGCGTTCATCTGATATGAAGCATAGAGCATACCTGCCGCCGCAACGGCGCTTGCGGGAAGGATCCCAAGCTTCGGGAACAGCCGCCTTATTATGTACACGAACATGAAATAGCAGCCAACATCCATAATCAGGTTCAGTATCAGCGCCGCACGGTAAAGCATAACCGTATCATTGAATATCTTTATCAGAGGCACAAGCAGCAGGCTGTAGCCGTATGAATACCACGGAACAATATCGGATACTCCCGTCCAGTCAAGTCCTGCCATTTCGGCAGCATGCATCCAATAACCCATTTCATCGTCGAAAAGAAATGGATTGTAGCACTCGCCTACCATACCGAAGTTCACGAAAAATACCACAGCCGCCAGCATCACCGTGACTATGTACTCGGGTTTGAAAGCAGTTATATGGTCTTTTTTTGTCCTTTTACTCATATGCTGTTTATAACCTCCTTAAAGTTGTTAATGATAACGTCCCAGCGATAGTTTTTATCGATATAATCCCTGGCATTGCCGCACATTATCCCGTACTCCCTGTCGTGTGAGAAAATATAGTCGAGAACGCCCTCCAGCTCGAAATAATTCGTATAGTAAAGCCCGCCGTTGCTCTTTATACAATGTCCTTTCAGTACCTCGCAGACGCCGTTGACTATAACAGGCACCGACAGAGTCATTGCTTCAAGGACGGATATGGACAGGCTCTCGAAATTTGACGGCAGCCACAGGCATTTCGCACCCGCTATGCCGCTGAACTTATCCTCCTCGCTGACGAAGCCGAGGCTTATTATGTCCTTATGCTTCGGAACATCGCAGACCTGCTTCCCCATGAGCACAAGCTTCAGTCCGCTTTCGGGGCGGCGCTTCTTGTATTCAAGGAAATATCTGAACATCGCGGGACAGTTCTTGCCCTCGTCGATACGTCCAACGTAGATGACATAGTCTCCCTCAATTCCGAATTTTCTTCTGAAAGCTCCCGCGTCAGGAGTGCAGTCCACCTCTACTCCCGTGCCCATTACACGGCAGGGAATGTCCTCACAGTGAAAAAGCCCCTGCACCAGCGCCTTTTCCTCATCTGTAAGGAAAATATAGGCTTTAGGCAGCTTGAACAGCGTTTCAAAGGTCTTGAAGTGGATATAGGGCTCCTCATGAGCTGTAGGTATGAATACCGCCTTGTCCGCCACCTCGGGAAGTCCCGCAGTTGTCAGGTAATACAGATAGGTAACAAAGATGAAAACGTCGTACTTGTCCTTGTTTTTCCGTATATAGTCTATCGCCGCAGGGGAATATGGTCCCTGTTTCTCGAACCATATCCTTTCCGAATCGGTATCGTATCTCTTTGAACGCAGATACTTCTCATTATACTCGTTGAAGTCCTTTGCACGCGGCTTTGCCACAGGAAACCGAAGCACCCTTACTCCGTTTATTACCTCCTCGTCCCCGGTATAGTGGTCCTCCCATGTGGTGTACTCAAGAGCCTTAGTGGTGATGACGTCCACCTCAAAGCTGCCTGCGAGCCTTTCCGCAATGAGCCGCGTATAATACTCCGAACCGCCGTTTACCTCGAGTCCGTACCTCTGATTTACAAGAGCTATCCTTTTCATTATTCCTTATCTCCGCTGACTTCCTTAAAGAAGCTCATATATTTATTGACTATCACGTCCCATGCGAAATTGCTCCGCACGTAGCTGCCGCCGTTCATGCCCATGAGCTTTGCCTTTTCCTTATTCTCCATGAACCAGTCCGTGCAGCCCTCAAACTCGAAATAGTCCCCGAAATACAGCCCGCCGTTTGACTCGGAAACGAAATTTTTCGTCACTGCACAGCCGCTGTGCACAAGAACAGGTCTGCCGCACAGCCAGCTCTCCATGATAACAAGTGAAAAGCTCTCGTTTCTCGACGGCTGGCAGAGAAACTCCGCCGCTGCCTGACCGTTGTACTTGTCCTGTAAGTCAACGAAGCCGAGGTCGATTATCCTCCCCTGTTTTACAAGCTCCGCAGGGAGCTCTATGCTGCCGCCTCCTATGAGCACCAGCTTCAGATCTGTATCACGGCGCTTTATGTACTCCGCAAAGTACTTCACAAGGGTATGGACGTTCTTGCCCTCGTCCTTGCGGCCCGCGTATATGACAAACGGACCCTCTATACCGAATTTGCTGCGAAAAGCCTCAGCGTCGGGAACTATGTCCATATCCATGCCTATTCCCATTACTATGGTCCTTGTGCCGCTCTCCGAGAAGCCGTAAAGCCGCTCTGCAAGCTCCGCCTCGGGACGGGCGTTGAATATCATGCCCGCAGTCTTTGGAAAAAGCTCCTTATATCTGCTTATATAGGCATAGCCCTCGTCATGGAAGCATGGTATCAGCACTGATTTTCCGGGGAAAAGCTTTGCACCGTTGTAGGTTGTTCCCAGCAGATACGGAATGAACACAAAGACAGAGTATTCATAGCTGTGCTTTTTCATATAGCTGTAGAGACGGGGACATCTCACCATCTCAGACAGAAATATATCCTCCTCGGCGGCGGATACGGGATAGCCCTTCATAAGCTTGGCATTTACTGCGTCAAAAGCCGCCGTATTGCGTTTTTCCACCCTGAAACGCCTTACAGTGACGCCCTTTGCAGTCTTCTCGGTGCCCTCACTGTGAAAATTCACGTTCCAGTCCGAGGCTGCGTCCTTTATGCAGGTGGAAAGTATCTCCACGTCCGCGCCCGCTTCACTGAGATGAGAGGCTACCTCGCGGAGCTCCATTTCCGCTCCTCCCGGGATATTCTCTCCGTACCACGGCATAACAAATCCTATTTTCTTCATTTCCTGTTCCTTTTATACATCAGCTTTTTTGCCGCTGATAAAGTCGCTCAGCTCTTTCTTGAATATATCGCTTACGTGCTCGTAGGAGAAGTCCTCCAGCCGTCTGCGCTGCCCCTCTATAACGGCTTCGCGGAGCCTGTCATCGGTGAGCAGCCTGTCTATGACAGCCGCTGCGTATACAGGGTCATTGCTGTCGAGGAGCATGCCGCTGCCTCCGAGAGTATCGGATATGGCACTGGTATCGTAAGCGACTATTGGTGTGCCGAAAAACATTGACTCCACCAGCGGTACGCAGAATCCCTCATGCTCGCTCATGCAGACGAAAACGTCCGCTATGTGATAATAAGCCAGTATCTCGCTGAATTTTATATGTCCAGTGAAGACAACGTCGTCGCCTATGCCGAGAGCCCCCGCATACTTCACAAGGCGGTCCCTGTAGTTCTCCATGCCCTTTGAGGAGCCCACGAGTATCAGTCTCGAATCGGGATTGAGTTTCTTGTAGCAATAAAACGCTCTTATGACGTTTTCCTGCTTTTTGTTCGGAGCTATACGCCCCACAAATATGAGGTTCTTCTTTCCGTCACTGTATTTCTTCACAGTTGCTTCATCAGGAGCCTGCCTGTAATCCTCAAACCTTATGAGTATGGGCCTCACGTCTATGGGGCAGCTGTATCCTCTCTGCAGGAGCTCCCCCTTATTGAAAGCAGAGTCTGCAAGGACGTAATCCACCTTGTCCCGCAGGAAATCCACGCCCTTATAGCCAAGCTCAGTGAGCTGAGTTGCGGGAATGCTGTAGGAGCGGAAGAACCCGGGAGGGGTTATATTGTGATATATCATTATCCTGCGGCATTTGTACCTTTCAAGCTTAAAGGTAAGGTCCGTGCCTGTGGACTTGTGGTATATGAGAACGTCGTCCTTTTTCAGGTCGCGGAGCTTTGCCGTCTTCCTGGCAATGCTGTCGGGGAGCCTTTTGTCGATATTCTCGGCATATATCTCCGTAGCATAGCCCATTTCCTTTATAGCGCCCTTAAGTGCTATGGTGTCGTTGCCTATGGCGTCGCCGAATGACAGAGTGGGAAGGAGCTGTACTATGCGCATTATGCCTGCTCCTTCTTTAACATGCCGCGAAGCTCCTCGTTTTCCTGCTCCAGCCTTTCAAGGCGCTTAAGCAGGTCCTTGTTCATTATCTCAAGGGTGTCCACTCTTCTGCTCATATCCCTGGACTTGTCCTCGGATATGGCCTTTACCGCTGTGGCGATATTGGCGTTGAGGTCGTTCTGCTCCATAACAATCGGCTCAACGTAAAACCTCAGCATTTTGCGCACTGCCCTCTTGAAGAACACCTTTACGGGATTGCCAGTGAACTCCTTGAAGGGCTGTACATAATAATGCGCGGTAACATAGTCGAGAGCCTCCTCGGGAGAGCAGCCCTGAGCGGTCTTTCTGTAGGGCACATCCTCGAAGCTGAGCATATCAGTTGTGAGTCCTTTTTCCTTTATCTGTCTTTTTATATCAGCCATTATCTGCTCAATATTGATGCTATTGTCCATTTTTTGTCCTTTCGGTTATTTTTTTTCTTTCCGTTCGATATTGTCATCGAGCACGAAGCTGTGCTTTATCCTTGCAACTCCCACATCGCCAATGCCTGAGAGTATCTCTATCTTGTAAATATGCCTGCAATAGTCAACGGGTATGCCGTCGCCGCACTCTATGGTGAAGTCAAGGGTATACACATCGGGCAGGAGGGGCACGTCATCAAGGATTATCTCTGTAGTACCGGCCTTTGATATATCATATACGTCAAAACGGTCTATCCTTGTGTTCGTTCCGTAGCAGGATATCCCATTGCTGTTGAACACGCCCAGACCGAATACTGCGTCCTCCACTTTCTCCCTTACGCTGTAGTCTATCCTGAAGACTATCTTTTCGCCTGTGCGGAATACGGACTGCTCCTCGCCATTGGCATTGAAAGCTCTTACCTTTTCGATACGGGCATTGCCGTTTCCATGTCGTTCAGTTCTGCACTCTCCCGTAGAATTGCCCGTATTCATGTTTTTCTGCATTTCACGGCTCATAAAGTCGAGATATTCAAGGTCTACCTCCTTCGGGTCGCCCTCCGCACGGATAAGACCGTCGTATATCCATACCGAGCGGTCGCATATCTGCTCTATCTGTCCGAGGGCATGGGAAACTATTACTATAGTCGTGCCCTGCGCCTTTATCTCCTTTAGCTTCGCAAAGCACTTAGCCTGAAAATTGGCGTCGCCAACTGCCAGTATCTCATCGATAAGGAGTATATCCGCGTCCACGTTTATAGCTACGGAGAAAGCAAGTCGCATATACATTCCCGAGGAATAGGTGCGGACAGGATTGTCAATGAACTGCTCCAGCTCAGAAAACTCTATGATATCCTGCAATCTTGCGTCTATTTCTTTTTTTGTAAGTCCGAAAATGGAGGCATTGGTGTAGATATTCTCCCTGCCGCTCATATCGGGGTGAAAGCCTGCTCCCAGCTCGATAAGGCTGGAAACCCTGCCGTTCATCTTTATTATCCCCGAATCGGGGTACATTATCCTCGTCAGAAGCTTGAGGGTAGTGCTCTTTCCGCAGCCGTTCCTGCCGATAAGACCGATGGCCTCGCCCCTTTTAACAGTAAAGCTGACGCCTCTGAGCACATTCCGCACCTCATATTTGTTCCTTTTGAAGAAAAGGAGCCTTTCTTTCAGCTGCGAACCCTTGTCAAGGTATACCTTGAAGCTCTTTGTAACGTCTTTGACTTCTATTGCTATTTCATTTCCTGCCATCAGAGTTCCTCCGCAAAATGCCTTTGTAGCTTGTTGAATACCATTGTACCGAATATAAGGAAGAATATTCCCAGACCTGCCGCCAGCAGAAGAGAGGAAAGATCCGGTATCTGCTTATGGTAGAGCACTGTTCTGTAACAGTCGATTATATGCGTCATGGGATTGAGATTGAAAAGCGGAAGGTATTTCTTCGGCACTACCGACTTCGCATACACTACGGGAGTAAGATACATCCACGCCATAGTCACGATACTCAGGATATGCTCCAGGTCTCTGAAATAAACGGTTATTGCTGAAGCGAGCAGCGACATACCCAGTGCAAAGACATATTCCACTATCATTATAACAGGCAGGGTCAGCACCGCAAGGAAGTTGATACCCGCACCCGTTACGATTATGACCGCAAATACCACTATGAAGCTCAGCAGCATATTCACAAAGCAGCTTGTCACATAGGCTATGGGTATGACCATTCTCGGGAAGTATATCTTCTTTATGAGTTCCTTCTGCGCCACAATGGAAGCAGCTCCTGTTGTAACGGACGATGAGAAGAATATCCAGGGTATAAGCGCTACAAACAGATGCAGGGAATACCTTTCCACAGTATTGCCCACAGCTGTTAAAAAATGTCCAAAAACCAGCGAATAGACTATCAGCTGTAAAAGAGGATTTATGAAAGTCCACATGAAGCCAAGCACAGAGCCCTTATAGCGCCCGCGCAGGTCCTTTTTCACAAGGCTGAATATCATTTGTCTGTATTCATACAGCTCTTTTATCGTACTCATTTAACGCTCCTTAAAACGCGCAGGAACGGCGTTTACCGTCAACAGCGCATAAAATTCCATAGTATTTTTTAATTATATCACAAGCGTATTATACTGTCAAGTTTTATCAGGAGCTAAGGTCCGGGATCGCAGGAGCAGCCGTATCTGCATAAAAAACGGACCTTCTGGTCCGTTCATGGTCATTTATGGTACTTTCCGCCCTCAGCTATCTGAAAGGCGCGGTATATCTGTTCAAGGAGCATAACTCTTGCAAGCTGGTGGGGAAAAGTCATTTTCGACATTGACAGCTTCAGTGCTCCCATAGCCTTTATTTCCGGGTCCAGACCGAATGAGCTGCCGATAATGAAAGTGACCGTGCTCTGTCCGCTTACGCCTGCCGACATTATCTTCTCCGATAGCTCGGGGCTTGTGAGCTGCTTTCCCTCAATACACATTGGAACTATCATACCCCTTGCGTATTTCTTTATCTGCTCGGCTTCCTTTTTCAGTGCCGAAGCTATCTCCTTGTCCGAGGGAGCGTCGCTGAGCCTGCACTCGTCCAGCTCATGGAGCCCGAACGTGCAGTATCTGCCGAGCCTTTTGATATATTCGGCACATGCGCTTCGGAGGTACTCCTCTTTCAGCTTGCCTATGACTATAAGATTAATATTCATCAGAATATCACTGCTCCTCCCTGTGTTTCTACAGGCGCTGCTCCGAGGAGGTAATCCTTCCCCCTCACGAAGCGGCTAAGCTTCTTCTGCACTGTTTCGTCCGCTATTCTCGGGTGATTGTTGTCCTGGCTGAGGTGCCCGAGGAGAAAATGAGTAGTTCCCCGCTCTATGAGCTTTTCAACCTGCACCGCGCAGTCATCGTTGGAAAGATGTCCTGTCGGAGAAAGTATACGCTCCTTAAGATAAAGCGGATACGGTCCCGTCCGCAGCATATAGTCGTCGTAATTAGCCTCTATGAGCACCATGCGGCAGCCTGTAAGGGCTTCGTCCACCTCGGGAGTAACATGCCCCAGGTCTGTACACACGGCGCAGTATTTATCGTCGGAGGTATGTATCCTGTAGCCGCAGCTCTGTATAGCGTCATGCGGCGTATTGAAGCAGCATATCTCGCTTCCCCCGCAACTTATTGTCTTGCCGGTTATGTCGATGACGTGTGAGCCTGCCGCTATTCTGCTGCTGTCGCAGAGCCTTTGCAGTGTGCGCTTCTGCCCGTAAACAGGAAGCCCCGTTTTTTTTGTCAGCATGGCAAGTCCCGCCACATGATCGGAGTGCTCGTGTGTGATAAATATGCCCTGCACTGCGCTGAGCGGGATATTATTGACCTCAAGCGCCTCCGCGAGCCGCCTGAAGCTTACTCCGCAGTCTATGAGTATGCCGCCCTTTTCAGTCCCTATGAATGTGGAATTGCCCTTGCTGGAGCTGAAAAGGGGATAAAGTCGTGCCATTGGGTATTCTCCGTTCTTCTTGATTATTATCTGTCATTAAAGAAGTCATAAATCATGATTCACGCCAAGGTTGAGAATTGAAAGTTGCGGTATCGCGATATTTAAGTAATATCTAATATCAGCGAAGCGAATACATTAATTCTCAACTCTTCACTTTCAACTCTGAGCTTAATTGATCTTATTAATTTCCGTGCCCTGTCTTGTTTCCTTGACCTCATAGCCGAGAGCCGCAATTTTATCACGGAGCTCGTCTGCAAGTGCGAAATTCTTTTCCTTACGTGCAGCCTTGCGCTGTTCAACAAGTTCAAGTACCTCACCCGGGATGTCGAGGACACCCTCCCCAGCAGAGTTTGCCTTATCCTTTGCATTTGCGATAAGGTCAAGTCCCATTACCTTGTCGAATTCGCCTATAAGAGCCAGCTTTGTAGCCGCATTTGCCTTTGATTTGAGAACGTCGTAGATAACGGTTATACCCATAGCAGTATTTATATCGTTGCCGAGAGCCTCATTGAAATCACCCATAAGGCGGTCATATTCAGCATTGTCGATATCGCCGCCGCTTTCACCGGTAAGGGGAGCTATCTTCTCTATGAGCTTATTGTATGCAACTACCGCATTGTCAAGGTTTTCCCATGAGAACACCAGTGACTTCCTGTAGTGCGACTGTAAGCAGAAGAAGCGGTATACCACGGGCTTGTAGCCCTTTTCCTCAAGAAGTGAAACCGTAAGGAACTCTCCCTTGCTCTTGCTCATCTTGCCGCTGTTGGTATTGAGATGCAGAACATGGAACCAGTAATTGCACCACTTATGACCGAGATAAGCCTCAGACTGCGCAATTTCGTTTGTATGGTGCGGAAAAGCGTTGTCGATTCCGCCGCAGTGGATATCAAGGTACTCGCCGTTGTTCTTCATGCTTATGCATGAGCACTCGATATGCCAGCCGGGATAACCGACGCCCCACGGGCTGTCCCATTTGAGCTCCTGATCGTCGAACTTGGACTTTGTGAACCAGAGCACAAAATCAGCCTTATTGCGCTTGTTCTCGTCAGCCTCAACGCCCTCACGTACGCCTACTGCAAGGTCTTCCTCGTTGAAATCGTTGAAAACATAGTATTTTTCCAGCTTTGAGGTGTCAAAATAGATGTTTCCGCCTGCCTCATAAGCGTAGCCCTTTTCAATGAGAACGCCGATAACGCGGATAAACTCGTCGATATAGGTGGTAGCGGGAACCACCACGTCTGGAGTTTTGATATTGAGCTTTTTGCAGTCCTCAAAGAAAGCGTCCGTATAGAACTTTGCTATCTCCATAACGGTTTTATGCTCGCGCTTTGCGCCCTTTAGCATTTTGTCGTCGCCGGTGTCGCCGTCACTGGTAAGGTGACCGACATCGGTGATATTCATTACGCGGTTCACGTCGTAGCCTGTGAAGCGGAGATATTTTTCGAGAACGTCCTCCATGATGTAGCTTCTGAGGTTGCCTATGTGTGCATAGTGGTACACCGTAGGTCCGCAGGTGTACATATTTACTTTGCCTTCAACATGGGGTACGAAATCCTCTTTTTTATGGGATAATGAATTGTATAACTGCATTTTTATTCCTCCAAAAATCTATTCTGTAGGGACGCACAGTGTGCGTCCGCCGTTTTTATTGCATATTTATCGGGCGGATAATATCCGCCCCTGCTGTTCAGAACTCCCATATCTCTGGTGGCGGGTTCTTTATCTTGAGCTTTGAGAAGTATCCGAACATCACCAGAAACTCGGGGAGAATACGAAGTCCGTCGCGGTAGTAGGCGCCCATGCGCTCCTTCTCCCCAAAAATGCCCTTATAGCTCCGCGGACAGGAGAACGTCCAGTCGGCAGTAAGGCTGTCAAAACTGAGCCTGAAAAAGCCTGAGGGACTTTCCACGCCGAAGCTTTCAAGGAGTGCTATATGGTCGCCTGCGTCATCAGCCGCACCAACATAAGCCGTAGTTCCGTCGAGACTGACAGCCGCAAGGAATCGGCTGTCGTTTTTTACGGCTTCGTTTACCGCCTCGTCCGAGGGATATTTTATTATATTCATATCTGTCCTCCATTTAATATATCAAAAATCATATACAACCTTTATTTCAGGTTGTGGAACGGCATTCGGAGCTTTGTATTCAAATCCATCTATGCCATATACCATAAATGCATCTCTTAGATCTTTTTTTACTTCTTCCATATCAATAACTTCATTATCATGATCGAGCTGTTTTACACTTCCCAATTCCCATTTGATCGTATGATCATCTATAAAGCTATACTCCATAATGACATTAAAACATACATCTTTCCAGTAAAAAGCAAAATATTTTTCAGCAGGATGGTCTATGTTTGTCCAATAATAAAACATGAATACATTTTTTTCGTCATTAATAGTAAGCTGCCCCGGATCGACGGATCCGAACCCCGGTACATCAAAAACCTTTTCTTTAAGAGGTATCCACCTGTTGATAAATCCCACGCAAACCTCCTTAAAATAACAAAAGCCCCCGAGGGTATACCTCGGAGGCGCAATTGCTCGTTTCCACTCCGTTTTGTACTCATCTTATCCTTAACGCGGACGAAACGCCGACAGATACATACGCTTATGCGCTTCCCTGCCGAAGCTGACAGCCGCACTTCACTTTTCCCGACCATGTGCTCGCACCCTCCGCACACTCTCTGAAAGTCCGCAAAAAAGCTACTCTGACTGCTACGCCTTTGAGTTATTAATTGTTAGCTCTTAAACTATTATATACTAAAGGAACGGTATTTGTCAAGATGAATCCGAATCAAATATGAACAAATTGTAAACATTTTCTCCTGCCCTTGACTTTATACCTGTAAAAGGTATATACTTGTTTTAGCACTCTGTGAGACAGAGTGCTAATTCTATGACGGAGATGTTTTTTATGGAAACAAAACAGTTCAAAGCAGAATCCAAAAGACTGCTCGATATGATGATCCACTCGATCTATACTCATAAGGAGATCTTCCTCCGCGAGCTTATCTCCAATGCAAGCGACGCTATCGATAAGCTGTATTTCAAATCCCTCACCGATGACAAGGTGGGACTTAATAAAGACGATTTCGCAATATGGATATCCGCAGACAAGGACAGCCGTACACTTAAGATAACCGATAACGGTATCGGCATGACCGAGGAGGAGCTTGAAAACAACCTCGGTACTATTGCAAACAGCGGCTCCTTCAAGTTCAAGAACGAGAACAAGCTTGAGGAGGACAACCAGATAATCGGACAGTTCGGCGTAGGCTTCTACTCGGCATTCATGGTAGCCAAGAAGGTCACTGTAATATCAAAGGCATACGGCAGCGACAAGGCATATCAGTGGGAATCAGAGGGCGTTGACGGTTACACAATAACCGAAGCCGACAAAAAGAGCGCAGGCACCGAGATAATCCTCGAAATGCTTGACGATACCGACGACGAGAACTACGGCGAGTTTCTCGATCAGTACAGGATAAAGTCCCTTATCTCCAAGTATTCCGACTATATCCGTTTCCCTATCAAGATGGAGGTATCCCACAGCCGTCCCAAGGAGCAGACAGAGGAGGAAAAGGAGAAGAACTTCCCTGTTGAGTACGAGGACTACATCGAAGTTGAGACTCTCAACAGCATGACTCCTCTCTGGAAGAAAAACAAGAACGAGCTCAAGGAGGAGGACTATAAGCACTTCTACACAGAAAAGTTCTACGATTACAACGCACCGCTGAAGTATTCACACATCAGCAACGAAATGCCCGCATACAATGCGCTGCTCTATATACCGTCAAAGGCTCCCTTTGACTACTACTCAAAGGAATATGAAAAGGGCCTGCAGCTCTACTCAAACGGCGTCCTTATCATGGACAAGTGTGCAGACCTGCTCCCTGATTATTTCAGCTTTGTAAAGGGACTTGTAGACAGCGAGGACCTTTCGCTGAACATCTCCCGTGAAATGCTCCAGCACGACAGACAGCTCAAGACGATCGCAAAGAGCATCGAGAAGACTGTCAGCAATGAACTGAAAAAAATGCTGAAAAACGAGCGCGAGAAGTATGAGGAATTCTGGAAGGCTTTCGGCTTGCAGCTGAAATACGGCATTTACAGCGATTTCGGCATGAACAAGGAGAAATTACAGGATCTCCTCATGTTCACCTCATCAAACGGACAGAAGCTCGTAACTCTTGACGAGTACGTAACAGGCATGCGCGAGGATCAGAAGTACATCTACTACGCAACAGGCGAGAGCGCAGCCCGTATCGAGCAGCTCCCGCAGACAGAGCTTGTAAAGGACAACGGCTTCGAGATACTTTACCTTACGGATAATATCGACGAATTTGCAGTAAAGTCACTGATGAAGTACAAGGACAAGGAGTTCAAGTCCGTATCCGCCGATGACCTGGGACTTGATTCCCCTGAGAAAAAGGAAGAGCTCAAGGCTAAGGAGGAAGAGAGCGCCGACCTTCTCAAGGAGCTTCAGGAAGCTCTCAACGGCAAGGTTACAAAGGTAGCCATCTCACAGAGACTGAAAACTCATCCTGTATGCCTTACCAGTGAGGGCGAGATATCCCTTGAAATGGAAAAGGTACTCAACTCAATGCCCACCGACCAGAAGGTACACGCTCAGCGCGTACTTGAGATAAATCCCGACCACGACATATTCGGCAAGCTCAAAGCGCTCAGCGAGGGCGGAGACAAGGAAAAGCTGGGCAAGTACGCACAGCTGCTCTACGATCAGGCGCTTCTTATCGAGGGCATGAGCATAGAGAACCCCGTTGAATTCTCAAACCTTATATGCGAGCTTATGTAAGCTGTGACATAAAAAAGCGGTACACAAATGTGTACCGCTTTTCTTATGTGCTCTTTTTTCTGAGCGTGCGCTTAACTATGCCCTTGAGGCGCTCGCAGGTATCCTGCGGAAACTCAGTTATGAACTTTATCGCCTGCTCATGAGCTTCCTCGCGCGGGAGCTTCAAAAACCTGTGAAAGAACGTATACACCTCGTCAAAGGAGGAAAAGAGCCGTTCCACAGTCTCCTCGCCCTCAGGAGTAAGCACCACGCCGTTGCAGAAGTCCTCATAGACAAGTCCGCAGTTTGCAAGACACCTCAGCATTTTGCTGACGCTTGGTCTTGAAACCCCTAAATGCCGGGATATGCTGACGCAGCGGACGCTGTCCTCCTTTTCGGATAATTCCTTTATTGCTGCCAGATACTTTATCTGACCTGCACAGTGTTTCATCTTATTCTCCTTTCAAAGAGAGGGGCTTACTTATCCGAATCTATAAGGTTCCAGTAGCCCTTAAGGTATACCGCACCCGATACAACGGTAAGACCTGCGGATATCCATATAAGTGCGGGCACAACAGCGTTGTCGACTGCATTTCTGAAGCCCTCGGGGAAATCTATGCCGAAATCTCCGCAAAGGCTGAGCCACAGGAGTATCGCAACTATAGCCACCATTGTAAAGGCGGTTTTAAGCTTGCCCCATATTCCCGCAGCAACGACTATACCGCTGTTTGCGGCAAGAAGCCTCAGTCCCGAGACCATGAATTCTCTTGCGGTAATGATTATAAAGGGTATGGCGCTCATATTGACCTCGGCAAACTCCACGAAAACCGCAAGCGCTGCTATAACGAGCACCTTGTCAGCCAGCGGGTCAAGGAACTTTCCGAAATTGGTAACAAGATTTCTCGATCTTGCTATCCTGCCGTCAAGAGCGTCCGTAATAGAAGCAATTCCGAATATGACCAGCGCAATTGCAAAATGAAATGGTATGTTTAAATACATGAACAAAAGAAAAAACGGAATAAGAAGGACTCTCAGAAGAGTCAGCTTATTTGGCAGGTTCATTGGTCTATCACCTCTCCTATAAGATCGTAATCAAGGGTATCGGTAATGCGGATCTTCACATGCTCGCCGATACCAAGGGGCTTGCCCGAAGTAAAGAATACCTTTCCGTCTATGTCGGGAGCGTCCAGCTGAGTTCTTCCGAACCAGCACTCGCCGAACTTGTCAAAGCCCTCAACAACGGCTTCAAGCTCTGCACCCATGAGCTTTTCATTGTTTTCGCAGCTTATGAGCATCTGCTGCTCCATAATGATATCAGCGCGGTGAGCAGCGGTCTCTTCGTCTATCTGATCGGGGAAGTCATACGCCTTTGTGCCCTCCTCGCGGGAATAGGCAAAGCAGCCAAGCCTGTCAAAGCGGACTCTCTTTACGAATTCCGCAAGCTCTTCAAACTGCTCCTCAGTCTCTCCCGGAAAGCCTGTTATAAGTGTGGTACGAAGTATTATATTCGGTACCCTTTCGCGGATATGAGCAAACAGGGCTTCAAGCTTTTCGGTATCGCCCCAGCGGTTCATACGTGAAAGTATATCCCCGTTACAGTGCTGTATAGGTATCTCAAGGTACTTCACAAGCTTGTCCTCGCGGGCGATAACATCGAGAAGTTCGTCTGTTATGCGCTCGGGGTAGCAGTAAAGTGTACGTATCCAGCGGAGCCCCTCTATTCTGCAAAGCTCGGTGAGAAGCTCCGCAAGCTTTGGCTCGCCGTAGAGATCCTTGCCGTAGAGCGCCGTATCCTGCGCGATGACCACAAGCTCCGTAACACCGTTTTCCGCAAGGAATCTGGCTTCTTCTATGAGCTTTTCCATGGGAACGCTTCTAAATCTGCCTCTTATCATGGGTATAGCACAGTAGGTACAGCAGTTTGAGCAGCCCTCCGCCACCTTAAGGTAAGTAAAGAACGGCAGGGTCGACAATACTCTTTCGCCGCAGAGCTCAGCTTCAAGCTTCGGAGCAAAGCGGACAATGCGCTCGTCTGCAAGGACATGGTCAAGGATATCGACTATATCCTTCGTATCGCCTATGCCGATAACGGCGTCGGCCTCGGGGAACTGCTCCGCAGCCTCCTCCTTGTATCTTTCCACAAGACAGCCTGTAATGATTATCTTTCTGAGGCTGCCTTCCTCCTTGAGCTTTCCCAGCTCGAGTATAGTTTCTATCGCTTCTTCCTTTGCAGCCTTGATAAAGCCGCATGTGTTGACCACTGCAACGTCCGCAAGTCCCGGCTCTGTTACCAGCTGGTAGCCGTGCTTTCTGAGCTTGTAGAGCATACGCTCAGAGTCAACAAGATTTTTCGAGCAGCCAAGGGACACCATGCCCACCTTGATCGCCATATCAGTTTTCCTCCTCAAAGGTCCTCAGCGTTCTCGAAGTATTCCTTCACGGCGCGGTTTATCTCTGTAAAATCGTATCCGTACCGCACAAGAGCGCTTTTCACCTTTTCTATCGTTTTTCTGTCCTCACAGTCTGTCAGATATCTTGAATGCTTTGTTTTCAGCAGTTCGGCAAGGTTCTCGCCGAATACTCCCTCATAGGGCGCAAGGGCGTCCTGAGCAATAAATTCGCTTATGCCCTTCTGCATTAGCTCCCTTTTACAGCGGCGGTAGCCGAAATGCTTTATCTCCACAAGATTACGCGCCATACGCTCGGCATAGCGCACATCGTCGATGAAGCCGTGCTCAGTGAGCTTCTTCATTACCGCCGTACACAGCGGCTTGCTTTTGTAGTTGTCTATGAGCTTGCCGAACATCTCCGAATAGGTATAGTCCCTGTAGTCCAGCAGATACAGCGCCCGCTGATAGGCTCTGCGGAAATTCGAGGCATAGATGATCTTCCTCAGAGTATCGCGGTCAGTCTCCATGCCTGCATGTATGCCGAAATCAGTGATGATATCCGCATGGAGATAGAGCCTGCGCCCGTCGTCCAGCTCCGCTTCATAAGTCGAGCCCTTGTACCGTGTGACTGATGTTATTTTCATTATTCCTCAGCAGGTGTGAACTCCTCAAAGTTCTCGTCAAAGCTTGCAAGAACGTCATCGTCGGAAACGGCAGCTCCTCCTGATACGGGCTTATCGGCAGCAGAAACCGCCTCGGCGGGCTTGCTCTTCTTGGGAGCGGCAGCCTTGAGCTCGTCCTTTCTTGCAAGTATCTGCTCCTCTATCTCCTTCATGAGATTTTCGTCGTTCTGGAGCAGCTCCTTTACGTTATCACGTCCCTGTCCCAGCTTCTGATCCTTGTAGCTGAACCAAGAACCGCCCTTCTTGATGATATCAAGATCTACAGCAAGGTCGAGGACCTCTCCTGTACGGGATATGCCGCTGCCGTACATAAGGTCGAATTCGCACTCCTTGAAAGGCGGGGCTACCTTGTTCTTGACTATCTTGCAGCGTGTGCAGGCTCCGATAACATCCGTGCCCGACTTGATGACCTCGCCCTTTCTTACCTCTATACGTACCGAAGAATAGAACTTAAGTGCGCGTCCGCCTGGGGTAGTCTCGGGGTTTCCGTACATAACGCCTATCTTTTCGCGTATCTGATTGATGAATATGGCAACGCAGTTGGACTTGGATATAGCTGCTGTGAGCTTTCTCATAGCCTGAGACATAAGTCTTGCAAGCTGACCTACGTGGAGGTCGCCCATCTCACCGTCAATTTCAGCCCGTGTGGTCATAGCGGCAATGGAGTCAAGTACGATAACGTCGATAGCGCCCGAGCGGATAAGAGCCTCTGCTATTTCGAGAGCCTGTTCGCCGCTGTCAGGCTGGGAAACGAGGAGATTATCGATGTTTACTCCGAGAGCCTGAGCGTATACAGGGTCGAGAGCATGCTCAACGTCGATGAATGCTGCTTCTCCGCCTGCCTTCTGAGCCTGAGCTACTATAGACAGCGCAACTGTGGTCTTACCCGAGCTCTCGGGACCGTATATCTCAACGATACGTCCTCTCGGAACGCCGCCGATACCCAGCGCCATATCGAGGGTCATGGAGCCTGTGGGGATAGCGTCAACATTAAGGGTCTTGGTCTGACCGAGACGCATAACAGCGCCTGCGCCGTACTTCTTTTCTATCTGCTTGAGAGCTCCGTCGAGAGCGGCTTTCTTGTCCTCCACAGCGGTAACTCTTACGACTGTCGGCTTTTTAGCAAGTTCCTTTTTTGCCATTGGTATTTCCTCCATATTTATATTATATTGTATAAAGCTTTAACCATGCTGAAAACTTATGAATTTTTTCACTTTTTTCGGCGCTGCCGTTTTTAATGCATCTGCGCCGGTGCGAGGCTTATATGCTCAAATCCGACATAGTCCTCCCTCGCTTCGATCATAAGATATGAAGCTCCTTCCAGCCCTGAAGCCGAAACGGAAACTACTTTTCCCTTCACAAAATCCTGATGACAGTGACCTACCACCGCAAGATCGTACCGCTTTACGTAACCGCTTTCGCAAGCCCTGTTGAACGTTCCGTCCTTTAAGCTTGACAGCGGTAAAAACGGGTACGGCTTTTCGATATCGAGGAACAGGAAATGTGAAAAATGCAGTTTGTGCCCGTTGCTCTCAATTTCATAGAACAGCGGCATCTTCCTGATGAACTCCATCTGTTCGGCTGTAAGTCTTTTTCTCACACCGTCGTAATACTCCCTGAGATGTTCCACATCCGGATCGACATCGACTCCGTGTTCCGCATAGAGCTCGCAGTTGCCCTTTAAACAGACTATATCGCTTGCTCTCAGCAGCTCGAGACATTCAAATTCCTCGTTTCCGCGCTGAAAAATGTCCCCTAAAAACACTGTCAGGTCCGCGTTCTTTTCCCTTATCTGTCCGAGAACTGCTTTCAATGCTTCAAGATTTCCGTGAACATCTGAAAACACCGCTATTTTCATGGCTTATCCTTTCTTGGTGGGGTTGTGTAGGGAACGCCGCCCTCGGCGTTTCAATGCAGGGGCTAATGGCTAACTGCTTAAAGTTTTACAGCCGCAGCAGTCCTTATGATACCGCCGCCGTCGCGTTTCAGCTCCACATCGCAGAAGCCGTTGCTTTCAAGTATCGTCTTTACGGCGTCATGCTGTCCGAGACCGAACTCGTAGGCAATAAAACCGCCTGACTTTATAGAATTTATCCAAAGCTCTGTAACGGCTCTGTAGAAGTCGAGACCGTCCTCGCCGCCGAAAAGTGCGGATTCAGGCTCGTACCTGACCTCCGTCATAAGCTCGCTCATGTCCTGTGCAGTAAGATAAGGGGGATTGCTGACAAGTATATCAAGGTCTGCGATCTGCTGTGCAGTTTCCTTTTTCAGCACATCGCCGCTTATCACCTTTATATCGCCGCAGCCGTTGAGCTCCGTGTTCTGTCTAAGGTAGAAAAGCGCCTTTTCAGAAAGTTCCACGGCGTACACCTCAGCCCCCGGCAGCTCCTTTTTAAGAGCCACGGCTATACAGCCGCTGCCGCTGCAAAGGTCGGCTATTCTCGGCGAATCGAGACCGTTCCTGCGGCAGATGTCCAGAACCTGCTCCACAAGGGTCTCCGTATCTGGGCGCGGTATCAGCACACCCTCGCCTATTCTGAAATTACAGCCCCAGAACTCCCACTGTCCCAGCAGATACTGCAAAGGATAGCCTTCGGAGCGGCGCTTTGCAAGGGAGAGGATCTCCGCTGCCTTTTCCTCGGGAACCGGCTCCTTCGGGGCGAACATTGGTAACTTCTCCTCAAGCAGGTCCTGAAATATACATGTGGTGTCGAAGTCTGCGGACTCCTCGTCACGCAGGGCTATAAGCTCCCTGCACCGAGCAAAAAGCTCGCCTCGGCTCACCACTTGTCGTCCTCCTTGTCCTTGGGGATACAGGGTGTCATAGCCGCTATGGCTATCTCTATCATGCTGTCGTCAGGCTCGCGTGTGGTTATACGCTGCATGGCAAGTCCCGGAGCCGAAAGTATGCGTGTGAAAAGGTTGTCGTTATTTCCCGCAAGGCGTATGCACTCGTAGGATATTCCCACAACAAGGGGAAGGAGCACCAGTGAAGCCACGATACGCTGCCATGTTACAGTAAAGGGAACAAAGCACATAACGAATATGCTGACTATGAGAACTATGAATATGAAGCTTGTGCCGCAGCGCTTATGGAAACGGGGCTGCCTGCGGACATTCTCTATTGTAAGCGGGAGCTCCGCTTCATGGCAGGCGATCGTCTTATGCTCTGCGCCGTGGTACATGAACTGTCTCCGGATATCCTTCATAAAGCTCGTAAGGTACATATATGCAACGAAAAGCGCTATCTTAACAACGCCCTCAAGAAGCGAGCGCAGGAAACGGTTCTCCTTGACGGAGGGCATAAGTCCCACTATCCATTTCGGCAGCATCACGAAAAGTCCTATCGCCATGACTACGCCGAAAAGTATACCCAGATACATGAATATATCGTAGCCTGAGCTCTCCTTTTTCTTCCCGCTCCCCCCAGTCTCACTGCTGTCGGCAGCTGTAACCGCACTGCCCTCGGCAGCAGCCTCTGATGCGGGTTTTTCGTCCTTTTTCTTGTCCTTTTCGTCTTCCTCGTCGTCAACTATCTGCTTGTCGGCAGACTTCATCATGTACTTGTAACCCTTGACCAGGGATACGACAAAGCCCGTACAGCCCCTCACAAGAGGCACCTTTCTGTACCACGGAGCGTTCTTTCCGTTGTTTTCCTCCCATGTTTCAAGGTCTATGGTGCCGTCGGGAAGTCTGCATGCCATTGCACCCGTGTCAGGTCCCAGCATCATTATGCCCTCGATAAGAGCCTGTCCGCCTATCTTTGATTTGAATTTTTCCTGTGTATTATTGCTATTTCCCATGTTTTCACCTGATTTTAGTATGTTTTTTCCTTATGCCTTTACGGCGGGCAGAGTTATAACGACTGTAGTGCCCTTGCCCTCGCCCTCGCTTGTGATATCCATAGAGCCGCCGTGCATGCTTATTATCTCGTCTGCAACGGCAAGTCCGATACCCGAGCCGCGGCGTGTGTGATTAGCCTTGTAGAACTTGGTCTTGACCTTTGCAAGGTCTGATTTTTTGATACCGCAGCCCGTATCCGTCACCATTACGATAACGTTTCCGCTGCTCTCGTAAGCCATTATGGTAACAGTGTCCCCTGCCGAGGAGTACTTTATGGCATTGTCGATAACATTTATGAAGACCTGACGTATACGGTTCTTGTCTCCGTAAACGAAGGGCAGCATCTCGGGGTCGTTGTAGATTATCTCCTTGTCCTCGCGCCTTGCCTTGTCGCTGTAGATGAGAACTGCGTCCCCGAGCTCAGCAAGTATGTCCATATTGGCATTCTGCAATGTGAAATGGCCGCTCTGCATACGCGAGAAGTCAAGGAGCTCCTCTACCATCTGGGAAAGACGCTCTGTCTCGTTGACAATAACGCCTACGCCCTTTTTCATGGTGTCGGGACTTCCTCCCCCGTCTATCATAAGCGTCTCAGCCCAGCCCTTTATAGCGGTAAGGGGAGTTCTCAGCTCATGTGATACCGAAGAGATGAACTCGTTCTTCATGGCCTCTGTGGCAGAAAGCTCGTCAGCCATGTTGTTTATGGCTGTACAGAGGTCGCCTATCTCGTCGTCACTGTCATTCTCGATACGTGTTGAGAAGTCGCCCATAGCGAATTTACGGGCGATACCGCTTATCTGCTGTATGGGCCTTACGATAGAGCCTGCAAAATACAGACCCGTTATTATTATGATAAGGATTATTACCACGCATACCACTGAAGCGGCAAGCGCGTAATTCTTTATGGTCTCGTCTATGGCCGTCAGAGAGGTGACCATTCTTACTGCGCTGTACTCGTTGCTCATGGAGTCTATTGGCACGGATACGGCAAGTATCTTCTCGCCGCCCCTGAGCTTGTAGACGTGGTCGCCCTCGCTCTTTTCGAGGGCCTCGTCATAGTCGGGCATGGGGTCGTCCGCGTCGGGAGAGAAGCCCGATGAGGTAAGCACGACTCTGCCCTTTGAGTTTATCGCCATGAGCTCTATCTTGTCCTTCTCGTTGAAGGTCTCAAGCATTTTTCGCATCTCTGCGGAAAAGTTCGACGAGCTGTCCTGAGAATGCATGCTCAGCACACTGGTTACAGCGTTTATCTTTGAGACGAGGTACTGCTTGGCGGAATTGTAGAAGTAATTCTGTATCGCATAGATTATAGCCATGTCGATGACCAGCAGCGCCAGCACAACAACGCCCAAGTTGTTGAATATCCATCTCTTTGTGATACTCTTTTTAGCCATTACTGAACATCATTCCATTTATAGCCGTAGCCCCATATTGTTATGATATATTTGGGGTTTGAAGGCTCTTCCTCTATCTTCATGCGTATACGCCTGATATTAACGTCAACTATCTTGTCGTCGCCGTAGTAGCTCTCGCCCCATATATGATTGAGTATGCTTGCACGGTCAAGAGCAGTGTTCTTGTTGTTCATGAAAAACTCAAGGATCTGATACTCCACCTGTGTGAGCTCTATGGGCTCGCCGTCCTTGGTAACAGTGCGGCTCTTGAGGTTGAGCACAAAGGGACCGCTCTCGATAACGGACTGCTTCTCATTCTTAATGGAGCTCATGCATACACGCCTGTATATAGCGTCCACACGGGCAGTGAGCTCCGATGGAGAAAAGGGCTTTGTGATGTAGTCGTCTGCGCCTATCATAAGTCCGCTGACCTTATCCATCTCCTGAGTCCTTGCTGTCAGCATGATTATTCCTATAGTAGAGCTTTTTTCGCGTATCTTCTTGCATACCGTGAAGCCGTCTATTCCCGGCATCATTATATCGAGAAGAACTACATCGAATTTTCCGTGCTCGGCCTCAAAGGTCCTGAGTGCGTCCTCGCCGCAGTTCACATCGACTACATCGTAGCCTGCACGCTTCAGGTTTATGACCACGAATTCGCGGATAGTGTCCTCGTCCTCGCATATAAGTATACGTTTCATAAGTTTTTCACTCCTTTGTTATGGGTTGGCTGACGCTATGCGTCAGTCTCTGTATCTGAATCCAAGTGCCAGCTCGCCTGCGGTGATCCCAAGACCGTCGCTGCCCGAGCGGCTCCCCGCGGGGATAAGCGCAAGGTAGGACGATTCGCCCTTGGTGTGCATGAGCATATATCCGCCGGATATCCTGTCCTCCCGTGAGGGGGCGTCCTCGGCACAGAATATCCTCAGCAGCTCTCTGCCGCTGCCTGTATTATCGCTGGTACAGAATACTATCTCGTCATTTACGGTATCAAGCCTCAGCGTCACCTTTCCCGCCCATCTTTCGGGGAATATGAATATATAGCCGTCATTGAGGCTGTAATATGAGGTATACCGTCTTTTCAGCTCCATATTCTCATCGAGCTTCATCCACTCTGTAAGCTTCTGCTGCTCGCCCTCGGCTGCTGTCTCGTAGCCCGGAGCCACTACCTGTACTGGTATCTCGAGACTTCCGTCGCCGTCAACGTCAAAGGAACTGCATCCTGCGGGCCTCAGGGGAGCCTCCTCCCCCTCCTCTGCGGGAGCGTCAAAGACCTTTGCAAGGGCGTTGCCCTCCATGTAAAGCACAGCCGACTGTATGGAGCCCGTTCCCGAAACAGCGTCAAGGTACATTCCTGTTCTGCCGTTGGGGAGCTTTCCGTAGCTCACGTCGAAGTCGCTGACGTTGTCGCCCAGCTCAAGGGGCTCGCTTATAAGCTCGCCGCTCTCATCAAGCTTCGGCAGACGTCGGTACATACCGTTCTCGTCCAGCTTATACGCCTCCGCAAGCGCGGGAGCGCCGTTTGAAGCCTTTGTAAGTCTCAGAAACTCGTACTCGTTGTCCATATCGAGGTCCTTTACGTCGATAAAGGAGTAGGGCTCGGAGAAATTCGCCTCCGTCAGCTTGCCTCCCGAGTAGTTGTATATTGAAACATTCTTCTCGGAACGATTGAGTATGCTCGTTCCGACAATAAGGTTTATCCTTTTGTTCGAGCCCAGCCTGGAGATAATAACCTCCTCGATCTCGCTGCCTGCCGTAGCCTTGTCGCGTACCGAACACCACTTGCCGTCCTTTTTGTCGAGGATATTCATTCGCAGGGGATTCTCGTCCGCAGCATGGTTGTTCCTCTCATAGAAAACAAGCGCCTCGTCTCCGCCGTCGCCGTCGATATCCTCGATTATGAATGCGGAAAGGTACTTTCCCGACTTGGGATACTTAAGGCTTATGGAAGTTCCCTCAGCCTTGGTCAGGGCATTGTATATGTCCTCCTGCTCTGCGCCCAGCTTCGGGGGAGCCATGAGAGTATCTATACTGGCGCCAAAGGTACAGCCCGTAAGTGCAGCCCCCGTAACGAGGGCTGTGATGATCGCAGAAATTTTCTTCATATATCAAACTTTTATTCGCGTTCCGAAAGCTTTATGTATTCCTTTTCCTTTGCTATAGCCTTGTATGCGGGACGGATTATCCTGCCTCCCGTGAGTATCTCCTCCATGCGGTGAGCAGCCCAGCCTGCCATACGGGCTATCGCGAACAGGGGTGTGAACAGCTCATCGGGGATACCGAGCATTCTGTAGACAAGTCCTGAATACATATCCACATTTGCGCACATTACCTTTGAATTGCCCTTCATTTCCCTGAACACCTCGGGAGTAAGGCGCTCTATTGTCTCAAGAAGGCGGAATTCAGCCTCAATGTCCTTGCCCCTGGCAAGCTCGAAAGCTTTCTTTTTCAGTATAACCGCACGCGGGTCGGAGATAGTGTATACAGCGTGGCCCATACCGTAGATAAGACCCGAATGGTCGTTGGTCTCCTTGAGTATGGTCTTGCGCATATAGTCTGCGACCTCGCCCTCGTCCTCCCAGTTCCTGATGTTCGCCTTGAAGTTGTCGAGCATATTTATCACCTGGAGGTTGGCGCCGCCGTGACGGGGGCCCTTGAGGGAGCATATAGCCGATGAATATGCGGAATACGGATCTGTTCCCGAGGAGGTAAGCACACGGCACGTAAATGTGGAGTTGTTTCCTCCGCCGTGTTCAGCCTGTAACATCAGGAGACGGTCAAGCATCTGAGCCTCCTCCTTGGTGTACTTCCTGTCGGGACGGAGCAGCGAAAGTATACACTGCGCCGTGTTTTCCTCGTAATTTATAGGATGCATTATCATGCTCTGATTGTCGAATACCCTGCGCTTTACCTGATAGGCGTTAGCCATGATAACAGGCATTTTTGCAATGAGGCTCACTGCAGTGCGCATTTCGTTTTCAAGTCCCTTGTTCTCGCACTCGTCGTCGTATGAATACAGAGCCAGCACCGAACGCGCAAGCTTGTTCATGATATTCTTCGACGGAGCCTTGAGTATCATATCCTCTACGAAGCCGTTGGGCAGGTCTCTCTTTACGGAGATATAGGAGCTGAATGTCTTGAGCTCCTTCTCGTTGGGCAGATGACCGAAGAGGAGCAGAAAGGCTGTTTCCTCATAGCCGAAGCGGTCGTCCTTTTCTACATTCTCAACAAGGTCATTCACGTTGTAGCCTCTGTATATGAGCTGACCGGGGATAGGCTCCCTTTCGCCCTCATTCATAACGTAGCCGTGTACGTTGCATATATTTGTGATTCCTGCCATTACGCCTGTGCCGTCGCTGTTGCGGAGACCTCTCTTGACATGATATTTCTCGTAAAGATTCGGATCTATAACGGTATTTTCAGCAAGCTTGCTGCATAAATCTGTAATATTGGCGCCTGAAATGAATGATGGCATCCTGATCACTCTCCTAAAACATATTCATTATTAATTATACACCATTTATTTTTTAATGTCAAACATTATTTCTTATTCATGGCCAGGAACCAGGTTCCGGGCCGTTGAAATCCAAAATGCAAGGAGGAGGAATATGAAAAAATATGTCCCGGCAGCTCTGCTGCTCGTTATTTCGGTCATGGTGATACCCGCTGTACCTGCCTTTATATCAGGAAAATCGGACAAGGCCGTACATGAAGTCCCACAGCCGACGGAGTTCATTTTTGATGAGGAACCTTCCGCGGAAAAGCAAGTCTTTTCCGCAGAGCCCTACAAGGTACTCGATACCGTCAGCGGAAAGGTGCTGGAGGTGCCTGTCCGCGACTACGTCATAGGAGCGGTCTGTGCCGAAATGCCTGCAAATTTCGGCACAGAAGCCCTGAAAGCCCAGGCTGTAGCCGCCCACACCTACGCCGAGCGCCGGCGCCTCAGTGCAAGGAGCTCCCCGTCGGAAGAGCTTAAAGGTGCGGACTTCTCCAACGATACCTCCAAATATCAGGGGTATTTCACGAAGGAACGCGCAAAGGAATGCTTCGGGGAGCGCTTTGAGGAGAACTATTCCAGGATATCGGCGGCTGTGGACGATGTGCTGCCCTACATAATCACCTATGAGAATGCACCTATCATTGCTGCTTTCCACTCAATGTCGGGAGGCTTTACGGAAAGCGCTGAAAACGTGTGGGGAGCTCCCGTGGACTATCTTGTGGAGGTGGACAGCCGCTCGGACCTGACTGCCCCGCATTTCCGCGAAAAAGCCGTTTTCACGCGGGAGGAGCTCAGAACTGCCCTCGAAACGGCTTTCCCTGATATCAAACTGGGTGAGGATATGAAAGAATGGCTGAAAGTTCTGACCATTTCCGACTCTGGGACCGTACTCACCGCCGCGGCCGGTGATATGACCGTTTCAGGCGGAGATATTCGGGAGGCTCTCGGACTTCGCTCCGCCTCCTTTGAAGTGAGCATATTCGGTGATGAAGCCGATATCATCACCAGGGGCTTCGGCCACGGGGTGGGCATGAGTCAGTACGGAGCAAACGCCATGGCTGCCGAGGGGAAGAGCTGGAGAGATATACTCAGTCACTATTATCCTAACTGCGTCATATGCGAAGGGTGATCCTTTTTGTGCAAACCGCAATAATTGGTTTGCATTTTTTGCCTAATATGTCAATTGATATTGACAGAACTCTCATGATTTGCTATAATAACTTTGTGTCGTTATTTACGGCACAGTAAAAGAAATACAAACAAATCAGAAGGAGACATATTCCGTCTCGGCAACGGATAAGGACTATGAATAAAAATAAAGACCTGTATAAAAGATTTGTTACCTTTATTTCGGGAGTTCTGCTTCTTGCCATGATAACAGGGCTTTTTGCCTTTATATGGTACCGTAACTACAGTGAGCAGATAGTGCTCCCCTACTACAGACGAGGAAACTGGGTGCTCATCGCCATCTACAGCCTTATCGTATGGCTTTTCTTCAGAGCCTACGGCGGCCTGAAGCTTGGCTACCTCAAAAAGACCGATATGTTCTACGCTCAGATGATATCCATGCTCTGCGTGAACACGGTCTCCTACTTCCTGATAAGCCTTATCGGCAGACATTTCATGGCTGTTATGCCAATAATAATCATGTCCTGCATCGATATGGGAATTCTCGCTCTCTGGACCCTGCTCGCAGGCAAGATGTACTTCATGATATATCCGCCCCGCAAGCTGGTCATCATCTACGGAAGCCACCGCGCCGCTTCACTGGTGCTGAAAATGAGCCAGCGCGTGGACAAGTACATGATATGCGAGTCTATCAGCATCAGTGAGCCTCCCGAAAAGGTAAAGGAGCTCATAATGAAGTACGAGGGCGCTATAGTCTGCGATATACCCGCAGAGCAGCGCAACGATTACCTCAAATTCTGCTTCGCTCACTCAAAGCGTGCGTATATCGCACCTAAAATTTCAGATATTATAATAAGAGGTGCAGACGACATACGCCTCTTCGATACGCCTCTCATGCTATGCCGCAACTACGGCCTCGACTTTGAGCAGCAGCTGATAAAGCGTACCTTCGATATAATTTTCTCACTTATCGCCCTGATTCCTGCGGCACCATTCATGCTCATCGCCGCACTGGCAGTAAAGCTCTACGACAGAGGCCCGGTGTTCTACAAGCAGAAGCGCCTTACCCTCAACGGAAAGGAATTCTACGTGTACAAGTTCCGCAGCATGATAGTTGACGCGGAAAAGGACGGCAAGCCCCGCCTCGCAACAGAGGAGGACGACCGTATCACTCCTGTCGGAAAGATACTCAGGAAATTCCGTGTGGACGAGTTCCCGCAGCTCCTCAATATCCTGAAAGGCGATATGTCCGTAGTCGGCCCACGCCCCGAGCGTCCAGAGCTCACGGAGGAGTATGAAAAGGAAATGCCCGAATTCGGGTTCCGTCTTAAGGTCAAGGCAGGACTTACCGGCTATGCGCAGGTGACGGGAGCCTATGATACGACCCCCTATGACAAGCTGAAAATGGATCTTATGTATATTGAGAATTACTCAATACGTCTCGATCTTCAGATAATATTAATGACATTGAAAACAATGTTCTTCCCGCCGAAAAACAATGCGGAGACCGCAGAAGCACTTATCATGCCGAAGAACATTAAAAGAAAGGAAAATACCAAATGAAAATCACCGCAGTTATCATGGCAGGCGGCAGAGGTGAACGTTTCTGGCCAAAAAGCAGAAATGACAATCCAAAGCAGTTCCTCTCCCTCACCAAGGACGGCGAGACCATGATACAAAAGACAGTAAACCGTCTCCGTCCCTTAGTTGCTCCCGAGGACGTATATATCGTTACCAACGCAGCATATAAGGAGCTCGTTTTCGACCAGCTCCCCAGCATTCCAAAGGAGAATGTGCTCCTTGAACCCTGCGCAAGAAATACAGCTCCCTGTATCGCTTTTGCAGCTTCCGTGATAAACAGGAAATACGAGGACGCTATAATGCTCGTTCTTCCCTCGGATCATCTTATCGGCTATGAGGATATCTATATTAATACCCTCAAAAAGGCTATAAAGGCTGCCGAAAGCGGCAAGCGCCTCGTTACCATAGGCATTACTCCCGAGTACCCCGAAACAGGCTACGGCTATATAAATTTCGGACAGGCAAAGGAGGACGTTTACGCAGTTGAACGCTTCGTTGAAAAGCCAGACCTCCCTACCGCAAAGGAATACCTTGCTTCGGGCAAGTACCTCTGGAACAGCGGCATGTTCGTATGGAAGATATCCTCCGTTATGCTCAACATCAAGACTTTCATGCCCGATATATATGAGGGAGCTGTCCGCATAGGACAGGCATTCGGCACTCCCGGATTCAACGAGGTCCTCGTAAAGGAGTTCACCGCTTTCAGGAGCGAGTCCATAGACTTCGGTATCATGGAAAAGGCAAAGCATATCTACACTATACCCGGCAGCTTCGGCTGGGACGACGTGGGAAGCTGGCTCGCTGTTGAACGCATCAATGAGACCGACGACGACAAGAACTTCATCGACGGCGACGTTGTAACAGTGGATACTAAGCGCACCACCATCTGCGGCGGCAAGCGCCTTATCGCTGCTATCGGCACAAGGGACATCATAATCGTGGATACCGACGATGTGCTGCTCGTGTGCTCGAAGAACAACACTCAGGACGTTAAAAAGGTCATCGCGCAGCTCAAGGAACAGAACAGAACAGAGTTCGTCTGATCTGCCAAAATAATTGTTATAAAAAGGAGTAATTTACAATGAAAAACGCACTTATTACAGGAATCACAGGTCAGGACGGCTCATATCTCGCAGAGCTCCTGCTTGAAAAGGGATACAACGTTTACGGTATATGGAGAAGAAAGGCTACTGCAGACTACGGCAACATCGCTCACCTCAAGGACAAGGTTACTCTTATCTACGCTGATATGACAGACCCTATCTCCCTTATCTCCGCTATGAAGATATCGCAGGCTGACGAGGTATACAACCTTGCCGCCCAGTCCTTCGTTGCTACAAGCTGGGACACTCCACTCGGAACAGCTGACATCGACGCTGTCGGCGTTACCAATATGCTGGAGGCTATCCGCACAGTAAAGCCGGAGGCACGCTTCTATCAGGCTTCAACATCCGAGATGTTCGGACTTGTACAGGAGATACCCCAGAAGGAGACAACCCCCTTCTATCCGAGAAGCCCGTACGGAGTTGCAAAGCTCTACGGTCACTGGATTACAAAGAACTACCGCGAGAGCTACAACCTCTTTGCATGCTCGGGCATACTCTTCAACCATGAGTCGGAGCGCCGCGGAATCGAGTTCGTTACACGTAAGATAACAGACGCTGTTGCACGTATCAAGCTGGGCGTACAGGAGTACGTTGAGCTCGGAAACATGGATTCAAAGCGCGACTGGGGTCACTCGAAAGACTACGTCAAGGCTATGTGGCTCATGCTCCAGCAGGACAAGCCCGACGACTACGTAATCGCTACAAACGAGACAAGAACAGTCCGCGAGTTCGTTGAGACTGCTTTCAGACACGTAGGCATCGAGGTTGAGTGGAAGGGCTCAGGTGTTGACGAGATCGGTATCAACAAGGCAAACGGCAAGACAATCGTTAAGGTAAACAAGAAGTTCTTCCGTCCCGCAGAGGTCGATATCCTCCTCGGAGACCCCTCAAAGGCTGAAAAGGCTCTCGGCTGGAAGCGCGAGATAGACTTCTCACAGCTCGTTGAGCGCATGGTAAAGAACGACCTCGCTCTCGTTGAAAAGGAAATAAAGGTAAAGGAAGTTATCGGCTGAGATAAAAGCCTGTACAGGGGGAATAATTATGGGCTTTGAAGTACTCAGAAGCAGAAAAGGCGGATATGTAAAGGCAGACGTTATCATGAAGCTGGATGCCCTCAACGAGGTGATATACGGCCTGGAAAACGGCATGCCGCGTGAACAGGCTCTTTCGGAGCTGAAAAAAGCAGAACAGACAGAAATGCGCAGGGAAAAGGGCGGCTTCTTCGGTGCTGCCGGCTTTGACGTCGATGATACCGACGCTTATATCGCAGATCTTATTGCAAAAATAAAAGATCTTGCGCGCTAAAAGAACATCAAAGGTGGAGAAGTTGATTTGAAGATAACATTCGACGCAGTACCTATTTGCAGCGATAAAATGACGGGCATAGGCTGGTGCGAGCTGGGACAGACCCGCGCTCTCGCCGAGCTTTACCCCGAAAACTCCTACGAATACAGCTTTTTCACAAGCGGCGACAAGGAACGTGTAAAACGTGTAAAACAGCTTGCAGGCAAAAGCATAAAGCTCAACACTTCAGACTTTTCGGGCTTTGCCTACCGCGCTGCGAGTACGTTCCTGCCCATTCCCTATTCTCTGTTTTTCGGAAGGAAAACAGAGCTCACCCATTTCTTCAACTATATAGTACCGCCGTTTGTACACGGCAAAAAGGTCGTGACCGTTCACGACATGGTTTACAAGACCTTTCCCGAGACAGTCCGCGGAAGAACGAAGAATATGCTCGATATGGGTCTTAAACGCTCCATGAAGCGCGCCGACCTTATAGTTACGGATTCGGAATTCTCAAAAAAAGAGATAATAAAGTATTTTCCGCAGCATGAAAGCAAGATCCGCGTCGTTCCCTGCGGTGTCGATACGGAGCGCTTTCACCCCTGCACAGAGCCCGAAAGGATACCCGAAGTGAAAAAGTCGCTGGAAATAAGCGGCGATTACTTCCTCTATGTGGGCACCATCGAGCCCCGCAAGAACCTTGAACGCCTTATCACCGCCTATACAGCCTTTGTGAAAAAGGTGGGCGTAAATTCGCCGAAGCTTGTTCTTGCAGGCGGCAAGGGCTGGCTGGATCAGGGCATATTCAGCCGCGTTGAAAAGCTCGGCATGACAGAACACATCATCTTTACAAAATACGTACCGTCTGAGGATATGAACCCGCTGATGTGCGGTGCACTTGCATTCGTGTTCCCGTCGCTGTACGAGGGCTTCGGCATGCCGCCGCTTGAAGCTATGGCTTGCGGAGTGCCCGTACTTTCTTCGGGCGAGGCTTCTCTCCCCGAGGTTACAGGCGACTGTGCCGTAATATGCGACGCCTACGATCCGGAAAGCATTGCCGAGGGCATGTACAGGCTCTACAGCAGCGAGGAGCTGCGCAGAGAGCTGAGCCTTAAGGGCTTGCAGCGTGCAAAGGGCTTTACGTGGCAGCGCTCGGCGGAAATGCTCATGGACGTGTACAGGGAGCTTGTAAAATGAAGAAAAAACTCAATATACTTGAAGTCAACAAAGCCTATTTCCCGCACATAGGCGGTATCGAGACCCTTATCAGGCAGTATTCCGAGGAGCTCGGAAAGCTTGACGGCGTAAGAGTGAAGACTCTTGTCTGCCGCGACGGCAAGGGCGGTACCATACGCGAAAAAATGTGCGGAGTAGACCTTGTGCGTTCGGGAAGTCTCGGAACATATTTCTCATGTCCCCTGTCCTTCTCGTTTTTTCACTATTTCAGACAAATGGCTAAAAAAGCCGACGTTGTGCATATACACGTGCCATTTCCGCTTGCGGACGCTGCTCTCATGCTGTCCGGCTTCAGGGGAAAGGTTGTAGTGTCGTGGCACAGCGACATTGTAAAGCAGCAAAAGCTCATGCTTTTCTACAAGCCTTTCATGCGCTATCTGCTGAAAAGGGCAGACGTGATACTCACAGCTACGGAGGGACACGTGAAGTATTCGCCGTATCTTCCCGAATTCAGGAAGAAATGCAGACTTCTCCCCTACGGCATAATCCCTGAGGAGTACCTCTCTGTCAGGAGGAGACCGTTCCTTACCGAAAAAGCCAATGATAAGAACTGTATAAAGGTATTTTTCACAGGCAGGCTGGTGTACTACAAGGGCGCGGACATACTTCTGAAAGCCTTTGAAAAGGTGAATGGCTGCGAGCTGTTCATCGCCGGCAGAGGCGAGCTCGCCGACCGGCTGAAAGGTTACTGCTCGGCGCATAATATAGCGGATAAGGTGCATTTTCTCGGTTTTCTCCCCGATGAGGAACTGAGACAGGCTTACGCCGACTGCGATATCTTCGTGCTGCCGTCTGTGGCTACGAGCGAGGCCTTCGGCATAGTTCAGCTTGAGGCTATGGTCTACGGAAAGCCCGTTATCAACACCGCGCTGAAATCGGGAGTCCCATATGTCAGCGTAAACGGCAAAACAGGCATAACTGTACCGCCTTCGGATCCGAATGCGCTTGCAGAAGCCATAAACACCCTTGCAGGCAACAGGGAGCTCCGCGAAAAATACGGAAAAGCTGCTGCTGAAAGAGTAAAAACCTGCTTCAACGAAAAAGTAATACTCAACAGATTATACGATATACTGAAATAATACTGTCAAATATGGAGGGCAGACACTTGAAAGCATTGATAATTGGTGCGGCAGGCTTCGTAGGAGGCTATCTCATACGCGAGCTCAGCTCCGCAGGCTGGGAGGTTCACGCAACTTGTCTGCCGAATGAGGAAATAACCGGAGATTGCAGCGTACACAGACTTGATATCCTGAAAAAGGACGATATATCGCAGATACTCGCTGAGACAGCTCCCGATGTGGTGTACCACCTTGCCGCTCAGAGCTCGGTGTCCGTTTCGTGGAAAAAGCCGCAGCTCACGGCAGAAATAAACATCATCGGCACAATAAACGTCCTCGAAGCCCTGCGTGAAGCCGACAAAAAGGACACAAGAGTGCTTCTCATAGGCTCGGGTGAGGAATACGGCTATATCCGCGAGGGCGCCTGTCCCCTTTCCGAATCGGAGCCCCTTAACCCCGGCAATATCTACGCCGCAACCAAGGCATGTCAGGGAATGATAGGCGAGATCTACGCCCGTGCCTATAAAATGGACATAGTCATGGTACGCGCCTTCAACCACTCAGGTCCCCGCCAGAGCAATATATTCGTCATCTCTGACTTCTGCAAGCAGATAGCGGAAATCGAGAAAGGCATACACGAGCCCGTTATGAGCGTGGGAAATCTCACCGCAAAGCGTGATTTCACCGACGTCCGCGATGTTGTAAGAGCCTACAGGCTCCTCGGTGAAAAAGGGAAAAGCGGCTCAGTTTACAATATCGGCAGAGGAAAGGCTGTTTCGGTGCAGTTCATACTGGATACTGCCCTCTCCATGTCAAAAGCAGCCATAGAGGTAAAGCAGGACCCAGGCCGCATGAGAGCCTCGGATATACCGCTGATAGAGCCCGATGTTTCGCGTATTTATCAGGATACGGGCTGGAGAGCCGAGATAAGCATGGAGCAGACCATTGAGGATACGCTGGATTACTGGCGCGGAAACCTCAGGGCTTAAGGCCTTTCCCCCCGGAACAACGGCTGAAATAAGTCCGAAAGATAAGGAGTGAACAAAATGTCTGATATGAAGCTGACTAAAGATAAAATGCTTACTTTTACCGGACATGAAAAGATCAGTACCCTGAAAGCAGGCGAAAAGCTCACGGAGTTCGGCGACAGGCAGAATAACGCCAACGAGCTCCTCGCCGCAAATATAAACGATCTCATCAAGAGGGTGTGCGCCCTTGAGGATCAGCAGCTCAGGACTGCCGATGTGATACGCCGCATTGCCGACGAGCTGAACGCATTCAAAAAGGAGCTCGACCGCGTAAGACTCACGGAAAAACTCAACTCAGGCGCAATAGAACGCCTCGACCGCGCTATAAAGCTGTCCGAGGGCGACGGAAAATAATTTTATTATTCTAATGTGATTTTTTTCTCAAAGTCTTGACAATATACAATTTTTGTTATATTATATATAAGTGGACATGATATTCCCGCAGCTTGAAAAAGTCCGACGGACGCATATCTGTACATCATCAAGACTCAATCAACGGAGATTTGTGTAATTGCAGTCTCCGTTTTATTATTTTGGCGCAGTGCCATACCGAAAGAAGGTGTTTTCATGGCAGATGAGCTTATGAAAGAGCTCGATAATCATACCGCCTTTACGATACATTTATTCGGACTGGATATCCCCATTGCCGATTCATGCGCGGTAACATGGATCATTATGGCAGCCCTTGTGCTCCTGTCCATTATCCTTACACGAAAGCTCAAAAAGGTCCCAACGGGTTCGCAGTGCATACTTGAGAGTATTATGGACTGGCTGGACAATTTCTTTACGGATACCCTCGGCGAAAAGGGCAGGAAATACGTCCCCATACTGGAAACGTTCATCATCTACATAGGCGTGTCGAATATGATGGGTATATTCGGCTTCGTACCGCCCACCAAGGACATAAATGTGACTGCCGCTCTTGCGGGAATGGCTATCATACTCGTACAGGCGTCCTTCATCATCGAAAAGGGTCCAGTGAAATGGCTCAAAAGCTTCACGAATCCGCTGAATCTGCTGGATCTTCTCACAAGGCCGCTTTCGCTGTGCATGCGACTTTTCGGTAACGTTATCGGCGCATTCATAATCATCGAGCTTGTAAAGATACCGTTCAAGGTAGTTCTGGGCGTACCCGCAATAGGCGTCCCGGTTATCCTGAGTATCATATTTGATATACTTGACGGACTTCTACAGGCTTATGTATTCACCTTCCTCACCTCGCTGTATATGTCCGAGGCTATAGAGGAAGAAGAGGAAAAACCTGAGAAAAAAGCAAAAAAAGCTAAAAAAAGAGCTCAGCTCCACGGAGGTAAATAAATATGGGTATAATCGCATTAGGCGCTGCTGTTGCCGTTCTTACAGGCGCAGGCGCAGGCATAGGTATAGGCCTTGCAACAGCTAAGGCAACGGAATCCATCGCAAAGCAGCCTGAGGCAAAGAGCGATATCAGGACATCGCTCATCATCGGCTGCGCCCTTGCAGAGGCTACCGCCGTTTACGGCTTCGTTACGGCGCTCCTTATAATCATAATGCTCGGAAGCAAATGATCATCACTTACACGGAGGTATAAAATATGGGAATCATCGCATTAGGCGCTGCTGTTGCCGTTCTTACAGGTGCAGGCGCAGGCATAGGTATAGGTATAGCTACCGCAAAGGCAGCTGAATCCATCGCACGTCAGCCAGAGGCAAAGAGCGATATCAGGACATCGCTCATCATCGGCTGTGCCCTCGCAGAGGCTACCGCTGTTTACGGCTTCGTTACGGCGCTCCTTATAATCATAATGCTCGGAAGCAAGTGATCTGAAGCAAATACACACAAGGAGGACATAAAATGCTTGATTTTCAATTCTGGAGCATTTTCGAGGCAGTCGTAAACCTTGTAATACTGTTTATACTGCTCAGGATATTCCTTTTCAAGCCATTGAATAAAATGAAAGCCGATCGTACCCGTACTATACAGGATAACCTCGACTCCGCCGAAAAAGCCAAAGAGGAGGCCGAGGAGCTCCGTCAGCAGTATGAGGACTCTATCAGCGAAGCCAAGGAAAAGGCTAACCAGATAATCATGAAAGCCCATGAGGACGCAGAGTCCGAAAGAGCTGCAATAATAAAGAAGTCTCAGGAAGAGGCCGAAAAGATAGTTTCAGAGGCAGACAGGACCATAGAGAACGAGAGAAAGCGCGTTCTACGTCAGGCTCAGTCCCAGATAGCAGACCTCGCTATCGAAGCCGCTTCAAAGATCATCGGCGAGAATGTTGACGACGAAAAGAACCGCCGTCTCGTTGATAAGTTCCTTTCCGAAGAGGAGGCAAAGAAATGAGAGATTCAGACAGAGAGCTGCTGAAAGAGCTTGTCCGTCTTGATATTTCTCAGGCAGACTGCTCCGAAACGCGGAAGGTACTGGAGACCTGTCCCGACCTTGCGGATACGCTTTCAAATCCTCTTGTCACACACGACGAGAAGAGAGCTGTTATATGCAAGCTCTTCCCCGAGGATATGCAGAAATTCCTGTTCAATGCCGTTCGCAGCGGCGCTGTTGAACACATCGGGGAGATACTTGACGAATACGAGGATATACTCCTCGACAAGCAGGGCAGCATAAAGGCTGTGGTACGCTATGTTACGCCCCTTACCGAGGCTCAGCAGGCAGACCTCAGGCAGTTCATAATGGACAGATTCGTCAAGGAGGACGTGGATATAGAGTATAAGCACGACCCCGATATAATCGGCGGCTTTATACTCAACGCAGGCGACCTTGAATACGATAAGAGCTACCGCACGGGCCTCCGCCTTATGAAGGATACCCTCCAGACCAAGGCTACGGAATATGTGGAGGCTCCAAAGGCTTCAAAGGGAAGCAGCAGCGATATCATATCCGTACTGAAAACCGAGGTCCGCGACTTCGACGTTAAGTCTGGCGCTACCGAAACAGGCTTCATAACACGTCTCGGCGACGGTATCGCAAGGGTTTACGGCATGAACTCCGTCATGTACGGCGAGCTTGTCGAGTTTGAAACGGGTATAAGAGGTATCGTTCAGAACCTTGAGGAAAAGTCGGTGGGAGTAGTTCTCCTCGGAGACGATCATGGCCTCACAGAGGGCTCATCAGTCATAAGAACAGGCAAAAGAGCAGGCATCGGCGTAAGCGACGAGCTCCTCGGACGTGTTGTTGACGCTCTCGGAGCGCCTATAGACGGCCTCGGACAGATAAAGCCCGAAGATTACTTCCCCATAGAGCGTGAGGCTCCCGGCGTTATCGAGCGAAAGCCCGTAAACGTGCCTCTGCAGACGGGTATACTCGCTATAGATTCAATGTTCCCTATCGGCAGAGGTCAGCGTGAGCTCATTATCGGCGACCGCCAGACAGGAAAGACCTCCATTGCCGTGGATACTATCATAAATCAGAAGGATCAGGACGTTATCTGTATCTATGTAGCCATAGGTCAGAAGTCCTCAACTGTCGCACAGATAGTAAATACACTCAAAAAGTACGGCGCTATGGATTACTCGGTAGTTGTATGCGCTTCTGCCAGCGATCCCTCGCCATTCCAGTATATAGCCCCCTATTCGGGTACGGCTATCGCAGAGTATTTCATGTCCAAGGGCAAGGACGTACTCATAGTATATGACGATCTTTCAAAGCACGCAGTTGCTTACAGAGCCATGTCACTTCTTCTCCACCGTCCTCCCGGACGAGAGGCTTACCCCGGAGACGTTTTCTATCTCCATTCGAGACTTCTCGAGCGTTCAAGCCGTCTTGACGACGAGCACGGCGGCGGCTCGCTCACGGCTCTCCCCATCATCGAGACCCTTGCAGGCGATATCTCGGCTTATATCCCTACCAATGTAATATCTATCACCGACGGTCAGATTTTCCTGGAGAGCGAGCTTTTCAACTCAGGTCTCCGTCCTGCGGTGAACTACGGACTTTCCGTATCCCGTGTAGGCGGCGCCGCTCAGACAAAGGCCATGAAGAAGGCTTCGGGAAACCTGCGTATCGACCTTGCGCAGTTCAAGGAAATGGAGATATTCACACAGTTCTCCTCGGAGCTTGACCAATCCACGACGGACCTCCTGAACCACGGCCATATGCTTACGGAGCTGCTCAAACAGCCTCTGTACAACCCGCTCCCTCATTACGAGCAGGTCATACTCCTCTATGCAGCACAGCATGACTTCTTCAGGGGAATACCGCTGAACGAGCTGAGAGAGTACCGCACGGACCTTATGAACTACATCAGAAGCTACGGTCAGGACATTATCTCCGAGATAGAGGAAAATAAGATCCTCACGGACGACCTTGCAGAGCGTATCGAAAGAATACTCACGGCTTTTGAAGAGTAAGGCGGTGAACTGCTATGCCCAATATGAGAGAGATCCGTGAAAGGATCGGAAGTATCCAGCAGATACTGAAAATAACCAACGCCATGTACCTCATGTCGTCTTCAAAGCTGAAAAAAGCAAGGACCTCCCTTGAGTGTACAGAGCCCTACTTCTACAAGCTCCAGTCCACTATCGAAAGCGTGCTGGAGCATACTCCGCATACCCGCCAGCTGTATTTCGACAGACGTGAGGATATTCCCGAGGATAAGCGAAAAAAGGGATATATCGTCATTACAGGCGACAAGGGACTGTGCGGAAGCTACAATCACAACATCTTGAAATACACCGATCAGAAGCTCGAAGAGGCTGCCGATCTCGACAACTGCTACCTCTTTGTCATGGGACAGGTGGGAAGAATGTACTATCAGCGCCGTATCAACAGCGATAAAAAGGCTTCTGTGGACGGCGAGTTCCTGTATACCACCCAGAATCCCACCCTGTACAGAGCCCGCGAGATAGCAGAGCTGGTACTGGACAAGTTTGAAAAGCGTGAGCTTGACGAGGTATACCTTATCTATACGGACATGGTCAGCTCCAACGTTCAGGAGCCCAGAACTCTCCGTCTCCTCCCCTTTGAGCGGAGACACTTCGGAAAGGCTGCCGACGGCACTATGAAAAAGCTGCCCAAGGCTTCGTTCATGCCATCCCCCGAGGAGGTTATGAACTACCTCATACCACAGTACGCAAAGGGTATCATCTACGGAGCTATGGTTGAGGCTTTCTGCTGCGAGCAGCAGTCACGCATGACGGCTATGGACGCTGCCACCACAAGCGCAAAGGATATGATAAAGGATCTGTCACTCCGTTATAACCGCGCAAGACAGGCAGCTATCACTCAGGAAATAACCGAGGTCTGCGGAGGAGCGCAGTCTCTTGTTGAATGACTGTAGGGACGCACAATGCGCGTCCGCATAATTCATGTAAAATTATTCAGGGGCGGTCTGCCCTGCAAAACAGGTCATTTATGTATTTGTGCGGGACAACGTCCCGAAAACAGGCGCACACTGTGCGCCGCTACAAGTTCTCTTAAACAAAGGAGAAAGCAATGGAAAAAGGCAGGATAACACAGGTCATCGGACCTGTTATAGATGTCGAGTTCGGCGCGGGAAAGCTCCCTATGATAAGGGACGCTCTCACCGTTGAGGTCGACGGCAGAAAGCGCGTTATGGAGGTCGCTCAGCATATGGGCAACCACATTGTCCGCTGTATCATGCTGGCGTCCAGTGAAGGACTCAGCAAGAATATGGAAGTTACTTCCACAGGTACATGCATTAAGGTCCCTGTGGGCGAGCAGACCCTCGGCCGTATGTTCAATGTCCTGGGAGAGCCTATCGACAAGAAGGGAGATGTGGAAACCGAGGAAAAATGGGAGATACACCGCAAGGCTCCCACATTTCAGGACCAGAGCCCCGTTGTCGAGGTACTCGAAACAGGCATAAAGGTCATCGACCTTATAGCCCCCTACGCCAAGGGCGGTAAGATAGGACTTTTCGGCGGCGCAGGCGTCGGCAAGACCGTCCTCATACAGGAGCTTATAAGGAATATCGCCACCGAACACGGCGGCTACTCTATATTCACAGGCGTCGGAGAGCGTTCCCGTGAGGGCAACGACCTCTGGAACGAAATGCAGGAATCGGGAGTCATCTCCAAGACCGCCCTCGTTTTCGGTCAGATGAACGAGCCCCCCGGATCGCGTATGCGCGTCGCTCAGACGGGTCTTACCATGGCTGAGTATTTCCGTGACCGCGAACACAAGGACGTTCTTCTCTTTATCGACAATATCTTCCGTTACGTACAGGCAGGCTCTGAGGTATCCGCCCTTCTCGGACGTATGCCCTCAGCCGTTGGCTATCAGCCTACTCTTGCTACGGAAGTCGGCGAGTTGCAGGAGCGTATCACCTCAACGAAAAACGGTTCCATCACATCTGTACAGGCTGTTTACGTCCCTGCGGACGACCTTACGGACCCTGCTCCTGCCGTTACATTCGCCCATCTTGACGCAACTACGGTACTTTCACGTAAGATAGTGGAACAGGGCATCTACCCTGCCGTAGACCCTCTTGAATCCAACTCACGTATTCTTGAGCCCGAGATCGTCGGCGACGAACACTACACAGTTGCAAGACAGACGCAGGAGCTTTTGCAGAAGTACAAGGAGCTCCAGGATATCATCGCCATACTCGGTATGGAGGAGCTCAGCGACGAGGACAAGCTTGCTGTATACCGCGCAAGAAAGATACAGAAGTTCCTCTCCCAGCCCTTCAACGTTGCGGAGAACTTCACAGGCCTCAAGGGCAAGTACGTTCCCCTCAAGGACACTATCGAAGGCTTCAGGGCCATCATCGACGGTGATATGGACAAGTACCCCGAGGCAGCTTTCCTCATGGCGGGAACTATCGACGACGTTATCATGAAAGCCCGTCAGATAAACGAGGATTAAAGGAGGCGGCTCACTATGGCTAAAACCTTTCACCTTGAAATAATCGCCACAGACCGCATATTTTTCAGCGGCGAGACCGAGCACCTCGTTGTCACGGCTATAGACGGACTTCTCGGAATAATGGCAGGACATGAGCCCCTTGTCACCTCGCTCCCCACGGGCGAGCTGAAATACCTCGTTGACGGCGTATGGAAGTACGCTGCCATATCCGAGGGCTTCATACAGGTAATGCCCGATTCTTCCATTATACTCGCGGATACCTGCGAGCTTCCCGAGGAGATAGACATCAAACGCGCTCAGGAGGCCAAAGAACGCGCAGAGGAGCTTCTGAGGCAAAAGCAGAGCATAAAGGAGTACTACGAAACTCAGGCCGCTCTCAACCGCGCCATAAACCGGCTGAAAATATCGCAGAAGCATTTCAAATAAGCACACATGGCGTTTTGCCGAAAGGCAGAACGCCTTTTCTTATTTCATCTGTCAGCCCTGCATATTACTCCCGGTCATTTGTTCATAATTCCGAAAAACTATGTTCTTAATTGTGCATATTTTTGAAATGGAGACTTTTTCCGTTCAGATACTTGACTTTTTTGCAAAAATATAGTACAATTATTGTAATTGTCAAAGAGACAGGAATAAAGGGCTCATACCTGTTCCGCACACTGCTGGAACGGTCTCAGAAGCCCGATTTTTAGGAGGCATGACTGTGAAAAAGACAGGCAAATCAACTTTCTTCATTGTCGTTGCTTTTATCGCTTTGTTTGCTGTTACGTCGGTGCTTGGCATAGACAAGTTATTCGGCGATAACAGAACGACCTATATCAAGGGCGTTGACGATATCCGTCTTGGTATAGATATCAAGGGCGGCGTTGACGTTACCTTCGGTCCGGCAGGCGGTTATGATGCTGACAAGAATCAGCTCGCTTCTGCTACCGCGGTCATCAATACCAGACTTGCTTCACTCGGTATCACCGATAACGAAGTTTACAGCGATGAAAAACGCGACAGAATTATCGTCCGCTTCCCCTGGAAGGTCGGCGAAACAAACTTCGACCCCGAGGCTGCCGTTAAGGAACTCGGTGAAATGGCTGAGCTGACATTCCGCAAGGGCACCGATACTACTACCGACGAGGACGGCAACGTTGTACCTTCCGGTGAACTGGTACTCAACGGTGATGATATCGAATCCGCTCAGATGGGCTATCTCCAGACAAGTGAGACCAGCAGTCCTGAATACGTTGTAAGCCTTACCCTCAAGACAAAGGGCAAAGACGGCGAGAAGTCAGGTTCCGAGAAATTCGCTGCCGCTACTGCCGAGCTTAACAATACCGATACTCCCATCTCGATATGGATGGACAATACAATGATCTCGGCTCCGAGAGTAAACAGCGTTATCTCCAACGGTCAGGCTCAGATCTCAGGCAGCTTTACAGCCGAGACGGCTACAAAGCTTGCAAATCAGATCAATTCCGGTGCTCTCCCCTTCAAAATGGAGACAAAGAGCTTCAGGACCATATCTCCTACAATGGGTGAGGGTTCTCTGGACGCTATACTTCTTGCAGCTCTCATAGCATTCTGCTTCATAGCTGTGTACATGATCATTCTTTACAGACTTCCCGGCGCTGTAGCTGTTATCGCTCTCTGCGGCCAGGTCGCAGGATCACTTGCAGCTATCACAGGCTGGTTCGGATTCTCCAACGGCTCTACGCTCACTATCCCCGGTATCGCAGGTATCATACTTGCAGTCGGCATGGGCGTTGACGCAAACATCATCACAGGCGAGCGTATCAAGGAAGAGCTCAGAACAGGCAAGTCTCTCGACGCTTCTATCAAAATCGCGTACAAGAAGGCTTTCTCAGCTATCCTCGACGGTAACATCACAAACGTTATCATCGCCATTATACTCATGGGCGCTTTCGGTGTTCCCGACAGCTTCTTCTCGAAGATCCTCAACAAGACTATCTTCTTCGCATTCGGCGCTACTGCTGAGGGCGTTGTTTACTCCTTCGGATTTACCCTGCTCGCAGGCGTTATCTGCAACTTCATCTTCGGAGTATTTGCTTCAAGACTTATGGTAACATCACTCTCCAAGTTCAAGTGCTTCAAAAACAGAAAGCTTTACGGAGGTGACGAGAAATGAGTAAAAACAACACTCAGACAGAAAAAGTAAGCACTCCCGCTAAGGTTTATAACTTCTGTTCAAAGAAAAAGCTTATCCTCGGCGTTATCATCACAGTCCTCGTCGTATTTGTACTGGGCGCGATAATCAGAGGTATACATCTTGCTATCGAGTTCAAGGGCGGTACCCTCATTACCTACACCTATCAGGGCGACATCGATACAAACGAGGTCGCATCGACAATAAAGGATATTGTCGGCTCGACAGTTAACGTAAGAACAGGTCAGAGCCTCGATTCGGGCGGAAAGCAGATCACTATCTCCTTTACTTCCGATGAGGGACTTACAGCCGACAGACAGACAGAGCTCACATCGGCTCTCAGAGACAAGTTTTCTTCAAACGATCTCGTTATCTACGATTCAAACGACGTTAACCCCTCTTCGGGACGCGAATTCCTGCTCAAGTGCTTCATCGCAGTACTCTTTGCAGCATTCATCGTTATCATTTATATCGCTATAAGATTCAGGAATATAGGCGGCTGGTCCGCAGGCATATGCTCGATCTTCGCGCTCTGCCTCGATATATTCGTAGCTTTCACGACCACTATAGTCTGCGGTTTCAGCATTGACTCCAACATCGTTGCTGTTATCCTTACTATCCTCGGTTACTCTATCAACAACACCATCGTTATCTACGACAGAATCAGAGAAAACCGCAGCCTTATGCCAAAGGCTTCGCTCAATGAGCTTATCAACGTAAGCTGCACACAGTCGCTTACACGTTCTGTAAGAACATCTGTCACAACTATCGGCACTATGCTCATCATCACAATAGTTGTTCTCGCAACAGGCTACAAGTCGCTGCTCAGCTTCTCTGTTCCGCTTATGATGGGTCTTATCTCTGGTACGTTCTCCTCACTCTTCGTTGCACCTGTAACATGGTCATGGTGGAAGAACAAGGTATCAGCTAAGAAAAAGAACTGAATATAAAGATCAAGACCGTCCGGAATGGACGGTCTTTTTTGCTTTATTGATTCTTTGAGAGCCTTTCCAGACCCGAAATGGTCTTGTTCTGAAGCTTGAACCTGTTCATCAGATCGGGTATGACCTTGTTGAACTCGTCTATCTTCTGCTTTACTTCTCTGAGCTCCTTCTTCTTGTTGATGAGGGCGTATATCATAGCGCCGCCTACTATGAGGCTTCCCGTGAGCATGAGCCATCTGCCGTGGAACAGCAGCAGTACCACCAGAGCAACTATAAGTATGACCTTTGCAGCTCCAATAGCGCTTACGATGCTCTTTTCCTTCTGCTCCAGCGCGTATATCTCATTGGCGCGGTTCGGGTCCGTGGGTATCTCTATGCACTTCGCGCCTACTGCGTCACTTGTTGTATAGATATCGAACTTGTTTCCGTTATGTGTAAGGGCTACATGGTAAACTCCCACGATGACCTTGTCGATAGTGCCGTCCTTTTCAATATTGAGGTTGCCCGACGAAAGGTTGCGGACCTGTCTTCCGTCAAGCTGCTTCTGAGTGCTCATGGTAAGGGCTTTCTGCATTTCGGGACGGACAAACTGCTCAAGGAGCACCTCTTTCGGTCTGTTGTAGCTGATATTATATGTATCCGGGTCAAATGTGAGATTCTCAACATTGAGGAAAATACTTCCCCTGTAGGGATTGTATATTTCATTCACGATATTGTCATACTCCGAGTTGCCGGAGATTATCCTTTCCACCTCTGCGCTGGTATTTCCGCTGACGGTATTCCAGTTGGTATCCTTTGAAGCCTTTGTGCCCAGCTCTACAAGGTAGTTGGACGAGCCGTTGTAGTGGCAGTAGTAAGAGGGTACTGAAAAGCTCTCGCAGTTCTCGATGACGGTATTTTCAAAAATATCCGTGGGAGCGCTCCTGTTGGAGGCAAGGACCTCAAGTATCCTGTTATGGAGCTGTTCGGGAGTAGCGGTAAAGGTCGTACCGCCGCTGATACCCTCGCTGAGTATCTGTTTCAGGCCTTCTATAATGTAGGGGGTGTTGCAGAAACCGCATATTCCAGTTGGGGAATTGAGGTTCGTGATGGAAGCGCCGCAGTTCGGACATTTGAAGTTTTTGACTATCGCCATGCTATTGACCTCCTTAATATTTATCTTTTTACATTTTACACCTCTTTCCGGCATATGTCAAGTCGAAAAAAGCGGCAATGCGTTGATTGGCCATGCAGATCCGCAGTAACAAGCGAAACCGCCGTATACGTAACGGAGATTACCGCGGTGCCTCATGCCCCCCAATGGATAAAGGCTGAACGTTAACAGCTGATAACTCTTGATATTTCTGTTAATATATGCTATAATAAATGCCAAGGCATTTATTATAATTTATCTTAATGCCCTTGCAGATACGCAAATCTGAGATTTGCTCCCTGCAATCGGGCGATTATAGCATATCGCTTCGCTTATATGCTATAATAAATGCCAAGGCATTTATTATAATTTATCTTAATGCCCTTGCAGATACGCAAATCTGAGATTTGCTCCCTGCAATCGGGCGATTATAGCATATCGCTTCGCTTATATGCTATAATAAATGCCGAAGCATTTATTATAATTTATTTTAATGCCCTTGCAGATACGCAAATC
>DBXO01000014.1:0-13401 GCA_002309635.1 Ruminococcus flavefaciens | reverse complement strand
TGCCAAGGCATCTATTATAATTTATCATGATGCAGAACGGCCGAAAGGAGAGGTAACGTGGCAAAGCTGAAATTCACAGAAAAAAACGGCGAGGTTTGCATATTATGCAAATATGCAGGGAGCGAAATGCTCAATGAAGCTGAATACCGCTATTTTATCGACAACCGCATAAAGGGCTGGCTCGTTCCCTCTGCGCCCTCAGACGGAAAGCTCGTCTTTACGGGCGCCGAAGGCATACCGCTTATAAACGTACTGAAAAGCGGCATAGACAAGGCACAGTATTTCCGCATAGTCCTCAATCTCCTGAATATACTGGAGGTAGCAGAGAAGTGCGGCTTCAACATGCAGAATATCGTCCTCGACCCCAACTTTATAGTTGCAGAGCCGAGCACAAAGGAGATACATCTCTTCTATCTCCCTCTGTGGTACAACGAAAGCACCAACGACGGCATTATCAACTGCCTGCGTAAGATATCCACCTATGCGAACTACAGCTCGCAGTACGACTACGACCGCGTTGACAGCTTCATGAGCTTTGTTATAAGCAAGCCCGTTTTCAGTATATACGAAACAAAGGAGCATATCCGCAGCGCGGCTCCGGAGCTGTTTCCCGCGCCCGACCGCAGCGAATTCAGCAGACCCGCTCAGCAGCAGGGCGCAGCCGCTGTCCGCAAACCGAAGGTGCTCCCGCCAATACAGAACAAGGGCGACACTCACCCCTTCATACTTCCAAAATCCGTCAGAACAGTGCCGCCGTCATCTCACAGGTCCGAGCCAAAGCCTATACCGCCTCTTGCTGCCGAGAAAAAGCAGCCCCTGCCCGAGCTCGTAAAAAGGGATATCCCCCGCAGCGAGGAAAAGTTCCCTACCCTTACACGCCGCTCAACAGGAACTACGGTAAGTATAGACAAGCCCGTTTTCAGGATCGGCAAGGAGCGTGACCGCGTTGACTTCTATATCACCGAAAACCGCACCGTCAGCCGCCTTCACGCAACTATATACACACGAAACGGCTCCTGCTTCATAGAGGACAACAACTCAACCAACAGGACCTACATCAACGGTACGCCCCTTATCCCCGACCGCGAGATAAAGCTCAAGGACGGCGACGTACTGAAGCTTTCCAATGAAGAATTCGATTTCACAGACAGGTAAATCACTATGAAATATATTGCAGCCTGCGATACTGACGCAGGTATCTCAAAATACAAAAATCAGGACAGCGTCTGCGTGAAAACTGCCGAGACAGGCAGCGGCAGAGCCGCTCTTATAATGGTCTGCGACGGAATGGGCGGGCTTTCCCGCGGTGAGCTTGCCAGCGCAGAGGTAATACGCAGTTTCGCGGAATGGTTCGACAGCGAGCTCCCCTTTGAGCTCCCCGACTGGGACTGGGAGACAGCCGCCCGCAATGTCATCAGCCGCCTGAGAAGGCTCAACGCCATGATGGTAGACTACGGCACGCGCGAGCATATACAGCTGGGCACGACCGCTACCGGATTCATCGCCATAAACTCCAAGTTTCTGACATTCCATGTCGGCGATACCAGGATATACAGGATATCAGACAGGCTGACCCAGCTCACGGACGACCATACCTTTGTCAACCGCGAGGTAAAACGGGGCAGAATGACTCCCGAGGAGGCAAAGACAGACCCCCGCAGGAATGCTCTCGTGCAGTGCGTCGGCGTTACTGCCGACATCTTCCCCGAGTTAAGGCTGGGCGACCTTGAAAGCGGCGCCAATTATATGGTATGCTCCGACGGCTTCCGCCACGTGCTGACTGAAAAGGAGCTTTCCGAGGAGCTCTCTCCGCAAAAGACAGCCTCCAGGGAGGATATGCAGAAACAGCTCCGTCAGCTCATAGAAACTGTCAAGTCAAGGGAGGAGAGCGACAATATAACAGCCGCAGTTTTCCGCGCAGAATTCGGAACAAAAAACAAAACGCAGTAAAGCTTTTACAAAGGAGACGCCTTATGACAACAGGTGAGATTCTTGTTATCGCAGCAGCTGCTGCGGTATTTATAATAATAAATGTACTTATGTGGAGCATTATCATCAGAAAAGAACGTGCAGAGGCTGCAAAGCAGAAGCCGAAGCCCCAGGCGCAGCCCTTCAGGACAGAGGCGCCTAAGGCAGAGCCCGTTCACGATGACAGCATAAGGCTGCCGGGCAGCGTTCCCGCCTCAGCAGGAGAAATGGGCTTCAGGCTGCTTGAAAATACGGTGATAATCCATACCAACGAAAGAATATAGGTGAACAGCTATGACAGAATCCAACGAACTGCGCCATCAGGAGCAAAAAGCTAAAGAATTCGCACGTAATCTCGGTCTTCTCAGCAAATGCAACAGGACATACAAGCACCTTATCGTGGCATATTTGCTGGCACTGGCTTTTTTTCCCGTTCTTTCACTGTTTCTCATGCTCGGAAGCGTCTTTGCTGACGATACCATATTCCTGACCTTCGAGAGCTTCATCGTATATTCCATAGGAATGTACTGCGCATGGCAGGCAGCCTACAGAAAGCGTGACCTATTCGTAATCTTCACAGGCGCCGTTGCAGTCATAAATCAGTTAATACTCAGCATATTCAAGCACTATGCCAACGGAGAGTACCTGAAATACTTCAAATTCGACTCCATAGGCTATACAACGAAGATACACCTGGTACTGCTGATAATTATACTTATCATAGTATTCGTGAATATGAAGACCAATATCGTCTTCCACAAGCTTGAGGAGGCGGACGGCTACCCTCATTTCAACGAGCGCTTCTTCGAGCAGAACATGAACAGCATACAATTTGCTATAAAGGATCCATACAAGGAACAGTTCGAGAAGCTCAAACAGACTGCAACAAACGAAATGACAGAGCTTCACATCAGGGAAGAAAAGCTGTGCGCCCATGACGACAACTACAGGAACGACTACATGGATGATGTGTAATTTATACAGAAATCAGGTAAAATTTCATCAAAACTAAGGCGGCGCTCAGCCGCCTTTTTTATTGACAGGAAGGCTGTATGATGTTATAATTAAAGTGATATTCTTTGCGCTGAGAGCGCACATCAATTTTCATTTTAAAGGAGTACATTTCAAATGAGCGGTAATATCAACAGCTATGAAAGCCCATTCTGCACACGTTATGCAAGTGAGGAAATGCAGTATATTTTCTCTGCGGACAAGAAATTCACCACCTGGAGAAAGCTCTGGGTTGCTCTCGCAAGAGCTGAAATGAAGCTGGGTCTGCCCGTTACGGAGGCTCAGGTAAAGCAGCTGGAGGAGCATATAAACGACGTGGACTACGAAATGGCAGCTGAGCGTGAAAAAATAACACGCCACGATGTTATGGCTCACGTTTTCACATACGGACAGGCCTGCCCCGACGCAGCAGGCATTATCCACCTCGGAGCGACCTCCTGCTACGTCGGTGACAACACCGACGTTATAATCATGCGCGACGCCCTTAAGGTAGTGCGCAGAAAGCTCCTCAACGTTATGAACAACCTTGCGAAGTTCGCAGACGAGTACAAAAACCTCCCCTGCCTTGCATATACCCACCTCCAGCCCGCACAGCTCACAACTGTAGGCAAGAGAGCCACTCTCTGGCTCAACGAGCTTCTCATGGACTTTCAGGATCTTGAATACCGCATGTCCACACTTAAGCTTCTCGGCTCAAAGGGCACAACAGGCACTCAGGCTTCATTCATGGAGCTTTTTGAGGGCGATACAGACAAGATAAAGAAGCTTGAACAGATGATAGCAGAGGAAATGGGCTTTGACGCAGTAGTTCCCGTATCGGGTCAGACCTACTCGCGCAAGGTGGACTCAAAGGTACTTGAGCTCCTCAGCGATATTGCACAGTCTGCAAGCAAATTCTCAAACGATATGCGTATCCTCCAGTCCTTCAAGGAAATGGAGGAGCCCCGCGAGAAGAAGCAGATAGGCTCTTCCGCAATGGCCTACAAGCGCAATCCTATGCGCTGTGAGAGAATAACCTCTCTTGCGCGCTATGTAATGATAGACAGCCTCAACCCTGCATTCACAGCAGGCACACAGTGGTTCGAGAGAACTCTGGACGACTCCGCAAACAAGCGTATCAGCGTAGCAGAGGCATTCCTCGGCGTTGACGCTATCCTCAACATCATGCTCAACGTTACAAACGGCATAGTGGTATATCCCGAAATGATACGCCGCCGCGTTATGGCAGAGCTCCCGTTCATGGCAAGCGAGAACATCATGATGGACGCTGTAAAGAAGGGCGGAAACCGTCAGGAGCTCCACGACCGTATCATGGACTACTCCATGGAGGCAGGCGCAAATGTCAAGGTAAAGGGTCTGGACAACAATCTCTGCGAGCTTATCGAAGCCGATCCGATGTTCATGGTAACAAAGGAGGAGCTGGACGCTGTTCTCAAGCCCGAGAACTATACGGGCAGAAGCTCACAGCAGGTTGACGAGTTCCTTGCTGAATGCATAAAGCCCATACTCGAAGCTAACAAGGACATTCTCGGTGAAAGCTTTGAAATGAAAAACTAAGCAGCGTAACACTGTATCCTTGCCACCTGCAAATCGGCTATTTCACGCACTCTACGAAGCGTAGACTCCGCTTTATATCATAATTCTACGGCTCATGGGTGTACTTTTTCTCCGCTGCATGATACACTTTTCTCAGAAAGGAGGACACATGAATGGATCAGGTAAAGATCGGTAAATTCATCTCTCAGATGAGAAAAGAAAAAGGACTTACACAGAAACAGCTTGGCGAAGAACTTCTTATCAGTGATAAGACAGTTTCCAAGTGGGAGACAGGCAAAGGTATGCCCGAGGTGTCCCTTATGCTCCCTCTCTGTGAAAAGCTGGGTATCAACGTAAATGAGCTCCTCACGGGCGAGCGTATCCCCGACGAGGACTACAAGAAAAAAGCGGAGGAAAATATTATGAATATCATGCGTGAAAAAGAGGAAAGCATAAGAAAAATAATCATTTCGGCTATTTCAGCCGCTATCGCAGTACTTGCAAGCGTTACGATCATATTAGTGGCAGGCACACTGAAAATGGAAACATGGCAGAGGATTCTGCTTATCGCAATAGCCGTGATCGTTATGGCAGGCGGTATCGCTGTTGCCTGCATGGCGGATCTGAGCGCAGGCACATATGAGTGCAGGCACTGCGGAACACGCTTCGTACCGTCTGCAAAGAGCTATGTTTTCGGCACTCATACTCTCACAAAGAGAAAGCTCACCTGCCCGAAATGCGGCAAGCGTTCATACTGCAAGCGCAGACTGACACATTAAACAGCGTTCACATCTAACGAAACAATCACAAACAGCTGTATGTAGGGGCTGATGCCTAACAGGCACCCGTACCCTCTGTCGCTTTGCGACATCTCCCTACACTGTAGGGAGTCACCCACATCAGCCCGTTAAAATCCCAATAATTTGCGGGGCGATGTAAGCATCGCCCCCTACAGCAGTTCATCAAACAGGTAAATAATACAATGAAAAAAGAATATCTCGAAGCAGGCAAGATAGTCACCACCCACGGCATACGCGGCGAAGTGAAGATAATGCCCTACACTGACAGCCCCGAGCTTCTTGCGGAGTTCGACAGGCTTTTCATAGGAAAGAACCACGAGGAAGTGTTCATAGAGCGATCCCGTGTGTTCAAGAATACGGTCATCGCCAAGATAGAGGGGATCGACACTCCCGAGGCGGCGGAGAAGCTACGCAACAAGGTGCTGTATATGCACCGCGACGACCTTGAGCTTGACGAGGACACCTACTTCATACAGGACCTTATCGGTCTTGAAGTCCGCGACGCCGACAACGATACCGTTTACGGCAGGATAGCCGACGTTATGCAGACAGGCGCCAACGACGTTTACGTCATAAAGGGCGATGATAAGGAATACCTCGTCCCCGCCATTGCAGACGTTGTGGTCTCTACAGACGTTGACGGCGGAGTAATGACTATCCGTCCACTTGAGGGACTTTTCGACTGATATGAAAACGAGCAGTATAATAGCTGTCGGAGCTCTTATTGCTGCCTTTGCGGCAGTTGCTGCATGGTCGGCAATGACCTGTTCAGAGCCGCTGAAAGGCTATTTACAGCTCCCGGAATTGGGAATATCTGTTGTGGGCTCAGTTTTTCTGCTCATGTTGTTTACCCCCAATATCATATGGAGCAAAAATCAGCCCGCAGGCTATGAGGAATCCGCAAAGCGCGAAAATAAAACGCTTCTTGCTCTTGAACGTACAGGCGAAGTCCTTTCCTGCATATTTGTGGTCACAGACCGGAGGCTTGACTGCTTTTCACTGTCACCGCGGCTTGGATACATCATACTTGCGCTAATACTTATGACGCTGTATGAGCTTTACTGGATAAAATATTTCCGAAGCAGCCGCACACTTGCGGATATGTATTCGGATTACTGCGGATTTCCGCTGGCAGGAGCTTCCCTGCCCGTATTTTCCGTATTCCTTCTCGGAGTTTACTCCCGCAATGTCTTTCTTATTGCAGCGGCAGTGATACTCGGCATCGGACACATAGGCATACATTCTATGCACAAAAAAGAGATATAAAAATAGACAGAACAAAAGAAAAAAGGCTGTATACAGCTAAAAAGGAGGCACTCACCATGAAAAAGATCTTAGGAATACTGTTTTTTCTCATCATTGCAGCAATAGGAGTCTGCGCATACTTCTTTCCCGGGCTGCCCTATTACTTCAAGATCAGGCACGAATTCAGCGAAACAGGCAGTATATGGTACCATGTACCTGAAAAACTCCCCGAGCTCGGCTCTGACAGCTATGACCTTTACTCCTCGCTTGGCGTCCGTCTTACCGCATGGGAGGGCATGGAGCCTGTACACACCGAGGAAAAGGATACTGTCATGTGGGGCAGCAAGGATACAAAGCTTTTTGTGTCAATATGTCAGGAAACTCTCGGCGAGAACAGCGATTTCCTCGATATGACGGGTATCGACCCCGAAGACCTTGACACCTACTGCAAAAAGGCGCAGAAGACCACTCCCGGTAACAAGTGCGAGTTCGTCCGCCTTGCAGCTATGCTGACTATGGACGATTTCGACATTCACAGCGCCCAAAACGCAAAGACTTTCTATAAGATAATGACCTGCAAGAACGACCTGATAAACGGCGAGCCCGGCTCCCTCAGATTCTACCCTGCCGAGGGCGTGGGCTTTCAGGGTTTTCTTCAGACTATAGACAACAGCGAGGGCAAATACGCATTTATCAATATTTACCCCGAAAGAGACAAAAAACACTTCTATATCCTCTCCATGACCGTTACCGACTGGGACGAGGTCATAGCCATCGCAGAAAGTATACAGCTTACCGAATAAAATCCACGAGACCGCGCTTATTGCGGTCTCTGTTCATAAAAGGAGAATACTATGCATATTGAGATAGCGACGTTATTTCCCGAGATGTGCGAAGCCGTACTGGGCGAGAGCATAGTGGGCAGAGCCCGCAAAGCAGGCAAGATAAGCCTGCACTGCCGTCAGATAAGAGAATACACTCAGGACAAGCACCGCAGAGTTGACGATACTCCCTACGGCGGCGGCATGGGCATGGTAATGCAGTGTGAACCAATATACAACTGCTACAAGGCGGTCTGCGAAGAACTGGGCACCAAGCCCCATACCATATACATGTCCCCGAAGGGCAGGATATTCGACCAGAGCCGCGCCATAGAGCTGTCAAAGCTTGACAATATCCTTATAATATGCGGTCATTACGAGGGCGTTGACCAGCGCGTCATAGACAAAATAGTGGACGAGGAGCTGTCCATAGGCGATTATGTACTCACAGGGGGCGAGCTCCCCGCAATGGTGGTAGCCGACACGGTAGCCCGTATGTGCGACGGAGTCCTCTCCGACGAGGTGTGCTTCACCGACGAGAGCATATACAGCGGTCTCCTTGAATATCCCCAGTATACCCGTCCCGAGGTCTGGGAGGGCGAGGCTGTACCGCCTGTGCTCCTGTCGGGACATCACAGGAATATAGAGGCATGGAGGCACGAAAAAAGCCTTGAGATCACCCGTGAAAGGCGTCCTGATCTTTTAGCTAAATACGACTTAAACAATGACTGAGCGTTTTTTGCTGTTTTGATTTAAACTTTGACAAATATTGCTGTTCCACATATTAACTGGCTGTATATACAAAAAAGCATTTTCCCTTTAGAAGAAATCAACATAATCTTGCGTTGAATAATATGCATTTTCAACAATGAAAATCAACATTTTTTTGTAGTTATAATATACAAGCAAGTTGATAAAAATTCATTCACATTTAATCTAAATGTAGAATTTACGGAAAAGATGAATTATAATCGCAAAAATCCGTTGACGAAGGAAAAAATAGAATGTATAATAAAATCAGCAAGTAAAACAATTGCAAACGACAACACAGTCCTTAAAAAAAATGAGAGGGGCTGTAACCACAGAGAATAGGAGAGTTGTTTATGTTTGTTAGAGAAGTAATGGTAAAGAATCAGGTTGGACTTCACGCAAGACCCGCTACTTTCTTTATTCAGAAGGCAAATGAGTTCAAGTCGTCTATCTGGATCGAGAAGGAAGAGCGCAGAGTCAATGCCAAGAGCTTACTCGGTATTCTTTCACTGGGAATCGTTGGCGGTACAAATGTAAAGGTCATTGCCGACGGCGCTGATGAGAAGGCTGCAGTTGACGCACTTATCGAACTCGTTGACAGCGGTTTCAGCGAAGAAAACAGATAATTTCAGAAAACAATAACTTGGGGCGTTACAAAGGTAACGCCCGCTTTTATTTTGTCTAATCAAGACCTTCTGCCATATTTTCGGCAAATATGCCGTAGCCCCGCGACGGGTCTGCCACAAGCACATGGGTGACGGCTCCGACGAGCCGCCCGTCCTGAACGACAGGGCTGCCGCTCATTCCCTGAACTATGCCCCCTGCCGCATCAAGAAGACGCTTGTCAGTAATGCGTATCACCATATTCTTCGAACTGCTGCCGCTGCTGTAGTCCACCCGCTCTATTTCGGCAGTATAACGCTGCGGATAAGCTCCCGACACTGTGGAATATATCTCCGCAGGTCCCGCTTTTACCTCCTGACTGTACGCCATCGGGAATTCCGTGCATTCCCGTGAAAGCTCCTCAAGAGCCTCCTGCGACAGCCTGCCGTAGATACCGCTCTGTCTGTTTTTGTCGAGTATACCGAAGCTCTCCCCTGCTTCAAAGCTGCCCCGCAGCTCTCCGGGAGCTCCACCTGCTCCCCGTCTGACGTCGGTGATCTCAACGGGAACTGCTTCGCCGCTGTGAACAGGGACTATCCCCCCTGTGTCCGAATCGCAGATAGGGTGCCCGAGACCTGCAAAGCTGCCTGTATTACGGTCAAAAAACGTCATAGTGCCTATGCCCGCGATACTGTCACGTACCCACATGCCGCCCTTGCGGCTGCCGCTCCTGCGTGAAATCACAGGTTCAAGCTCTGCGGAAAAGATCTCGCCGTCACGCTCTACAGACAGAGAGACCGATCTGCCGCCGGAAGCCGATATCAGCTCCTGAAGCCTGTCGTTTGAGGTAAGAACTTCACCGTCCGCAAGGCGTATGATGTCCCCGACACGGATACCCGCTTTTCTGGCAGGGCAGGTGAATCTGCCGCTTTCGTCCTCAACATCGCCCAGCCCCGTCACCATAACTCCCTCCATAAGGAGCTTTATGCCGAACGGTCTGCCTCCCACAGCAAAAACAGGAGCCTCCGCATGCCGGACCTCCACATTTTTTACTGGGATTACGCCGAAAAGCGAAAGCGTTACCTGCTCCGTACCGCCGCAGGCTCCCACAGCGGGAACTGCTCCGTCGTATGAGGTCATGCAGCTCAGCTCGGGGAATTCCGCAAGCTCAAGCCTTTTCCCCGTCTCCACGGTCACCGAGGAGGGCAGCCGCGAGGAATAATAGCCTGCCGTTCCGAATAATACGGCAAATCCTACAGATAATAAGGCTGCGGCTGATTTTATTATTTTTCTTTTCAACAACATTTTGTTTTTCCTTTCATGTTCCCGAGGGAACATATTTATTATGCTTCGGCTATGTGATAATATAAGTGTGAATTTCACACAGCCGAAAACTACTTACGGAGGAAATATGAGTCAAAAAAACAGGAAAGCTCTTCCAAAACGGTCCTCTCCGACGATGAAAGCCGCAAAGGCGGCAGCCCTTGTGCTGAGCCTTATTTTCTGCGGAATGACGGCGCTCAGCGGTGCGGGACTCATATATAACCGCGCAAGCTACGGCGGTGAGCTTGCAGTAACGGGTCTGCTGCTCATCATATCCGCCGCCATGATGCTTTCGGGAGCTGTTCTGTGCCTGTTCAGACGGAATCTTCCCGATATTGCAGCTGTTGTACTGTCTGCTGCGGGACTGCTGCTGTGCATGATAATGCTGAAAAAGCTGACAGACCACGCCAACACGAGCGGCTGGACCGACAAATATACCCTCATGCCCATAAGCGGTATGTATGTCAGGAGGATACTTCCATGTATCATACCTGCGGCTGTATCGGCAATTGTGGCGGCTGTGCAGCTCTGCTCCTGGGAGCTGAAAGAGCAGCGGCGCACCAAAAAGGAAGAAAGGCTTGCCAGGAAAAACGCCCCCGCACCGTCAGTGATCGACGGAGAATGATCCATACAGCTCTGAAAACACAGACAGTAAAAACTGACGCTTTCATGTCATTTCAGCCGCCGCAAAAAATATTATACATCTGAAAGGACGGGAAAACCGTCCTTTTTTGCGTATCAGCAATTTTTTTCACCCGAAAATGTGATTTTTTATACTTTTTATCTTGAAATTTTTATCTTTTTGTGGTACAATGTTATCAATATTACCGAAAGGAACACTTAGCCATGAATGTTAAATCCGAATTACTCGCTACTCTTGCCAACGCAGGCGGCGACTACATATCGGGTGCTGCTCTTGCAGATAAACTCGGTGTCAGCCGCAATGCCGTGTGGAAAGCCGTGAAATCTCTTGAAGCCGATGGCTTTTCTATAAGCTCTGTTACCTCAAAGGGCTATAAACTCAACGAAGACAACAACAAGCTCTCAGCCGACCTGATAACTCCCTACCTTACCACAAAGGAAATGGGCAGGAGCATACATGTGTTTGAAGAGGTGGATTCCACCAATAATATAGTACGCGAGCTCGAGACCGAGAAGGCTCCCAACGGCGTGACAGTCGTTGCTGAGCATCAGACCGCAGGCAAAGGCCGCATAGGCAGAAGCTTCGTTTCTCCTCAGGGTACCGGACTTTATATGAGCGTACTTGTGCGCCCCCATTTCGACCTTGAATTTGCCCCGATGATAACCGCTGCCGCAGCCTGCGCTGCCGCAGAAGCAGTTGAGGAGCTGTGCGGAAGCAGGGTAATGATAAAATGGGTAAACGACCTGTATATGAACGGCAAGAAAATATGCGGTATCCTTACAGAGGCCTCTCTCGGACTTGAAATGCACGAGCTGGACTGCGCTACTATAGGTATCGGCATAAATGTCCGCAGTATAGGCCGTGATTTTGACAGCGAGCTTAAGAAAAGAGCTACGTCCATCGAGGACGAAACAGGTGTAAAAGTTGACAGGAACAGGCTCTGCGCCGCGGTACTCAACCGTCTTGAGCCTTATCTCGGAAAAATTTCCGACAGAAGCTTCCTCAAAGCTTACAGAGAGCGTGAAATGCTCACAGGCAATATGATAACCGCTGTTGTCGGCAATGAAAAGCTCATGGGCGAGGCTCTCGGAATAGACGACAACGCAAACCTTATAATAAGGCTTCCCTACGGCGAGATAAAATATCTCAGCTCAGGCGAGGCAAATATGTGCAGACTTGCAAAATAATGTCAGATTGCGGCATTGCCGCATAATATAAAAAAATCAAGGAGGTATTTCAATATGAGATATACTATTATCGGTCAGACAGTTCCCGCAGTTGAATGCGAGCTTAACGCAGGAGAATCAATGTTCACACAGTCAGGCGGAATGATCTGGCAGACACAGGGCTTCACAATGACCACCAATGCAAGAGGCGGCGTCGGCAGAAGTCTCGGAAGACTTTTTACAGGTGAATCGATATTCATGGCTAATTACAGAGCAGACGTACCCGGCGCAAAGATAGCCTTCGGTGCTACGGTCCCCGGCTCTATTGTTCCCGTAAATATCTCAAACGGCGGTCTCATCTGCCAGAAGGGCGCATTCCTCTGCGCTGAGCAGACAGTAGACCTCAAGGCTGTTTTCACAAAGAAGATACTCTCAGGTCTTTTCGGCGGTGAAGGCTTCATTCTCCAGCAGCTCTTCGGAAACGGCATGGCTTTCCTCGAAGTGGACGGAGATATGGTAGAGCGCTACCTCAATCCCGGCGAGGTCCTCAAGGTGGATACAGGTAACGTAGTTGCCTTTGAGCCTACGGTTCAGTACGAGATCGAGACAGTAAAGGGCCTCGGAAACATTTTCTTCGGCGGCGAGGGACTTTTCCTCACAAAGCTGACAGGCCCCGGCAAGGTAATACTCCAGACACAGAACTTCAACGACTTTGCAGGAAAGATACTTGCCCTTGGCGCAAGAAAGTAATATATGAAGCAATGGCTCATAGCCGCCGCAGTCGCCGTGATATACCTGCTTTTCAGCGTATTCACGGGACTGTGGGCGATATCATGGATAATATGGGTGTTTTACGCTATTTACAGGATAGCGGACTATATAAAGTCACAGTCTTGAGGTGAAATATATGTTTATATTCGGATTTCCCCTTGCAGGATTACAGTATATGACAAACGGCGAGGCGCTTTTCCGCATGGCCGCCGAAAACAATGCTCAGTTTGGCTGGCACGGCGATAAATGGCGCTGCGTGTGCGGCAGGGAGAACGATACAAGGTTCTGTCCCGACTGCGGCACAAAAGCTCCCGTAAAGCCATGGAAATGCAGCTGCGGCAGAGACTGCGGTACCAATTTCTGCCCCGACTGCGGCGCAAAAGCACCCCTGTGACAATGCATGATTCCTGATTCGTAATTATGGCATCGCTGCGCGGTACATTCAGATAATGTCGCGTAAGCGATACCATCATTTACGCATTGCGAATTATTGAACAGGGCTTGACAAATGCCGGTTTTCAGTGTATAATACATATTAATACAATTACAAAATGCGATGAAGGGAAACAAAGCCTGTGTTCGTTTCACAGAGAGCCGTCGTCAGGTGCAAGGCGGCAGACAGATACAGGAAATAACTCCTCCCCGAGCAGTCGGCTGAAAGCTGCAAAACGCGGCAATTAGGCTTGAACGGGCTCTCCCGTTACAGAGATATGCGTTGATCCGACGCAGACGAGTGGGTGTATTCTTACATCAAGAAGAGTGGT
>DBXO01000028.1 GCA_002309635.1 Ruminococcus flavefaciens | reverse complement strand
GGAAGGCTCACTGCCGATCCTGAGCTCAGACAAACACAGAGCGGAATCGCTTCATGCAGATTCACCGTAGCTTGCGACAGAAGATTTGCCGACAAGAATACAGGAGAGAGACAGGCTGATTTCATCAGCTGTATCGCATGGAGACAGACTGCTGAATTTGTTTCGAGATATTTCAATAAGGGTAAGCTCATATGCGTTGAGGGTACTCTGAGAAATAACAACTATCAGGATAAGAATCATCCCGACGTAACACACTACACCACAGATGTGATGGTGGACAATGTCGAGTTCGTAGGCGGCAAGGGCGAAAGCGGCAGCAATGGCGGCTACAGCGCTCCCCAGAACAATTACAATAACAATTATTCCGCTCCTCCGCAGCAGGCAGCTCCTCAGCAGCCCGCAGCAGGTAATGACAGTATGTCTTACGGCAACCTCAGCGATTTTGAGGAAATACTCAGCGACGGCGACGTTCCGTTCTGAGTGAGTTAACTTTACTTTATTACGATAGGAGGAAAAGTCATGGAAAAGGAAAGAAATGTCCGTCCTGCAAAGAAGCCCCGCAAGAAGGTTTGCATGTTCTGCGCAGACAGGATCGAAAAGATCGATTACAAGGATCTTACAAAGCTCAGAAAGTGCATGACTGAAAGAGCTAAGATTCTTCCAAGACGTGTAACAGGCACTTGCGCTTATCATCAGCGTGAGCTGACAGTTGCTATCAAGAGAGCAAGACACATCGCTCTGCTTCCTTATATCAGCGACTAATCATAAAAATCAAGGGAGGCAGCAGCCTCCCTTTTCTGTTTATCCGACAATATGTATCCGCTCCTTACGGCATCGTGAAAGGAGCGCGTTTCAGGTCTATCGGTCGATATTCTGTACGGCAAGCTCCTCGTCTCTGCGGAAGAGAAGAGAGATGCACCATACTGCCGATATGGCAACGAGAATGTAGACTACACGGCTGAGTACGCTTGCTGCGCCGCCGAAAAGCCATGCTACCATATCAAACTCGAATATACCGACCAATCCCCAGTTTATTCCTCCGATTATCAGAAGAATAAGAGCAATTTTGTCCCACATACTGAGAACACCTCTTGATTTCGGGATTCTGGCGCTGTGCGCCTTTACCGCTGACTGCGACCTTCTGCGCGTTTCAACGGTACAAAGCTATTATCGCCGCAATGCTCCCGATTATTCACACCGAAAAGGAGAAAATTATGGTTTCAGCTGTTTTTTCATTAACTGATATTGACAAAAAAACATGGATACTCATAGCGGTCGCAGCTGCGGCAGCCCTGCTGCTCATTCTTTATTTATGCGTTCACTTCAGCAAGGGCAGGCGAAAGGGCAGAGCCGCCGAGAAAAAGGTGGGAAAATTTCTTAAAAAGCTGGGAAAAAACGACAAAATAAGGATAATCAACAACGCCTTTCTCCCTCTCTACAATAAAGCCTGCGAGGTTGACCATCTGGTCTTCGGACGCTTCGGAGTGCTCGTAGTCGAGACCAAGGGCATATCAGGCGAGATAAAGGGCAGCGGCAAGAACCTCACCCATACCATAGGCAGCAAGACTCATAAGCTTTACAATCCTCAGATGCAGAACAAGACTCATATGGACAATGTTGTTCATCATCTGAAAAAGGGCGGCTTCGACAAAACTCCCGTAAACGGCGCGGTAGTCTTTGCCGCAAAGGATATCACGTTCCCATCGGAAATCGGAACAGACCTGAAAGGACTGGAAAAGCTGTACAAATCCCTTCCCGACGCAGGCTGCAATCAGGACGTGCTGTACAACTATTTCCACGATATGCAGGTAAGGAATCCTCTCAAAAAGGCGTGGATAAAGACACGCAAGAAGAACGACTGACACAGGCATTATGCCAAAGGAGTTTATTATGAAAGTAAAAAGGTTTATAGTAGCCGCTGTGGCTGCGCTCATGGCTTTTCCCTTTGCCTTCCGTACCGGCAGAACCGTAAGTACGGCAGACGCCGCAAATATTCCCTCAGTTACATTCACCAACTTCGACAGCCGCATAAACGGCGGCGAGCCCATACGCGGAGTCGATATATCGTCTGTCATATCCATTGAGGAGGCGGGTGTGAAGTTCTATGACGACAACGGCAGAGAGCAGGATATCTTTCAGACTCTTGCAGACCACGGCGTGAACTATATCCGCGTAAGGATATGGAACGAACCACACGATGATAACGGCAATACCTACGGCGGCGGTCATTCCGATCTTGAAACCGCCGCGAAAATAGGTAAGAGAGCTGCCGAGCACGGTATGAAGCTCCTTGCGGATATACACTATTCCGACTTCTGGGCTGATCCCTCAAAGCAGACACGCCCCAAATACTGGCAGCCCCACAGCCATGACAAGCTGAAGGGCGAGATATACAACTGGACCTCATGGGTAGTGAAGTATCTCACTGAAAACGGCAGTGATATCGGCATGGTACAGGTGGGCAACGAGACCGAGTGCTTCTTCTGCGGTGAAAAGGATATGTACAAGATATGCGACCTCTTTGCAAGCGGAGAAAAGGCGATACGCGACTTTGACAGGAATATCCTCATAGCTCATCACTTCGCCAACGCAGGCAACGGACACTTCGGCTGGTATGCACAGGTAATGGACGAGTGCAAGCTGGATTACGACATATTCGCCTGCTCATACTACTCCTACTGGCACGGCTCGCTGGACAATCTGCAGAAAACTCTCACCGATATCGGAAACAAGTACAATAAATATGTAATGGTAGTGGAGACCGCCTATCCCTACACGGACAATGACGGCGACAACTTCGGAAACAGCGTAAGCTCAAGCACCAGCGGCATTGATCTGAGATACGATATATCGGTTGACGGACAGGCAAAGGCTCTTGCTGACGTATTTCAGACCGTGGCAAACTGCAACGGACACGGTATCGGCGTTTTCTACTGGGAGCCTGCATGGCTGGGGGTTCCCGACATCTCATGGCAGGAGCAGAAAAAGCACTGGGAGCAGCAGGGCTCCGGCTGGGCAACGGTCTATGCAAAGGACTATGACAGCGGAGCCACAGAAACGGGCGGCTCATCATTTGACAATCAGGCGCTGTTTGACTTTCATGGCAAGCCGCTGGAGTCGCTTGATATGTTCCTCAACATATATCCTCAGAAAAAGCCTTTAGTTACCACAACATCAGCAACGACCACAACTTCAACGACTACTGCAACCACAACCACTACCACAACAGTACCTGTTGTAACAAAGGAGATAGTTCTGGGCGACATCAACGGCGATGGAGCAATAGACGTATTTGACGTAATAACGCTGAGAAAGCTTGTAGTGACAGGGGATAAGGCGGCAGAGTATGATCTCAACGGCGACGGTGAGACAGGAGTTGCAGACCTTGTGAAGCTGCAAAGCTATATCCTCGGAAATAAGGATAATGACCTTACAAAGAAGACAATAACCGTAAAGAATAACGGATAAAGGCAAAGCCGCTGCAATTGCAGCGGCTTTGCTCATATTCAGACAAAAACGTTACTTATCAATCGTTTCTGTGCTTATATGCATAAATTGTAGGAATTATCGCGCAGAAGAATATCAAGACCATCATAAGCCCGAAATACAGTACGTCATTTCCCAAGCCTGTGAGCCTGAGGAGCAATACTGCCGCGATAACTGCAAGACCTGCGATAACGCATATCCTTCCCATAAATCTGTGAGTAATGTCCCAGCACTTTTCGTTTTTCAGCGTCCACGGAACTCTTAATCCGAGGTTGGGATTCTGACGGACTGTGGGCATATAGTTGCCGAGGACCATGAATAGGAAGCCGAACATCAGCGGGAACAGCCACGCAAAGTCTGTGCTTATCTTTTCACCTATCTCAGCGCCGCTGCCCATAACAAGACCCAGCATAAGCCAGTTTACAGCGACGAGGAAAAGTTCGATAATGGAAACGCAGACAGCGAGAGGCTTGAGGTTTTTCTCAGCATTTTTGGCGTTTCTGGTTATCAGCAGACATAACGGGATTAGCGCAAAAATAACGAGTGGTATTATAAGACCGTTCCATTTGCTGCCTACACCGTTGCACTTCCACGAAAAATCAGCGTGCGTCGGTACAATATCCGGAAGTCCGATAATATAGATCAGTGAAACGATAAAATTAACGGCTCCTATAACGAGCGTAACAGCTGTGAGCCTTGAAATAGCCTTATTTTTCATATTTATTCTCCTTTCGCGCCGAAGACCTCGGCGATCCCCTTCAAAAAGTCCTGAAATACGGTAGTATTCAGCCTGTAGGTTATAGTTTGTTTTTCCTTTTCCGATACGATAAGACCTGCTTCACGGAGTATTTTCAGGTGGTGGGAAACAGTAGCGGCGGAAATATCGAATTGTTCGCTTATCTCGCCTGCGGTCATATCGCCTTTTTGCAGCATAGTGAGTATGGCTCGTCTTGTGGAGTCCGCCATAGCGTTCCAGACGTCTTTCACTGCATATCCCTCCTTTTTTATTTTGATGATCATCTAAATACAAGTTTAAAAATCAGACGGTATTTTGATATCCGTCTAAATACAATATATCACAAAAAAACGCACTTGTCAATACCTTTTTGAAAAATTTTCAGTGCTTCGTTGTCAGTACACGGAACGCCTGCCACTGCAAGCGCTTCATTTGAAAAAATTATTCTGATATAAAACCAATGATATCCGACGGCTTCTCTGCAATGAAGTCAGCGCCCTCGGCTTCCAGCTCGGCACGGCCGCGGAAGCCCCATGCACAGCCGATAGAACGTATACCCGCATTCTTTGCGGTCTGAATGTCCACATTGCTGTCACCTATCATGCAGACCTGATTCTCCTCGTCGGGGAGAGCAGCGAATATCTCGATAAGTACAGCGATGTCGGGCTTTACAGGTCTGTAGTCGACTCCGCCGAGTATCTTCACAAATTCAATATCAGGCAGGAGCTCCCATACTATCTCCCTTGCAGTGTCCTCGGGCTTGTTGGTAGCAACGGCAAGGATTACACCGCTGCTTTGCAGTTTTTTCAGCGTATCCTTTATGCCGTCATAGAGCTTTGTCTTGTCAAGGTAATGCCTGGAATAATAGTCCTTGAACAGCCTGTGCAGCTCCGCTGCTTTGTCCTTTCTGCCCTCGGGGAGAGCCCTTTCGCAGAGTTTTTTCGCTCCGTTTCCCACCATTTTCTTGTAGCTTTCGTAGTCATGGACTGGGCAGCCAAGTTTTTCCAGTCCGTAGTTTACGGCGTCACCGAGGTCGCACAGGGTATTTGCGAGAGTTCCGTCAAGGTCGAATATTGCTGTTTTCATGGCATTATTCTCCTATGAGCCTGCGTATCTCATCGGGAGTGAAAACATACTCCTTGCCGCAGAAATGACAGCTTACCGAGGTGTCCTTGCCCTCGTCGGCAATGGACTTAAGCTCGTCCTTACCGATACTGATAAGTACTCTTTCTGTACGTTCGCGGCTGCAATCGCACTTGTATACAGGCTTTGCCGTATCGAGAACATTTGGCTCCAGGCCCTCAAGGAGCATATTTGCTATCTCCTCGGGAGTTATGCCCTCGTCAAGCATAGCTGACACAGGGCGTATCTTTGCAACATTCTTCTCGATGATGTCTATGCATTTCTCGTCAGCAAAGGGGAGGAGCTGTACAAGAAAGCCTCCTGCTGATTTTACGGTAAGGTCGGGATTTACGAGAACTCCGAGACTGCAAACAGTGGGTATCTGCTCGCTGGTAGCGTAATAGCTTGCTATATCCTCTGCGATCTCACCGGAAACAAGGGGGATAACGCCGACATATGGTTCTTTCAGCCCCATATCCTTGACAACGGAGAGAGTACCGTCCCTGCCCACAGCTCCGCCCACGTCAAGCTTTCCCTGTGCATTGAGGGGGAGCTCCACAACAGGATTGTTAACGCAGCTTTTAACGTTTCCGCGGCTGTCGGCAACTGCCACCAGCTGTCCCGAGGGACCGCCGCCGTCAACTCTCAGAGTAACGCTGTCGTCATCGCCCTTGAGCATGTAGCCCATTAGTGAAGCAGCTATGGTAAGCCTTCCGAGACCTGCCGTGATAACGGCAGAGGTCTTGTGTATGCGTTCTATTTCCGAAACTATATCCTTAGCGTCAAGTACCTCCGCAAAGGCTGAACCGTCTGCAGATATCGCTCTGTATAAATTACCCATTTCAATTATCCTTTCAGTATTTCTGACCGCTTCTGATACATCTTGCGGCATAGACTATGCGCTGAGAATCGGCTTTCGGCGGTTCAAGAGTATCGTCCCCGTACTTGCCGAGCACCTCAAAGCCGCATTCAGCAAGAAGCCTCTCGATATCCTCCTCGCTGTAGGCTTTTTCCGAAAAGCTGTCGGAGCTTCGTGAGTAGAGCCCGTTTTCCTCAAGCTCGAAGAATTGCAGCTCCATTTTCACTTCGAGAGTATCGGGATCGAGAGTATTCTCCCACACGCAGTAGACATGTTCAGTCTCGTAGGTAAATGTATTGTTTGCCAGTATTTCGCGGTGCTTGTAGGGAGTATTCACATCGAAAATGAAAAGCCCGTCCTGTTCCGAGAAAAAGGCGACTCCCTCAAAGACCTTTCTCACGTCGTCAAGGCTTGCAAGGTGGTTGATACTGTCCAGTGCGCATATGGTTATGTCAACCGTGCCGAACATATCCAGTTTACGCATATCCTGACACAGATATTGTATATTCGCGCCGCTGTCGAACTTTTTGTCGAGAGCTATCCCCAGCATTTCGTCGGAATTGTCCACGCCTATGACGTCATAGCCCAGCTCTGCCATTACCTCCGAGATACTTCCCGTACCGCATGCAAGGTCGAGGAGGATATTCTCCTTTGTGGTCTTGAAGCGCTGTATTATACCGTGGAAATATCTTCCGCGCTGCTTGTAGTCTATATTTGCGGTAAGCTCGTCGTAATACCGCGCAAAAGCACTGTATCCGCTCAACGCTGCACCTTCTTTCAATATAATTATGTGTTCGGCAGCTACCGGCAGTTTGCGTAATTACCCGACAGCTGTTTATCCTTATGTCTGCCGTGGCTGAAACAACGGGCTGCGACCATAGCGGTGCAGCCCGTCACAAATACTTCTCAGCGAAGCATATTTGATTTTTCTTCCGTGTCTATGGTAGCAGGCTCGGTAGTGGGTTCAGTAATAGGTTCCGTAGTGGGTTCTGTGGGATTGGTTGCAGGTTCGATGACTGTGCCCTTGAAATTTGTGGTATAGTTCTTGATCACTTCACCGTCTTCGTTATAGTCTGTATAATCGATATACGGACCGTCGGAGTTATCGGTGGGATACTGGTGGATACAGCTTTTGAGTATGAGCTTTGAAGCGTTCTTCCACTCATAGGTCTTGAGCTCGTATTCCACATTGTCTTCCTTTTTGTCATATAGAACTATCTTGCCCTTTTTGAGCTCGTCAAGCTCGATCAGATTCTTGAGAGAGTTGAGCTCCTGCCAGGCGGAGTATATGCCCTTTTCGGAATCATAGCGGTAATATCTTCCGGTCTTGTTGAGAGCGTCCTGTTTCTCGATGATGAAGAGGTCGTCATAGCCGTCCTCGTCGAAATCAGCCTCAACGATGAAGTCCTCAAAGGTCTTCTTGCTGTTTTCTTTGAGCTCCTTTTCGATATCCTCGATATTTATGTCGCTCAGTGTCTGTACAGTTTTTTCTTCCCCGTTTTTATCCTTGCGGTTTACCTTAACTTCATTTGATTTTGAGTCAAGTGAAAAACTTATATTGCTGTGATCCTTCGGGTCAAATGTAGCTGTCTGAGTAGTAGTCTCAGCGGAGGTCGTCGGTGTGGCAACAGTAGTTGTCCTGTGGACCGTAGGTACCGATCTTGTGGTACCGTGGACTGTTCCGTCATTGCCTGCGGGCTTGGTAGCGGGAGGCACATTTACATTCTTTGTGGTATGAACAGCAGTAGTTCCTGAAATCTTCTCACCTGCGGGCTTGGTGCTTGTAACGCCGGTAGTGGTAAGCTTATCGGTAGTAGCCTCGGTCTCATAAGTTGCAATATCGGTGGTTGTACCGTTATCGGTGCCTGTGACTACATTGATGTTATCCTTGTCAGGTGTTCCGTTGACCTTGCCGCAGCCTGAAAGGAGAGCAAGAAGAATAACAGGAAAAATAAGCTTTTTCATATTGTCACCTCATATAACCTTTCTTTCTCTGAAATACCGTTCATCTGCGGTAGACCAGCTGCAAAAGCACTCCGAGAGAGCTTTCGCGGCAGCCCCTTGGCCATCTGCCGTGATACCGAGCGGTACAGAAATCCATCCCAAATGTATCAATATCTGATCCCCTGAACGTTGCATGAGCAGCGTATGATTATTTGTTAGCCATATCCTTTGCCTTGCAGCACTTTTTATATTTCTTGCCGCTTCCGCACGGACACGGATCGTTATCGCCGATCTTCTTTACGCGTACAGGCTCTTCCGAGAAGCTTCCGTCGCCTGCGCCGGCGTTGGGAGCGTCGGGCTGAGCTACCTGTTCACGCTCCGGTGCCTCGTTAGACTGGAGTCTTACAGTAAGGAGCATACGGATAGTATCCTCGCGGATAGAATCTACCATAGCATCGAACATCTCGAAGCCTTCGTAACGGTACTCGATAACAGGGTTCTTCTGACCGTATGAGCGGAGGCCGATACCCTTCTTGAGCTCCTCCATATCGTCGATATGAGCCATCCACTTTGTATCAACTACCTTAAGGAGTATAACTCTTTCAAGCTCACGCATTACCTCTGAGCCGTACTCAGCCTCCTTGGCCTCGTATATCTCTCCGGCCTTGCTGCTGAGAGCGTTGACGATATCCTCCTTGGATACCTCCTGAAGCTCCTCGTCGGTAAAGTTGAGGTCCTCGGGACCGATGAGCCAGCCGAGGAAGTGCTCCTTGAGACCGATCATATTCCAGTCGTCCTTGACCTCGTTGTCAACAAGGTAAGTATCTACAGTGGTATTTATGAGATCCTCCATCATCTTGAGTATGCTCTCGTGGAGGTCCTCACCGTCGAGTACCTGAGCTCTCTGCTTGTAGATGATCTCACGCTGTGTATTCATAACGTCGTCGTAGTTGAGGACGTTCTTTCTTATGCTGAAGTTCTGACCCTCGACCTTCTTCTGTGAGGATTCGATTATCCTTGTGAGCATTTTGCTTTCGATAGGAGTATTCTCGTCAACATTGAGGGTCTTCATAAGGTTTTCGAGGCGGTCTCCTGCGAAGATACGCATGAGGTTATCCTCTACGGAGAGGAAGAAGCAGCTTTCGCCCTCGTCGCCCTGACGTCCGGAACGTCCGCGGAGCTGGTTGTCGATACGGCGTGATTCGTGACGCTCTGTACCGAGGATATAAAGTCCGCCTGCCTCCTTGACGGCAACAGCCTTTTCCTTTACCTCTGCGTTGTATTTATCGTAAAGCTCGCGGTAGAGCTTTCTTGCAGCGATTACTTCCTCATCTTCGGTATCAGCGAAGCCGATAGCCTCTGTGATGATCTCCTCGGGTATCTCGCGCTTTCTCAGCTCAGCTCTTGCGAGGAACTCGGCGTTACCGCCAAGCATGATATCGGTACCACGGCCGGCCATGTTTGTGGCAATGGTAACTGCGCCGTATTTACCTGCCTGAGCAACGATCTCAGCTTCCTTGGCATGCTGCTTTGCGTTGAGGACCTCGTGCTTTATACCCTTTCTCTTGAGCATAGCGGAGAGGAGCTCTGATTTTTCGATAGAAACCGTACCGACGAGGATAGGCTGGCCTTTTTCGTGGCACTCTATGATCTTGTTGATGATAGCAACGTACTTGCCCTTTTCGGTCGTGTATACCTGATCGTTGTGATCCACACGGATAACGGGCTTGTTGGTGGGAACAGCTATAACGTCGAGCTTGTAGATCTCCTTGAACTCGTCCTCTTCGGTCATAGCGGTACCTGTCATACCTGAGAGCTTTGTATAAAGGCGGAAGAAGTTCTGGAAGGTGATAGTTGCGAGGGTCTTGGATTCGCTCTTGATCTTAACGCCTTCCTTGGCCTCGATAGCCTGATGGAGACCGTCGTTGAAACGACGTCCCATCATGAGACGGCCTGTGAACTCGTCAACGATGATGATCTCGCCGTCCTTGACAACGTAGTCGATATCGTTCTTCATAACGCCGTTAGCCTTGATAGCCTGATTTATATGGTGGAGAAGGGTCATATTCTCGGAATCCATAAGGTTCTCGACTCTGAACGCTTCTTCAGCCTTCTTTACGCCGCGCTGTGTGATGGTAGCGGTCTTTGCCTTTTCGTCGATGATATAATCAGCAGTATCGTTGATCGACTCCTGATCCACCTTGTCGTCCATTTCAACAACTGTAGTGGAAGTAAGAGTCTTTGCAAAGCGGTCAACAATAGCGTAGAGGTCTGTGGACTTGTCGCCGCGTCCTGAAATGATAAGAGGAGTACGGGCCTCATCGATGAGGATAGAGTCCACCTCGTCCACGATAGCGAAGTTGGGGGCACGCTGAACGCGCTCCTCCTTGTGGGTGACCATGTTGTCACGGAGGTAATCGAAGCCCAGCTCGTTGTTTGTGGCGTAGGTAACGTCGCAGTTGTAAGCGGCGCGGCGCTGGTCGTTCGTAAGTCCGTGAAGGATACAGCCGACTGTAAGTCCCAGCCAGCGGAGGACCTTGCCCATTTCCTCGGCCTGTGTCTTTGCGAGATAGTCGTTAACTGTTACAACGTGAACGCCGAGACCCGAGAGAGCGTTGAGATATGAAGCAACGCAGGCAACGAGTGTCTTACCTTCACCTGTTTTCATTTCGGCGATACGTCCCTGATGAAGAACGATAGCACCGATTATCTGTACGGGATAGGGCTTCTTTTCGAGGACACGCCAAGCGGCTTCTCTTACGGTTGCAAGAGCCTCGGGGAGGATATCGTCGAGAGTCTCGCCGTCCTCGAGCCTTTCCTTGAATTCGGCTGTTTTTGCCTTCAGCTCTGCGTCCGGGAGCTTCTGATACTCCTCGTCCAGTTCAAGTACTTTATTCTTAATAGGCTCTATGCGCTTTAGCTCACGGTTGGAGTAAGCGTTGGAGCCGAAAATGTTTTTGAATAAACCCATTTTTTTTCCGCCTTTACTTTATTATAGTGTAGGTCTGATAATTCATATAATTAGACATAATATATTTTACATCAAACGACAGTGTTTGTCAATACCTATTATACAGAAACAGCGGACAGGGTCCGCTATTTCGTCAAAAATAAGTGTTTACACCTCAAAGGCGGGTATCTTTTTATGCAAGAAGAAACTGTTCGTACCTGTTTGTCAGCCCATATCTCCTATACTGTGCGCTATATCACAGCAGGAATCGCACATTTCTCCAAGTTCATACATGGCTCTCAAAAAGCATAAAAAGATGATAATAATCACTGCAAGGATTGTCCCGAGAATGATAAGGGCTGTTTTTTCGGCTTTTCCGCTGTTATTGGCTTCGTTATCAGCTTTTTTCGGCGAATTGATGCTGCTGTCAGCCATGATGACGACTATTCCTATGCTTATTGCAATAATTATCATAAAAGGTATCATATTTTCCCTCCTTATCCCATTGCGCCTACGCCTTTTACGCAGTTGTCGCAGGATGACAGCCAGCCAGAGATCATCATGTATATGACAAGCAGAATGAGCGCTCCCGCTGTTAATCCGCCGATTATCCGTCCGACAAATTCACCTGCTGTTTTTCCCTTCAGTTTGCAGTCGAGCCATATATCTGCTACAGCCGCAGCTGCTGTCACACCTGCCAGTATAATAAATAACATATCATCGCCTCCGTTGTGCTTGTATGTGATGATAATACCATTTACGCGGCATATCCGCAAGGTGCCGTTTGTCACTTCTTCAGTGACATTTGTCACTGTTTTGTTGCAAATAACATTAAAAACATGGTATAATATAAAAGGTGATGAATATGCTTATGATATCGATAACGGACATGGAAAAAAAGGCGTTCCACAGCCATGCGCACAGGCTCCTGCGCGAGTGCCTGCGCCCATACGGCATAGACTATAACGAGGATACTCCTGTAATAAAGGGTAAAATGGGCAAGCCCGCCCTTGCGGAGCACCCTGATATACACTACAATCTCTCTCACGCTGACGGCATAGCCGCATGTATGGTCTCAGACGGTGAGTGCGGCATTGACTGCGAAAGGATAAGGACTTTCCGGCCCAATGTGATGAAGAGGGCTTTTTCCGTGAGTGAGCGCAGTATGGTGGAGAATGCTCCGGAGGGCATGAAAAATGAGCTGTTTTTCAGATTATGGACCCTTAAGGAAGCTTATGTAAAGGCGATCGGGACAGGCATATCCTATCCGCTGGATACAGTTGTATTCGGCTTTGAGAACGGTGCGATAACAACGAACGTGCAGGAATTCCGTTTCAGGCAGTATATAATATGCGGCGGTGAATTTGTGGTATCGGTATGCGAAAAGCTGCACTGATGACAGAAGCGAAGTTTTTGTGGAACTTCGGCGCAAAATGACAGTTTCCTTGTGGATATGGCTGTGCAAAATCAATAAATTCGACAGTAAAATTCGTTCAAATCGGGAAAATTTATTGTTTATACTTGCATTGAAGGCGTATTTAGGTTATAATAATAACAAGCTTCTTGTTTGATCCGTTAGAGTTCCACCAGAAGTAATCCACTACAGCGGGAGGCTGATAAAATGTTTGATAAAACCATGACGTTTTCTGTTAACGAGGACAGAGAAGCAGAGCTCAGAAAGAATCTCACTATCATCTATGACGCTCTGACACAGAAGGGCTACAATCCTGTCAATCAGATAGTAGGCTATATCCTCTCCGAGGATCCTACATACATCACAACATACAACAATGCAAGAAGCCTTATCCGTCACATCGACCGTGACGAGCTTTTACAGGTGCTTGTAAGGTCATATCTTAACGCATAAAAAAGACGGTCATATTGACCGTCTTTTTTATATGTATGGCAGTTCCTGATACTTTTTGTATGCGAACCAGCCAACGGCTGAGTCAAAAAACACGGTTATCAGCACCATGCCCTCGGTTCCGACGATACCGACCCTTTGAAAATAGGGGAGGATATCGGCAATGGTGTGAACTCCGGCTGCGAGCAGGAAGAGCTTTTTAGGATCGGACTGCTGCAATGCTGCAAATACCAGCACCGACATGGAGATGTGGAAAACAGTTCCTGACGCACAGCCTATGGTAATGAGCAGGCTCGTGCCCAGGCTCTTTGATGCAAGGTTGGAAATGCCTTCTATGACGTTCTGCGCTTCCTGCTCGGAAAGGCCTTTTGTAAATACCTCAAGTCCGCTGCCCTTGGCGGTGGAAAGGTAGGAAACGTACTGAAATGACGATATTCCCATGGCAACTATGCTCTCAAAGCCGTCGTGACCGATACCGTGCATTACCGAAACGCTTCGGGCGGAGCGGTTCTTCAGCGGATACTTGAAGCAGAGCAGACGTGCGGTCTCTTCGAGAACTCCTGAGATAACCGCATTTGTAACAAAGAATGAAAAGATACTTCCGCTGAGGGGACTGCCCTTGCCGAGAAAAACCGCGCGTGCGAGTATTCTTGCAGTAGCGGCGCAGAAGAAGCCGAAGGCTCCCACAATAGCCGCAAAGTATTTTTCGTTGGTGCTGCGTTTCCATATGATGGCGAGCGCAAAGGGGAGAAGCATGCTCACAATTCCCGTGATACCGTAGCCGAGTATAGTGCTGCCAGAAATAGTGATATTTTCCATATCCCGCTCCTTTATATAAATTCTTAGCCTGTTAAAGCTCGGAAAGGCTTTACAGGCTAATTCTGCATATTTTATTTGCTGTATGGCTCAAAGCAGATGTTGAGGTCAACATCTCCCTCGATTCCCGGTATCCTGCCTGTGCTTGAATACTGCCATATCTTGAAATCATAATAGTATGACGGTTTATCATTGTATTCGGCAAGCCAGAAATCGTAGTCCTTGATACGGGGAAGATCGAGCTTGTGCATGGCGGTGGCCTTGTTCTGATAGATCATGGGAGTGTATCCCGAATCCTTTATCCTTTCGCAGAAAGCCACGCAGCAGTCCGCAAGAGTTTCCACGGAGACCGTATCGGTACGCGCCTGATCGTGAACTATTTCCCAGTCGTAGACTACGGGATAGGTTATATCATAGGGTGCAAGAGCGTCGATGACATGATCGGCTTCCTCTATAGCTTCGTCGGCGTTTGTAGCCTGCGAGTAGAAGTAAGCTCCCACTTTTATGCCTGCTGCCTGAGCTCCCTCGATATTGCGCTGAAATGTGCTGTCATATGTAACTATTCCCTCGCCGTATGTACGGTAGCCTATGCGTATGAACGCAAAGTCGATGCCTGCCTGTTTTACCTGAGTCCAGTCGATATCGCCCTGAAATTCCGATACGTCTATACCCGTTACCGATACGTCCGTGCCGTTTTCGTTATAGTAGGCGTAGCCGTTGCGCATAGTGATGCTGTTTACGTCAATGGAGCTTGCAGGAACGTCCGCGTATACCGGAACGAAGACCTCGCCGAAGCTGCTGTCGTTCATGAGTATTTTTTTGCCGTCAAGCTGATAGAAGGTCTCCTCCTTATCGATAACAGCCCGTCTGCGCACCTGCGGCTTGTCAGACTTTGCATTTGCCGGTACTGCATCGTCTTTTCCGCGGAACAGCGCCACGCAGATAAGTGCGATAAAGAGAATGAGTATCATGACGGCTTCGATGATAGCGATACTTTTGAATCGTATCCGTCTTTTGTTGTCTGCCATTGTTTCCTCCAAAATTTTTATCTGTAAGTATATGATATCATATTTTTCGCTGTTTGTAAACCTTTATTTCAACTTAAAAATAACAGTTTTGTCACATTGAGGGCTTTTCACCCACATTTCATAAATCTTTCATTGACAATAGGGGAGTAATGGTATAAAATCTATATATAAGGAAAAACTATTCTTAAAAGGAGAGATGTTATGAAATATACATACAAGACAAAAATGGTCTGTTCACAGGAGATAAGCTTTGACATCAACGGTGACGTTATCACTGATATCGCTTTTGTTGGCGGCTGCAACGGCAACCTCAAGGCTCTGTCAAAGGTGCTTGACGGCTGGACTGTGGAGCAGATAGAGGCAAAGCTGAAGGGCAACACCTGCGGAGTACGACCCACATCATGTGCCGATCAGCTGTGTATAGCTGTTCGCAAGGCTTATGAAGAGCAGAAGAATGCATGAGTATCATAGTCTTATAATATTAAAAACGGGAGCAGAATGCTCCCGTTTTTCGTTTGCTGCTAAGTTTTATCACTCAGTCTCCGGTGTCAGGCTCGCTACCTTATGCAGAAGGTACTCCTGAATGCGCAGAGCGTCGTTTGTGGTGAGACCCTTGCTGGAGACGTCCACATCTGCATTTGCAAGTCCCTTATCGGTGATATGCTTGCTGTCAGAGCCATTCACGCCGTATTTATTGGGATTTGCAAGCGCCTGCATGATGAGCACAGCGTCGGACATATCTATGATATCGTCGCAGTTTGCGTCGCCGTATACAGGCTTTTCCTGCGTTTCGGGCGTGGTTGTGGAAGTTGCCGATGAAGTTGTCGTTGATGAAGATGTTGTTATAGTTGTTGTCTCGGCAGTAGTTGTTGTAGTTGTCGTTGTAGTGGAAGTAGTTGTTGTAGTTTCAGTCTGCTGTTTTTCCTCTATGGGAGCCATGCTGGGAACACCGTCGCCCCACCAGTCCCAGCGGTCGGCGGTACGGTATTTATTGATCTTGTCACCGTTTGCGGAGGTCCATGTGAACACGTTGTCGTATAGGTGGCCCTCATAGTAGTAGAACTGCGCCATTGCGCATATCTCATCGGCGTAGGTGGCATATGCGCCGTCATCCTCAGCCTTTGTGCACCAGCCTGTATTGAAGCCCTTGAGGCTGTTCCTTACTACCTGATAGTCGTGCATATCCTGCTCGTCTATGCATATCTCCGCAAAGTGGAGTATTTTTCTGATACCCATATGATTTGAGATTATGCAGTCGTAGAAATTGGATTCCGTAAAGGAATACTGGAACATCTCGGGAACATTGTCCTCTGGCATGAACTTGGGGTCGCAGTCCTTGAATGCGGTAACTGCGGTCTGCAATGTGCCGTATGCGTGAGCGGAATTGACGCCCCAGCCGTCCTCGTAGGCGGTCTCGTGGTCGGAGCCTATCTTGCCCTCGCCGAGGGTGGATTCTCTTGAACCAAGACCGAGGAAAAGAGCGTACATTTTCTCACGGTCGGTCTGACCGAGACGTGTGGAAATGAGGTCCCAGTGCTCGTCTATCTCCTTGTAGAGAGCGTATTTTACCTCCTGAACGGTCATTTTATGGTTGATAGCGCGTATCTCTGCTGTCGAAGCGTCGGCGGGAGTGTTTCTTTCGCCGAAGTTAAGGGGGTTGCCCACGCCCTCGGTCTGAACGTCGCGGGAAGTATCGTGCAGCGGGTCACAGGTCTCTCCTGCAAAGCACCACTCGTCTGCCGATGCTGTGAGCTCATTGTTGCTTGTCCTGACGATATTCACGGAGGTCGCGCAGATCATAGCAGCTGTGAGGATACCGCATATTTTCTTGATATTCATACTTATCACCTCAGAAATTCGAGCCGTTCCAGCCCCAGTCGTTAGTGCCTGTGTATTTTACGTAGACCCTGTCGGACGGAATGCCGATATTGTCGGTAAGAATGCCAGTGATATGGCTTGTGAGTGTGGTCAGTGCATTTGAAGAGGCACTGCCGAATATGGAGACCTCAACCATAGCTGCGGGAGCGTCCTCGCCCTTGAACCACAGGTCGTACTCGGGTTCGATACCCACCATGAGCCAGCCCTCGGACTTGCCGGGGATAGCTGTGATAGCGCGCCCCATAGCGGATTTGATAGATATTTTCTGCTCGTCCGAAACAGAAACATTGGTCTTGACGTTGATGAATGGCATAATTTTTTCCTCCTCATTGTTTTTAGGGTTTACAGTTAAGAGTTGTTGGTTATTGAGTCGCCTGCGGTGACAAGATCAAAAAAATGTGAGCGAAGCAGACACATAGATTTTCAACCCTTAACTTTATTAAAATTCAGCTCTGCTGAATCACGGTTCATATTTTTATAAGTCCCTCTGAAAGCATTTCCTGAGCTGCAAGCATTACACCAAGCTTTCCGCTGGTGTAGGTTATGCCGCCCTGCATCCATACCGCATAGGGTTCGCGGAGGGGAGCGTCGGCGGACAGCTCTATTGAGGCTCCGTTTGTGAAGGCTCCTGCCGCCATGATGACCTGACTTGAATAGCCCGGCATGTCCCAGGGCTCGGGAGTTACGAAGGAATCAACGGGAGCGCCCTTCTGTATACCGCGGCAGAAAGCGCAGAGATGAGCCTCGTCGCCAAGCTTTACAGCGGTGATTATATCGCCTCTCGGCTCGTCCTTTCGCGGAGAGCACTCAAAGCCGAGGAGCGTAAAGAGCTCGCTTGCGAATGTACATGTCTTTATAGCGTTTGCCACAACATCGGGAGCAAAGAATATACCCATGAGCATTTCACGGTTCATGCCGAGGGTACAGCCGACCTCCTTACCCATACCCACGCAGGTGAGCCGGTAGGAACAGAGCTCGACAAGATCTGCTCTGCCTGCGATATAGCCGCCTGTACGGGCGATGCCGCCGCCTGCGTTCTTTATAAGCGAGCCGATAATAACGTCTGCCCCGACAGACGTAGGCTCTCTGTCCTCGACGAATTCGCCGTAGCAGTTGTCCACCATGACGATAATGTCAGGATTGCCTTTTTTAGCGGCTTTTATCATTTTCTCTATGTCCGCAATTGTGAAGGCCCCGCGGAGGGAATATCCGCGTGAACGCTGTATGTAAGCCACCTTTGCGCCATTTACGGCTTCGGTTATATCGCCGAGCCTTGGAGTGCCGTCCTCATTGAGGTCTACCTGACCGTACTCCACGCCGAAGTCCATGAGGGAACCGTTGCCCTTATCGCCGCTGATACCGATGACTTCTTCAAGAGTATCGTAGGGCTTGCCCGTTATGGAAACTATCTTGTCGCCTGCGCGGAGTACTCCGAAAAGCGCCACGGACAGCGCGTGAGTGCCCGAAACGAAGTTGAAGCGCACCAGTGCGTCCTCGGCGCCGAGAGCCTGAGCGAAGACCTTGTCTATGACTTCACGGCCCATATCTCCGTAGCCGTAGCCTGTTGAGCCGTAGAAGCAGGGTTCGCTGACCTTATTGTCGGAAAAAGCCTTGAGCACCTTTGCGCCGCAGTACCCGGCGTTGGCGTCTGTTTTGGCAAAGGCTCCGGCGCAGTTTTTCTCTGCCTGAGCTGCAAGCTCCGCGAGCCTGCTGTCGAAGCCGTATAATTCATTGATCCTGTTATTCATGTTTTATCCTTTCGATTGATCTTCGGGAAGTTTGCAGGGGACACCGTCTCCTGCAAACCGATCACTGTTCACTTAAATTATATCCGTTTTTAACGTCTGTGTCAACGTATTTCCGCTGAAAAGTACTCAGACCTTGTAGCTTTCCGCCTCTTTTATGAGCTTTACGTCCACAAGAGCGTCAACGAGGATCCCGTTTTCGGAGTACTCCTCCGAGAATATCTTGCCGTCCTGACGGACTTTTCCGAGAAATCCGCCCTTGTCATAGGGGATAAGGAGCTTCATGCGCTTTGCTGTCTCGGGGAGGTTCTTCATTATGCATTCAAGCAGTCTGTCGAAACCCGTGCGCTCCTTTGCGCTTATCATCACGGTATTGTCGTCCTCGAAGACAGTATCCGTAAAGGGAGCCGCGTCCGCTTTGTTCATGACGTATACCTGCGGTATGCCCTCGCAGCCGAGCTCATTGAGCAGGCTTTCGGTGACTTCCGCCTGCTCCTTCATCTCAGGTGAGGACAGATCCTGCACATTGAGTATTATATCAGCCGCCGCAGCCTCCTCCAATGTGGACTTGAAGGCTTCAACGAGATTGTGTGGGAGCCTTCTTATGAGACCGACGGTGTCGATGAGCATAACGCTCCTGCCGTCGGGGAGCTCGATTGAGCGGGAGGTGATATCAAGAGTTGCAAAGAGCTTGTTTTCCGCGAGTACCCCCGCGTCCGTGAGGGCGTTGAGGAGAGTTGACTTGCCCACGTTTGTATAGCCGACTATAGCCGCGCAGAGGACGCCGTCCTTTTTGCGGCGGGAGCGTGAGAAGCTGCGGTGCTTTTTCAGCTCCTCCAGTTCGGCTTCGAGGTAGCTTATACGCTTGCGGATATGCCTTTTATCGGTCTCCAGCTTTGTTTCTCCGGGACCTCTCGTGCCTATACCGCCTCCCAGTCGGGAAAGAGCTGTGCCCATGCCGGTGAGACGGGGCAGGCGGTACTTCTGCTGAGCAAGCTCGACCTGCAGTTTGCCCTCCTTTGTGCGGGCACGCTGAGCGAATATGTCGAGTATAAGAGTTGTCCTGTCGATAACGCGGACGTCGAGAATCTCCTCGATATTTCTTACCTGAACGCCGGTGAGCTCGTGGTCGAATATGACCAGCTCTGCTCCGAGTGGTTCGAGCTGTTCCTTGAGCTCCTCCAGTCTGCCTGCGCCCATGCAGGTGGCAGGGTCAAAGGTAGGGCGTTTCTGTATAACAGAGCCGACCACCTCCGCATTTGCGGTGGCAGCCAGCTCGGCAAGCTCGTCTATTGAAGCCTCCGCGTCGAATTCGCCTGTATCGACGCAGGCGAGAACGGCTTTTACAGGCAGCTCCTCTGTTTTGTTTTCGTACATATGGTACTCCTTATGGATATGCTCCGATTGTTTATGTCCGGAAGTCGGAAAGTTCTTTTTATCATACAGGCTCCCGGCGGTAAAGCTTTGTGAGCTCCGCACCGAAAAGCTCGCTGAAGCATGAATTATCGGCTATGAGCCTGAGCTTCTGCGCCTTTGTGAGATGTTTTATCCGGTATTCGAGCTTAGAAGCTATACTGCGGTTCTCACAGCTCCACAGCGCTTCAAGTGACTCCGCTTTGTGGGAACGGGTGTACTTTGCGCATTTTTCCGTCCTGCCGAAGTGCTCGTCCATGCGGCGCTCCACGTTGTTGGTAATTCCGGTGTACAGCAGTCCGCCCTCGCATTTTATGATATAAACGCAGTACATCATGTCCAGAAAGCGAACAGGCGCTGTACCTCATATGCCATTTCGGGGAAGCTCCTGTCATATATGTCGTAGCGGAAAGCCTGATTGAACGCCTGTACTCCGCCGACAACAAGAGCCCATATTACAGAGAAGCACATGAAGCCGCGGACAAGCTTTTTCATTGTTTCGTCCTTGGCCTTTCCGTAAAGGAAGAATATCACTGCAAATGCACCGAGGAGAGACTGCCACGCGAAGTCAGCCATATATCGCACTGCGTAACCGCTCTCCCATACCGATGCGACTATACCGAAGGGTATGAGCAGACAGGGAACTCCGATAATGAATGCTGCTTTTAGCTTGTTCTTTCTGCCGTTGATCTGCTTCAAGGCCCTGAATGAGAGCAGATAAGCGAACATGGGGAGCGCAAGATAGAACAGTCCCGATGTATTGGCTGTAGACGGGAAATCGTAATAGAAGAAGCCGCCAGCGTCCATTGACTGGTACGCCGAGCTGATAAACGGGTAGCTTGCTGAGAAAACGGGTGGATTGAAGAAATAGTTGTAAACGGGTATCCACGACAGACGGGTGTGGAACTGCGTCCTTGTAAAGTCGTTTATGGTCAGCGAGTATTGTATGCCGAACTCAAAGGGATTGCCGAAACGGTCGAAGTTGTACCACATCTGTACAAGACCGATACAGACCATGGGGAGTATTGCACAGAGCAGGTATCCTGCTGTATTTCCGCCGTTTTTCTTTTTGTCTCCGGAAGCCGCCGGCTTTACTCTTGGCACAGCCATGAGCATGAAGACGGCTGCCGTGATACAGTAAAGCACAAGTGTAGGCCTGCACAGCACGGCTGTGGCAAAGAGCAGGGAGGATACGGCAGTTCTCGGCAGAGAGGGCTTTCCCTTTCCTATTATGTTTGCAGAGAGCATGAAGTATACCGCCCATGTGAGGGTGGCAAAGCCTGCCGCAAGCGCTATTTCGTAGAACTGCGGTCTGCCGATGCTGAAGCATATGCCGCTGACTGTCTGTATTATCATAAGTCCGCATATCACTATACCCGATGGTATCTTCGGGAACAGCTTCCTTATGAACATCATGTACAGCTTGGTAAGTCCTATGATGCCTGTCAGGGCAAAAAGCAGAACAGCCATGGAAGCGGGGAAATAGTATCCCGTGAGCAGATGATATGGCATGAAGACCAGTACTACCGGAGCTATGCCGTAATAGCTGTAGTAATGACCGTTATAGTAAACGTGGTCCCATTTATAGGACAGCTTTGCCTTGTCGCGGGCGTCTCCGTCATAGGGGGCGGAAAAGCTGTTGAATTCGTCAGCGGGCTCGTCAAGTATCCTTGTGCTGCCATGTTCAAAGGCGTCAACAAGCTCCTGTGTGACCTGATTACCCGCGGGGCGCTGCATTATATCTATGATAGAGTAGTTATCGAGCTTCACAAAGGTAATGAGCACAGCTGCCACACAGGCGGCGTCGGTTATGATAACCGAGGCTATATGACACAGGCGCTTGCTGTCGGAAAAGCTCTTCTGCATAGCCCTGCTGTGCAGCATAAGTCTGACGAGACAGACGCAGAATACGATAAGGAACAGTCTTGCCCATGAGATGTCCATGGGTATCTGACGGTTGAATGTTATGCCTTTTATTTCTATTTTTCCGTTGTCAAGGGGAGCAATCCTTATCCTTAGACTGCTGACTTTTCCTGAAAGGTGCAGCTGAACGTATCGGGAATGGGGCTTGCCTGCTGCAATGAACTGAGAAGCTACAGCGTCACGGTAAACGGCGGTATTGGTCTCGTCCATGGAGTCTATGGTCACCATTGTGCCCTTGGTGTTTTTTGCATGGGCGATGTCGAAATACACGTCGGCGACTTCCTCGTCTATGCCGTCAAACTGAAATACGGCGTTATTGCAGCCATACAGGGAAATATCATTTCCGTTGCATTCAACGCTTTCGCTCTTTGCGCATTCCTCGGCTGAGAAGCTCATCTCACCGTAGCTGCCGGACCACAGTCTGTAGGTGGGGATATTGAAAAGCGTGACCTCAAGCACTGCTGCTGCCAGGACAGCCTTTACCGCAGTAAGGACGATCCGGTACTTGTGCTTTTTGTTGTAAAGGCAGAGGAGCATGGACGCTCCTGCCGTGCCGCCGAGGAGCAGGCAGGCTCCAGTATACGGGGCTGCACTGAAAAGTCCGAGGGCTTCGGCAGCGGCTGCAAGTACAAGGAGCAGAGCGGCTCCGCGTGAGGCACCGCGTACTGCTGACAGCCTTTTTGAGGGCTTTTCAGAGTTTTTCAGGTCGTTTCCGAGCTCGTGCAGAAAAACAGCGGTCACTGCGACAGAGACCGCAAGCATAAGTAAAAACAAAAAAGTATTCATATGAACTCCGTCCGTATATCGGCGTAAGCCGTTATTATATCCTTGTGGCAAGAAGCTGTGAGTACCTGCCTCTGAACTGCTCGAAGCGGTCCTCGTCTATGGCTTCTCTTATCTTTTCCGTAAGGGTATTGTAGAAGTACAGGTTGTGCTGTACAGCCAGTCTGCCTGCAAGCTGCTCGTTTGCCTTGAAAAGGTGGCGAATGTAGGCTCTGCTGAAATTGCGGCAGGTTGGGCAGTCACACTGCTCGTCCACAGGCCGTGGGTCGGTCTCGTAGCACTTGTTGTTCAGATGCATGATGCCGCTCCATGTGAAGACAGTAGCGTGGCGTGCGTTTCTGCTTGGCATTACGCAGTCGAACATGTCAACTCCGCGTGCAACAGCCTCGATTATATTGGAGGGGGTACCCACGCCCATGAGGTAGCGGGGCTTATGTACCGGCATATATGGCTCTACAACGTCGATTATGCGGTACATCTCATCGGTAGCCTCGCCGACTGCAAGACCGCCGATAGCGTAGCCGTCAAGATCCAGCTTTGCAATGTCCTCCATATGCTTTATGCGCAGATCGTCAAACGTAGAGCCCTGATTTATTCCGAAAAGAAGCTGATCCTTATTGATAGTGTCCGGGAGGCTGTTTAGCCTTGACATTTCCTCCTTGCAGCGTATCAGCCAGCGGGTGGTGCGCTCGATAGAGTCGGCAACGTACTTGTAGGGAGAGGGATTCTCGATACACTCATCGAAAGCCATAGCAATGGTGGAGCCGAGATTGGACTGTATCTGCATGCTCTCCTCCGGTCCCATGAATATGCGGTGACCGTCGATATGTGATGCGAAGTATACTCCCTCTTCCTTTATTTTACGCAGCCGGGCAAGTGAAAACACCTGAAATCCACCGCTGTCGGTGAGTATGGGCTTGTCCCAGTTCATGAACTTATGAAGTCCGCCCATCTGCTTGACCACATGGTCGCCGGGTCGCAGATGCAGATGATAGGTGTTGCAGAGTTCCACCTGAGTTTTAAGCCCCTGCAGGTCAACTGAGGAAATACCGCCCTTGATCGCAGCGGCAGTTCCCACGTTCATGAAGCATGGGGTCTGAAATGTGCCGTGAACGGTCTCAAAAGTACCTCTGCGGGCTTTTTTATCGGTTTTAAGAAGTTTGAACATAGCTTCTCCTTTTATTTTAATTCATAATCCGCAATCAATAATTCATAATTAGTTTGTCGGCTTACTCCGATGAACCGGAAATATCCTGTTATTACGAATCACATGTTCCCGGCTGAAGCTGCACTTCAGTCAAGATCGAATATCTTGCCCTGATCGGGGGTCCTGTCCTCGCGGCGTCCGTAGAAGCCTATGAGCTCGCCCTTTGTGTTCCTTATGGCGAGGATATACATATCCATATTATTGGTATTGTCATGGAAAGCAAATACCTTGTTGTTCTTCCTGTCCTCCTTGAACCACTCAACGCTCATATTCACCTTGCTCATCATTTCCTCGTCCATGAGAGTGGAAAGGAGCTTGCCCGTGATAGGCGCTGCAGGAGTATAGTACATCATAGCAGCCGGGTTTTCATATATTATCCTGTAATCGAGGTTGCAGAGAACTATTGGTCCCTCCTCTGAATCGATTATCCCCTTGAAAAAGTCGAAAAGTTCGTTTTCAGCCATTGTTAATCTCCTTGATCATGCTTTTTTATAATATGCACATACTGTCGCCGAAGCTGAAGAAGCGGTAGCGCTCCTGCACAGCAGTCCTATATGCGTTCATCGTATTATCGTAGCCCATGAAAGCCGATACCAGCATTATCAGTGTGCTTTCGGGCAGGTGAAAGTTTGTTATGAGTCCGTCTATGCACTTGAACTCATATGATGGATAGATGAATATATCCGTATAGCCCTCATGCTCGGAAATATCCCCGTAGAACGTGGCAACGCTCTCAAGTGTGCGGCATGTGGTGGTACCCACTGCGATGACTCTTCCGCCGTTCCTTTTGGTCTCGTTTATGAGATCAGCGGTTTCCTTCGGGAGGTAGTAGTGCTCACTGTGCATTTTGTGGTCGAGGACGTTGTCCTCCTTGACGGGACGGAACGTACCGAGACCTACGTGAAGCGTAACAAAAGCTGTTTTTATGCCTCTTGCGCGGATATCGTTCAGCATTTCGGGAGTAAAGTGCAGTCCTGCTGTAGGAGCAGCCGCAGAGCCGAGCTCTCTGGAGTATACGGTCTGATAGCGTTCGCGGTTTTCGAGTTTTTCCTTTATGTATGGCGGCAGGGGCATTTGTCCCACATCCTCGAGGGCTGTGAAGAAGTTGCCCTCGCATTCAAACTGCACGATGCGGTTGCCGTCGTCCTTGACTTCGACTACCTCTGCCACAAGTCTTCCGCCGCCGAATGAAAAGCGCGTTCCGACCTTGGCCTTCTTTCCCGGGCGGCAGATTATCTCCCAGCGCTTGTCGCCCTTCTGTTCGAGAAGCAGGAATTCGATAAAGGTCTGATTGCCTATTTTCTCGCCGTAGAGCCTTGCAGGAATGACCCGTGAGTCGTTCATGACCAGAAGGTCACCTTCTTTGAGGTGCTCGCATAGATTATAGAAGTGGTCGTGAGTTATTGCTCCCGTTCTGCGGTCAACGCACATCATGCGTGAAGCGTTCCGCGGCTCTATGGGAGTCTGGGCTATGAGCTCCTCGGGCAGCTCATAGTAAAAATCGGATTTGAGAAGTTCCATTAATATCTCCTTTTGTTCAGCCGTCAGACTTTAGCTGTCAGTCATTATTAAGCGGCTTTGCCGCTTTTATTCGGGCGTACACTGTGCGCCCCTGCAATAAGCTGACGGCTCATGGTTAAAGGCTGAGGGCCGGAATCATAATTCTGCACAGCAAAAATATGATTTGGCAAATAAAATTTCAAGAATGTATTGACAATAGCAGATTTAAGTGCTATTATAGTTACAAGGTAGAGGCGCGGCTGCGAAAAGTACCTGCACACGGGACGACCCGTCCGATGGTGTTCAGCGAAAGGCAATGCCGCCGAAGAGCTGTCTTTGGTAAATTCAGCTCTGGCTGCACACTTAACAGGTCTGCAGCTGTCATCATGCTTTTGATGGAGAGCTATCGGCATATTTTTATAATGATATGTCAACATTTCTATTATAACGCATGATGGACCGGTTTGCAACCGGTTTTTGTTATTTTATGGAAATTTTTTAAGGAGAGGTAAATTATGAAACAGTATAATGTAGGTATTATAGGCGCAACGGGTATGGTCGGACAGCGCTTTGCAACGCTGCTGGAGAACCACCCCTGGTTCAATGTCAAGGTGCTTGCGGCTTCACCGAGAAGTGCAGGTCAGACATACGAGCAGGCAGCAGGAAGCCGCTGGAAGATGGCAGTTCCCATGCCGGCTTCGATGAAGGACATGATCCTCATGGACGCAACAAGCGATATCGAGAAAATCGCAGGCATGGTAGATTTCTGCTTCTGCGCAGTTGATATGAAAAAGGACGAGATAAAGGCTCTTGAAGAGGCTTACGCAAAGGCTGAGTGCCCTATCGTTTCAAATAACTCTGCTCACAGATTTACTCCCGACGTACCTATGGTAGTTCCGGAGATAAACCCCGGGCACATCGAGATAATCAAGGCTCAGCGCGAGCGTCTCGGCACTAAGAGAGGCTTCATTGCAGTAAAGTCAAACTGCTCCATACAGAGCTATGTTCCCGCGCTTCATCCTCTGAGGAAGTTCGGCCTCAAGAACGTGCTGGCTTGTACTTATCAGGCAATTTCAGGCGCAGGCAAGAATTTCGAGACATGGCCTGAAATGATCGATAACCTTATCCCGTACATCGGCGGCGAGGAGGAGAAGTCCGAGCAGGAGCCGCTTAAGGTATGGGGCGAGATAAAGGGCAATGAGATAGTAAAGGCAACAGCTCCAAATATTACGACACAGTGCCTCCGCGTTCCCGTATCAGACGGCCATACGGCTGCTGTTTTCGTAAGCTTCGAGAACAAGCCCTCCAAGGAAGAGATACTTAAGCTGTGGGCTGATTTCAAGGGCGTTCCCCAGGAGCTGGATCTTCCCAGCGCTCCCAAGCAGTTCATACACTATTTCGAGGAGAATGACCGTCCGCAGGCTAAGCTTGACAGGAACCTCGAGGGCGGTATGGCTGTATCAACGGGTCGTCTCCGTGAGGATACACAGTACGATTACAAGTTCGTATGCCTTTCACATAATACACTCAGAGGCGCAGCAGGCGGCGGAGTGCTTCTTGCTGAGCTGCTTGCGGCAAAGGGCTACTTTGATTAAGCGAGGGCATGCGCAGGCGGCCACGGTGCCGCTCCAGGCGTTCCGAAAATAAAGCAATAATAACGGAGGACGATGCGGGCATCGTCTTCATGCAAAAAACATTCAGATATCATCATAACGCTGATGTCGGGGACGGTGTCCCCGACGTCCCGTGCGATAATTCCATTTTTATGAAAGGAATAAAGCTATGAAGAACACAATTTTCACCGGTGCGGCAGTTGCTATCATTACCCCTATGAATGCCGACGGTTCAATAAACTACGACGAGCTCGGCCGTGTTATCGACGACCAGATCGCAAGGGGCACCGACGCTGTAGTTATCTGCGGTACTACAGGCGAGTCTGCTACAATGACCGATGACGAGCACCGTGACTGTATCAAATTCGCTGTCAAGCACGTTGCAGGAAGGGTTCCTGTTATCGCAGGCGCAGGCAGCAACGATACACACTATGCTGTGGAGCTTTCAAAGGAAGCCGAGGCAGCAGGCGCAGACGCTCTGCTTCACGTAACTCCTTACTACAACAAGGCTACCCAGAAGGGACTTATCGCTCATTTCACAGCTATCGCAGACGCAGTGAATATACCGATAATACTCTACAATGTTCCCAGCAGAACCGGCTGCGGCTTTGACGTGGCTACCGTTAAGGAGCTTGCAAAGCACAGGAATATCGCAGCTATCAAGGAGGCAAGCGGCAATATCAGCTATGTTGCAAAGATAGCTGCCGAGTGCGGCAACGATATAGACATATACAGCGGCAACGACGATATGGTAGTTCCTGTTATGTCTCTCGGCGGAAAGGGCGTTATCTCAGTAGCTTCCCATGTTATCCCCGGTGAGATGCACGATATGGTTCAGCTCTGCCTTGATAACAACTTCGCTGAGGCTATGAAGCTCCAGCTCAGGTATCTTGATATCATCAACGATCTGTTCATCGAGGTTAATCCGATCCCCGTAAAGGAAGCTATGAACATGGTAGGCTGGAACGCAGGTCCCTGTCGTCTGCCGCTCTGTGAGATGACCGACGAGCACAGAGCAAAGCTCAGGGCTACACTTGCCAGGCACGGACTTATTAAGTGATCAGGGATTGGCAGTGTCAGCCTGCGCTGACATATCAGAAAACGTTCAGATCTGTCCCGTCAGGGATACATTGATTCCGAATTGATAAAAAGGAAGTGTAATTATGACAAATATTGCAATTTGCGGCGCTAACGGCAAAATGGGCAAGACTATATACAATTGTATCAAGGAACGCGACGACTGCGAGGTAGTTGCAGGCATAGATATGTATACCGAGCAGTATGCTGACTTCCCGATAGTGGAAACTCCCCGGCAGCTCCCCGTAAAGCCCGATGTTATCATCGATTTCTCAAATCCTGCGGGACTTGACGGACTTCTTGAGTACTGTCTTTCTACGGGAACTCCCATAGTTATCGGCTCAACAGGCTACAACGAGGCTCAGACGGCAAAGATAAAGTCGGCGGCAAATCAGGTTCCAGTATTCTTCACATTCAATATGTCACTGGGAGTCAATCTCCTTGTTCAGCTTGCCAAGAAGGCAGCTTCCATACTTGGCGACCAGTTCGACATCGAGATCGTCGAAAAGCACCACAATCAGAAGGTGGACGCTCCCAGCGGCACCGCTATCATGCTTGCCGACGCTATCAACGAGACACTTGACAATTCAAGGCATTTCGTTTACGACCGCCACTCGCGCCGCCAGAAGCGCGAAAAAACCGAGATAGGCATGCATTCTATCCGCGGCGGCACTATCGTAGGCGAACATGACGTTATATTTGCAGGACACGATGAAGTGCTTACACTTTCACATTCGGCAGCTTCCAAGAGCGTTTTCGCCGAGGGAGCCATAAATGCGGCGCTTTTCCTCAAGGATCAGCCCGCAGGACTTTATGATATGTCAAAACTTGTATAAGACAGAATCCCCTGATATAGCTGATATGTCAGGGGAGAACTTTTTTCGGAGGAGATAATTGTGCTTACACATATCGGAACACAGACAATAGAGACGGAAAGGCTCATATTGAGAAGATTTGAGTATTCGGACTGCGACGCAGTCTTCAGGAACTGGGCCGGCGACGAAAATGTGCAGACCATGTACTCTGAACCTACATACCGCACATTGGAAGAGGTCAACGGGCTCCTCGACAAGTATATATGCAATTACGAGCGCGAGGACTACTACCGCTGGGCGGTCATCGACAAGGAAAACGGGGAGTGCATAGGTCAGATAGCCTATTTTCTTGTTGACAGCAGGAACCACTTTGCGGAGATAGAATACTGTATAGGTGCTGAATTCCAGTGCAGAGGCTATGCTACGGAGGCTACAAGAGCGGTAATTGATTTCGGCTTTGAGAAAATAAACCTGCATAAGGTGCAGATATGCACAAAGACTATCAATGCGCCGTCAAAAAGGGTCATAGAGAAGTGCGGCTTCACCTACGAGGGAACTCTCAGGGACTATTTCTGTATGGACGGAAAGTATGTCGGCAGGCTGTATTTCTCGATATTAAGGGAAGAATATGAAAGCAGGAGGTAATACATGACTGATATCGGAACACTTGAAAAGGTACGTGAAATATTTAAAAAAGACCGCTTTGCCACGGAAATGGGCGCTGTTATCGATGAGCTGGACGATCATTACGCAAAGGTGAGCCTTGTTATAAACGAACACCACAAAAACGCAGTCGGCGGTATTATGGGCGGAGTTTACTTCACCCTTGCGGACTTTGCCTTTGCGGTCGCTTCAAACTGGCAGCAGGCGGGAGTCGTTGGGCTGAACTGCGACGCAAGCTTTATAGGAGTGCCGAAGACTGAGCGTATCATCGCAGAAGCAAGGCTCATCAAGGACGGCAGGACCATATGCTGCTACAACGTGGAGATAAAGGACGAAAAGAACAATCCTGTCGCTGCCGTGCAGTGCGTAGGTTTCAGAAAGGCGTAGAAAAGCCGCTGCCAGGTGCAGCGGCTTTTCCCCCAATTCAGATCCTTTCTGATTTACGCGCATTTTTTTTCTGTTTCTTTATTTCGTACATTTTGTCATCGGCAAGCTTTACTATGCTGTAAAGCGTGTCGCCCGCCTTGGCAACCGTAACGACGCTTCCTATGCTGGCGGAGATGGTGTAGGGCTTCTGAAGGAGCCTGTTTATATTGTCGAGAGCTGTATTGATCTTGCGCGCAAGCGTAAGAGCGTCGCTTTCTGTGGCGTTGGGACTGAAATAGACGAACTCGTCGCCGCCGAAACGCGCACAGATACAGCCCTGTTCACAGCTGTTGTGTATTATGCTGGCGATACGCTGTATTGCGAAATCGCCTTCGTTGTGACCGTAATTGTCGTTGATGAACTTGAGACCGTCCATATCTATGAAGCTTATCATTATCTGACTGCCCTTTGCAACGCACTCCTTGAAGAGGTCGTCGGCAATATTTATAAAGCCGTTGCGGTTGTAGATATTGCAGAGCTGGTCTATGACGTAGAGACGGTTCAGCTCGTCCATAGCCTTATTAAGATGTGTGAGCTTGCGGATATTTTCCAGCGAGTTGCTCAGCACCATTGAAAGGGTATGGCACAGGAGACTGTAGGTAGGGAAGTCGCTGTTGGTAAATATGTAATATCCCATGCAGCGGTCGCTGAAATGTAGGGGCAGGAAGTAGTTTATGCAGCCGCGCTTTTCAAAGCCCTCGGGAAACATGTTCCTGCTGGGAAAGTAGCTGACGCTCCTTCGTTCGCCCTTGTCCCATATCAGGGGAGCGGTCATGTATTCAGAGTAGCTGTTCTGTATGAGAGGAACGGAAACGGCATATGCCTCCTGCCAGTCCTCACAGAGACAGAGGGAGAATTTCTCACAGTCAAGCTCTCCTATGAGGCTTGAGATGACGCTGAAAAACTCGGTGGTGGTGGTAGCCTCGGCAAGTCCTGCTGTGAGGCGGTTTATCATATGTATGTTATTGTTGGTATCCTCGGATTTGCGGTAGGTAAGCTTCTTGTACTCCCTGAGGTCATCGTTGCTGCTGCTTTTGCAGCCGCAGCTCTCGGAATAAGCCGGCTCTGCGTCGAGGATAACGCTTTTTTCCTGATTTATGCCCTCAAGTATATTGTACAGCATTTTTGCGGCCTGCTCACCTGCCTGATAGAGAGGTCTCTTTACGGAAGTTATGGCAGGTGTGGAATTGCGGGCGCTGAATGTGTTGTCAAAGCCTGTTACGATAACGTCGTCGGGCACCTTGTAGCCAAGCTTTTCCAGTGATGAAGCCACTGTGAGAGCCATACTGTCGTTTGCGCATATGAAAGCATCGGGAAGCTCAAGTCCCGAGGCGGCGAATTCGTCTACGGCAAGTTTGCCGTCGTAGCTTTTGAAATCGCCGTAGAAAACACGCTTTTCATCGACAGTAAGACCGTTTTCCTCCATAGTGCTGATAAAGGCGTCGTAACGCGCCTTACCCTCGGGATTGCCGAGAGGGCCTGAAACGTAGTTTATGACCTTTGCGCCATGCTGCACGATTACATGGTTAACGAGAGTTTTCATAACGCCGAAGTTATCTATGCTTATATCATAGAACTCAGGGTTCTCGCGGCTCTCGAAAACGACTGCGGGGATATGGGCTGCAAGGGCTCTGCCGAAAATCCGGTTTCTCATTTCGGCATCGCCGAAGGTGTTTGTCATAAGGAGGGCGCCGTCGAACTGGGTATAATCAATAAGGTTATATATACTGCTCTCGCCCACGTCAAAGGTTGTGCTTCCGACCATTCCGCCGAAGCCCGCAACATAGGAGATATTCATATCATGTGCTAATGCGAAGGTGTTGATGCCCCTGAATATATTGTACTGATATTCCTCATCAAGACCTGAAACAACAACCACGATCTTTTTGGTTTTCTCACTTTCCATAGAGATATCCCCTTCTTTACAGAAAACTGATATATGAATCTTATATACCTCTTATATTATAGTACATTTTTCACTAAAAATAAAGACAATATGAGAAGTTTGTAGGAATCAACATTAAACCGTCAACAATTTTGTGCATACCGTTAATAGTAAAAATATTACATTTTTAAAGGATTATTTCAGACCGATTTTTAACTGGTCTGACAATTCAGTTTTTGGCGTTATCTGGCAGTATTTTGCTATTCTGCGATTACATATCGTATAGGGACATCAAGCCGCAAAAAACGGCTCTATCAGTATGCTGTGCCAAAGCATCAGCACAATAGTGCTATAAATATGCATAATGGGCAGCACAAAAAAGTGTAGAAATATAACGAAAAATCGAGAATGCATAAAAATAGAAAGAAAATGGGAGCTAAAATGTGCAAAAACAGCAAAAAATGAGCAAGCAATATAATTGTTAGCAAGAATTGACTTGTAAAGTTCATAAAAATGTAATAAAATGATTACAAGAGCTGAGGAAGAGGAGGGACGCCAAGCATTTTGAGCTTAGTGCTTTTCCTCAGTTAAAAAAGGATTTAGAAAAATCACCTTATTTGGAAAGTGAGGAATGATCAACATGAAAAAAGGCATCTTAAAGAAGATCGTCAGCGCAAGCACTACTGCTATGATGATCGCTTCAAGTATTCCTGCAGTTCCCACAATTGTTGCTCATGGTGCCGACCAGCAGACGAGAGGCAATATCGGCGGCTTTGACTACGAAATGTGGAATCAGAACGGTCAGGGACAGGTTTCAATGAATCCCGGCGCAGGTTCCTTCACCTGCTCATGGAGCAATATTGAAAACTTCCTTGCTCGTATGGGCAAGAACTACGACAGCAAGAAGCAGAGATACAATCAGATCGGTTCTGATATAACTCTGACCTATGATGTTGAGTACACCCCCAGAGGAAATTCTTACATGTGCGTTTACGGATGGACAAGAAATCCTCTTATGGAGTACTACATCGTTGAAGGATGGGGCGACTGGCGTCCACCCGGAGACGGAGCTGAGAGAAAGGGCAACGTAACTCTTAACGGAAACACTTACGATATCTGTAAGACAATGCGTTACAACCAGCCTTCTCTTGACGGTACAGCTACTTTCCCGCAGTACTGGAGCATCCGTCAGACAAGCGGTTCAAGAAATAATACAACTAACTACATGAAGGGGACTATCAGCGTAGGCAAGCACTTTGACGCATGGTCAAAGGCTGGTCTTGATATGTCAGGTACTCTTTATGAAGTATCACTCAATATCGAAGGATACAGATCAAACGGTTCCGCAAACGTTAAGAGCCTCGCTGTTTATGAGAATGGCACCGGTGGCGGCGGTGGCGGAGAAGGAACTGTCACAACACCTGTAAAGACAGTAGAGCCCGACGGAAACGGCGACTACTTCACAAATGATTTTGAAAAGGGTGCAGGCGACTGGTCAGGCAGAGGCGACGCTTCTGTTGAGACAAACAGCAAGAACTACTACGACGGTTCAAACTCACTCTACGTTTCAGGCAGATCACAGGAATGGAACGGATGCGCTATCCCGCTGGATTCAAGTGCTTTTGTTCCCGGTGAGACATACAGCTTCAGTGCCGCAGTTCTTCAGAACTCAGGCAGCGCTGTAACTCTTCAGATGTCACTCCAGCAGGGCGACGGAAACGGCGCATCTTACACACAGATCGCTGACTGCTCAGCTAAGAGCGGCGAATGGACAAAGCTTGAGAATACAAAGTTTACAATACCTTCAAACTCAGGCGACATGATCCTCTACATCGAGACTCCTGAGAGCTCTGGTGATCTCTGCGACTTCTTCGTAGACGCAGTTCAGGTTTCCAAGTCAGGCAAGTCTTCTTCAGTAGTAACAGGTCAGGGTAAGGTAGGCGATACAAGCGCAGGTGCTTCAACAGGCAGCACAGGCAGCACAGGTTCATCAGGCGATGGCGGTGCGGTAGTAAGTGCTACAGGCGTTCGCGCACACCAGAATCTTGATTACACATATGACAAGAACGGCACAGGCTTCAAGGATTACATGGGCCCCTACTTCCGTCTCGGTACTTCCGTAAGCGGCTATGAGATCGGCAATTCACAGGCTCAGCAGTTCATCAAGAAGAACTACAACTCCATCACCTGTGAGAACGAAATGAAGCCCGATTCTATCGTTAAGGGCGTAAACGGCGACGATGTACAGATCAGCCTTTCATCTGCTGACAGTATACTCAAGTTTGCTGAGCAGAACGGAATCGGCGTTCGCGGTCATACCTTCGTATGGTACAGCCAGACACCTCAGTTCCTGTTCCAGGACAACGGTGGCTTCGTTTCTAAGGACAGAATGAACAAGCGTCTTGAGAGCATGATCAAGAATACATTCTCTCAGATCAAGTCAAACTATCCTAACCTCAAGCTCCACTCCTACGACGTATGTAACGAGCTCTTCGTTAACGACGGCGGCGGAATGAGACCTGCAAACAACTCCAACTGGTCAAGAGTATACAATGGCAGCTCTGAGTTCGTTGTAAACGCATTCAAGTATGCAAGACAGTATGCTCCGAAGGAGACAAAGCTCTACCTCAACGACTATAACGAGTACATGAGCGCTAAGACAAACGACCTTGTAAATATGGCTAAGACAGTCATGAAGGAAGGCGACTATATCGACGGTATCGGTATGCAGGCTCACCTTGATTCCAAGTATCCTTCAGCAAGCGAGTTTGAGACAGCTATAAAGAAGTTCGAGGCTCTCGGCCTTGACGTTCAGATCACTGAGCTGGATATCACAAACAGCACAGGTTCAAACAACAAGCTTTATCCTCAGATCTTTGAGGTTGCTATGAAGCATGCGGCTAACATCTCAACTGTAACTCTTTGGGGTACAACAGATGAGAGAAGCTGGAGATACCGTGAGAACGGCGGATCACCTCTCCCATTCGAGAACTATCAGCCTAAGTCATTCTACAATGACATTATTGCTCTCACAAAGTCGATCGATCCTCCTGTTTACACAACAGCTCCTGCAACAACAGCTCCTGTAGTTACAACAGTTACAACTACAACAGCTCCTGTTGAACAGGTTGATCCCAAGGAAGCTCTTAATGCTAAGGTTTCAAGATGGGGCGACGGCAACTGCGATAACGGAATCGATATGGCAGACGCTGTAATCATTATGCAGTCTCTTGCAAATCCCAACAAGTACAAGCTCACAGATCAGGGCAAGTTCAATGCGGACGTTTACGAGGCAGGTTCGGGCATCACTTCAAACGATGCTAACTCAATTCAGAAGTATCTCCTCGGAATCCTCAAGAGCCTCCCTGAGAGCTATGCAGATAAGATCAATACACTGCCTGCTGTAACAACAACACAGGCACCTGCAACGACAAAGGCTACAACAACACCTGCTGCTACAACAACTCCCAAGGTTACTACAACTAAGGGTTCAGTAGCAAACGGTCAGAAGTTCAGCGTAGGCAACGGCAGAAATCAGTACAAGGCTGATGATGTTGACGGCTACAGCTATGAGATCTGGCTCGACAATACAGGCGGAAGCGG